>JBBRNJ010000018.1:0-118600 GCA_038230375.1 Polyangiales bacterium | reverse complement strand
GTTGACGTGCATCGTGTCCGACCAGACGAAGAACTGCGTGTTCGTCATGTCCGCGGCCTCGGAGAAGAGGCAGCCGGCGCAGGTCGAGCTGACAGCCGCGAAGATGTCCGCGAACTTGCCAGTGACCTTCGCGAGCTCTGCATCCGTGCAGGAACCCTGCGTGCCATCCTTCGGCGGGTTCACTTCCGCGATGTCCATCGCCGTGATCGCCACCGGGCAGTTGCCGCCGCCGGTCATTCCCGAGTCGATGTCGGGGCCGCTGTCCGGGTGCGCGCCGCCTTCGGCCTTACCGCCGCCATCAGAGTTGTCGGTGATCGTCGTAGACGAACAGCCACCGGCGAACACGCTGACCGTGGCCGCAACACCGAACACAAATCCAAGACCAATCAACTTCTTGAGCATATCCGCCTCCTGACACGACGTTCTGGCGACTGAGTCGCCGTAAGAAATCCGAATGCACCACACGCCACACTGAAACTCACATGCCTTGCTGGTTTACTAGCAAGGTCCCGGCCGAGCCACTTGCAGAAGCGTCAGACGGAGCCGGCGCTCGATTGTTCACCGAGCTGAAACGAGCCGGGCTCATACCCCGCAAATTCTCTGTCGTCAACTCTTCCCTTGCAGTTCTGCTCATCTCGAAACTTTCCACCCTTCGTCTGGTTGGGTGGTCCGCTTTGCGAGAGGCCGGGGGTATGGCGCCCGTGCCTCAGATGACAGTTTTCTAACGGCTGTGACACCCATGACCAAGCACCTGTGGTCATTTCCCCGAAAAACCGCGCGATCTGAGTGGGTTGCGATCTCAGCCGTGCCCGGGTCATGCCTGCCTGCGTCGTAATTTTCCACCTCCGCTATCCGGATGTACGTCCGGGTCTGTCCGCTCAGCACCCTCTGCGCTGGTCGGCGCAGGGGTAGTCGCAACGGTCGTGCCGAGGCTCGTCAGCGTCCACACCAGCAGCACCACATAGAGGAGCCCGAAGGCGAGCTCGGCCTTTGCGAGGAGCTCAGCCTGGTGGTGGGTGCGCTCGAGCTCGAGCCCGAGGTCCCCCAACCCGCGGATGGCACCGGCCATGTGCAGCGCCTCGATCTTGGGCGACAGCATCATGCCCTCATAGATGGCGAGCGCGCTCATCACGATGCACGTGAACGAGCGGGCTGCGTCGCGTGCCGTGCGGGTGATCGTCGCGAGCCCGACCTCGCACAGGAGCACGATCGCGGACGCGACCACGGCGATGCGATCGTAGCGACGAAACACCAGCGTCATGGCGTCCGCGCCGCCGGGCGCCGGGATGGCGTGGAACACGGTGGGCGCGACGATTGCGCCGAGCACGATCATGCCTCCGAGCCACGGGATGCACGCCAGGAGGGCGACCAGGCCAAGGAGTCTCACCTTCGTCATGTGTCGCCGTCCGCCTTGGTATCGCTGGGCGCATCGGTCACGCTCGCCACCCCGAGCTTCGAGAGCGCCTCGCTCGCGAGCGCCGCGATGCGCGGGTCAAGACCGCGCGTGGCAATGTCATGGAGCACATCTTTCGCGTCGACGATGCGCGCGCGCCCGCACGCGACGATCGCGCTCTCGCGAAGCGCAGCGTCCTTCCCCTCCACCGCGGCGATGATCTCGGACTGCGCGCGCGCGTCGCCCATCGCGGCCAGCGCCACCTTCGCGGAGAACGCGCACGTGTCCTTGACGTAGCGCCCGAGCCCGAATGCGCGTCGCGTGAGCGCCTCGCGCGCAGACTCGTAGCCGAGCAGCCCGACCAGCTCGACGGCCGCCTGCTCCTCTTCCTTGGCGGGCATGCGCCCAGAAACGCGGCCGCCCGTCGCGATCTGCACGAGCAGCTCTTTCGCGCGGTGGTCTCCCATGTTGCCGAGAAGGATCGCAGCAGCAGCGGCGACGTCCGGATGCTCCGCGGTCAGCAGCGCCGCGGCGCGATCCAGGAGCTCCGCGGGCAGGTCCGCGTGCTCCTTGCCGGGAGCCGGCGCGCGCTCCTCCGCGAGCCGGAGCGCGATGTGGACGATCGCCTGGTCGTCGTCCTTCGTGGCGCGCAAGAGCTCGCGAAACACGTCCGCCTCCTCCTGCGCCACGCGCGCGTACGCGATGAGCGCCTGGTAACGGACCTCTGGACGGCTATCACGGAGCGCACGCAGGAGCCGCTGCTCGCCGCGCGGATCCTTGAGCTCGCCGAGCGCGTTGATCGCCATCTGACGCACCATGGGATGCGGGTCCTCGACCGACAAGAGCAGCGAGGGCAGCGCCTCCTTCGCGCCAAGGTCCGCGAGCGCGACGGCGGCGGCCGAGCGCACCTCCGCTGTCTGGTCGTCGCGCAGCAGCTTCTCGATCTGGGGAACCGCCCGCGCCCGCAGCTGCTCGTCGCCGAGCGCGTGCCGCACGACATCCGCCAGCGCCCCACGACGCGTGTCGGGCTTCGCCGATGACAGGTCGCGAAAAGCAGCCTCTACATTGCGTGGAAGGGAGGGCAGGAACACCGCGGCCTCTTCTAGCGGTCGGCGGCGCGTCCGGCCAGCATCATGGAGGAGCTCAGCGCGAAGACGGAGAGCGCGCCGACCAGCAGCACGGTGGGCGCGCGAAGCATCGACGCCACGCCCTGGTCCAGGATGCAGCCGAGCGAGACGCGATCGCTCGATGCGAGCCCGACGAACGCGAGCGCGGCCTCTCCCACCACGATGGCCGCGGCGGTGGCACCGAGCTGCACCGCGATGGTGCTCATCAGGTTCGGGAGCACGTGACGGCCCAGGAGGCGCGCCTGGGTCGCGCCGAGCGCGCGCGAGGCCTCGATGAAGCTCTGGCTGCGGAGGACCCGCGTCTCTGCCAGCGCGAGCCGCGCGAACGGCACCCACGCCGTGAGCGCAAACGCGATGCCGAGGTGCAGGCGCGTGGGGCTCCGTACCGCGGCGAGCACCGTGATGGCGAAGAGAAACGACGGGAACGCTTGCAGGAGATCGCACGTGCGCGACACCCACGCCTCCACACGACCGCGCATCATCGCTGCAAGCGCGCCGAGCGGAACGCCCACAGCCGCACCGAAGAGAGAGACGCACAGCGCCAGGAGCGAGCCGCGCAACGTGGCATGTGCGACAACGAGCATGAGATCCGAGCCGCCCTCCCCCGCCCCGAGCCAGTGCGCAGCGGACGGAGGCGCCCATGCCGCGGACGGATCCAGGGTCTCCGGGTGTTGCGGCGATGCGAGCGTGAGGACGAACGACACGCCGACGAGCAGCACGAGCGGCGCGAGCCGAAGGATGCGCGTGCGCGTGGCGTGCTTGCTCCCGCTCATGCGCGCACCCTGGGGTCGACGGCTGCGTGCAGCGCGCCAGCGATGGCCTGCGTGACGACGAAGAGAAGACCAGACGCGCAGATGCTCGCCTCGAGCACGGGCAAATCACGCGTGAAATAAGCCTCGATCATGAGCGTCCCCAGGCCCTTGCGCTCGAAGAGGCGCTCGATGACGACGGCACCTCCGAGCAGCGCGCCGAGCTGCGTGCCCAGCACCGTGACCAGAGGCCCCATCACGCAGGGCAGCGCGTGCCGCAGCCACACGGACAGATTGGAGGCGCCCTTCGCCCGCGCGACGCGAAGGAACGGCTTGTCCGCGATGTCCGACAGCGCCGCGGCCCCGATGCGTCCCGCGTGCGCCCCCAGCGGCAGCCCGAGCAGCGAGCCCGCGAAGAGCAGGCCGGAGAGACCGGCATCTGGATCGCCCGGCAACGGCAACAGATGCGTGCGCACCGCGAGCGCGAACGTCAGCGTTGGCGCGAGCGCAAGGAGCGGCGTCGCTGCAACCATGACCAGCACGCGATTGACCCAATGCTTCTTCTCGCCGAGCCACGGTCCGTTCGCGAGGAGCGCCGCCGTGATGCCGAACACGGCGCCGAAGGCCACGCCGATCACGGCGAGCTCGGTGGTCGGAAGCAGCGCGGACGCCACGCGCGACCCCGCCATGATGCCGGGCTTCCGGATCGACTCGCCAAAGTCGAAGGTCAGGAGGCCACGCAAGAAGTGTGCATACTGCACGGGTAGCGACGCATCCAGTCCGAGCTTGGCGCGGAGCACGGCGCGATCCTGCGCGGACGACTCGTCCCCGAGCACCAGCGCAGCCGGGTCCCCTGGCAGCAGCCTGAGCGCCAGGAACACCGCCGTGGCAAGGATGAGCATGACCGCCGTGCACGAGAGCACGCTGTGGCCGAACGCGATCGCGACCCCGCGCGCGCGCTTCACATCAGTCCGCGGCGTCCGCGCCGCCGTCGGTGGGACCTGCGTCCACGCCGGCATCCTGTGCGCCAGCGTCGACGCCTGCATCAGAGCCCGCGTCGGAGGTGATGGCGATGGTGCCGGCGTCGAGCACGGGCGGAGCACCTGCCTCGATGGGCGAGACGTCCGGCCCCTGTGCCTGACACACGTTGGAGCCGGTGGAGGCGTCCACGTCGTACGAGGCGAGCGGGTCGACCAGGCAGGTGAGCTGCGTCTGATCGTCATCCAGGATGAGCGCGCTCCACGGAGGATTGCGCGGATCGGCGCAGACGTAGCCGGCGCGGCAGTCCGAGCTCGAGTGACACTGCGCGACGCAGAACTGACGACCCGTGCGTGGGATGCCACGATCCGAATATGTGCAGCCCGGGACCGCGCTCTCGAAGATCACGCACGCCGCCTCGTTCGGGCACTTGTTGGGCACGCAGTTGAACTGCGTGCAATAGCCGCCAGGCTGGGTGGTGTCGCAGAGACGGTCGCCAGCGGTGGAGCAGTCCGTGGAGAGGACGCACTTGTCACCGATCTTCGGCGTGCAGCCAGCCAGGAGCAAAAGAAGCGCGGCGCCCAGCCAGAGAAGAGGCCGGCGAGGGGCGCGGGAGGACGACGAAGAAGGCAAAAAAGGCAACAAGCGGCGCGGACGCTACCCGGAAGGAGCATCCCTCCGCAAGCTCCCAGTTACGGACCCGCTGAAGCAAGGTTCACGGATGAGAGGCCTCCGCTTGGTTTGACTTCTTGCCGTGGGTTTCATAAGTACCCGCGACATGGCGACTTACATCACCGCCGACTGCATCAACTGCGGCGCTTGCGAACCCGAGTGCCCGAACGAGGCTATCAGCGAGGGTGATGAGATCTACATCATCGACCCGGAGCTCTGCACGGAGTGCGTCGGCTTCTACGATCACGAGGCCTGTCAGGCCGTGTGCCCCGTCGAGTGCTGCCTACCCGACCCGAACCACACCGAAGATGAGAAGCTGCTGATCGAACGCGCCATCAAGCTCCACCCGGATGACGCCGAGCTGCAGAAGAGGGCGGGCGCCAACGACTACCCGTCGCGCTTCCGCAAGTAAGCTCGTGAAGCGGGGACTCACCGCGCTCGCAACCGCGCTCGTCCTCGCGCCGCTCTGCGTGGGCTGCGCTGGCGGCTCTCCCCTTCTCCATTCCGCGCGCGCGCTGCCCACCGGGGACGTACGCGCGTCGCTCGGGCTGTCCGCGAATGTCGCCGGTGGCGGCCTGGGAACGGACCTCCGCCGCGCGAAGGAGATCGCCGCGACGAACCCGAACGCGCCGGGCCCCGCGGGGTCGAGCCCCGACTACGCAAAGGGCGCGCTCGTCGCCGCCGCGATCTCTCCCGGCGTGGCGCCCTTCGTGTCCGCGCGCGTGGGCGTGGGCAACCGGTTCGACGCAGCGCTGTCGTACACGGGCCGCGCCGTGCGCGTCGACGCGCGCCGCAGCTTCGACTCGGGCCACTATTCACTGTCGGTCGGCGCGGGCGGCACCGCGGCGCTCTACGGACGTCAGTCCGGCAGCGAGCTCTCTGGCGTGGACCTCGGCTCACTGCACGGATACGGCGCCGACGTTCCGGTCCTTGTCGGCTGGCAGAGCACAGGCGCGCTCTATCAGGTGTGGACGGGCGTGCGCGGTGGCTTCGAGCACGACACCATCTCCGAGCTCACCAGCGAGCCCAAGAGCGTGACGCTTGCACCGCCACCGCTCGCTCTCTCCGTGGACAGGTTCTACGGCGGTGGGGTGCTCGGCATCGCGACGGGTCTCCGACACATCCACGTCGCGCTCGAGGTGGCCGCCAACTACGAGAACGTGAGCGGCTCCTTCAACGGAAGCAACGTGAGGAGCCAGGGCTTCTCCGTGATACCGGCCACCGCGCTGTGGTGGACCTTCTAGCCAAGGCGGCTCGCGGCGAACAACGCGGCGCGCCTGCTCGCTGCCACGTGATTGGCTCGCCACTGTGCCCGACCTTGCGCGCCCACGACGTTGGCGGCGCCCAGGATGACGCCACAGCGAATTCCATGCATCATGCATGCTTTGACGACCGCGTAGGTCTCCATGTGCTCGGCGCGGGCGCGGGTCGCGTCCGAGAGCGCGCGCGCGGCTTCGTCGGACGTTGTTACGCCCAGGGTCGTTGCGATCTCCCCTAGCTCCGCCGTGGCTCCAAAGGTCTCGGCGATCGGCAGGCGCTCCGTGAGCGGCTCCGGCAATGCGGCGTGACCGAGCGGCGTCGCGGGGTCGGCGAGCAACGCGCCGCTGCCCACGATGACGCCGCCGGCGTCGTTCTCATGGAAAACGCCGCAGGTTCCGAGGAGCACGACCAGCTCCACGTCTCCGGAAACAGCGGCGGCCGCGAGCAACGCACTGGTGCCGAGCGCTGCGTCCACGAGGCCGATTCCAACAGCAACCGCGCGCACTTCCGGAAGTGCTTCTCGAAACGCAGAGAGCTCCGGCTCGAATGCCGCGACGACGAGGATGTGGTTGCTCACGGCCATCTGGGGCGGGGGTGATGATTGCAACCAGGGCCTTGGACGTCTATCCTTATTGGACATGCGAGGACTCCCCACGCTGGGACTGTTGCTGCTCACGCTCACGGCGTGCTCGGCGAACGTATCTTCTCCGGGTGAGTCGGACGCGGACACGTTGACCCAGACCACGGCCGTCGTGACGTTCGAGCGGACGACCACAGGTGACTCGGGCCGTGAGGTCGTCCGAGGTGCGGCGACCGCGCGGTTCGTGCAGGCACGTACGCCGGCGTTCGCGTCGGAGCGGGCGCAGACCTCTCAACTGGATGAGCGCGCTCTCAAGCTCGTCGGCGCCGCGTTCGAAGCACCACCATCGTTCGGATGCGTTCCGCTCTCGGCCGAGCTCGACGCAGCAGCAGGACGCGCCCTCGAGCTCGCGGATGTCGGCGGACTTCAGGTGATACAGACCTCCGCTTCCGGACCTGGCACGCGTGCGTTCCCGCTGGTGCCGCGACAGGTGCCGGACCCGGTTGGTCTCGTAGGTGGCGTGCTCTACTACGCGGCCACGCCCGCACCCGAGCTCTCGTCGCTGCTGGCCCCTGGCTCGCGCTACTCCGTTCGCGCCGCAGGGTCGTCGGGCGTTGCCGCATTCGAGCTCTCGGGCACCGCACCCGTCGAGGTATCAGACGTCCGGCTCGCAGGCGCAGGGCCGCAAGCTGGCGGACGCGTCGTGATTCCGATGACCGGCGCAGGGCCCGCCGTCGTCGAGCTCGCGTGGTCCACCGCGGATGGCAGCGCCGCGCGAGAGACCGGCGATGTGTTCTTCGTTGACGTGGCGATGCAGCGCGGCGCCGGCACCAGCGGTGGCACGCTTCGATGCGCCGCCGATGCGTCGGGCGCAACCATCCCGAGCTCCGCATTCGCAGTTGCAGGTCTCGTTGCAGGTCTACCTGAAGGCGATGGGACGATCGCGGTGCACCGCGTCCATCGTGAGCGCGCGCGCTCGAACGGCGCCGGAAGAAGCGCGCTGGAGTCCAGCGAGCTCCGCTTCGACTTCTCGCGTGTGATTGCGTTCTCCCGCCGCTGAGGCCCTGAGCCGCTGAGCCCCATGAGCCCATGAGCATGATGCGCGTGCGGGTCGGTATCGTTCGGACGTTCGCAGCGGGGGCCGCGGTGCTTCTCGCGCTGACGGTCATCTTGCGGATCGCAGACGCAGCGCCGCCCGCGAAGCCCGCGCCGCCGCATCCAGCACCCGCCCCACGCGGGTATGCGCGCAACGTGCAGAGCTGGCACGCACCGCCTCCCGGAAAGGCGCAGCCCAGGAGCGACGCGGGGCGCGCGCTGCTCTCTCTGCGCGGGCTCAACACCGCGGAGTACGTGGAGATCACTCCGCTCGCCGACCAGGGCAGCTTCACCGACGTCGAAATGGACCGCCTGTCCCGCTTCGCGCGTGAGCCGCAGAGCGGAATGACGCATCCGCTCCATCCTCGCCTTGCGGACCTGCTCTATCGCGTGCAGACGCACTTCGACGCGGCGGAGCTCCGCATGCTCTCTGGATATCGCAGCCCACGCGCGGGCAAAACGTCGAACCACGGCCGCGGGCGCGCCATGGACCTCGTTGTGCCTGGGCACACAGATGAAGAGGTCGCACGCTTCGTCCGCGATCAGGGCTTCGTCGGCGTCGGTGTCTACCCGACGAGCGGCTTCGTCCACGTTGACGTGCGCGACAAGAGCTACTTCTGGATCGATGCAAGCGGGCCGGGGCGAAAGAACCGCGAGCGCGGCATCCTCCACGACGTCGCGCAGCACGCGGACACGCGCGCGCTCGGTCGCGGCGAAAAACCCGTCGAGCCGTACGGCGTTGATCTGGACGTGGAGCACGCGGCCTCGCGCTTCGACGCGTCCGCTCCGGACTCCGACGAGGACGACATGACCGAGGCCGACGGCACATGACGAACTTCCCACCCGACGTCCAGGTGTTGGTGCGCGAGAGCCGCCTCGCGGAAGCCGCCAGCCTGTGCCTGTCGCGCGGGGACCTGGCCGCGGCGAGCGAGCTGTTCGAGCGTGCGTGTGCGTGGCGCGAGGCCGCGGAGAGCGCGCGCGGAGCCCGAGATTTCCCGCGCGCGCTGCGCCTGTTCGTCGAGTCCAAGAACGACGGAGAAGCCCTGTCGGCGCTGACCGCGATCGGCGACGCCGCCATGCACGCCAAGATGGCGTTCTACTTCGATCAGCGCGGCGCGTATCCGTGGTCCGCGCGCTGTTACGAGGCCGCGGGCAACAAGCTCTCCGCCGCGGATGCGTGGGAGAAGGCGCAGGACGCCGCACGCGCCGCCAAGCTCTACGAGGACGCCGGCGACGTTGTCCGCGCCGCGCGCACGCTGGAGTCGCAGATCCGGAGGGAGCCGAAGCGCGCCGCATTGCGAGTGGCGCTGGGCTCTCTTCTGCTGCGCTATGGAAAGACGGAGGCAGGCGCGAAGCACCTGCAGCAGGTCCCGTCGGACGCGCTCGAACGGCGGCATGCGCTCAGCCTGCTGCTCGGCGCGCTCGACCGCCTTGGCCTCATGCAGGCGAAGGACGAGGCCTCCGCAGAGCTGGATCGGCTTGGCGGGCCTGTATCCACAGCGGAGCCCGAGGCACCGCAGTCGCAGGTGAAGGCGCGCGTGTTCGGCCGCTACGAGGTGCTGCGTGAGGTCGCGTCGTCTCCCTCCGCACGCGTGCTCGAGTGTGTGGACGCCATTCGCGGCGAGCACGTCGCCGTGAAGATCTTCGCCGGCTACGACGCTCGCGGCGCAGGACGCGACGCCCTCGCGCGGTTCGAGCGCGAGGTGAAGGTGCTCGGCTCCCTGGACCACCCGAACGTGGTGCCGCTGCGTGACTACGTGCCGGACGGGCCCGCGCTCGTCATGGAGTGGATGACGGGCGGCACGCTGGAGCACATGCTCGCGAAGGAGGCCGTGGCGCCTTCGCGCGCGATCGAGATCACGACGGCCGTGCTGTCCGCCCTGGGCGAGGCGCACCGCCTGTCCGTCCTGCACCGCGACGTGAAGCCCGCGAACGTCCTCTTCGACGGCGCTGGCGTATCGAAGCTGGGCGACTTTGGCGCAGCGCACCTTGGTGACCTCTCCGCCACCGCCACAGCTGGCATCATCGGCACGCTCGGATACATGAGCCCGGAGCAGCGCGAAGGGCGCCCCGCCAGCATCAAGAGCGATCTCTACGGCGTCGGCATGATCCTGCGCGAGATGCTCACAGGCGAGCGACCACAGGCGAACGAGCCGCTCCGCGTGCTACCCAGCGGCGCGCATCGCGATCTGGATCGGCGACACGACGCCATCGTCCTGTCGCTGACGGCGGATGCTCCCGACGCTCGCCCCGCAGACGCCTTCGCGGCGCGGCGTGCACTCACGGCACTGCCGTGGCCCAGCACCATCGAACGCGCCGCCCTGCGCGCAGAGGTCGCGCGTGCACCGAGCGAGCACCCACGCGCTGGTCGCGTCGCCCACGTGGGCGCACGGATCATGGACACGTTCCTTGATCGCCCTGTCGAGGTGTTCCCGCTGGACGCGCCGTCACTCGTGCGTGCGCAGGCGTTCGCGAGGGCCGAGCACCCTGCGCTACAGCGAGTGCTACGCGTGGACCGCCCCGCGTCGGAGATCTGGTTCGACGAACCAAGGGGCATGGCGCTGGTCTCCGTGCTGTCGCCTGCGCAAGGCAATGCGCTGCGAGAGGCGCTCGCGCTCCTGCACTCCGCCGGCGTCGTCCATGGCCACATCGACCGCGACCACGTGCGCGTGGACGAGGAGGGCGGCGTCATCCTGCGCTTCGAGCCGCACGAGGATCCGCGCGCGACGATCGACACCGATCGCCTCGCGCTCGCGAGCCTCGTGGATCTCCGCTGAGCGGCTACTTCGTGCCAGGAGCGGCGACGGGAGCAGCAGGTGCGGTAGCGGGCGTGGCCGGCGGAGTAGCCGGAGGCGTTGCCGGAGCCGGAGCAACGCCGAGAGGACCGGGCGCGGGGCCGCCGTCATCGATGATCGGAACGGTGACGGTCTTCGGCTCGCCGTTGCGCTCGTAGTCGACGCGGAGCTCCTTCGCCTTCTCCAGGCTGCGGATCACGGCGATCGCGTGCTCGGGGCGCTCGATCGGCATCTTGTTCACGCTCACCACCACGTCACCGGGCTGAAGGCCGCTGCGCTCGAGGCCGTCGCGAAGGGCGATCAAACGGAAGCCGTGGAACTTGCCGTCCGCGAACACGGCGCGATCGTCCAGGTCGATGCTCTGGAAGAACTCACCGGGACGCTCCGCAAACCGCTTCAGCTGCGAGCGCTTCACCTCAACGGGGCCCACCGGTGCTTCGGCGATCGGCGGTGCGGCCTCGAGCTTCTGCGACGCCTTGGCCTGGGGCGCGGGCTGCGCACCACCACCACAAGCGACCAGGGAGGTGACGAGCAAGGACGCGAAGGCCAGGGAGGAGAGCGACTGCATGCCCTGGAATGTGGCAAGAATCGGGTCAGGCTTCAACTTTTCGACGAGTAGGCGGCAAAAACCCGCTCCGAAACCTGGTCGATGGTGCCCTGTCCGTCGAGCATGACGATGCGATCCTTCGGCATGTGCTTCGGTAAGTCCGTGTAGAATGCAGCCAACGAGCGCTGCACCTCGTGCTGCTCGTAGAGCTGCGCCGCCTCGCCGCGGGACTCCCGCCGGACCGCCGCCACGTCCGCCGGCAGGTCGATCACGATCGTGATGTCAGGCCGGAGCGCATGAGAGTTGAGCGCGCGGATCCACTCCACGGCCTCGGAGCTCGAGCGGCCGCTGACCACGCTCTGGTAGGCAAGGCTGGACGCGTCGTAGCGGTCCGAGACGATGATGCCGCCGCTCGCGATGAACGGCTCGATCTCAGACTCCACGTGGTCCATGCGGTCCGCCGCGAAGAGCAGGGCCATCGTCGCCCAGCCCGGCGCAAGCCCGCCCGGTACGACCACGCGGCCCGTGAGCACCTGCCGGATCAACGTGCCGATTGGGCCGTCGCTCGGCTCGCGCGTGGTGCGCACCACGAGGCCGCTCTTCCGGAGCCGGGTCGCGAGCAGCGCGGACTGGGTCGTTGTCCCGGCGCCGTCGATCCCTTCGATCACCACGAACCGGCCACGTTCCTTGGTCATGCTCGGCGAGTACCACGAAAGACCGGTGGCTTCTACGCCAAGACATCCTCGCCGAGGACCGTGTTGTCGATGAGCCTGGTTTTCCCGACCCGGCATGCGATCGCGACGAGAGCGCGCGCACCGACGCTCGGGTTTGCGCCGCCAGCGGCATCCGCGGAGTAGACCGAGAGCGTGTCCGGATCCGCAACGTCGACGTAGTCGATCGAGTCTGCGTTCGCGACGACCTCCGCATGCACGAGTTCACGCAACGTGGCGGCACTCCGCTCGCCCGACGCGAACGCCGCGGAGGCCCGCCGTAGTCCGCGCGACAGCGACAGCGCACGCGCTCGTTCGTCGTCACTGAGGTACGCATTGCGTGAGCTCAGTGCCAGGCCGCTCTCCTCGCGGATGATCGGGTGCCCGACGAGCTCGACGGGCATGTACAGGTCTTTCACCATCCTTCGGATGACCGCCAGCTGCTGGTAATCCTTGCGCCCGAAGACGGCGACGCTCGGACCCGTGAGGCCGAAGAGCTTCGCCACCACGGTGCTCACGCCCTCGAAGTGGCCTGGCCGAAATGGGCCACACAACACGTCCGTCAGCCGGCTCACGTGTACGCGCGTCGCCTCGCCCTGCTGGTACATCGCAGCGGCATCGGGCGCAAAGACCAGGTCCGCGGAGGCGCCACGCAGCTTCTCCGCATCCCCGGCGAGATCGCGGGGGTAGCGCGAGAAGTCCTCGTTTGGCCCGAACTGGGTCGGGTTGACGAAGATCGAGACACACACCAGCTGCGCATGCTTCCTGGCCTCTCGCACCAGGGCAAGGTGCCCTTCGTGAAGCGCCCCCATCGTGGGCACGAAGCCAACCCGCTGGCCGGCGCGGCGTGCTTCGTCGCAGGCTTCTCGGAACTCCGCGGGTGTGTGGACGAGCCTCATGCCGCTCTTTTTTGCACGTTCGACCACCGGGGAAAAGTGCTAGAAGCGTGATCCATGGTGGGCAAGCGTGGCGCGCTCTCGATCGCGATGATGGCAGGCATGGCCTGTGTGCCCGTACTCCTGTGCGTCGCCTGCGGCGCGCGCGGTCCGCTCGACGCCCCCGACTACCTCTACGGCGCAGGCGCCGACGGCAGCGACGAGGGCAGCACGGCGGAAGGCGGCAACATCACCGACGGTGCGGGCCTCACGGACGCGAAGAGCAGCACTGACGCCGGTGTGGACGCGGCGAACCCGATCAACTGCGCGATCTGCGTCGGGCAGGCGTGCTCGAACCAGATCATCGCGTGCGTGACCAGCCAGTCGTGCATCGGCACGCTGCAGTGTGTCTTCAGCAAGTGCCTCTCGGGCGGCTCGGTCAACCCGGTCTGCGCGTTCGGCTGCTCGGGCGAGGCCGGGCCATCGGGCCTGCTGGAGGTGCTCGCTGTGTTCCAGTGCATCACCATGTCGTGCGGAGCTGACTGCAACTCCGTCATCGGCGGGCTCGGCGGTGGGCTCGGCGGGATGATGGCTGGCGGCAAGATGCAAGAGCCCTCGGCACCCACGCCCCAGGCGCCCATGGACGCGCGCGCGACGCGACGCGCTGCACGCGCAGTGTTCGCCAGCTTCCCCGAGATGTGCGCGGCCATCGAGCAATCCGAGAGCGTCGATCCTGCGACCAAGAATCAGTAGGCATGAAGCGCGCGCGTCTCTGGCTCTTGCTGCTGTCCATCGCGTTCGTATCTGCGGCGCCGCATTTTGCGCGCGCCGGTGATCCCAGCCCGCAAGAGGTCCAGCTCGCGCGGACGCTGTTCGAAGAAGGCATCAAGCTCGAGAAGGCGGGCAACTGTCCGCAGGCGCTCGAGCGCTACCGCCGCGTCGCCACCGTGAAGAGCTCGCCCTCCCTGAAGTACCACACGGGCTTCTGCCACGATCAGCTCCACGAAGAGGTGCTTGCGCTCACCTACTATCAACAGGCCGAGGTCGAGGCGACGCAGAAGCAGAACCAGGAAGTGCTCGCGGCCGTGAAGGCACCACTCGCACGGCTGACGCAGCGCGTACCAAAGCTCGTGCCCCTGGTGAGCGAGGTACCCGGGCTCGAGGTGTCGATCGACGGTAAGCCGATCCCGCAAGGGCTCTGGGGCCTGGAGATCCGCGTCGAGGTCGGCCGTCACACCGTCGAAGGCAAGGCCGTCGGCTACATCCCCTTCTCCGAGACGCGCGAGTTCGCGGACGCCTCGCGCACGGAGATCAAGGTGAGCGTCGTGCCCGTCCAGCAGACCCCCGCCGTCGTGCCGCCACCATCTGCAACGCCATCCAGCACGCCAGCCGCACGCCCCAGCGCGACACCAGCGAGCTCGTCTTTGCCCGCACCGGCACCTCCCGCAGCAGACAAGCCCGAAGAGAAAGGTCCGTCGCACGGCACTGCGATCCTCGCGACGGCTGGCGCGGTGGTGCTTGTCGGGGGCGGCGTGGCGTCGTTCATCCTCGCGGGCTCCGCTGCAGACGATGCGAAGGCGGCATGCCTCAAGCAAGTGAGCTGCGACGACAAGAAAGGCCCCGTGCGCACCTACGATGCGCTGGCGCTCGCGGGTTGGATCGGCGGCGCAGGGCTTGGCGCCGTCGCGGTGATCCTCTGGTCATCCGGTGGGACGAAGGATTCGCCTGAGCCCAAGCGGACCACCACGATCACGCCTGGCCCGCTGGGCGTCACCGTGACGGGGTCGTTTTGAGGCGCGCTCGCCCGCTTCAGCTCGCGTGCGCCGCAGGAGCTCTTGGCGCTGCCGTCGCGCTGGTGGCATGCGTCGATCTGTTCCACGACACCAACTTCACGACGCTGTGCGAAGCCGATGCGAGCGCGCAAGGTTGCGGCGCCGTGGACGCGGGCCAGGCAGCAGACGTGCAGACCACCGCGGACGCGGGCGTGGACCCCGCGACGGATTTCTGCGCGCTCAGCACGGATGTGGCGAAGGCAACCGCCGCGCACGCATGTGCGTGGCTTGGAGCGTGCGAAGGCCCGTACGAGCACAACACGTTCGGGCAGTGCGTCTTCGAGGCCATCCAGGCCTACGACTGCAGCGTGCGCCCCAACATGAAGGTGAAGGGCTCTGTCTTCACGTACTGGAGCTGCCTCGCGAACGTGAAGACCTGCGACGACGTGAACCGCTGCGTGTATCCCGTCAGCACGCCCGTCTGCAACGGGACCGGCGCCAAGTTCAACTCGTGCGCCATGAACAACGTGACTCGCGTTGCGTGCTCCGACACCGCGCCGATGGGCGCCCATCCCACGTTCGTTGCAAACTGCGACGCGCAGGGCAGGCGCTGCATCCAGCCGGACAGGAATGACTCGATCGCGTTCTGCGCAGCGAGCGACACCGCGAACGATGCAGGCTGCAACTCTGGATGCGAGGGCGCGATCCTCCACGACTGCGAAGATGCCGGGTTGTCGTACGCCCTGGACCTGGGCCGCGACTGCAAGAACGTCGGCGCTGGCACCTGCACCGCAAGCGACGGCGGCAGCGTGTGCGTGCCTTCCGGTGTGGCCTGCGGAAATGGCACGCTGGTATGTTCCATGAACGTCGCCATCGACTGCCGCTCTGGCGTCGAGGACCGCGTCGACTGCGCGAAGCTGGGCGCCAACACCGCGACGTGCACGACCGCCGTCATGGGGCCCGCGTGGGATCCCGCATACGCGTGCGTCGGCCCGACGACGTGCGGTTCTGATTCGTGCACCGGCACCACCGTCCACGGCTGCGCCAACGGCATCGTGTTTTCCGTCGACTGCAAGGCCGTGGGTCTGACCACGTGCGCTGCATCGCAGCCCGTCCCCATCGGACCGGACTACGATCCGACGGAAGTGCGCGCGGCCTGCAAGCTGTAGTCGCGGTCCTTGCCTGTGTTCACTGCGCCAGTTCGCGTGATCGGCTAGAGCGAGTTCTCGAGCTGTGCCTTGGACAGCGCGTCGGCCGCCTTCTTGAGCTCGTCGTCCTCGGCACCGCCGCCACCCTTCGCGGGCTTCGCCGGAGCGGCGGGCTTGGCGGGCTTCGGCGGGGACGCGGCAGCAACCGGCTTGTCGTCGTCATTGGCGGCAGCAGCGGGCGGCGGCTGCGGACGCGGCGTCGCGCGCGGAGCCTGACGCGGCCTCGGCGGCGGATCGGCGGCGGCCACCACCACAGGAGCGGGCTGCGCGACGGGCGGTGCAGGCTGTGCGGGTTGCGGCGGCTGCGTCGCGGTACCAGGCTGCATGCCCGGCGTCGTGCTCGTGCCCGTGTTGACGCCGCCATTGGTGAGCGGCGCACCCATGCCGACGGCTGTCGGATCAGGCGGGTTCATGCCCGGCCCGCCGACCTGCGGAAACACGGACTGACCGTTGGGGGGCACCTGCGCGAACGGCTGCTGCTGAGCCATCGGCTGCTGCTGAGCCATCGGCTGCTGCGGCACCGTCATCGTCGGCATCGCGGGTTGCGTGCCCGGCATGGCTGCGTTGGGGTCCGGTTGTGCACCGACGCGCTTGCCGGGACGCGACGGATCGACGAAGGACGCGCTGGTGTCGGCGAGACCATCAGAGCCACCACCGGCGACCACCGCGGCGACGAGACCCACGAAGACACCCACTGCCATGAGCGCCGCGGCCCACGACATGGTGCGGCTGCCACGTGATGTGTTCTGCGTGAGGACAGTCGCGGGCGGATCGATGCGCGCATCGCTGTGCGCCATCTGCGGGACCGCAAAGTGCGCGGGCTGCGACATGGCGGGAGCGGGCATGCCGTGCTGCTGAGGGTATGCACCGGAAAGATGCGCGACCATGGGCTGCTGCGCGTGCATCGTCGGTGCATACGCCAGCTGCTGCTGCTGCTGCGGTCGCATCATGCCGGGGTGCTGCTGCATCCCGTGGGTCTGCTGCATGCCGTGGTTCTGCTGTTGAAGCATCAGCGGGTGGGACTGCGCAGGCGGCGGGGGCTGGAACGCCACCTCGACGGAGGGCTCGCCAGCAGCGGGCCGAACACTGGAGCTCGGGGCGCCGGCCATTGCACGCGTGGGCTCGGGGGCGTCCGCGGGATGCGCGTCGCCGCCGGCGATCAGACCAACGGTACGCTCGTCCTCATCGTCGCTCGGGTGGATCTTGCTGTTCGGCACCAGCATGCGACCGGCGAGTGGCGCGCGGATCTGCGTGCGGCCCTCGTCACCTTCGTCGTCGACGCTGAGGGCCTTGCCACGCATCTGCGACGTGGGCCCCGCACTGCCGGGAGGCGGCGTGGAAGCAGGACGACCAGCTGCCGGCGGCGGCGACTTGTTGCCGCGCGCCATGAGGCGCTCGCGCTCGGCGGACTTGGACGGCATCAGCGTTGTCATCTCTTCATCGGAGATGGACGGCTGGAAGAGACGCGGCGTCCCTGCACCGGGAGGCGGAATGGAGCGCTGCTTACGACCCGACGACGGAGGAGTCGTCTTGGCTCGCTTACCGGGCGGCGGTTGGGACACGGGCTTTGCCTGAGTGGAGGCTTGCGTCGGCGGCGGCGCTGTCTTCGCGCGCGCAGGCAAGCTGTCCTTCGTGACCACGTCCCCGCCCCCGTTGTCTTCTGCTCCGCGGCCAGGTCGTTTCGTGAAAGGCAGCACGTATCCTCCGTTGGTTCCCGAGCTCCATCCTGCACCCTACGGGCCAGACGACGCCCAGTCGTACCAACAAGAGTACATGGAAGGTCGCCCTCGGAAAGGCGCGTGGTTGAACTTTTCCAACGATGAGTGAGCGGATGTACGGGGGCTGGTCCCGCACAGCGAGAGGGACGCAGCACGACGTCGCGGGTGGCTCCAATGTGTGCGTGGGCAGATCCCCGTCCATGGTGGGGATAAAAAGATCCACGAGCATCACCCAGATGCGACACCAGTGCAGCGGCCACACCGTCACGCTGCCGCACGGTCGGACGCACATGGCGCACATGACCTTCTGAAAATATACGCGCGGCGGCCATAGAAAGATTCGCGAGGTTGTCAGAACATTTCCACGGCGCAGACGTCACTCCTCATCGAAGAGAGGTTCGGATGGGAATAGGTTCGGGTAGCTCACTCGTACAACGGCTCGTGAAAACCGCTTTCCCGTTCCGGGCGCCACGCGTGTTCTCGTCGTTGCTCTTGCCGCTGCTGGCGCTCGGCGCCACGCTCGCGCCAGCAACAGCAAGCGCGGGGGTCGACCTTGGCGGGCTCAGTCCGTCGGGCCAGCTGGAGCCGACAGGCGCGCTGGTGCTCGCCGAGCCGGCGCTCGGTCTACCGAGCCTCAGCTCCACCGGCATGTCCGATCTCGTCGTTCATGTCGAGTGGGCGCGCAACGAGGACGCGACGGTCACGCTCCAGAATGCGTACAACGCGAACGCCAAGCCGTACGTGGAGAGCACCATCCACGTCGACAAGAGCGCGACGCTCGTGGTGCCGGTGGACCCTACGCGCGAGTACGCGAGCGACGTCGCCGTCGTCGTGCGCGATCATGGCGGGCACGAGGTCGGGCGGGCCCGCGTGAGCTCGACCACGCGTGACAACCCTCTGGTCGTGGCGATGACGAACGACGAGAGCGAACTGCTCTCGCTCCTGGCGCAGGCGCGCATCGACCATCGCACCACGTATGGGTCGCCGGAGGTGAAGTCGATCACGGTCACGCATCCGCCCACCATGGACGGCAAGGTTCGGGCGCCGGAGCACGTCTACGGCTATCAAGAGGCCACTGTTGTCCTCGCCTCCGACTCCGCGATCGCAAGCCTCACGGACAACGCGCGCGCCGCGCTCGTCGCATGGGTGAAGCTCGGTGGACGGCTCGTTCTGGTGGACAAGCACGAGGCCTCCCTTCCGGAGCTTCCGCGCCAGACCCCGCTCTCCTCGATCCGGAGTGTCTCGCTCGGGGCAGGTCGCGTGGTCACGGTCGCCCCGCACGAGCCGCGCGTTTCCATGGATGTTGTGACGGAGGAGGTGCGCAGCGCGCTCGACACGCCGCACAATGGCGTGCTCACGACCTCGGGCCGCAGCTACGAGATGGACACCATGCGCCGCGCGCTCGATCCCAACGAGCACTTCCGTCCGGCGCTGGGCGCTGCTGCGCTGCTGCTGGTCGTCTACTCCATCGTCGTGGGCCCGCTGCTCTACAGGCGCGCAAGGCGTCGCGGCAAGCCGCTCGAGGTGCTCTACACCGTGCCCGGCGCTGCAGCGCTCGCGTTCGGCATCATCCTGGGCATTGGCCTCTTTTCGAAGGGCATCCACGGCAGGTCGCGCAGGCTTACCTTCGTGGAGCTCGGACACGGCGAGGACACCGGCCCGTCGCGGATCTACCGCGCGTTCTACTCCACGCGCGCCACCACCGTGAACATCGAGCCCGCGACGCAGCTCTCGCTCCCACGTCTGGCGATCGCGAGTGGCAACCGCGAGGGAGGCGAGACCCTCGTCCTCTCCGACCGAGAGAGCGTGCTCCGCGATGTCACGCTGCCACCGTGGCAGGCGGTGATGACCACGGACGAGGCTGTGACCTCGGTCGACGGCGGCATCTCACTCCTTGCGGACTCGGTGAAGAACGGCACGTCGCACACGCTTCGCGACGCGATCATTCGCTCGGCCGACGGACAGTGCACGTACTTCGAGGAGATCCCCGCGCACACCGCGACGAAGCTCTCCGCTGGGCGGACCGCTGGCCAATCGTGCACGGGCGGCGCGTTCTACGCGTGGGAGCTGGGCCTGTCCGTTCCGTCGGAACGACGTGATGCGTTCGTGGCGGCCTGGACCGCCATCTCGGAGCAAGCGAGCGACCCGCTCTTCCAAAAACATCAGGCCACGCTCGTGGGAGAGGTCTTGGGGCTCTCGGCTCCGGACAAGGACTCGGGCCTCCATGTGGAGTCTAGCCGCACCCTGGTGCGCGTGATGGGCGGTGCAGAATGAGCGCCGCGGTCTCGCAGCCGGACGTCACCAGCCACATCGCCGCGACCCCCGCGATCTCCGTGAAGAACCTGTCGATGCGCTTCGGCGGCTTCCAGGCCGTGCAGAACCTCTCCTTCGATGTCGGCCACGGAGAGATCTTCGGCTTCATCGGTCCGAACGGCGCTGGCAAGACCACGACCATCCGTGTGCTGTCCACCATGCTCGAGCCCACGGAAGGCACCGTGGAGGTCTGCGGCAGGGACACCACATACGATCCAGAGGAGGTGCGGCGTCTCATCGGGTACATGCCCGACCACGCTGGCGTGTACGAGCGCATCACCGTCGGTGAGTTCCTGCAGTTCTTCGCGGCGGCGGTCGGCGTTGCGAAGCACGTCGTCGCAGGCGTCATCGAGCTGACCGACATCGGTCCGCTCCGCGATCGCATGGTCACGAGCCTCTCGAAGGGACAGAAACAAAGGGTGCAGCTTGCACGCGTCCTCCTGCACGACCCGAAGGTGCTGATCCTGGACGAGCCGGCGAGCGATCTCGACCCGCGCGCCCGCATCGAGATGCGCGACCTGCTGGTGGACCTCGCAAAGAACGGAAAGACCGTGTTCCTCTCGAGCCACATCCTCACCGAGCTCGCCGAGGTCTGCACACAGGTCGCCATCCTCGAGCGCGGACGCCTGGTGGCGTGCGGCCCCGTGGACGCGATCGGTCGCAGCATGCGCAACGAGACCCACAAGGACACCGCCCGCCTCCGCATCTTGCCGGGCGCGCACCACGACCGCGCGACCGACATCGTCCGCGCGACAGGTGGCGTGCACGACGTGACACCCGTGCAGAAGGGCTTCCTCTCTTTCTCCTACCAGGGAGGCGACGAGACCATCGCCGCCGTGGTGAGCGCGCTCGTCTCGGGCGGTGTCGGCGTCGTTGGCGTCGAGCCCGAGCGCTCGGAGCTCGAACAAGTCTTCCTCTCGGTCACCGCTGGAGAGCAACAATGAACCTGCACCACCCGATCTTCGTACGCGAGATGCAAGCCTCGATGCGCCTCGCGCGCACGCCGTGGCTGCTCATGATCCTGACCCTGGTGCTCGGGCTCGGGCTCGCGGCCTTCGGCGCCATGGCCACGTCCGACAGGGGAAACCCCGCAGAGCTCGGCCAGGGCATCTTCCAGGCGTTCTTCTCGGTGGGCTACCTGGTCGCGATGATCTTCGGACCGGCGATCTCGTCGGCCATGGTCGCGAGCGAACGTGAGGGGCGCACGTGGGAGGCGCTGATTCTCTCTGGGCTCTCGCCGCAGAAGATCGCGAAGGAGAAGTTTCTCGCCGGTCTCGCATCGAGCGGGCTCTACATCATCGCGCTCTCTCCGATCGCGGGCCTGTCGTTTCTCTTCGGCGGCGTGAGCGCCACGGAGGTGTTCCTGGGGTTCGTGGTGCTGTTTGCGGTTGCGTGCCTCGCGTCGCTCCTGGGCACTGCGCTCTCCGCGGTGTGGAAGCAGCAACGCGGCGCCACCATCGCCACGTTGACGGCAAGCATCATGTTCGGCGGCCTCTTGTTCGCGCTCTTCGGCTTTGGCTCGTCGTTCGCGATGCACGACAAGTGGCACGCCATCCCGGAGGCACACCCGATCTGGCTCCCGCTCGCCTGGGTACGCGCTCCGTTCGGCGCCGACTATGTGCTGCTCCTCATCTGCATGCCGGTCATCCTGTTCGGCACCGCGGGTTGGTTCCTGTACGAGACCGCCGTGGCTCACATGAAGGAGGACACGGACGACCGCGCGAGCGGCTATCGACGCTGGTTCCTCTGGTCCGTTCCGGCGCTTGGGTTCGCCGCCATGTGCCCCGTGCTCGTCGCCGATAGCGATCGCAATCGCGTGGGTCTCGCTGTGGTCGGTGGCGTACTCTTCTTCGGATTCACGTTCGCGGCGCTCCTGCTGCTCGGGGCGGAGCCGGTGACGGCGTCCAAGCGCGTGCTCATGAGGCTCGCGCGACAGGCCAGCCGGCGGTCGATTGCGAATCCGGGGCTCGTGACGACGATCGGAATGTTCCTGGGCGTGTCGCTCGCCACGGCGACCGCAATGATGCTGGGCGTGATTGCCACGCTGGGATCTAGCGGCAACAGCTTGCGCAATCTGGGTCAGGTGATGTCGGCCTACGCCTACGGCGCGGCCTTCTTCCTGTTCGTTGGTGGACTGCTTGCAGTGCTCCGCGCGCGTGGCTCGAACGCGCTCCTCGCACGGCTCATCACGGTCGGTGTGGTCGTGGCTGCAGCCCTTGGCCCGCCGATCTTCCTCCTGATCATGAAGGCGACCACGGATGGCGCGACGGGAGACCTGGTCCCTCTCGCATCACCGAGCCCGCTCTATGTCGCGGCCATGTTCGACGCACTCGAGAGCTCGTACCGTTCGCACGACGCGGACCTCTACGCCGGCATCCTCTGCATTGCAGGTTGGGCGGCGGTCGGAACGGCGCTCTTCGGCTTCGCGTACATGCGCGCAAGGCGGTTGCGCGCGCTCGCGAATCAGTGAGCTTGGGAATCAGTGAGCTCGGGAATCAGTGCGCTCGGGAATCAGTGATCACCGGAGCGCGACGAACGCGACCACGGCAACTCCCAGTGCGAGCGCGGCGACACCGACGATGACGGGCAAGAGCCACGTATTGCCGCCGCGGGGCACACCTGCGGCGCTTCCGTCGTCGTAGTACGCCGCCTCTCGCGAGGCCTGGAACGCCTGGTCCATCGCCCGCGATGCGTCGCGGGGCTGCATGCCCCCCTGCCCGCCACCACCAGGGGGTGACGCGAACGGATCCGCTGCGGCCTCGACCGGCCTGACTGCTGCGGCGATCCTGGGTGCGGCCTCTGCGACCTGGCGCGCGAGATCCGAGACAGGCGTCGTTGCCCACACGCGATGGTCACCTGCGAGCCCATACGCCTGACCGATGGCGTCCGCGAGTGCGCCGACACTCTTCGTGCGGATGGCCGGGTTCTTTGCGAGCGCCACCTCCATCACGTCGTCCATGGTCTGCGGCACCGGGTGCTTGGATGCCTTGCCCGCCTCGCTCGGCGGGACGGGATCCTTGGTGAGGATGGAGAGCAGGATGCTCGGGCCGTTGGTGCCCGTGAATGGCACGGAGCCAGTGAGGCACTCGTAGGCGATCGCCGCGAGGGCGAACACGTCCGCGCGCGCGTCCAGCGTGTCCAGGCCCTGCGCCTGCTCCGGTGCCATGTAGTAGGGCGAGCCGATCGTGGTGCCGAGCACCGTCAGCTTCTTCGCATCCTTGTTCGTGTCCTTCACGGACCCGAAGTCGAGGATCTTCACTTCGTCGCCGTCGCGCGTGCCACACAAGAAGAGGTTGTCGGGCTTCAGGTCGCGATGGACGAACTTGCGAGCGTGCGCTTCGTCCAGGCCGAGCGCTGTCTGCGACATCATGCGGATGACGCGCTCGGGAGCGATGTTCTTCTCGCGCTTCAGCACCAGGCGCAGCTCCTCGCCGTCGAGGAATTCCATGGCGAGCATCCACACGCCCGCGACCTCGTCGCGCTGGAAGTCGAACACGCGGACAATGTGCTTGTGCGGTATCTGCGACGAGATGCTGTACTCACGCTTGAAGCGCTCGAGCGAGACCTCGTCCTTGGAGACGTCGTCGTGGAGAACCTTCACGGCGATGCGCTCGTTGTTGTTCTTGTCGATACCCTCGTACACGCGGCCCATGCCGCCGTCTGCGACGACGCGGCGGATGTCGTAGCGGTTGCAGAGCTTCTGCCCAACGCGCGGATCGTCGGAGGTGCCTGCGACCGGCACCATGCTGGCGAACGTGAGCCCAGTACCGTCCGCCGGGCAGAAGCCCGCGTCATCCGGGAAACTGCGCTTGCACGTGGGGCAGCTCTTCATTTCGGGTTCGCCGACGTGTTCATGCGTCGTCCTTGGGGGCCGCGGCGGCCGGCGCCACATAGTAGATGATGCGGTTGCAGGAGGGGCACTGGTCGATCGTGGGCTCGCGGCGGAGCTTGTGGAACATCTGCGGTGGGAGCCCCATGTTGCACGCCTTGCACGTGCCATCCGTGGTCCGCGTCACGGCGTAGACGCGCTTGCCGCGCAGCTGCTCGTAGCGGCGGTAGAGGATCGGCGGGATGCGTTTTGCGAGGATGTCGCGGGGGCTCTCCTTGCCGGACTTCTGCTTCTCGAGCTCCGCCATCTTGGACTCGATACCGTCCTTCTGCGCGGCGAGCTCACCACGGATGACCTGGGCCTGCGCCTCGGTCGTGGTGATCTGCGCGTGCACGCCGTCGGCCTCTGCGGCCAGCTTCTGCACGTCGTCCTCGCGATCCTTGAGCAGCTTGCGGAGCTCCTCCATCTCGCGCTGGGCGGCGTTGGATTCGCGCTCCGTGCGAGAGCGATTGAGCTTCTCTCGCGAGTGCTCGATCTGGTTGGTCATGTTGCGGACCTCCAGCTGACACTCGCCCTTCGTCTTCTCGGTCTGAGCGAGGTGCGCGCGGTCGGCGGTGAGCTTCGTCTCCAGCTTGTTCAGGCCCTCCGTCAGCGCGGCCAAGGTGGTGCGCTCCTCGCCGAGCTTGTCCGAGATGGATTTCATCTCGGCGTCCATGGCGGCAAGGTCTTCCAGGGCTTTGATTTGTTCGGTGACGCTACTCAATGCGCGCGCTCCTTCGAGATTTCCGTTCGGAAGTCCGTGGGCCCACCTGGGTTCGAACCAGGAACAGCCCGGTTATGAGCCGGGGGCTCTGACCGATTGAGCTATGGGCCCAGATTCATGCAGATAGAGGTGAGGTTCGCACGTTCATTTCGTGCACCGCGGTTCATACGGCAAGAACCGTACTCGAAAGGGGGCAATGCCGGCAAGGGTGGCCGCTCGAAGGCCCGCAAATGTCCTTCTACGGCGTGCACGTCAGCACCCATAGCTCCGCGGGGGAGGAACCGTTTCCGCCAGTGGCACCAGGCACTTTCAAGGCCAGAACGCGTCGTTCCACGCCGCGTCCCGGAGCGGGAAGCATGGCGAGTGGCCGCCCGGGGTCCATCGTGGGCTCGAGGGTCGCGGTGGAGTCCGCGGCGCTCTGCGCCAGCATCTGGTGCTCGGCGACGTCGGCGAACGAGATGAACGCCGCCCCTTCTGGACCCTCCGCGGTCGCGGACACCGGCAGGTAGTCGAAGAGCGCGTGCCCGACGTTGCGGGCCACGAGCACCCGCGTGTCGCGAGCCTGCGAGGGCGTGAGCACGAAGGAGAGAATGCGCCCACCCGCGCCATCGGCCTCCGCGCCGTCGTCCTGCACGAAGGCAACGGCTCCGCCGGGTGCGGCGCCGAGCTCCACGGCTACCACGTGGCCGTTCTCCGCTGACGCGCGATACGGAGTGAAGAGGGGCTTCGGCGCTCCCCCGTCCTCGAGCGGCTTCCCGAGCGACGGATCGAGCTTGTCGGGATCGGCGAACGCGACCTCGGCCCATCGGAACGCGCGCGCCTCCGAGGGCCGCTCCAGCTCGTGCTCGCGTCCAGCGTCCACCGGCTCGTCACGGCGACCAGTCCACGCGACGACAACGCGACCGTCGGCGAGCGCGAGGAGCTTCGGCTCCTCTGCGTCCGTCGTTGCAGGGGAGATCGTGAGCGCGCCCTTGCCCGCGCGCGCGATTCGAATCACGCCGCGCCGCTCCACGTCCTCTTCCCACGCGGCGATCACGGAGCCCTTCGCCCACGCGACGTCGAACGCGAGCGACGAGCTGCCGCCGCGCGCGAACTCGATCGGAGCTCCGGCATCATCGAGAAGCTTCTGGGCGCGCAGCACGAGGCCGTGCGGCGACGCACCCGCACCCGCATCGCGAGCAGGCATTGGGTGGAATGCGACCCAGAGGTCCGCTCCGCCCACGAACGGTCGCGGAGGCGGACCGTCGGCGATGCCCACGCCGAGATCCTTCACGGTGACCTTCGACACTGCGTCGTCGGTGAGGACGACGCCCTGATGAACACCGCCACCGCCGCCCGGATCGAACAGCACGCCGATCGCGACGGTGCGCCCGAGCACGACGGCCGGCCCCACCTCGGTCACGGATGCCAGCGCGCGCTGGCTTACCGGCCCCGTGCAGCGGGCCGTGCGCTCGGTCGCGGCATCGGTGGTGCGCGCGCCCGCATCTGGCGTGGGGTCGCCGCTGCCCTTGTCGCACGACGAAGCACACGCAGAGAGGCCGAGCGAGAGGACCGCCACCGTCAAGAAGCGCGCGGCTGCGAGCGACCCGGCGTGGCGCAGAGCCGTCATGTCTTTTCCAGGAAGCCGTCGACGACCTCGAGCGCGAGCTCATAGCGCTCGAGCGGCGGCATCACGTACGCACCGGCGACACGACCGCGCACCTCGGCCAGCAGCTCGCGCGCGATCTTCACGCCCTCCTTGCGACCCTCGACGCCTGCGCCAGCCTTTCGCATGCGGTCGCGAATGTGCTCCGGCACCTGCATGCCGGGCACCTCGTTGTGGAGGAACTCCGCGTTGCGATAGCTGGCGAGCGGAAGCACCCCGACGAGCACCGGCAGATCGAGCGGCGCGATGTCGTCCAGGAACTTGTTCAAGACGCGTGCATCATACACGGGTTGCGTCATGATGAGCTCCGCGCCTGCGGCCTTCTTCAGCTCCAGGCGGGAGATCTCGCGCGGGTAGTTCAGCGCGGCTGGCTCCGCGCCCGTCGCGAGCACGAATGACGTCACGCCGCCCAGCGGCTTGCCACCCGGGTCGATGCCGTGGTTCAGGCGCGACGCGAGCTTCAGGATGCCGATCGAGTCGAGGTCGTAGACGGCGCTCGCGTCGGGAAAATCGCCCATCTTCGGTGGGTCGCCGGTGATGATGACCAGGTTGCGGATGCCGAGATCGTGCGCGCCCAAGAGGTGCGCGAGCGTGCCGAGCAGGTTGCGGTCGCGGCCGCACACGTGGACGATGGTCTCGATGTCGGCCTCGCGCGACATGCGCACTGCCATGGCCAGGTTCGACATGCGGGCCTGCGCGCGCGCGCCGTCGGCGATGTTGATGAAGTCAATGCCGCCGGCCTTGAGCATCTTCGCGGCTTCCACGGCGCGGGCGGGGTTCATGCCCACGGGCGGATTGACCTCCACGCTGACCACGAAGCGCTTGCCGAGCTTCTTCGCCAGCGGGCTGCGCTCCGCGAACGGCACCGGGACCATCGCGTTCTCGATGGCCTCCGGGTACGCGGACCACGACTCTCCGCGAGCGAGCATGCCCGCCTGCGACTCGCTCTCGGGCGTCCCGTCGGGATCGCGTTGGGAGATCATCTTCGCGGAGGCAGAGATCCGTCGCACGTGGTCCGGCGTGGTACCGCAGCACCCGCCGACGAAGCGAACGCCCAGCTTGAACATGCGGCGCGCGTAGATGCCGAAGTACTCCGGCGTGGAGACGTACACCAGGCGCTCGTCCACGCGACGCGGCAGACCTGCGTTCGGCACTGCCCATACCGGCAGGCCGTGCGGGAGCATCTGCTCGACGGCCTCGAGCGCGGTCATGGGTCCGTCGGAGCAGTTCACGCCCACGACGGACGCGCCCCATTCCTTCATGAGCCGTGCGATCTCGCCTGCGGTGGTTCCATCCGCCATCGCGCTGCGCTCGTCCACGGAGGCGGAGCCGATCACGGGGATTTTTCCGCCCGATGCGCTGACGGCGGCCTCGATCGCCACGCGCAGCTCGTTCGTCTGCCGGAACGTCTCCACGACGATCGCGTCGACGTCGGCCTCGACGAGGACGTGTGCCTGCTCGAGGAGCGATGCGCGCACCTTCAACAGATCGTCGGCGCTTGCCTCGCCCAGGAAGTAGCCGCTGGGCCCGATGGCGCCCAGCACGTAGGCCCGACCGTCCGCAGCGTCCCGCGCGATCTTCACTGCGGCCAGGTTGATCTCGCGCACGCGATGCGAGAGCGCGTGCTTCTCCAGGCGCATGGCATGAGCGCCGAAGGTGTTCGTCTCGATGAGGGTGGCGCCGGCGCGAATGTAGTCCTCGTGGACCTTGCGAATGAGCTCCGGACGCGACAGGTTCAGCTCCTCGAAGCACATGCTGTAGAGGACGCCGCGCTCGTAGAGCTGCGTGCCCATCGCGCCGTCGACCGTGAACGCGCCGTCGTGGCGGAGGAGTTCCGAGAACGCGCGCTCTGGTTTTTTGGGGGTGTTGGGCATGCTCATACCGAGGGGGGAGGAATGCTTAGCCCTTCACGAGCGTGAACTCAACGACGTGAGCCCCTTCGCACCCGTTCTGGATATGCTGGCGTTCGCATGGTCCCTCCCGGTCTTCCGATCGAGAACGAGCGCTTCACGGTCGCCGCAGCGCGCTTCGCCGCCTTCTTCAACGAGCTCGGCAAGACGTTCGTCGAGCGCGAGGAGCTGCTCGCGCAGGTGGCGCTGGGCCTGCTCGCACGCGAGCACTGCCTCATGACGGGGCCGCCCGGCACCGCGAAGAGCGGTATCGCCTCCGCCGTCCTCCGGCGCATCGTCGACGAACAGAGCCGCGCGCCAAGCGTCTTCGCGAAGCAGTTCACGGAGAGCACGGTACAGACGGATCTCGTCGGCCCCATCAACTTCAAGACACTGATGGAGACCGGTCGCACGGAGCACTTCACCGACGAGGGCATGCTCGGGGCCGTGCACGCGTTCCTGGACGAGGTCTTCGACGGGCGCGACATGCTGCTGCGGTCCACGCTCAACGTGCTGCAGGAGCGCGAGCTGAAGCAGGGCGGGCGCACCACGCGCGGCCAGATCGAGTGCGCGCTGATGACCACCAACCGCTACCTCGCGGAGGTGCTCGAGGGCTCGCGCGAGACGCTGCTCGCGTTCGTGGATCGCATCGCGTTCGTATCGTTCATCCCGAAGGGCTTCGGCGACGACACGAGCTTGCCGCGCGTGCTGAAGCGGCAGCTGGGTCAGGGCGCGCCGTTCACGACCGACCTCACGATCCAGGACCTGGATGCGCTGCAGGCCGTGGCGGATGCGGTGCCGATCCCGGATGCGGTCCTGGACCGCCTGAGCAAGCTGCTCGCGCTCTTCGACGAGGAGCTCGCGCAGACCACACGGAGCGACCCGCAGTTCCTGCCCACGCGCTATCTGTCCACGCGCACCGCGGTTCGCCTGGGCAAGCTCCTGCGAGCGGTGTGCGTGTTCGATCGCATATTCTTCAGGCCCGATCGCGACCTGGAGGTCGATCACGGCGACGTCAACGGCCTGCGTTACTCGCTGGTGCTCGCAGGTCCGCTGCCGAAGACGTTGAACGCGCTGCTCAAGACGGAGACCGACCCGCGGGAGCGTCGTCAGCTCTCGATCGTGCGCGCGGAGCGAGAGATCTTCGACCGCTGCATACAGAAGCTGCCGGCCGCGCCGCTCACGTCTGGAAAGAAGAAGAAGAGCGCGTTGCCGCCCTCCCCCGAGGCCGTGCGCCTCCGCTCGGTCGGGACCTCTCCCAACACGCATGACGTGCCCACGCTCGTCGCGGCGACGCAGGCGCTGCTCTCGGTGGAAGGTCCGCTCGGGGTCGTCGAGTCTCAGAAGTTGCTCGGTGACGTGGTGTCCGAGCTCACGCAACGCGCGCTCGCGGCAGGTATTCGCGCGCCGGGCGAGGCCGCGCACAAGGACGCTCTTGCGGTCGCAAGGGAGCTCTCGGCGCTCGCCGCCGAGGTGGAGCAGGCCGCGGGCGCAACACGCCCCGTGGCGCGCTGGCTGCGTGGACGTGCCCTTGGCCTCATCGACGAAGCCGCACAGCGAGGTGCGTCTCCACGCGCCGCAGCGCTCCAGGCGAAGCCGCCCGAAGGCAGCTTTGCAGCCGCCAAGATCGCGGAGCAATTGATCGCGGGCCTCGAGGAATATGCGTCCGAACGCACGCGCATCGCCGCACAAGGAGCCGCGGCGGACGACGGCGCCGACGCGTGGCAGGTGGCGACGCAGCGACTGGAGACCGAGGTCGCGCAGATCATGGACGAAGGCCTGCGCGCAGACGTCGCCCAGGCCATGACGAAGGAGGGCGACGAGCTCGCGGCGCTGGTGCTGGCGATCGCTGGCCCGCTGGACACCATCGACGCGTGCGCCGCGCGCCTCTCGAAGCTGGGCAGGGCGCCGAGCAAGCTCAAGACGCGCGTCGTTGGGCCGCGGCTCCTGCCGCTGTGCGCGGCCACGTTCGCGCGAATCAAGGCGCCGGATCGCGTGAAGCTGGTGGAAGAGGTGGACCGGTTGCTCACGACGCTTGCGGCCGCGAGCCTGGAAGGTGCGCTCCTGCCGAAGGACATCATCGGGATGACGGCGGACACGCTGGTGCGTAGCGCGGAGATAACACCGCGTCCGCCGGAGACGCCACTCGACAAGAACACCTACCGACATCTTCGCGCCGCCGACAAGCGCGCGCCGGGAGCATTCACCCTGCTCGACATCGCGTTGCGTGTGGCCAAGCTGGACGCGAAGTCGGGACCGGAGGAGTCCACCGTGGTGGTCGCGGCGCTCGCGCGCAGCATGCCTGAGAAGACGGCGCAGAAGATCGCGCGCTTCGACCTGGAGCGGCTCACGCATTGCGTTTCATTCCTGGAGCGCTGGTGGACGGAGCTGGAGGGCGCGCAGGGTACCGCTGAAGACCGGGTGGATGCGTGGACACGCTCGGGGATCTTCGGCGTGCTGCGCGACGAGCAGGCGCTTGCCCGAACGGCGCTCGAATGCAGGCTCGTGAGCGAGGTTTTCCCGGAGGTCGTCAGCGACACCGACGCGCTGATCGCACGGGTCGACGCGCTCGAGGACCGCGCGACGCAGGCGCTCACGCAGGCGCTCAAGGCGCGCTCCGATGCGGCGTGGGCCGTCACACTCGACAAGAAGCCGTGACCGCGAACCTGGACGCACTGGGCAAGCGGATCGAGCTGCTCACGGTCGATCCGGGCGCCATCGACGCTCCCATGGTGCGGCTCGTGAGGCCATTGCTCGCGCGCCTTGGGTTCACGCCAAAAGTGGAGAGCACGAAGATCGCGGCGCTGCTCACGGAGGTGAGAGCGGTTGCGGCGGGAGAAGGTACGCGAACGGAGATCGCGATGCGCGACGCCGTGGCGGAGCTCGAACGCAACGTGACGCAGGTGGAGCGCGCCACGGTGGTGCGCGGAAGGTCATTGCTCGCCCACGCGACGTGGCTGCGGAGGCTCTACGAGATTGTCGTGCGGGCACAACGGGCGCTGCGCGCGCCGGACGATCCTGTCGCGATGGCCGCTGCGGCGCTGGACCCGATTCGCCTGCTCCCGCCGCTGGCTGTGCGCGGTGTTCTGGACGCAGGAACGGACACCCACCACAAGGCCGCGCCCGATGTGGACCCGCACGGCGAGCGACTGATGGAGGTGGAGCTCGCGGCGATCGATCATCTGATGGATGCCGCGAACGACGAGGCGGAGCTCCTGGGGCGACGACGTCGACTGCTCGAGGCGGCGCGCCAGATGCTCCTGGAGTCACAAGCAGCCGTGGCACTGGAGCAGACAGGGCTGGAGGCGCGCAGGCGCTACCTCGCGCGCGAGATCGCGCGGCTCGATCGGCTGGAGGCGCAGGGGCTCTCGCCCGACGTCGCGCTCACGCACCAGATCCGCGAGGCTGTGGCGCGCGGCGAACGTGAGCGACTCCACGCAGGCATCCTCGCGATCGAAGCGCCGGCGCTCGCGCGCGGTGACGAGCGTCTCCTCCGTCTCTCTCGCGAAGCGCTCCGCCGGCTATGGAAGGGAGGCGATCCACGGACCACGGCTGCCCGGGCGGAGTCGATCCAGAAGAGCGCAGGGCAGGTCTTCGGCGGGGACATCGCGGACGTCGTCGCGAACGCCTACGCGCGCGGCCTTCGCGTCTATGCGCAGACCAGCGAGAACGCGACGCGTGAAGAGCGCGAGGCGGCGAGCGTCGCCACCGAGTACTTCAGCGGCGAGGCCACGCAGGCGACCCTGGCCGCGGCGCTCGCGGTGGACGGCTGCTTCGACACGGGCGGAGCGCTCACTCCGCTGCGCATCGTGGAGGTGGAGCTTCGCTCTCGCGCGGTCCGGCACCCCACGCCGGACCTCCTGCTCATGCCCGCCGTCGACGTTGCGGACATCGGTGACGCGATCATCACGGACCCGCGCAGCATCGTCATGGATCTTGCTGCGGGTCGGCTGCTTGCGCGCAGGTTCGTGTACGACGAACAGATCAAGCACCCGCGCACCATCCTCCAGTCAGAGGTGCGGGTGTATGTGCTCGATGGCTCCGGCTCCATGACGGGTCCGCGGGCACGCGTGCGGGACGCCCTCCTGCTGGCGGAGCTCTCATCGCTCCGCGCGCGGGTGACGGAGCACGCCAAGCTTGTCAGCACGGCGCTGTATTTCCGGTACTTCGACGAGATCCCGGGTCCCATCACGCGCGTGGCAACGCTTCGCGCGGCGACCGAGGCGATGACGGAGGTGCTCTCCACCGTGCGGCTGGGTGGCACCGACATCCAGCGGGCGCTCCTGGCGAGCTTTGACATGATCCGCGAAGCCCAGGCAAGTGATCCTGATCTGGCGCGCGCGCAGATCGTCTGCGTCACGGATGGCGACTCGCCCGTGGACGGCAACGTGCTCAACGAAGCGCGGGAGGCGCTGGGCAAGCTACCCCTTGGCCTGAGCGTGATCGCGCTCGGACAAGAGAACGAGGCGCTCAGGCAAATCGTGGCCCGCCAGCGTGCTCGCGGCGAGCGCGCGTTCTATCATTTCGTGTCCGACGACATGCTGAAGGAGATCGTGGCCGGCGGACTGGACGACGGCGACGCGCTCCACCTGCCAAGCGTCGCGATCGGCGCTGACTCGCCTCAGGCGCTGGCGAACGACGTGGGCGCGCTCATCGCGGAGATGGCAGACCTGGCAAGGGCGCGCGAGGTGGAGGCGATCGAGGCGCTCGACGTGCAGCAGGCCGCGGCGCGCGAGGTCGGGCTGTCGACGAAGCAGGCCTTCTCGGAGGGCGACCTGGCAAAGGCGCGCGCGCTCTATCGAGATCGGGCAGCGCTCTGCGCGCAGTTCGATCGTTTCTTCCCCGAGCCCACCGTCACCTCCGACGCCACGGACCTGTCGGAGGATCGGGAGGCGGTCGTGGTGGCGCTCGCGACCATCGCCGAGATGCTCGACGTGGTGTCCGGCAGCGATCTCGGCAGGCGCGCAGATGCCATCGATCTCCTCGAGCGGCTCATGCCCGACGCGCATCTCTCCCCTGCCCGCTGGCAGGCAGTCGTCACGACGCCCACGGAGCGGGTCGCGGACGCCCTCAAGGTGGTGCGTCTATGCGCGGCGCGCCTGGGACAGCGCTCTGCGTAGGGGAATTCGCGGCGCGTCCGCGATGACAGAGCCGTGACGAAACGGGGCCCGGCATGACCAAAGCGTGGCGCGCCTTCAGGCACACCCGGTCCTAGCATTGACCGGATTGGAGGCGCTGCCTCCGAAGTGGAGGCATTGCGTGGCTATCGTCATCTTCTTCCTAGTCCAGTGGCAGCTCTCGGTGTTCTTCCAGAGCTTCTTCCTGCATCGCTACGGCGCGCATCGCCAGTTCTCGATGTCGAAGCGGATGGAGCGCGTGTTCCACTTTCTCGCGTGGTTCGTGATGGGGTCCTCCTTCCTGTCGCCGCGCGGATACGCGATCCTCCACCGGATGCATCATGCGTACAGCGACACGCCGAAGGATCCGCACTCGCCCGTGCAGCAGCCCAACCTCTACAAGATGATGAACGGGACGCACGAGATCTACCGCGCGATCCTGCGTCGCAGGCAGGAGCCCGAAGCGCGCTTCGAAGGCGGCTACCCGACCTGGCCGGCGATGGACCGCATCATGAGCTCGTGGCCGTCGAGCTTCGGCTTCGGCGCGATCTACGCGGCGATCTACCTTCTCTACGTGCAGGCGACTGGCTCGTACTGGGTCCTCGCCCTCCTCCCTTTCCACTGGTACCTGGGCCCGATCCACGGCGCGATCGTGAACTACTTCGGTCACAAGCTCGGCTATCGCAACTTCGACAGCGACGACGCCTCGAAGAACACGCTCGTGTTCGACGTACTGACGGCGGGCGAGCTGTTCCAGAACAACCACCACAAGTTCGGACAGAGCCCGAACTTCGGCGTGCGTTGGTTCGAGCTCGACCCGACGTACCAGGTCATGAAGGTGTTCAACGCCCTCGGCCTCATCGACATGAGCAAGTCGCAGATCGCGCGCTGGACCCCCGCGACGACGGCCGTGGAGCCCAAGGTGGTCAGCGAGCCGTCGATTGTCGACGCCGTGACGGCGATGACGACTTCGACTTCGACCTCGACCTGAACTTCGACCTCGACCTCGACTTCGACCTCGACCTCGACTTTGACTTCGACCTAGAACGCGGGTTGTGGCGATCGAGTCAGTCACCTGCTCTCCAACGGCGAATCCGCGACAAGTGCGCAGCGGGGATGGCCACGTCCTGGACATTCCTCCGGGCTGGGTGTGTCTTGCCCCTGGTGATGCGGGGCTGACGCGGCGGGTGAAGGCCGCGGGGCCGAGCATCACCGTGGTGGAGAAGGTAGGGCGGAAGACGTTCTCGCGCGGCGTGTGGGCGCCAGCGGCGAACATCACCGCGGCGAAGAGCGCGCTCCTGGCGGAGCGGAGCACGCCAGCGTACGAGAAGAAGCGCGTCGCCGACGAGAAGCGACGTGAGAGCACGCAGAGCCGATATGTGGAGGACTTCGAGCGCGAGGTCCGCGAATTTCTCCGCTTCGCGCGGCGGTTTTCAGAGCTCCAGGAGAAGCTTGCTCGGGCGGTGACCGCGCACGCCACGCCGGTCGGCAGCGGCACGGTCGCGCGCACGAAGCGCATCGAGATCGATCGCCGAGCGGAGGCCGCCGTGATCGCGTGGATGCGCCACCAGACCACAGCGTACGACCTCATGAAGGTCGCGCGTGTGAAGGGCGCCCGCCGGGAAGTGCGACGAGAGCTGGCGAGGATCTCGCGAGCGCTCCTCGATCTCCACCGCCACGACGCCCCGCACAGCCCCACCGCCTGCCCCCTATGCAGCGCGACTTCGACTGCGACTTCGACCTCGACCTCGACAATGACTTCGACCTCGACCTCGACCTCGACACCGACCCCGACCCCGACACCGACCTCGACCTCGACACCGACCCCGACCTCGACACCGACACGGACCCCGTCGACCTCGCCCGCCCCGATCGACCTCGACTCCTTCCCCTACGACCTCGACTTCGATCTCTGAACCCGTGATATTCCTGGCGGCATGACGCTGGCGGCGGATCTCGTGAAGGCGCTTCCTGGGCTCCGCGCTTCGGACGATCTGGCCGAGCGCGTCTCCTACGCGCGCGATCTCTGGCCTCGCCACCACCTCTCCGTGCGTGCGGGCAATGTCGCTCGCGCCATGCCCGACTGCGTGGTGTGGCCCGAGACCACGGAGGACGTCGCGCGTCTCGTCACCTTCTGCGCAAGGGAGGGAGTGCCCGTTGTCCCGTTCGGCGCGGGCAGCGGCGTGTGCGCGGGCATCCTGCCGGAGAAGGGCGCCGTCGTCCTTGATCTGAAGCGAATGGCGAAGCTCCGTGCATTCGATGCGGCGCGGCCCACCGTCACCGTCGAGGCCGGCTACATGGGTGTCCCGTTCGAAGAGGAGATGAATCGACGCGGCTTCACGCTCGGGCACTTTCCTTCCTCCATCTTGTGCAGCACCGTCGGCGGCTGGATCGCCGCGCGCGGAGCAGGCCAGTGCTCCGGCAAGTACGGCAAGATCGAGGACATGGTCGCCGACGTCGAGCTCGTCACCGGCGAAGGCAAGGTGCGAAGGCTCCTGCACCGCACGTCCGAGTCCGGTCTGCCCAGCCTGGTGCCGTTCGTCATCGGCAGCGAAGGCACGCTTGGCGTCATCACCGCCGCCACGCTGCGCCTGCAGCGCGCGCCCACCGCGCGTTCATATGCAGGATACACGTTTCCCTCCACCGAGGCTGGTTGGGAGGCGATGCGCGCGGCATTCCAGGCGGGGCTCCGGCCCGCCGTTGCGCGCCTCTATGATCCCTTCGACGCGATGCTCGCGCGCATGGGCAGCGTGAAGAAGCACGGCGACGTGAAGAAGAGCGGCAAGAACCGCGCGCTCGGCGAGGCCCTGCTCCGCAACGCGCTCTTCGGTCCGAAGCTCCTGAACGAGCTCGTCGACGGCCCCGCCAGCCCGCTGCTCGGCGGCGCACTTGTGATCGTCATCTTCGAGGGTGAGGGACAGACGCCCACCACGGAGGCTGACGAGTGCCGCCGCATCTTCGAGCGCGGTGGCGCCACGCACCTTGGCGAAGGCCCCGCGCGGAAGTGGATGCTCCACCGTTACAGCGTGAGCTACAGACAGGCGCCCGTCTTCGGCGGCGGCATGTTCTCGGACACGATCGAGGTCGCGGCTCCGTGGTCCAAGCTGGGCGCGCTCTACGACGGTGTCCGCCACGCGCTCGGTGATCACGTCTTCGTGATGGCGCACATGAGCCATGCGTACCCGGATGGGTGCTGCATCTACTTCTCCTTCGCCGGTTCCGCCGGTGAGGGTGACTCGTGGGATGAGGCCTCCGAGGCCGTCTACGATCGCGCCTGGAGCGCCGCGCTCGCCGCAGCAGTCACCGCGGGCGGTACCATCGCCCACCATCACGGCGTGGGTCGCTCCAAGGCAAAGGGCCTTGGACCGGAGCTCGGCGATCCGGGGCTCACGGCGCTCGCCGCGTTGAAGAAAGCATTCGACCCGCTCGGCATCATGAACCCCGGTAACCTGCAGCCCGAGCCACGCCCCGACCCGTATGCTCCCGCAGCGCGCCCGCACAAGGTGTCGTCATGATCGAGCTCGATCGCAAGAGTCTCCTTGTCAATGCATCGGGCGACGTGACGGTCGGCGCGCTCGAAGACGCCATGCGCACCGCCGGGCTCACGCTCGATCTCGATGGCGTCGCACGCGAGACGACCGTGAAGGAGCTCGTGGAATCGGGGTTCCGCGGCGCACGATCACCCTGGGGCGACCCGGCGGATCATCTCCTCGCGGGGCTCTGCGCGAGAGAGGTCGCGTGCACCATGAAGCGCTCGCTCATCGTCCGGCCGATTCCGCGACGCGCCACCGGGCCCGATCTACTGTCACTCGTCGTCGGAATGGGCGGCCGTCTGTACGCGGTCGAGAGCGCGTGGCTGCGCGTGCACCACCGGGAAGAGCGCGACGGAAAACTGAGCGCCGTACGCCCCGTCTCGGCGCCCTTCGCCGCTCTCGAGCCCGCGCTCTCCGAAGACGAGAGCGAGCTATGGGAGCGCATCACCAGCGCGCTCGGCACGTCCACGGCGTGACAGCTCGAACGGAGCTGCGGTGACCTCCACTCGCCTCACTTCACGTCCGCGGCGCACCGGAACCCGATGCCGTGACTTCGGACGGTGGGCGCGCTGCCATAGCGGAACGTCGGCCTCACCCAGCCTGCCTCGGAGCCGTTCCACGCGCCGCCGCGAATGACGCGCGTGGGAGCATCTTCCTTGCCCGTCGGCGACGTGGCCTCTGCCTGCGCGTAGGGCGCGTAGCCATCCGAGACCCACTCCCACACGTTGCCCACCACATCCACCAGGCCGTAGCGCGACGCGCCGGCTGGGTACGAGCCAACAGGTGCAGTATGCACCCATCCGTCGTCGCCGTCGAACATGGCGGGGAGCTCGGTGTGGACGCTCTTGCCCCAGCGCGCGCACTCGGCGCCGCATGCGTTCATGCGCTCGGAGGATGGCGCCTCGTCGCCCCACGGGTACCGCCTGCCGTCAGGGCCGCGGGCGGAGAGCTCCCACTCGGCTTCCGTGGGAAGGCGCTTGCCATGCTCATGGCAGTAGTTGTCTGCCTGTGCGTGGTCCACGCAGTTCACGGGATGCGTGCCGCGCGTATCGGGTGCGCTCGCGTTGCAGAGCGGATCGTAGGTCTTCTGCTCGGTCGTGCTGATCCCCGGCCACACGTTGACGACACCGGCGCGCTTGCATCCACCCGTGTCGCTGCAGCTCTTGTACGCCGCAAGCGTCACCTCCGTGCGATCGATGCAGTATGCATGCAAAATCACCTTGTGCTGCGGCTTCTCCTGCGGCATCGCGTCCGCCTCGTCCGAGCCCATGAAGAACTTGCCGCCATCGATCATCACCATCCCATCCGGGCAGCCGGGCGGCACGGAGACCGGCGGCGGCGGAGCAACGACCGCGCTCGCAGTGCTGGACATCGGCTGTGCATGAGGCTTCGCGTGCGAGAGGTGCACAAGCGTGACCGCAGTAGCCGCCATGAGCGTGACGCCCACGAGCGTCGCGGGAATCGTCCACCTTCGCGGACGACGACGCGAGCCCGCGGTCTCGGCGCTGGGCGCGGACGGCGGTGTCTCGGGCACATCGAGGACCTGCACGGGAAGCGTGGCTGCGCTCTCGATCGCAAGCGGGATGCGGCGCTGGGAAGACCGCGCAGCATCGGGGATCGAGATGCGCGAGATTGACGACGGAAGCGCGCTCACGTCGACACCAAGCGCAGCGGTGAGCGCTGCCCAGAATGCGCCGGCGTTCTGGTACCGGTCCGCGATTCGAACCGCGAGCGCTCTTGCCAACACGGCCTCGACCTCGTCCGTCACCGCCATGCCCAGCTGCCGGGGTGTGGGCCGCACCGATACCCGCGTGGTCGCGTAGGCGAGCTGCCCGATGTCGTCCCCCGTTGCGATACCGCGCGCCGTCGCCACCTCGAGCACGACCAGCGCCAGACCATAGACATCCGTCCACGGTCCCGTGGGTCCGACCGCCTTGGAGAACTGCTCCGGCGCACCATACGCTGGGGTGAACGACGTGAGGCCTGCGAGCGTCGCGTTGAAGCCCTCGAGGCTCTTCGCGTCCGCGACGACCTTGGCGATACCGAAATCGAGCACCTTGATGGACGCATCGGTCCCCCGCGGCGCACCCGTCACGAAAAGATTGCCAGGCTTGATATCGCGGTGCGCGATCCCGCGTGCATGCGACAGCGCCAGGGCGTTCGCTGCTGGCGTGAGGAGCGCCACTGCCTGAGCGAGCGAGCGCGGTGCGATCCCCGCCTGCTCCTCCTCCTCGAGCACCGCCTCCAGCGTGGCGCCCGAGAGCCACGACAGCACAAGGTACGGAGCCCATTCGCCCGCGGCGGTGGTCAGGGTACCGATGTCGTACGCCTGCACGATGGCTGCAGTCTTCTCGGACAGGGAGGCAAGAAGCTCTGCCTCGACCACGAGCTTGGCGAGGACCTCGGGCCGCGCGGACTCCTTCATGGTGGTGAGGCTGCGGATCACCTTCACGGCGACGGTCCGGCCCCAGGTCACATGGGTCGCGCGATAAACGGTCGCAGCGCCGCCCGCACCCGCGATGGCGTCGATGTGGTACTTCCCATCGATGGTGGTGCCGACGAGACGCAAGGTGTCGGTGTCGTGCATCTGACTCTCCGAACGCGTCCCCCCGTATGGGTGTCTACGTCGGGCTGGGTGGAAGGTTACGGGGTCTTTCGTCGCCGGAGTCGTTGCGAAATGCCCCGCAAACCTGTGTAATCGGCGGATGTGCTTGTTCTGTAAGATCGCTCAGCACGAGATCAAAGCGGACATCGTGCTCGAGGACGAACATGCCGTTGCTTTCCGGGACATCAACCCCGCTGCGCCAACGCATGTGCTCGTCATTCCGAAGAGGCACATTGTCTCACTCAGCGAGGCGACGGAGGCGGACCAGGCGCTCCTCGGTCGGCTGCTGCTGATGGCCCGTGCTGTGGCGGAAAAGCTCGACCTTTTGAATGCGGGGTACCGAACTGTCGTCAACAATGGGAAGGATGCGGGGCAGAGCGTTTTCCACCTCCACGTCCACGTGCTCGCGGGGCGCCAGCTCGCGTGGCCGCCGGGTTGAGGGGCACGCCATGGAACTGAAGGATCGGGGGAGTCTCCGCAAGCTCGGCCGCGCGGCCGGCGTGATGTCGCTCCTCTTGCTCGCGCTCGGGGCGTTGGGCTGCGGTGGCGTCACGCAGAACGTCCGCGCCTACCGCGCGTACGCGGACGAGGAACCGAACATCAAGGTCGCGATCGACCGCGTCGAGGATCTCGTTGTCACGCTGGAGCTCGTGGACCGCATCCTCTCGGGCACGAACTACACGCCTGGCGATCTTTGGCCGCGCCGTCTGCCCATGACGGATGGTGAGTACCACCAGATCCGCGACGACCTGCGCGATCGCTTCCCGTACAAGGGCCTCGACCACGTCGAGATCCCGATCATCAAGTGCTACCGGATGCACATCGAGCAGACGCTGCGCGAGTACGGGCCCACGCCGGACAAGGCGAAGTACCCGTCGCTCTTCGATGCGCTCGGCGCGCTCTCACCGCGCACGAAGGACATCAAGGCGCACTGGGCCAGCTACCACAAGGCGGGCCTGGACCTGGCCGTGGCGGTGGAGGACCACGACAAGGTGCAGTCCGAGGACACGCGCATGAACGAGCAGCAGCGCAAGGCGCACGCTCCGGTCATGGCCGCAGCCAACGACAAGCTCGCGCGCGCTCGCGGCGAAGTGACACGCACGGCCGACCTGGTGAACCAGGACGCAGTGAACCTCACCGAGGACGCGAAGCTCGCCGGCGGCGAGAAAGAGGCGATCGCGCGCGACGCGTTCTACGCCATCAGCGTTGCCTTCCGCGTGGAGCTCGAGGCGCTGGCGATGATCCCCATCATCATCATCCAGGCGATCCGCGGCATCCCCACCGCGCCGCACGACCTTGTCTACAAGTCGAACCTCAAGATCGCCAAGACCGTCTACGACATGCCGTCGAACGTGAAGGGCATCAAGGAGTCCATGACGAAGCAGGCCGCGCTGCTCGACGACATGACCGGCAAGCTGGCCGCCGCGTTCAAGACCACCACGGACAAGAGCCCTGGCTTCGAGCTGCGCGAGAGCGTCGTCGACCAGGTCGTCGGCATCACGCTCGACTCGTTCCGCATCGACCTGAAGGCAGGCGCGGATGCCTTCATCTTCTCCAGCGTGGGCACATCGGACAAATCCGGCGACCAGAAGAACTCGTACGACTATCGCGGCCGCCAGTTCAAGCTGGACTACCGCATCCAGCCCATCGTGCTCGCCAGCGCGCGCCTCGACGTTGTCCTCGACTGGATCCGGTTGCCTGGCGCCGCGGACCTTGGCTTTGGCTACTCGACCGACCGTGTCTGGAAGAGCGGCGGCACCGTCGAGAACAGCTCTCTCACCAAGCAGCTCGGCATCACGGGTATTGCCAGCGACGTGATCGACGCGGGGCTCGGGCTCCTTGGCATTCGCACCAGCGTGAAGATCGCCACGTTCACGGCGGGTGAGCTGCACCAGGTGAAGGCCCAGGACATCTCCACGACGGTGTTCTCCTCGCCGCTGCAGTTGAAGTACATGCAGACGGACGTCGGTTACGACCTTCTCTGGCTCATCACGGACGACTCGTTCCGCGCGTACACCGAAGAGCTCGTTGTCGGCGGACGGTATGTAAACTACACGCTTCCGCGCATCGTCTACGAGCTGCAGGACACCTCCAGCGTCGCGGGCGAACAGCACTTCACGTACTTCCGCGAGACGCCTCCGCAGAACGTCAACTCGCAGTTCTGGATGGCCGCGGTCTCGGCGCGCTTCGGCCAGGGCGACGGCCCGCGCTTCTCACCGTTCCTCGATCTGTACGTCGCAGGCGGTGCAGGCCCGACCAAGTTCTACTTCCTGAAGGACGGCGCCGCGCCCGACACGGAGCAGAATCGCCTGAACGATCACGACCTGGCGTGGGCGGTCAACGCGGGCGCCGGCGCGGGTCTCCGCATCCGGCTCTTGCCACGCGGCTTCCGCGTTCGCGCGGACCTGCGCATCCAGTACCACGCAGATCTCATCTACTCGAAGGTGAACGTCACGGACACGAACGCCGGCCGCGCGCTGTCGGCGGACTTTGGCTCCTTCGACATCTTCCACGCGCCGTCGCTGGCGTTCCGCGCCGCGCTCTGAACCGCGGCTCTTGTCACTGGACCGTGAGCGGCGTCAACGCGAAGACCGGGTCTCCGTTGCCGTCGTAGAGCTGCGAGCCGACAGTGATCTTGATCGGCGTTCCACCGGCCATCACCGTGGCGTCGTTCGCCATGTACATCTGGATCGTTCCGCCCGCGCCCGTGGGCAGCAGCGCGAGGGCCGCCGCCGGGAACGTGATCCCGCCAGAGCCGCCCATGACCTGCCCTTCGCCGCGAAGGACCACGAGCGACGACGCGCTCTTTGTTGACGTGAGGATCACGACGAGCTTCCCGTCCACAGCGCTCGAAGCGATGACGGTGAGAGGCATGGTGTGATCGAGCACCAGCGGGGCCCCCGCCGACGGCTGTATCGGGCTGGACAGCGAGCCGATGGGCGGCAGCGCCAGCATGGACGAGAACTTCGGGATGGCTGCGCCAGCGGCTGCGACGGTCAACGTGTCGCCAATGACGCCGAGTGGAAGGCCCGAGAGCGCCGCATATGCGTTCTTCGAGTCGGGCGGCATGTTCAGCGTGCTGGCAGGTCCCGTGAACGAGACCTCACCTGCGGAGAGGGCAGTGGGCACGGCTGCGACGTTGCCCGAGTACGCGAGCTCGGTGATCGACGCGTTCACGGCGGTCGTCGTGACGGTGTAGCCGGTGCCGGCCGGGAATCCAACGTGGAAGGACGCACTCCCGGCGCAGGCGCCAAACGTGCTCATGGCGCCCGCATCGGTGATCGCGCCCTGGCAGATCACGGTGACGACTCCGCTCCCCGCGCCCTGCCCTCCGTCGATCGTCCCTGCACCGGCGCAGATGCAGCCCAGGTTCGGATCGCACTGGAGCGGTGCCTTGCAGGCGTTGGTCGTGCTGCACGTGGTCTGGGTGGTTTCGGGCTTGCAGATGCCGAGCAGACATCGCGCTCCAGTGACGCAGTCGGTGCTGGATGCGCACGCACCGCAGATGGCGATCGTGTGGCCCTTGCAGGCGCAGACGCCCTGGTCGCACGCACCGGGACCAACGCCCGCGCAGTCCATGTCCACGCTGCATTGCTTGGTGCAGACAGAGCCAGAACAGGCAAAGCCAGAGCCTGCGCAGGTGGCGTTCGTGGTGCAGGCGCCGCATGCCAAGGTGGTGCCGCCACCGCTCTCAGTGCCGCCATCGGAGTTGCCACCACCGTTGTTACTGCTGCTGCTGCTGCACGCAACGAGAACGGCGAACGGGGCTGCGACGAAGAGACCGAGCGTGAGCAAGCGTCGGGTCGTCTTCTTCTCTTCCTTCATGGAGACCTCCAAGCGGCCCAGACTACACAGCCTTGCCGCTGCGCGCGCCGTCCAGAGTTGGCAGGTCCGTAGGGACGGCTCCACGAGAAAGTTCCTATTTCACGCGAGCGCCTGCGCGTCTTCGTGTTAAGGGAGCGGCTAGCTCACTGCGTGCGAGTCGAGGGCCTCGCGCGCTGGGCAACGGAGGTTTCATGAAGCTGCGGCTTTTGCTTGGCTCGCTGGCGTTGATCGGAGTGGGCATTGCGGCCGCGTCGTGCGGCTCTGGCGACGGAAGTCAGTTCGCAGGCACTGACGGCTTCGATTCCGGCATCGACAACTCCGAGGGCGGGCTCACAACGGGCTTTGGCACCGGCAAAGATGGCGGCAACACCGGCAGCGGAAGCGGCTCTTGCAAGGCCCTCACGTGCAAGGACCTCGGCATCAACTGCGGCCCCGCGGGTGATGGTTGCGGTGGCAAGATCCAGTGCGGCACGTGTAGCGCGCCCGAGACCTGCGGCGGCGGTGGCAAGGCCAGCATCTGCGGCGGCACGGCGGGCTGCGTCCCGCGCACGTGCGCACAGCAGAAGGTCGCCTGCGGCCCGGCGGGTGACGGTTGTGGCGGTACCCTTGCCAACTGCGGCACCTGCCCCGTCCCGCAGTTCTGCGGTGGCGGCGGTCCGAGCCAGTGCGGCGGCGGTCTCATCAACGACGGCGGCATGTCGGTCCTCCCCGACGGCGGCCTCTGCGCACCGCGGACGGTGTGCAACGCGAACGAGTGCGGTCCGGTCGCGGACGGCTGCGGCGGCATCCTCACCTGCGGCGGCTGCGCCGCGGGCCAGAGCTGCGGTGGTGGTGGCGTTGCCAGCATGTGCGGCGCGCCCGCGTGCGTGAAGACCACGTGCCTCGCGGCCGGCGCGAACTGCGGCTACGTGGCCGACGGCTGCGGCGGCTTGCTCGACTGCGGCGGCAGCATGGCGAACGCCGGCTGCGCGGTCGGCTTCTGCGGCGGCGGCGGCTCGAACAAGTGCGGCACGGGCGGCGGCCTCGACGCTGGCACGTGCGTGAACTTCTGCCTCAACCAGGCCGTGTGCCCGATAAACTCGCAGACGACGATCACGGGCAAGGTGTTCGCGCCGAACGGCACTCTGCCGCTCCCGGGCGCAGTCGTCTACGTCCCCAACGGCTCGCTCGCCTACCCTTACGGCGTCACCGCCTTCACGGATGGCGTCGCTGGTGGCACCTGCGACACCTGCAACGGCACGGCCAGCGGCGCGCCGCTCGTCAACGCCGTCACGGACTTCGACGGCTCGTTCAGCCTGAGCAACGTCCCGGCCGGTGTGTCCTTCCCGCTCGTCGTTCAGATGGGTCGCTGGCGCAAGATCGTGACCATCCCTGCGGTCACGAAATGCACGACTGCCGCGCAGACCGCGGGCACCATCCGCATGCCCACGAAGCAGGCCGAGAGCGGCGCAATGGACAACATCCCGTTGTTCGCGCTCTCCACGGGCTACATCGACCCGCTCGAGTGCGTCTTCCGCAAGATGGGCATCATCGACAGCCAGTTCACCAACCCCGGCGGCACCGGCCGCATCCGGCTCTACCAGGATGACGAGAGCGGCGGCACGGCCGGCGCGCGCATCGACGGCACCACGCCGAGCGTCAGCACCCTCATCGCCACGCAGGCGCAGATGGAGAAGTACGACGCGCTCCTCTTCGCATGCCCCGGTGGTCCCACGGACAAGGTCACCGCAGCACGCACGGCCGCGTACAACTACGCGAACGAAGGCGGCCGCGTGTTCTCGACGCACTTCAACTACACGTGGCTCTATGACGTGGCCACTCCGGCCGCGAACCTGTTCAGCTCCACCTGGGGCACGTCAGTGCAGTGGAGCCCGAAGAACGGTCTTGGCGTTGGTACGGCGGACCCCGATGACGGCCTGGTCAGCACGACCGTTGCTGGCGGCACGTTCGACAAGTGGCTCAATGCCACGGGCGTCAATGCGCTCTGCAACGTCGCGGGCGCCAACCCCAAGTGCGCAGCGAGCCCGAAGACGGGCGCGCCGGACCGCGTGAGCATCAGCGCGGCCCGCTACGACGCCTTCGCGCCGATCGCCGCCGGCGCCACCGGCTACATCACGGAGTACAGCCCCTCTGCTGTGGGCACACCGGTGTTCCACTACGCGTTCAACACGCCGTTCAACCAGGCGACGCAGTGCGGACGCGTCATCTTCTCCGACTTCCACGTCTCGGGTGACACCAGCAGCGCCACGACCAACTTCCCGGCCGAGTGCGTGAGCACCACGTTCACTCCGCAAGAGAAGGTCCTCGCGTACATGCTGTTCGACCTCACGTCGTGCATCAAGCCGATCGTGGTCCCGCCGCCGACCTGCACGAAGATCGGCTGCGGCGCTCAGACCTGCGGCCCGGCCACGGATGGCTGCGGTGGACAGCAGGACTGTGGCGTCTGCCCCGCAGGCCAGATCTGCCAGGGCGCGCCCGCGAAGTGCGTCACCCCGCCGTGCACCAAGGCGACCTGCAAGATGGGCATGTGCGGAAGCATCCCCGACGGCTGCGGCAGCACGGTGAACTGCGGCACGTGCGGAATGGGGCTCACGTGCGGAGGCGCCGGCCCGAGCATGTGCGGCTCCAACTCCTGCTCGCCGACGACCTGCATGGCTCAGGGCATCGCGTGCGGTCCGGCTGCGGACGGCTGCGGCAACCTCCTCCAGTGCGGCACCTGCCCCATGGGTCAGACCTGTGGCGGTGGCGGAACGCCAGGCCAGTGCGGCGCACCGATGTGCACGCCGCGCTCGTGCAAGGACGCAGGCGCCACGTGCGGCGTTGTCGCCGACGGTTGCGGCGGCGCCCTCGACTGCGGCATGTGCCCGAACGGGCAGAGCTGCGGCGGCGGCGGCACGCCCAACCAGTGCGGTGGCGGCGGCATTCACTGACTCACCGCTGGTGCCGGTTCACCACTGGTACCAGTGCGTCGAGGAGTAGACGGCGATCGTAGGAGCGCCGTCGAAGAGCTGGCCGAACGCCATCTGCACGTTGGGGTTGCCGTAGAAGGCCTCGATGTTCGTGGAGTCCGGCCACACGTCCACCGCAAGGAACTGCTGGACGTCGTCGCGCCCGGTGTAGACGACGTGCGCAACGTCGCCCGCTGCCTTCGCTTGCGGCGCGGCCTGCGACGCGATCCCATCGTGCGTTGCCTGGTTCACCTTCGGGTCGGCGGACTTCATCTTGCCGCGCACGAGCACCCAGTAGTGCGGGTCCGCGGCATTCGCGGAGTCCGGCGTGCCGTACGAGGACCAGCCGGGCTGCGCGACGAACACGTTGGTCTTTGGCGGCGCCGAGAACAGCGGCCCGAGCGCGTTCTGGAAGTCCTTGCTCCCGTAGAAAGCGTCAATGTTGGTGCCGTCGCTCCAGCGATCGAACGCGACGAACTGGTTCTGCTGCGTGCCAAGGAGCGCCGTGCCCAGCATCACGGTGTGCGCCACGTCGCCGAGCATCTTCGACGTCCCCTCGCCGCCCTTGGCGACCGGGTCGTGCTTCCCCTGCGCAACGGTCAGGTCCGCATCGGCCAGCGTGCCCACGATCAGGACTGCGGAGGGAACGGGGACGTGCGTTCCCGCGTCGGACGCATCCACGGTGCCCGTGTTGCCGGCATCGCTGCCCGGCTCATTGGACGTGCCCGAGTCGGCAGCAACGTGCCCCGCATCCGTATCCGTGGTGCCGACCGGTGTCCCCGACGAGGACGAGGAGCAGCCAGCGGCGAGAAGGGCGAAGACAGTGACGAAAGAGCGATTGTTCATGTGCAGAACCTCCACTGCACACCCTGACTCGCGAAGGGCCCGTCGAAAGCCCCTGGCCGTCCCGCTGATCCGTTCGATCGTCCCGACCGCGTTCCCCCGCGGGTTTCGTGGGCTATCATCGTGGCGTGGATGAAGGATTCAACACGGTGCTCCGTTCTCTCCGCCTTGTGAGCGCCTTTCTCTCGCGCTCCCATTTTCGGGGTCGGTGGGGCGTGATCGGCGGCTCCAGCACCGGGAAGATGATCTTCCACGGCGTGTCCGCGGGCTCGTGCTTCGTTGCGCGCGAGGCAGACAAGGAGCTCATCGAGCTCCACGAAGGCGACGTGGTGATCTTCACCCGCGGCTGCGAGCACCGGATGGTGAGCGGCAAGGACGCGAGCGTCATCCGCGTGACCGACGTGCCGATGCGACGCGACGGCGCGACCCCGATCTTCGAGATGGGGAAGAGCGGCGACGAGACGCGCCTTGTATGCGGCACGTTCCGACTCGATCACCCCGCGCACGCCTCCGTCGTCGAGCTACTGCCCCCGGTGCTCGTCGGACGGGCGCGCTCTGATGCGCGACGCCGCTGGTCGTCGGCGACAATATCGCTCATCGCAGAGGGGCTGGCGGGGAGCGAGCCTGGAAGCGAGATCGTGAGCCTGGCCGACTCGCTCTTCGTGAATGCGCTGACGGACGCCGCGGCAGACGCGCGCGCATCCGGACCTGGTGAGGACGAGAGACCTTCGGGCCTGTTCGCGGCCGCGCGGGACCCTCGCATCGGCAAGGCGCTCGCGCTCGTGCACACCGAGCCATCCGCTGACTGGACCGCCGCGGAGCTGGCCACCCGCGTCGGCATGTCGCGTACGCGGTTCTTCGACACATTCTCGAAGCTGGTGGGTGAGCCGCCCGCGAAGTACGTGGCTCGGTGGCGCTCGCTCGTGGCCGCGGACCTCTTGCGCAAGAACAACGCCCTCAGCACGACCCAGGTCGCCGAGCACGTCGGCTACTCGGACGAGGACGCGCTAGCCAAGGTATTCAAGCGCTACATGGGCATGAGCCCCACGGAATACCGCCGCACCCTCGTGGCGCACTAAGAAATCAGGCCGGCGGCCAGGCGGGAGAGCACGCTTTCCACCAGCGCGCGGTCCTCTTGCTCGCATGGGAGCGCGCGCGTCTTCTGGCGATCGCACAGGAACGAGAGCGCGGACACCTCCGCAAGGGAGAGCTCCACGTTACGTGTATATTGCATGCTTTCGATGCGAACGGTGAGCGCAACGCGGTCGGCGCCCACCTTCTGCCGCGACACCCGTGCGTCCGGTGCACGAGCCAGGTCTGTCGCAAGCCCACGCACGAGCCGCGCCCGTGAGCGCGCCCGCATGACCCGTGGATCCGCGAAGAGCGCGAACATCTTGTTGCGGGAGTAGGCGGTGGGGGCCACAGCCATTGCGAGCATGAGCGCCTCCGCGTCCGGCGTGGTGCTCTCGCGACCGCTCACGCGTCCGCGTCCTCCGCGCCCATCCCTGCCTGCGCGACGTCGCGCTTGATGCCGAGCGTGGACTCGAGGAGCGCGGCCTGCCGATGCATGCGGAGCGCGGCGATGAGCTCCTCGAGGTCCCCCTCGATCACGCGATCGAGCTTGTTCAACGTGAGCCGGATACGGTGGTCGCTCACCCGGTTCTGCGCATAGTTGTACGTACGGATCTTCTGGCTGCGTTCGCCAGTGCCGACCATGCCGCGACGCTCGGCCGACACCGCGGCGTCCTGCTTCTCGCGCTCGATGTCGAGGAGCCTGCTCTTCAACACCTTGAGCGCCTTCGCCTTGTTCTTCAGCTGCGAGCGCTCGTCCTGACACTTGACGATGAGGCCGCTGGGCTTGTGGAGGATCTGCACGGCGCTGTTCGTGGTGTTGACGCCCTGGCCGCCCGGGCCGCCGCTGGCCGCAATGGAGATCTCGAGATCCTTGTCGTCGATGTGGACGTCCACATCTTCTGCCTCGGGCAGCACGGCGACGGTGGCGGTGGACGTGTGGATGCGGCCCTGCGTCTCCGTCTTGGGGACGCGCTGCACGCGGTGAACGCCGCCCTCGAACCGCAGGTGCGAATAGACGTCCTTGCCGGTGACGAGCGCGATCACCTCCTTGTAGCCGCCGGCTGCGGCGTCGGACATGGAGAGCACCTCGAGCTTCCAGCTCTTCGTCTCTGCGTAGCGCGCGTACATGCGGTAGAGGTCTGCCGCGAACAGCGCGGCCTCTTCGCCGCCTTCACCGCTGCGGATCTCCAGGATGGTGTTCTTCGCGTCGTTGGGATCCTTGGGCAAGAGCAAGAGCTCGATCTCGCGCTCCAGGTTTGCCTTCTCGGGGCCGAGCTCCGCGATCTCCATCTCCGCGAGCTCGCGCAGCTCCGGATCGGACAGCGCGGCGGCGCCCTCCGTGAGCTTCTTCTCCACGTTGAGATAGCGCGCAAAGCTCTGGACGAGCGGCTCCAGATCGGTGCGCTCCTTGTTCAGCTTCTGCAGCTCCCTGGAGTTCGCGAGCACGTCGGGCTTGCACATGAGCTCGTCGAGGTCGCCGTATCGCCGCGCGAGCTGCTCCAGCTTGTCGATCGGTAGCACGCTTGCTCCTCAGCTACTCACGCGGCCTTGCGGAGACGCGGGGCCTTGACGATGGACTCGTACGTGGGGAAGCGCACGTCGCTGCTGGATCCGGAGTGCTCACCGTTCTCGCGGAAGAGCGTGGCGCGCAGGGACGCAAGCGCCACCTCCAGCTGCTCGTCGTCGGGCTCGATGGTGGTGATCTTCTGGACCAGGAAGCCCGGCCAGAGCAGCACACGCAGCGGACCTACCGTGCAGTAGCGCGCGAACAGGCGCTGGATCTCGAACGTGAGGCCCGCGATCACGGGGATGAACGGGAGCTTCACGAAGAAGAAGATGATGTTGTTCTTCACTTCGCTGCCGGTGTCGATCTTGGGGAGCACCGCGCCGAGACCGGTGAACACGATCACCGAGACGAGAGCCACCATGACGAGGAACGTCGTGCCGCAGCGCGGATGGAGCGTGGTCTTCGTGCGCGCGTTCTCGACCGTGAGCGCCTCCTCGGCCTCGTAGCAGGTGATCGTCTTGTGCTCGGCGCCGTGGTACTGGAACATGCGCCGCACCATCTCCGTGCGGCGAATCAGCAGCATGTAGCCGATCACGATGGTGAGCTTGAAGGCGCCCGTGATGGCCTGGAAGGCGGGCGACTGCACGTTCGCCTCCAGGTGGAACGCGCGCTTCGCGAGCGCCGCCGCAAGCTGCGGGAGCGCCCAGATGAAGAGCACCATGATCACGAGCACGAAGCCCATGCCGCCGGACTTCTTCTCACGGGGGGCCGAACCGGAGCTGGGCCCGCCCGTGTCGGAGTCTGCGCTCGTCAACAGCGAGGTGAGACCAAAGTTGAACGTTGCGCCAAACGTGGCTGCATGGCTTGCCAGGCTTCCGATCAAGGTCACCAGCGTCTGCGCTGCGCTCTTCACCTTGCTCGCCGCGTCTTGCGCAATCTTGCCGGCGGTCCCGGACGAAGTCTTCTCCTTCGCGTCCGCGTCGGCCTTGGCGCCAGGCTTTGCTGCGTTCTCCCGCTCGGTCGCCTCCATGTCCTTCTCGAGCTGTTCGGCCGAGAAGCGGAGCGCCTCGTGACCGATGCGAAGCGACTCCACGAACGAGCCGACGCCGCGAATGAGCGGCACCTTGGCGATCCCACGGCGATAGTCCTTCACGGGCCGCTCGCGAACATGCAGCGAACCGTCACGACGGCGCACGACCATGGCAAGCGATGCCGGTGAGCGCATCATCACGCCTTCGAGCAACGCCTGCCCACCGATGTACGGCTTCTGGGGCGCCTTCGCGGCGGGCTCACGGTACGGGCTGGCCTTGTCTTCGCTCATCGCCTTTTCAGTATAAGACCTTTTGGGACCAAACGAAGGCGAGCCTGCGGAATCGCACGTGGGCGACTCGCAGGCTCCTTCAAGTACGGATGCACGCGGCGAAAGCCAGAAGCGGCTTTGCTCAGGCCTTCAGCTCGGTCGCGGCGGCGGCGGCCTCGGTCGCGGCGGCTGCCTTGGCGGCATCCTTGGCGGCGTTGCCGGCGTAGCGCTTGCGGAACTTGTCAACGCGACCCGCGGCGTCGATGAGCTTCTGGGTTCCCGTGTAGAACGGGTGGCAGGCCCCGCAGACGTCGACCTGGAAATCACCGCGCGTGGAGCGGGTGACGAAGCTGTTGCCGCACGCGCACGAGACGGCAGCGGCGGGGTACTCGGGGTGAATTCCTTCTTTCATGACTCGCTCCAGTTCCTCTCCGAAGATAGGAGAGGGAGGCGCAACCTAGTCCTTGGAAGAGGGCATTTCAAGGCCTCGGCCAAAAATCAGCAAGATCAGGGCCAAAACACCTCGACCTCGACGGATTGTGTTTCGGTCGATGGGCGTTCGATCTGACATGCGAAAGCTTGCAGTACTCAGCCTCGCCTTTGCCCTCATGGCCTGCGGTCCCGACCCGGAGGCGACCGACACGACCACACTGACACCCGCGACACTCCAGTCTGCGGCGCCCGAGCTCGCGGCGAACGGAATGGCTGCCGCAGCCCCCGTGGAACCTCGCAGCCCGGCGCGGCTCGAGAGGCTGCTTGCAGAGCATGATCGGCTGGTGGCGGCAAACGCGGACGCCGCGGAGATCGCCCGACTGCGCAACGAGATCGACCACGTCGCGATGCAGCGTGACGCCTACACGTCGCGCCTCTTCTGGTACACGGACCTCGCGGAGGCGAAGGCCGAGGCGAAGCGTAGTGGGCGTCCGATCCTCTCGCTCCGACTGCTCGGCCAGCTCGACAAGGAGCTCTCGTGCGCGAACAGCCGCCTCTTCCGGATCGTGCTCTATGCGAACCCGCGCGTGTCGGCCTTCCTCCGCGACACGTACGTGCTGCACTGGCAGAGCGAGCGGCCCGTGCCCGAGATCAGCATCGACTTCGGCGACGGCAGGAAGATCACGCGCACCATCACCGGCAACAGCATCCACTACGTGCTCGATTCCGAGGGCCGCATCGTCGACGCGCTGCCCGGCCTCTACGGTCCCACGGCCTTCGAGAACGGACTCCGGGAGAGCCTTGAACTTGCGAAGAAGAGCGCTGCGCTCACGGACGATGAGTCGCAGAAGCTCATCTCGAAGCACCACGAGCAGATGGTGTGGAAGCTCACGGCGCGGTGGCGAAAGCTGCTCCTTTTGTCCTACGGCGACGGCTACGGTGAGCAGCTCAAGGAGGCGCGCCTCCCGAGCTTCGTTGGTTACACGAAGTGGCCCGACGCGCTGTGGAGCAGCATGCCGGCGGCGTTGGTCAATCAGCTCACCGTCTCCAAGGCCGACACCGAGGCGCCACCGCTTGCGCTGATGCAGCCAGAGCTCCACGCATACTCGCCCTGGGACGGCTGGGACCCGATCGCGAAACATCTGCCCAAGGACAAGCTCGATCCGGTCAGCCGCGCGTTCGCAAAGTCGAAGCAGCCGCGCGACTTCGACACGCCAGACGCAGCCCCGCTGTCCGACGTGGCGATCGAGAAGCACCTCGCGCGTTTCGAGCAGCGCCTGGCCGAGGAGAGTGCGCGCAACGAGTATGCGTTCCACGGAGCGATCCACAATCACCTGAGCGTGCAGAAGAACGTGGCGTTTGCGCCACTCAACGAGTGGGTCTACGCGAAGGTCTTCATGACGCCAAGAAGCGACGCCTGGTTAGGCCTGATGCCAACCGAAGCCGTCACAGGCCTGGACAACGACGGCGTGACGACAAAGTAGTCGACGACGACCGCGACCTCGACCGAGACCTCGACGACGATCTGGACGACGCACCGAGTCCGCCCGTTCAAAAAGGAATTTCGTCGTCGCCGCCGCCTGAGCCGTAGCCAAAGTCGTCGGCCGGGGGGGGAGCTTCGGAGGCAGGTGCGCGATCGCTGTTGCCACCGCCACCGCCGCTGGGACGTCCGCCGCCGCCGCTGGGACGTCCGCCGCCGCCACCGCCGCTGGGACGTCCGCCACCGCCACCGCCACCCTCTTCGAAGTCACCGCCGCCCGCACCCGCGCCCGCTCCGCGACCGCGGCCTGCGAGGATGATGTTGTTGGCGACGATCTCCGTGCGATAGCGCTTCTCGCCGTCCTTCTCGTAGCTCGAGGTGCGAATTCCACCCTCCACGAAGATGGAGGAGCCCTTTGCGAGGATGCGCGAGAGCGCCTCGCCGCGCTTGCCCCACACGGTGATGGAGTGCCACTCGGTGCGCTCCTGGCGTGTGTTGCTCTTGTCGAGGTACGACTCGGTCGTTGCCAGGCGAAGCTTCAGGATCGCCTGACCTCCCGCCGTGACCTTCAGCTCCGGATCGGCGCCGAGGTTCCCGAGAAGCAACACCTTGTTCAAGCCTTCCGCCATGAGCCGACTCCTTCGCTACGCTGTGAGGAGTTCGTTCTTGCCCAACCCTGACGCGCCGTCAATGGTCAGAGGCCCGATGGCTGACAGGTCCATGGCGTTAGACGGCAGTGTCAGCTCAATGGCCCGGCGCGGGCGCGGGAGCAGCTGCAGGTGTCGGCATCTCGACGGTGTGCTTCACGGAGGTCGTCTCGGTGAGCGCCGGCTCCAGCTTTCCGGACGGTCCGGGCGCTTCGATGTTGAGGACCGTGTTGTTCTCGCCGCTCGCCCTCTGGACGAGCCCGTTCGTCTTCACCTCGAAGTGGTAGGTGCCCTTGCCCTCGAGGCGGATGCTCGCGCCCGGCATGCGCGGATCCTGGACCGTTTGACGTGGGGCGGAGCGCTTCACCTCGGCGTCGATCACGCCGCCCTCGGCGTTCCACTCCTTCAGGGTGTACGTCGCCGTCACCTTCGAGCGAATGCCGCGGTCCGCGCCGTCCGTGATCTCCTGCCACTTCGCGCCCACGCCGATCGCCTCTTCGGGCAGCGGCGCCACGATGAACTCGAACACCTGCGAGAAGAGCGGCATGATCTGCTCGGCGGCGCCGCGCGGGAGCTTGTCCGACTCGAACTTGGCCTCACCGATGCTGCCGCGCGCCGTGACGCTGATCTGCGCCTTGATGCCCTTCAGCGCCTCGAGCGCCTGCTTTGCCTGCGCGACCTGCCGCTTGTCCGCGTTCGCCGGGAGATCCAGATCCACGTTCTTGATGAGCGCGTCATACTGGAACGCGCCGGCGTTCTGGCCCTTGAGCGTGAAGAGCATGTTGACGGTGGTGAGCGGCTGGGCGTCTTCCTGCTTCTGGCCCTGGCCCTCGCGCAGGCTCTTCACGGCCATCGTGACCTTGCGCGCTTCGCTCTGCGTCTTGAACGCGTAGCGCTTCTGCGAGCGCGGCTCCGCGCCTGCCTCGATCATGGTGATCTTGCGCTCCACGACGGCATTGTCGTCCCCGTCGTCCGCGCCACCGGCGTCTCCCGTGGCCGCGGCGATGCCGCCGATGCCGCCTTCCCCGATGGAGGCGTCCACGATGGGCCGCGCCTTGCCACCCTTCTCCGGGAAGAAGTCGTTCACGACCATGTTGTCGGGGATCGCCTCCTTGACCTTGGGGCCCTCGGTCTTCTTGCCGGAAGACGGGTCACTGTTGCACGCGGCGAGAGCCAGGGAGAGAACAACGAGCGTGGTGCGCGTTCGCATGGCCCGCCTCTTAGCATCCGTCCTGAAATATGGCTGGAGGTTTCGGAAAGACGGGGATAAAAGCGGCTAGCCGTGAGCTCGGACCCGCGCATATCCATCGTCATCCCCGTCTACAACGAAGAGGGGATCCTGCACGCATCGGTCGTGGACCTGCGCGAGCGCCTTGCGCCGCTCGGATGGAACTACGAGATCATCCTCGCCGAGAACGGCTCGAAGGATCGCACCGTGGAGATCGGCGAGGAGCTCTCGCAGAAGTACAACGACCCCGCGAACGGCCAGGTGAAGATCATCTCCATGGGCGAGCCGAACTACGGCAAGGCCATGAAGCAGGGCATCCTGCTTGCCCGCGGCGAGATGGTCATCTGCGACGAGATCGATCTCTGCGACGCTGACTTCCATCGCCGCGCGATCGAGATCCTCGAGTCCGGCGCCGCGGACATGGTCATCGGCTCCAAGCTCGTGGAGGGCGCAAGCGACGACCGCCCCATGTTCCGCCACCTGGCGAGCATGGGCTACTCCTCGATCCTCCGCATCATGCTCGGCTTCCGCGGGACGGACACGCACGGCCTGAAGGCATTCCGACGCGTTGCGCTGCTGGACATCGTGCGTGCGTGCCTGGTCGACAAGGACGTCTTCGCGAGCGAGTTCGTGATCCGCGCGGATCGCGGCGGCATCAAGATGCGCGAGATCCCCGTGCGCGTCGTCGAGAAGCGACCGCCTTCCATCAACCTTTTCAAGCGCGTCCCGAACGTCCTGAAGAACGTCGTGAAGCTGACGTACGCCATCCGGATCCGTGGATAGCTCCGTGGACAGGGGGCGCTTGGTGGTGGGGGAATTCGTGTATGCTCGGGGCTCATCGTGAACGATCGCGGAGCCTCAAAGCTCACTGTCTTCGTCGCGTCGATGGCTCTCCTGATCTTCAGTGGGCTCACGACGGTGGCGCTGATCGGGTGGTTCTACAGGAACCCTGCGCCATGGAATTGGAAGAGCGCGATCGCGATCGGCTGCGCGATGCTTGGCGTCACGGCCAGCGCGCTGGTGTGGCGCGCGCCGTCACGCGGCCACGCGGTCCTCGGCATCATCACCATGCTCATCTCGCTCGCGCGCGTGGGGCCGCCTGTTGACTGGACCTGGGCGAGCTACTCCCTCGTCGCCGTCACGCTGCTCCTGCTGCTGCCGCTGGTCAACGCCGCCGTCGCCCTCCGAGGCGACTGACTACTTGCCCGACATCTTCTGCCGAAGCAGCTTGTAGCCGAGCGCCAGCACGAAATCCTTCGACGTGGACGGATCCTTCGGGACGTCGCGGGCGGCCTGCACCGGGGAGTCACCGCCGTCCCGCTCCACGTGGATCGAGCCCGCATCGCGCGCGGCCTGCGAGGGCACACCGCCCTGCGGCCCTTCCGCAGAGAGGTGGTTTCCGATGTCGCCTTCGCGGAATGCGGGGCGACCGATGTTCTCCTTCTCGACGACGACGTCTGGATGGATGCCGTCCGCCTGGATCGCGTGCCCAGAGGGCGTGAAGTACCGCGCTGTCGTCAGCTTGAGGCCCGCGCCGCCGGGTAGATCGAGGATCGACTGCACGCTGCCCTTGCCGAACGTCGGCTGGCCCACCACGACGCCTCGCTTCTGATCCTGCAGCGCGCCGGTGACGAGCTCGGAGGCGCTCGCGCTCCATTCGTCGACGAGGACGACGACAGGCATGTCCACGAGTGCGCCGCCCGAGTGTGCCTTCGCCTGCTCCACGGTCTGGCCGCGGTGACGCATGGTGAAGATCATGCCGCCGTCGAGGAACTCGTCGGACACCTCCGCGGCCTCGTCGACGAGACCGCCCGGGTTGTGACGAAGATCAAGGATGACGCCCTGCACGCGGCCGCCTGCATCGCGCCGTGCCTTCCCGACCTCACGAATGAGCTCCGCGTGCGTGCCCTCCTGGAACTGCCGGATGCGCAGGTAGATCGCGCCGCCCTCGAGCGCCTTCGCAGTCACCGCAGAGAGATGAATGACCTCGCGTACGAGATCGAAGACCCTTGTCTCCGAGCCGCGGAGGACCGTGATCTTCACGCGCGTGCCGGCCTGGCCGCGCATCTGCTTCATCAGCTTGTCGAGCGATGCGTGGCGCGCGTCCTCGCCGTCCACGCCGATGACCTTGTCACCCGAGAGGATGCCCGCGCGATCCGCGGGTGAGCCCTCGATGGGCGCGATGACGGTGAGCGTGCCATCGCGACCGTCGACCTCGATGCCGATGCCTCCGAAGTTTCCTTCCGTGTCGCCGTGGAACTGCTTCCACTCTTCGGGTCGGAGGTACTCGGAGTGCGGATCGAGCTCCGTCACCATGCCCTTGATGGCGCCCTCGACAAGACGGCCACGCTCGACAGGATCGACGTACTCGTTCTCCACCAACACGAGCACGCGTCCGAGCTGACCAACCGCGGAGTAGGGGCTCTTGTCCTCGCTCGTCGCGTGCGCGCGACCGGAGCCGACGAAGACTCCGCTAACGAAGGCAAGGAGAACGGGAAGAGCGAGCCGGAGGGCGCGGTTGGGGAAGGTCACGGGTGGAAAGGTATCGCCTTTTTCGGCCTTTTTCGGGCTTTTTCAGGGAGATCAGCGGGCACGCAGGGCAAGGTCGAGAATTGTCGCACCGGAGTTCCGAAGTCCTGATATCTTGAATCATGCGCGCGACTTCCGCGTGTGTGAATACGTGACCTGACACAGAGGAGGCCCCCGGTGGCGAGCGGAGAAAAGGACTCGATTTCGAACCTTCGCAGCGAGAGCTCCAAGACCGACAAGAGGAAGCAGAGTCTCTACTTCCCCGAGTCGATGCTCCAGGAGATCAAAGAAGAGGCCGCGCGCCTCGACCGTTCGCTTTCTTGGGTGGTTCAGCGTGCCTGGAAGATCTCCCGCCTGGAGATCAAGAAGCTGCCGAGCGTCAACGAAGTCGACGGCGCTGACGACGAAGACGAGCCGTGAGCGAAACGTGAAGAGTCACAGTGTTCCACCGCCGTCGGGTTTCCCGGCGGACGAGGAACACTCCTTCGCTACGGCAACGGACGGCACGCGACTGTTCGTGAGGGCGAGGCCGGTTCATCCGGCCGGCGTTCCCAGCGTTGATCGGGGTGGTTTTGGCGCAAACACGCCTACCGCCTTCTTTTGCGACGGGATTCTCTGCGACGGCTTCATCTGGAAGTACCTCTACGACGAGGTAGGGAAGCTGCTTCAGCTCACGCACTGGCACTACCGGGGCCATGGGCGCAGCAGTGCGCCCGAAAATCCGGACCTCATCGACATCCCTGCACATGCGGCGGACCTTCACAGCGTGCGGCTGCATGTGTCGGATCCGCCGTGCGTGATCCTCGGACACTCGATGGGAACCCAGGTCGCGCTGGAGGAGGTGCACCTCTATCCGGACAAGGTCCGTGGACTGGTGCTGATCTGCGGGAGCTTCGGGAAGGTGACGCAGTCGTTCCGCGGCATGCCGCTGCTCGACCTCATCCTGCCCAAGCTGATGGACATCGTGGAGAAGCAGCCGGACATCGTCCGTGCGCTGTGGTCTCGCATCCCACCCGAGGTCGCATTGAAGCTTGCGCTCCGTGCGCGCGACGTCGATCCGGACAAGGTGCATGCGGACGACATGCTCCCGTACCTGAAGCACATGACGCACGTGGATTTTCCGATGTTCCTGAAGATGCTGCGGGCGGCGGGCAATCACACCGCCGAGGAGTACATGGCGAAGATCGACATTCCCGTGCTCATCATCGCAGGAGAGAAGGACACGTTCACGCCGCCGGCCCTGTCCGAGCACATGGCGGAGACCATCCCGAAGGCGGAGCTCCTGATGGTGAAGGGCGGCAGCCACGTCGCGGCCATCGAACAACCCGAGCTCGTCAACGAACGAGTAACGGCGTTCATCCGTGACCGCATCCTCGCGTAGCGCGCTCGCGCACACGCTGATCGCCGCAATGGCGCTGGGCGTGGCGTGCAAGAGCGGATCGACGACGACGACGACGACGACGACGACCTCGACTTCGACCTCGACCTCGACCTCGACCTCGACCTCGACCTCGACCTCGACCTCACCCTCGACCTCGACCTCGACCTCACCCTCGACCTCGACCTCGACCTCGACCTCGACCTCGACCTCGACCTCACTCTCGACCGCCGAAAATTTCGCTGACGCGACGATCAAATCGGCGAAGCCGATCGGTCACACCTCCGTCGTCTTCAAGATCACCTTCGATGATGGGCGTGTGGCTGCGTTCAAGCCGGAGTCTTCGCGTGGGCGGCTTCGATACCGGAGCGAGGCGGCGGCGTTTCGGTTGCAGAGCGTGCTGGGCATCACGAACGTTCCGCCGGCGCTGCTCGTGTCGCTTCCGGCAAACGCGCTTCGTGCGGCGAGCAACGCGGACGGGCAGACGCTCTTCGACGCAGAGGTGAAGACGCACGACGGGAAGGTGCGCGGCGCCCTGATGCCGTGGATCACGGGGCTGTCGTTCATCCCGCTCGAGGCGGAGCCGCTTCGCTCGCGGTGGCGCGCGTGGCTGCGTGCGGGCGCGACGCCGGACGGCCCGCAGCACGAGCTAGCGCCAGAGATATCGTCACTGCTCGTGTTCGACACGCTGACCGGCAACTGGGATCGGTGGAGCGGAGCGAACGTCGGGCTCGACGCGGAGAAGCAGCACCTGCTCTTCGTGGACAACGACGGTGCGTTCTTCGAACCAGTCCCCGAGAAACTGGTGAAGGAGCACCTGACGCTGGTGAACGGAGCCGACCGCTTCCCGAGAGCCCTGATCGAAGCCACGCGAAAGCTGGACGCCACGTCGCTGGACCGAGCGCTGGGCCTGGACGAGACCGGCGCCCCTCTGCTCACCGAACAGCAGCGCCGCTCGCTCCTGTCCCGCCGCGATCAGCTCCTCGGCATCGTAGACGCAAAGCTGAAGTCACTCGGAGAAGACAAGGTCCTCTCCCTCTGACCCGCAAACGTGAACCTGAACCTGAACGTGAACGTGCCCGCCCCACCGCCCGCACTACACGGCAGGCTTGGCGGTCAGCACGATCCGCTCCCGCTTCGAAACGACCACCCCGCCTGGCTTTTCCACAGTCACCGCAAACAGGTTCGCGTCTCCGACGGGCACCCGCCCATGAAATGCGACGACCACATCACCAGTCTCATTGTCGATGTCGAACACGCCGCCATCCACGGGATAACGAGCGTCGCGCGACTTGTCGAAGATCCACAGCTGGTACTGCAAGCTTCCCGGATCGTTCTTCGCCAACCCGCGGAACGTCATGAAGCCAGTCTGCTCCTTCGCGTTCCACACGACGTCACCGGTGGCGACCTTGGACGCCGGATCCTTCGTGGCCGCCCACTCCATCTTCACCGTGCCTGGCCGCGCGAGCAGCGCCTGACGCTGCGCCTCCGGGCGTTCGCGCGGCGGCGGAGCGATCATGGTGGGAGCGCTTGCCGGCACCACGACCGTATTCGTCACGACCACCTCGCGCGGGCGCTTCACGATCGCGCCCACTGCGAGCAGCAAGCACGCCGCGGCGGCGATCCATCCCACGATCGCGACCGTCCGGAACCGTCGCGACGACAGCTGCACGACGGGCGCAGACCTCGGCGGGCCCATCGGTCCCGACATGGGTGCCGACATGGGCGAGCTCATCACCTCGAACGCGCGCATCGCCACCTTCTCTGCGAGCGCCGGTGACATGGGCTCCGGACGGGACGCCGCGCCTGCGAGTGCGATCGCGATCACGACGCGCTCGTAGCTCTGCTCCTCCGGACTACCAGGGCGTCGCCCCGTCTCCGCCAGCAGCTGCGCCAGCTGTGCCTGCTCCGCTGCATCCAGACCGACCAGCGCTGCATCGCAGTAGAGCTCGCGGAGGCGAGCGTCTCTGTCGAACATCGAATTCATGTCCACCCCTCCGTACGCTGGGCCGGGGCGTTTGGATCGCCGAGCCCGAGCGCATCGCGTACGACCATCAGCCCGCGTCGTGCGTGCGCCTTCACCGTGCCGAGCGGCATCCCGGTGGCCGCCGACACTTCCTCGTGGGTCAGGCCATGGCACGTGGTGAGGACCAGCACCTGGCGCTGCTCGGGGCGGAGCTGCGAGACCGCGCGGGCCGCAAAATTGGCCTCGGCGCCGACCTCGGCGGGCATCTGACCCTCACTGGGGAGGTGGTCGCTGAGCGCCTCGGTCTGGGGGTCTCGCCGCACCTTGCGCCGCCGGTCGATGAGCCGGCGGCGCGCGATGGTGGCGATCCACGTGACCTCTGTTCCCGCCTGGGGGTCGAACCTGCTCGCGCTCTTCCAGAGGTCCACGAAGATGTCCTGGACCGCGTCCTCCGCGTCGTTCGGCGATAGCCGCCGCGCGAGCGACCATACGAGGCCGCCATATCGCGCGATGCACTCGCGAACGGCTGTCTTGTCGCCATTCGCGATGCGGGGAAGGAGCACGGGCAGCATGAGGTCTCGGAGGGGCTCCTTTACTACGTTCAGTGAGCGAACACGTGCGAGACCGTCCAAGGAGACTGAGCGGTGTCGATCACCGCGAGACGGAACCCCTGCGCGCCGTGGGGCGGTGACAGCGCGCCGGCGGCAACAACGAAGGCGCGCTCGTTCGCGGCTGCGGGGACCGTGAAGCGGGCCACGACCGTGGTGTCGGCGGCGGCGGGCGTCACGCCGATCGGGAGCGACGCGGGCATGGTCGAGAGGCCGGTGTCCGACGACGAGCCGCCGAACTTGATGTTCGAGAACAGCGGGGAGATCGACGTGCCTGCGGAGGAGAGCAGACCGACGTCGACGGCCGGCGCGTCCGGAGACGAGTGGACGATGCGCAGGTGCGCGGCGCCGTCGGTCAGATCGAAGCCCTCACGTGCGGCCTGGAGCGACAGCGTGTTCTGCGCAAGGAAGCCAGTGGCGACAGTGAGGTACCGCTCGCCCGCCAGCAGCTTGCCGCTCTGCGCCGCGAGCGCGGGGCTACCAGCGGGGCGTGCGGCGCCGGCGCTGTGTGCGAACACGTCGATGCCGTAGCTTCCCGGCTGCACCTGGATCGGCGCGGTGAGCTTGCCGAAGGAGAGGTTGTCGATGATCTTCGCGTCGCCGACGAATGCGTCCACGGCTGGCGCATCCGGCGACGCGTGCAGCGTGTAGATGATCGGGTCTTGCTTGATGAAGCCCAGGTTGCCGTTCGAGCCCACGGCGAGGATCGAGAAGCCTCCGCCTTCACGCGCAAGCTTGCCGAGCAGACCCGTCGCGATGAGGAGCACGTCGCCACCGTCGGGCAGCGCCGGGGTCGTGAACGCAGTGACGCGCGCGCCACCCGCGTCGATGCCGATCGCCAGAGGCTTGCCGGAGGGAAGCGCAACGCCGGATGCGCCGGTGTCGGCGAACCGCGCGAGGCTTGCGACCTCGGGCATCGTGGGATCGTCATTCCCCACATCCAGGCCCACAGCGGGGGCGTCTGCGCCTGCATGAAGGACGCGCACGCGCGTCGTGCCTTTCGCGGCAGCGGCGAATGCGTTCACGACGGGCACCACGCGGAAGCCATCAGCGGTATCGGAAGAGGACAGGAGCCCCGCGGCGACCGCGGTGACGTTCGCGGTGTCCGGCAACGTCAGAGCGCCCGTGGTGTAGACGAGCGGGCTCTGTGCAGTGGAAGGCGACGCGCGGAGCTCGACCTCGACCTTGCCCGACGCGACCTCGATCCACGAAGACGTCTGTCCGTACCCGAGGCCCGTGACGAGCGGCGTCGCGCTGCCCTTTGCATAGACGTCGACCTGCGGTGCGTCGGCAGACGCATGCACGACGCGGATCATCGCCTTGCCTGCGGGCGCGACGGGAGCGGGCGCGGTGGGATCCGATCCGGTGTTGCCGCCGGCCTGCGAGGCAGGCTGTCCTCCACCTGCAGGTTGCCCCGCTGCGGGCTGGCCGTCGGGACCGGGTTCCGTCTTGTATTGCGAGCCGTCGGCAGAGCAACCAGCAACGACTCCGAGCGCAGACAAGAGGAGGCCGAACGAGTGGATCGTCTTCATGAGTTTTCTCCTGGAAGTGGCCCGCGTGCGCGGGCGATGGGATGTCGGACGTGGGCCGGAAGACCCGCGCCAAGATCAAGCAACCGCCGTAGGTAGAAGGGAGCGTCTGCGCGGCTTTCGCTGCGCTGCTCCCCACCCCCGAAACGCCGCCCACGTTGCCAGCGGGCCCTTCTTGGGGGCCGCACCGTCGGTGTCGTCGTTACAAACAGTGCTTTCGTGGGCCGACGTATTCTGGATGCAGCAAAGCGATCTTTTTTTCGGGTTCGCGCGTACGGGGCGATTTTCCCGCGAATTTCAGTTGGCGGCGGCGATCTGGAAGTAGGTCTTCCGGGCGATCCCACACATCCGGCACTTCACGTGGACCACGCGGACCGGAGCCCCCACGAGCGTCCTTGCCTCGTGCTCCACCACCGCGACCTCGGCTCCGCACACCACGCATGGAGTGCCGCGGGCGATCACCTCGATGACCGAGGCCGAGTCCACGAGCTCTGGCAGCTCCGGCGCGCCACCACGCTGCCGCATGGCAACGCTGAGGCGACGCTTCGCATCCTTGACCGCTTCGCGCTGCACCTCGCGCCGATCCTTCCGCGACTTGCTCATCCTCAGTACTGGACGATCATCGCCTTGTGGTCTTCGCGCACGCTGATGGCGCCCTGCTCGCCGGCGCAGCCCCAGCATGCGCTCCACAGGAGCTGCTTGCGGTTGGACGGCTCGTAGGCCAGTACCACCGGCGCTGCGTCGTTCAGCATCACGAATGAGGAGGCGACGCGGTACTTGTCGTGCGGGAGCACATGGAGCGCGACCACGAACGACGCGCTCTTGCTGCGGCCCGTGGCGACCAGGAGCTCGGTGCCCAGCTCGGGGCTCCAGAGAACGGGGAACGGCGTGAACGTGATGCCCTCGTGTGTCGCACCAGAGCGGCCGGTCACGTTCGCGATGTCACCGAGCTCGAAGAACCGCAGGCCTTCACCGAGTCGCGACAGCTCCGGCAGCTCGGCGACGATCTTCGTGAACTGGGCCGCGTCCATCTTCGTCTTGCGGAACGTGGGCCGCGACTCGATGGTCGAGACCTCCACGGTGTTCGCGGTGCCCTTGCAGCACCGGAAGCCCACGTTTCGCGCCGTAGCCGGATCGGTCTTGCCGCGGTAAGCGCAGCGCTTGGCCGCGACGATGTCGGTGCCCGCAGCGTTGGAGCGCGAGCCCTTCACCACGAAGTTGTCGGACGTGGCAAACGTGCTCGCCGTGTGCTCGGGCAGCACGCCCATCCCGCGCACGCCCGAAGCGCTCGCACACGAGGCAACGTCGGACTCGCATGACGCATCCCAGCTCGCGCCAGAGGCGAACATGTCGCCCGCTTCGCCCTTGCACGCACGCTCCCACTCGAGCTCGGTGCAGAGGCGCTCGCTGCGTTGGTTGCAGAGAGACGCGGCCTCGGCCTGGGTCACGCCCACCTTCGGCTTCTGCGCGGGGTCGTTCGGGTATGGCAGCGCGTCGATCTGGAACGGGCTCAGCGTGGCCGGCACAAGCGCGGGCTCCAGCGCGGGCTCGCGGCCCGGATCACCGGGCGTGCTCCCGGTGAGAAATGAGCCCGCCGCGATATCGATCAACGCGCCGGCAGCGGCGGCGGAGGCGGCGTGCGCGCGCGTCTGCGTGGAGTCCGTGGTGCTGGGACCGAGCGCCGCGACGAGGCTGGGCGCGGGCCCCGAGGAGATCGGGGTGGGCTGAAATCCGCCATCAGCTGCGCCTCCAGCGCCGTTCAACATGGCCGTGCGCGTCTCCGTCTTCGACGCGAGATCGTCAGACTTCTGGCCATGGCAGGCGGCAAGGAGCGCGAGCAAGAAGAGGCTCGCGCCTCCGGAGCATCGGGACAGTTTGGTGGGGCTCACTTTCCAGCACATACCCGAGGAGGCCCGGACTTCGCCAGAAACGTGCCTTTCTTGGTTCCCGGTGACACGATCCGAGGAGCATGTCGACGGACCTCACCGACCTCTCGCCCCTCGCAGAAAAGACCAAGGAACGCCTTCTTGCGGTGATGGACCGGAAGACTCACTTCGCGTACCCGGCGCTCACGATGCCGGGCCTCACGAAGGCGCAGCTCCTCACGCACTTCACCCACGAGTACGCCGTCTACGTGCGCGACTTTCCGTGGCTCATCGCAAGAGCGATGGGGTCGGTGCCGCCGATCTCTCACATTCGCGTGTCCCTCGCGGAGAACCTCTACGAGGAGCAAACCGGGGGCCTGTCCAGGACCGCGCCGCATCCGGAGCTGTTCCTGCGCATGATGGAGGGCCTGGGCTTCTCTCGGCAGGAATTCGCCGACGTGGGAGAGGACGCCCGTCTCTCACCCGCCGCCCGCCAGTACCGAGATTTCCTGCGCGAGACCACGGTGGAGGCGCCGTGGCAGGCCGCTGTCGCGTTGCTCACCGTGTTCGTGGAGGGCAGCATCAACGAGCGACAGGAGCTCGCCGGCACGTTCGTACGCGACACGAGCGACGCCGCGCTCGCAGCTCATCCGCTCGCCCGCTACTACGGCTGCCCCGTCAGCGCGATGGTCCTGCGCAAGGTCCACGCGCAGGTGGAGGGCGGACATCGCTCCGACGCGTGGCGCATGGTCCTCACCAGCCTCGAGCCCAGCTCGAACCTGGAGCGTGACCAGTCCGAGTCCATCGCCGAGGGCGTGATTCACGTCTGCGAGCGCGCGCTGACGATGTGGACGCGCTACCGTGACAGTGTCGCCGAGCGCATGGGACTGGGTCACCTGCGCGCGGCTTGAGCCGAGCGGAACGATGAGTACACACTTCAGGTTCGCCGACGACAAGGACGTGGATGCGCTCGTCCTCCTCGTGGAAGCGACGTACCGCGGCGATGCGAGCCGCAAGGGCTGGACCACCGAGGCGGACTTCCTGGAAGGGCAACGCACGGATGCCCAGGAAATGCGGGAGATCATCGCGAACCCACGGAGCCGCGTGCTGCTCTATGAGGACGGCGGCGTGCTCGTGGGCTGCTGCAACCTCGAGAAGGAAGCCGAGGGTGTCGCGTACTTCGGCATGTTCTCCGTCCGCGCAGACATCCAGGGCAAGGGCACCGGCCGCCTGCTCCTGACCGAGGCGGAGCGCTTCGCGAAGGAAGAGTGGGGCGCACGCGTGATGCGCATGACGGTGATCGACATCCGGGCGGAGCTCATCGCGTTCTACGAGCGGCGCGGCTACGCGCGCACCGGAAAGCACAAGCCGTTCCCGTACGGAAACCCGCGCTTCGGCGTTCCAAAGCGCGGGGACCTGAGGTTCGAGATCCTCGAGAAGACGCTGTAGCGGTTCAGCGTGGAGCGTTCATATCGAAACGCTTCGGTAAGGACCACCGCCGCCGTCACCGCCGAAGAAGCCTGGGCCCGTCGAGAGCCAGTCAGCGATCTTCGCGCGCTGGGCGGGGTCAAGCACCTCGTGGATGCGGCGGAGCGCCTCTGCAATGGCGACGCGCACGTCGGAGGTCGCGCGCTCGGCCTTGGCCTGCGCGGACGAGAGCGCGGCCTCATCGATCACGTCTGCGCGCATGGCGCGTGCGATGTCATCCCGAGCGAGCGCGGCATTCTCCTTGGCGCGCGACGCGGCTTCACGCACCTCGGTGACTGCGGCGACGATCACCTTCTCTTGCGAGGGCGACGTGTCGAGGCGCATGAATAGCCCTCGCAGGAACGCGCGCGGTCCTCTTGCGAAGCCACCTCCCCCGCCCCAGCGGCCGCGTCCCCAGCCACCGAACCGGCCGTTGCTGGAAGGACCGCATCCGCCGCCGCGATGACCGGCGAAGCCAGACATCCCGTGGCGACGCGCCCATGCCCGGAACAGGATCTTCTTCACGATCACGACCCCAACGATGACGGCAAGCGCCGTCGTGAACATCGACCCACAGACCATGTTTCGAAACCTCCAGCCAGCCCGTTCGTCGGTCCGGCCCGAGGAGAGTCTGTGTCCCCGCGCGGTGCTTTGCCTGCCGCGAGCCGGTAAAGATGTGTAAACGGCTTTACCTTTGCTGCTTTGAAGCTCTTCGGGACTCGTCCATGAACGCCTCGTCGAACGCGGCCTCCTCGGCGGCGAGCACGAGCGCACGCTTCAGATCGTCGTCGGCGCAGGTGGGGACCACGATGCGCACCTTGTCCTGGGCACGAACCTTGTCCAGGCCCGACAGCGCGACCGTTGCCGCGACGCGACGCTCCACCGGGCTCTCCGAGTCTCCGATGACGCGCTCGAGATCCTCTGCGGTGAGCTGCGCCACGCGGTATCCGGCGCGCGGCTCCGCCAGCGCAAGGAGCTGCTTGCGCCAATCGGCGAGCGAGGTGGTGGCGCGCTCCAGCAAGGAGAATTTTTGCTCGTCGGAGGTCTTCTCACCCTGCGTGCGCATCTCCTCGATGCGGGAGATCAGCGCGGCGCGCGCATCCGCGAGGCTCTCGAACGGGAAGCCGCCATCCTGGAACAGCGGAAGCTCCACGAACGCGCCGTCCTTCTTGACGATGCGCACGCCGTCCTTGGAGGGAAGCACCTGCGCGATCTCGTCGTAGCGGAGGGCGCCCTTCTTGTGCGGGATGCGGATGCCGTCCGTGCCGACCACGACCTTGCGCTCGCGCAGATCGTTCACGAGCGCGATGCTGCCGCCGAGAGAGAGGAGGAGCAACGCGCTGAAGCCCGCCAGGAACGCGAGATCCATTCCGCTGTGAAGCTTGGCAATGCAGATGGCGACGAACAACGACGACAGCATCCACACGAACGAGAGGGGCAGGAGCGAGAGCGCTGCGAATCGCTGGCCCGAGAGTGACTTGACCCATCCCGCGATCGGCATGTCCAGCACGCGCTGCTCCTTCCCAAGCCCGAGCTCCGCGATGAACGCGGTGGCGGATGCCTCGTCACCCAGGTCCAGCACCAGGCTGCGGCTACCCACTGCGCGCACGTGCACGAAGCGCCTGGACACGATCCACGCAGACGCGAGCTCCTCATGCCGCAGCGTGACGAGCCGACCGGAGAGCGCGACCTCGAGCGCGCGCGTGTCCGGGTTCACCCGGAACTTCATCTTCGACGGCTTCGTGCTGCTGCGGAAGGCAAGCAGGCCAACCGCCACGGGCACGCCGATACCCAGGAAGAACGAGAGCGCGGCCAGCCACCACGCGTCCGTCGAGAAAGCGGTGACGCACGAGCCCGTCGTGGCGAGCGACGACGCGATGAAGATGACACGCGCCACGAAGTTGTCTTGCTCGCGCCACTCGAAGCGGCCCGTGGACTCTCGCGCCTCGGCAAACAGCTGGGTGCGCGCTTCGGTCACGGCAACCTGGACGCTCAGGGAACGTGCGCTGCGATCTCGCGAATGGCCGCGAGGATCGTGGCCTTCTGCGGCACGCTGGCATGTTCCAGGTTGTCGGCCAGGCCGATACCAGGGATGTGCTTTCCGGCGACGAGCTTCGGGGGCGCGTGGAGCTCGTAGAAGAGCTCCTCCACGGTGCGGCGGAGCAGGTGCTCGCCGAAGTTCGTGATCTCGGTGTCCTCGTTCACGAAGATGACGCGGTTGGTCTTCTTCACGCTCGTCTTGATGGCATCCCAGTCGTACGGGTGCAGCGAGCGCAGATCGATCACCTCGACCTCGGTGCCATCCTTCGCGGCCTCTTCGGCGGCGCCGAGCGCCATCAAGACGTCGCGACCGTACGTGACGATGGTGACGTGCTTGCCCTCTCGCACCGTGCGCGCCTTCCCGATCGGGATGAAGAGGTCCTCCAGGTTCGGCCACTCGGGCTTCCACTTCGAGCGGTCGCCGCCGGGCGGCTGATCGATCATCTTGGAGAGGGCCTTGTCGTCGCCCGGCTCGCCGGGGACCTCTTCACCGGGGCGACCCTTCACGCGGAGGAGCGCCTTCGGCATCAGGTACATCACGGGGTTCGGATCGACGATGGCGGACAGCATGAGGCCGTACGCGTCGCGCGGGTTCGACGGACACACGATCTTCCAGCCGGCAAGCCGCGTGGCCTGGGCGTCGAACGAGTGCGAGTGGTAGATGCTGCCGCGAATGCCCGCGCCGACGGGCGTCATGAGCACCATGGGACATTTCCAGTCGCCCGCGGACGACCAGTGCATGGCGCCTGCGAGCTTCAGGAGGTCGATCGTGTTGAACGCGTAGTCGCAGAACTGGATCTCCGCGACGGGACGCTGGCCGGCGAGCGCCAGACCGATCGCCATGCCAACGATGCCGCGCTCGTCGAGCGGCGAGTTCCAGCTGGTCTTGATTCCCTGCGTCTGCGTGAACGCGCCACCGAGCGGGGGGCCAATGTCCTCGCCGAAGACATCCGTGACACCGTGACGTTCTTCGCCGACGTGGAGCGCCATGCGAATCGCCTGGACCATCGTCGACATCAGCCGTTCCCCTTCGTTGCGGCGCCATTCGCTTCCGCGAAGACGTGGTCGAAGATGGACTCTGCGCGTGGCTGAGGCTCCTCGCGGACCTTCTTGCTCGCCTCGAGTAGCTCTTGGTTGTAGGTTGCACGTATCGCGTCGGCGCGCTCGCGCGTGAGGAGCTTGCGATCGATGAGCTTCTGTTCGAACTTGGCCAGGCAGTCGGTCTCGTTCGCGACGAAGTTGGCGCCGGACGCGGATGAGTGCCCGTAGAGGCGCGACACCATCACCTCCAGGAGGAACGGCTTTCGCTCGGTGCGCACGTAGTCCATCGCGGCGGCAAGCGCCTGGTAGGACACCTCGGGATCGTTGCCGTCCACCGTGAGCGTCTGCATGCCGAACGGCTTGCCGCGATCGGAGATCTTCGTCTCGCCGTGCTGGCCTTCGTACGGCGTGGAGATGCCGTACAGGTTGTTGGTGACGACGATCAGCATGGGCAGCTCGTGGCCCTTGCGCGAGCTCCAGACAAGGCACGTGGCGAAGTCGCCCTCGGCGGTTCCTGCGTCGCCACCGGTGACGATGGTGATGCCCGTGCCCTTGCCGCCCTGCGCTCGCTTGTTCGCGAGCGCGGTGCCGGGCGCCATGGAATACTGGACCTCGATCGGCGACGACACGGGAACCACGTTCCACTTCTCGATCGAGTAGTGACACACGAAGTTGCGGCCGCGCGAGTACGGATCGGTCGCCGTGTTCTTCATCTGGCGGAGCGAGTCCACCGGGTCCGCGCCCATGGCCATGATGGTGGGAGAGCCGCGGTAGTGCAGATGCAGGTAGTCGTACTCGGGGCCGCGGCCCTTGTGGACCAGCATGCCGAGCGGAACGCCAAACGCCTCTTCGCCGGGACCGCCAATCCAGAAGTAGCCGTCACCTTGCTTGTACATGGTGATCAGGCGCTCCTCGAGGACGCGGGCCTTCACCATGGTGTCGTGCATCTGAAGGAGCAGCTCGGGGGAGAGCTCCTTGTGGCTGCCGTTCTTCTTCTCGGGAGTCAGGGTGGCGGTCATCCTGGAGAAGGGTTCTAGCGCGGAACATTCGGCCGTGTCACCGGGCCAGTGCCGAATTGCCAGTGACCCCCGGCGCTCTCGAATGGCGGCGAGGGTCTCTGGCCGACGCTACTTCGACTTCTTGGCTGCGGCTGCGGCGTTCGCCTTGCTGCTCGCGGCCTGCTTCTGCTGGTTCTTGCTGGCTTCGTGCTGCTTGTTCGACTTGTTCTTGGCCTTCGGAGACTTGTCACCCATGAGATCACCACTTGCTGTTGGAGGGTCGAGAGATGTCGATGCCCTTCAAGGCTACGCTGATTCGCGCCGTGCGGGCTCATTTCCGGGTGAACAGCGACCGCAGAAGAATCCTCCCCGAAGGCACGGGACGCGCCAGTAACTCGAGCCTCGCAAGGCGTTCCTCGAAGGGGCCCAGCGTCCAGCACTCGCTTTCGGCCAGATCTTCGATGGCCTCGCCGACCATGTTGAGCGGGCAGATGTCCCGGAGCTCGACCTCTTTCCCGTCCTCTACGTCCAGCCACCGCAACGGCAGGCCCTGCGTGCGGCAGACGTAGGGGCGCTCCTCGTAGATGCGACAGCCGCCCTCGGCGTCCAGGAACGCGCACCCCCCTTCGGCGTGTGGGACACCGCTCGCGAGAAGCTCCGCGTGCGCTTGCCGGATGGGCTCCGCCTCCAGTTCCCACACTGTCAGCTCATCGACGCAGCACGAGCTGCACCCTCGCCGGCACTGCAGGTGGCCCTCGTGCAGGACGTGGAGTCGCCTTGTCTCGCGGTCGACGTCCGCACGCAGCGTGTTCAAGGTCGAAGGATTGCTGCCCATCAGCAAACCCACCACAGGTTGCGATTGAGCGTAGGGTGCGCCATGTCCTCTTTCATATCCGAAGACGCAGTGGGGATCGGCATCCTCGGTTTTGGTGGCTTCGCGATGTTCTCCGCGCAGAAGTTCGCGGAGGTGCCGGGGGCCGCGCTGCGCTGCATCGCCGGCACCCATCGCGAGGCGTCCCTTGCGTGCGCCGCGCGCTTTGGCCTGGCGGACCTGAAGACACAGGAAGCCATGTTCGCGCGGCCCGACGTTGGCCTGGTGTACATCGCGACGCCGCCGTTCTTGCATCACGCGCAGGCGCGCGCCGCGCTGCTGGCAGGCAAGCACGTGATCGTAGAGAAGCCGCTCGCGCTCACCGTGAAGGAAGCCGACGAGCTGATCGCGATTGCGCGGGAAAACAAGCTCCTCCTGTGCACGAACCTCATGCAGCGCTACAACCCGCTCTACGCGCAGATCTCGGCGCTCATTGCTTCGAAGGTGCTCGGCGAGCCTCTCCACGCGACGTTCGAGAACTACGCATGCGACGAAGGCCTGGGTCCGGACCACTGGTTCTGGGACAGGGCGAAGAGCGGCGGCATCTTCATCGAGCACGGCGTGCACTTCTTCGACATGTTCGCGGGCTGGCTGGGCAAGGGCCGCGTCGAGTCCGCGGGTCGGGTGCTTCGTCCGGTCTCGAACTTCGAGGAACAGGTCTTCTGCACCGCGCGCTTCGGGGACGTGCCGGTGAATTTCTACCATGGCTTCACGCAGGCCAGCAGGATGGACCGGCAGGAGCTGCGCATCCTGTTCGAGCGCGGCGACGTGACGTTGCACGAGTGGATCCCGACGCAGGCGATAGTACGGACGGCGCTGGATGAGGCGGGCACGCGCGAGCTCGCCGCGATCTTCCCGCACGCGCGCATCGATGTGGAGAACCTCTACGGCGCGGGCGAGCGAGCCATACGCGCGCGCCACAAGGGCTACGAGGCGTACCAGCGCTTCACGCTCACCTCCGCGCCCGCCACCAAGATGACGGTCTACGGAGATCTCGTCCGCGCCATGCTCGCAGACCAGCTGGCATGGATCGCGGACCGCACACACACGCGCGTGATCACGGAGGACAACGGACGAGAGTCCCTTCGCATGAGCGAAGAGGCGAGCGTGCTCTCGCTCGTACCTACGCCAGCAGCGCCTTGATCGCGACGCCGCTGTCCGTGATGGCGATGGGCCGCCCCACGGGCGACAGGAACGACTCGGTGGGGTCCATCCCCAGCACCGTGGCGATGGTCGCTGCAAGGTTGGGGACGGTCACCAGATCCTTCGTGACCTTCTCGCCGTTCGCGTCCGTCTCTCCGTAGACCTGTCCCTTCTTGATGCCCGCGCCCGCCAGCACGGTGCTCCAGGCCTGCGGATAGTGATCGCGACCGTCGTTGCCGTTGATGCGCGGCGTGCGTCCGAAGTCTCCCATCCAGACGATGAGCGTGGAGTCGAGCAGGTTCTTGCGCGACAGCTCCGTGATGAGCGCGCTCATCGCGGCGTCCAGCGTGCCCATGAGGGTCTTCACGCGATTGAAGTTGTCCTTGTGCGTGTCCCAGCCGTCGAGCATGACCTCCACGCAGCGCACGCCCTTCTCCACCAGGCGCACTGCGGTCGCGCACCCGCGGCCGAAGTCCGTGTCACCGAACGTGGCGAGCCGCGTCGCATCCTCGGTCGACAGATCGAACGCCGACAGATCCGGCGTGTGCATGAGCGCGACAGACTTCCGCTCGAGCGCGCGACGCCCCTCCACCTTGGCGTCGCCCGTGCTCTGCGAGAAGCGCTGTTCCATCGTGTCGAGCAGGCCGAGCCTTCGCTCGAAGCGCGGCTTGTCCGTGTCCACGCCATACGTCACGTTGGCAGGCAGGCCCGGCTTGGGCAGCACGAACGGCCCATACTGCACGCCAAGAAAGCCGGCGCCAAGACTCGGTCCGCCAAGGCTCACGAACGCCGGCAGCCCGTTCTTCGGCTCGCCCAGCTTCTTGCTCACCCATCCGCCGAGCGACGGATGAATGACCGTTGGGTTGGGCGCGTAGCCCGTGCGAAGGAGGTACTGCGCGCGCTGGTGATTGCCCTCCTTGCTGCTCATGCTGTGGATCACCGCGAGCTTGTCGCTCATGTCGGCGAGCTTCGGCATGTGCTCCGAGATCTGGAGTCCAGTGGTGCGTGTCTTGATCGCCTTGTGCGGACCGCCAGTGGGTGCGCCCGGCTTCGGATCCCACGTGTCGATGTGGCTCGGACCGCCGTTCATGTAGAGGACGATCACGGCCTTCGCCTTCCCGGCGATCGCAGGTGGCGCGGAGCCGGAGCCCGAGCCTGGGACCACGTCGTCTGCAAGCGCATCGCGGATGGCGAAGCGAGAGAGGACCGCGCCCACCATGGCAGAGGCGCCGAACCGGAGGACCTGACGTCGATTGTAGATGCTCATCGTTCAGGGCCTTTCAGTGATTGAAGAGAAACTCGCTGGAGTTGAGGAGCGCCCACATGACGTCCTCGAATGCGGCGGTGCGCGGATCCTGCGTGGACCGGCTCTTGTTGCCGAGCCGGTTCAGTGGGTCGGGTCGCTTGTCGGCCCGCTTTGGCTTCTTGCCCGAGGTGAGCGGACTGGCCTGACCTGCCGTCCCGGCGCCGCCAGTAGTTGCATGTTGCACATAATCCACGACCGCAGCGCGCTCCTCTGGCGTGGCCGGACGCGACAGGACCCGCAGGTAGAGCTCGTCGGCGACGTCAGCGTCGGAGCTCTTCGCCGCGAGCACGGTCGTGAGCGCGCTCCCGGGGATCGCCCGCGAGCCGTAGCCAGTGAGGTTGCCATTCAGCAGCGTGAGCGCCTGGGTCACGGTGCCTTCGTAGTCGCTCGTGTCCGCCTCCTCGTCCACGTCGAAGAGAAACGAGAACGAGCGCGCCATCTGCGACCGCAGCTCGGGCAGGTTCTGTACACCCGCACGACGCGCCGCCTCGTCCACGTTGGTCGCGCGAACAAGAGCATTGAGCAGCTCCTCGGGGCCCAGTGGTACCAGGTGGAAGCGGCCCCAGAGCTGGTTGTCCGGGTCCGATGCTGCGCCTGCGCCTTCCTTCTTCTGCGCGGACAGCGCGTACGCGCGAGAGCTGACGATCTGCGTGATCAACGTCTGCAGGTCGAAGCCGTGCTGCGCGAAGTCCGTCGCGAGGGCATCGAAGAGCGGCTCTGCGACGGCGGGGTTCGAGGGACGCAGATCGTCCACGGGGTCCACGAAGCCGCGCCCCAGGAAGTGCCCCCACATGCGGTTCACGATCGCCTTCGCGAACCACGGGTTCTTTGGCGACACCATCCAGTCCGCGAGCGCGCGGCGCGTGCCATCTCCCTTCTCCAGGTCCGTGCCGTCAAGCGCCGTGGCCTTGGCGCGCGCGATCGGCGCTGTCTCAGGATTCTTCTCCAGCCGCGGAAAGACGGCGCGGAAGTCCATGAGCTCGATCTTGCGGACCTCGCCGTTCATCTTGCCGTCGTCAAGGTTCTTGGGGCGCAGGTGCAGGAACGCGCTCGCGAAGCTGCGGAAGTCCTCCTGCTTCCAGGCCTCCGTCTTGTGGTCGTGGCACTGCGCGCACTGGATCTGCACGCCAAGGAACACACGCGATGACGTCCCCGCCAGATCCTGCGGCGCATCCTGGAAGCGCAGCGAATAGTTCACCGCGGCGTTGAGCCCAAGAAGCTCCGTGTCCGCATCCTCTGGCGCCTGCACCATCGGCATGGCGGAGAGCTGACGCGACTTCGGACCGCCGTGCGTGTTCTGTCCAGTGGCGCTGACAAGCTCGCGCACCAGCGCGTCCCAGCGCTTGTTCTCGCGGAAGCTCTTGCCGAGCCACGCGCGGAAGGCATTGCGGTCCACGATGTTCGCGCGCGCCTCGCGGCCCATGAGCACGTCGTCCCAGTAGTTCATGAAGTGGGTCGCATATGCCTGCGATGCGAGCAGCTCCTTCACCTTGCGCGCGCGCTTGTCGGCCGTCGTGTCGGCCGCGAAGGCTGCGACCTCGCGCGGCTCGGGGATCGTGCCCACGATGTCGAGGTAGAGGCGCCGCAGGAACGTCGCGTCGTCCGCCGGTCGCGACGGCGTGACGCCCTTCTTCTTCCATTCCTCCTCGAGGAGCGCATCGATTCGCTCGTGCGTGAGCGGGGGCGACGTTGCGACTACAGGGGAGGCGCCCGCATCCATGGTGGAGTGCGTGACGCCCACCTTCGGCGGCGGCGGCGATCCGCCTCCACATGCCGCGCCCAGCAGCACGACCACCGACAACGCGCCCAGGGTCCCCGCCGTGCAGATCACTCTTCTCATGTGCACCCCACCTTGATGGATAGACCGATGGTTGTGCTCTTTTCTTTCGTAAAGCAACGTAAACGAGCCGTAGATTGCGGAGATGCAAGGGAGCCTCCTCCGCAACGGCCTCCGCGCCGTGTTTCGCCGGATCGCGCGGATCTACTTCCGCGAGATCGAGGTGTGCGGCGCCGTGCCCGAGAAGGACACGAAGGGCCGCATCTTCGGCGCGAACCACGTGAATGGTCTCGTCGATCCAGTGCTGGTCCTCACGCATGCGCCTTGCGAGGCGTCGCCCATCGCGAAGGCCACCCTGTTCTCCATCCCCGGCCTGAACGTGCTCTTGTCGGCGGCTGGCGCGGTGCCCATCGTCCGCCGCCGCGACAACCCGGACAAGAGCGCGAGCGACAACGACGAGGTGTTCGCACGCATCGCGAAGCACCTCCATGAGGGCGGCAACATCCTCATCTTCCCGGAGGGCACGAGCCACAGCGAGCCGCACCTCGTGTCGCTGAGGTCCGGTGCGGGGCGCATGCTGGCGGCCGCAAAGGCGCTGGGCGCAAAGGGCACGTCCTTCCAGTCCGTCGCGCTGGAGTTCGAGGACCGCGAGACGTTCCGCTCGCGCGCGCTGGTGCTGTATGGGCCGGTGCGTGACGTGGACGCGCGGGAACTCGAGGGCGACGCGCTCGCCGAGGACGTCACGAAGACGTTCGCGCAAGATCTCTCGGAGCTGCTGGTGGAAGGGCGCACCTGGGACGAACGGCGCCTCATCGCCCGGGTGACCGAGCTCTACGTGAACGACACGAACGACAAGTCTCTTGCGCGATGGAATGATGTGGGTCGCCGCGCCGAGCGCGCAAGCAAGCTCCTCACGGAGGAGCCCGATGTGATCGCCGAGCTGCGCGCCAAGATAGATGCATACTTCACGCATCTGGAGGAGACCGGGCTCACCGACGACGTCGTGTCCGGCCACGCGAACGCGGGCGCGCGACGCACGGCGCTGCTGCTCTTGATACTGCCGCTCGCGCTCCTGGGGATGCTCCTCTATGTCGTGCCGTATCAGCTGCCGCGGTTGGTCGTGCGTCGCAGCAATCCGGATCGCGACGTGGTCTCCACCTACAAGCTGGGCGTGGGACTGCTCGCGTTTCCGCTCTGGGCATCGGTACTCTGCGGGCTCGCGTTCTCCAGGTTGCCGCTCGCGGCTGCGGCGTATGCCACGGCGCTGGTGCTCACCGCGCCCTTCGCGGCGCTCGCGTGGCTGGACGACGTTGACGCGCTGGCGTCGCGCGCGCGCTCGCTGTTGCCTGGGCAGGCGCAGGCGGCGCAGGCGCGCCTCTCGGAAGAGCGTGCGGGGCTCATGAAGGTGCTCGAATCACTGAGGGCGCGTGTCGAGCCAAGCTGACGCGTCGCGCGGCGCGCCCGTCTCGCGCACCACCGGCATCTTGCTCGTCGCCATGGCCGCGGTGCTGTGGAGCGGGGGCGGCGTGGGCGTCAAGGTCCTGCACGTGGGAGCCATGTCCATCGCTGGCTATCGCAGCGCTTTCGCAGCCGCGTTCATGCTGGTCGCCGTGCTCGCTGGTCGCATGCTCACGTGGGACGGTGTTCGCGCGTGCCTGCGTCGTCCGCTCGTGTGGGCAGGCGCGGTGGCCTACGCCGTGATGGTCGTTTCGTTCTGCGTGGCGGCCAAGAAGACGACCGCTGCGAACGCGATCTTCATCCAGTACACCGCGCCGATCTACGTGGCGCTTCTCTCGCATCCTCTTCTTGGCGAACGCGTCCGCCCGCGGGACCTCATAGCCACGTTGGCGTGCGTGCTCGGCATGGGGCTCTTCTTCCGCGGCGAGCTCTCGGCCGAGGGCAAGCTCGGGAACATCGTCGCCGCCATCTCCAGCTTCGGCTTCGCGGGGCTGCCGCTCTCGATCCGGCGCGAGGAGCTCTCGCTCGCGAAGCTGGGACGGCGATCGCCGGAGAGCCCGATGCTCGCGATGATCCTGGGCAACGTGATCGCCGCCGCCGTTTCGTCCCCGTTCATGGTGAGCGATCCGCCCGCTGTGGGGAAGGAGCTGGCCGTGCTCGCCGCGCTGGGCACGCTGCAGATCGCGGTGCCCTATCTGCTGTACGGAGTGGCGGTGCGCGCGCTCTCGGCGCTCGAGAGCTCTCTCACCGCGATGATCGAGCCGGTGCTCTCGCCCATGTGGGTGCTGCTCGCGACCGGCGAGCGCCCTTCGCGCGACGCGCTCATCGGAGGCGCGATCATCCTCTCCGCCGTGATCTTCCGCTCGGTGCTCCCCGCTGCCCGTTCGCCGAATCAGCCGCGACGCTCAGCAGATCACGAACCGTAGGCGCATCGGCACGCCGCCGCGGACGATGCCTGCTGACATGTCTGGCGAGCTCCGGAGGCGCGCGTAGGCCTCGAGCGCGTGGTCTGGGGTGGTGACGTCAAACTCGTTCACGTCGCGCAGCTCGTCACCGTTGCGGAAGCCGAGCTTCCACAGCGCATCACCAGCGCGGACGCCGAACATCCTGACACCCGTCGTGCGCCCATCGTGCAGCACGGGGATGATGCGCGTGTGTCGCATGAGCTGCGACTGGTCCTCCAGCATGCAGTCGAGGAACGCGCGATGCACGGCGCGGTAGTTCGGCCCCAGCTCGACCACGTCGAAGCCGTCATCGGCGCAGCGCACCGCCATCTCGGAGCTCCCCGAGCCGTCGAACGCGGCCAGGAGTCTCCGCTGATCCACCCTGGGTCGAGGCGGGTGTGCGATCTGGTGCAGGAAGGCAGCGCGCGATGGCTCCTCCGCCGCTGGCACGTCAACGTTGATGTAGCGAGGCGGCGGCGCGTCCGGCACGCGCTCCACCACGTACGTGCCCAGCGCACCGACCAGCACGTACGTCAGCTTGCGACCAATGGAACGGAGCCTCATGCCTGTCGTCCTTCAATGCGCGTGCCAGGCAAATCCTTCCGCGGATAGCTGGGATTTCAGCCCATTTCGGCGATCGCGGGCTCCTCGGATAGGGGCGGTGGCTGCCAACTTGGCAAAGAGAGCGCGCGTGCGCGACACGCCGTCAGGACGCGAGCCGTACCAGCGCGAGCGCGATGCCGCCAACAACGAGAGCGATGTTGAGCGCGCGACGAACGGACTGCCCCAGCAGCCCGACATGGGAGAGTCCGAGCGTGAGCGCGAGCATCGGCAGCACCGCGGCCACCTGCCCGACCTCCACGCCCAGGTTGAACGTGAAGAGCGGAAGCCCGACGCCGCTGCCCATCACCTCGCGCAGCGATGCAGCGAAGCCGAAGCCGTGCACGAAGCCGAACGGAAGCGTGACCCACGTGCGTCGTCGCACCGCGCTCGTGAACGCGTTCTCCGCGCCCACCCACGCGATGGAGATCGCGATGAGCGGCTCCACGAAGCGCGCGTCCGGCACGAACGCCCCGGACATCGCGAGCGCGAGCGACGCCGTGTGTCCCACCGAGAACGCGGTGATGGCGAAGAAGAGCGCACGCGCGGTCCCCTTGCTCCACGCAGCAGGCACCAGCACGAGGCCCAGCAGGAACGCGAGGTGGTCGAGCCCGCTCGTCCCGAGGATGTGCGTGACGCCGAGCGTGAACAGGTTCGGGCGCTCTGCGCTTGGGCTCGTGCTGCTTCGTGCGCCGTCGGCCGCGGGGGCGGGCGGCTCGATCTCGAAGCGCGTGTTGGTCGGATCGAGGAGAAGGTCGCGCTCTTCCCTCCCCTTCGCGCGCGCCACGTGGTTGTGGGATGCCGGCAGCTTCGCGAGCCAGCCAAGGTCGATCTCGAAGCGCACGGGACGCGCGGGGCACGTGAAGGAGAGCCGGAGGAGCGCGCCATCCGCCTCCGTGAGCGCCGCGTCGACCTTCGAAGGAGCACAGCGCGCGCCATCCGCGGTCACGAGGAGGCGCTGAGCGAGGCCAAGGCAGTCCGGGCTCTTCGCGAGCTCCGCGGGCGAGATGGTTCTGTCGAGATCCAGATCCAGGCTTCCGCAGCTCCCGAGCAGCTCCGCGCGCGCGACGGCGATCTCCACGTCGACGCGCGCATCGTGGGCCTCGTAGCGTCCCGTCGACAGGCCCATCGTGTGAGCCGCGGCGGCGCGCGGAAACGCAACGAGCGCCGCGAGCATGGTGGCGAGCATCAGGAGAACGATGGTGACGCGCTTGTCCACGTGTGGAAGGCAGGATAACCAGCACGGAGCGAACATGCCCAGCTACGAGCCCATCGGAGTCGTCCATTCCCCGTGGAAGGAGAAGCGCACGGCTCCGCGACAGGGCACCGTGCTCGAGGCAGAGGGCGTGATCGAGCTCTATCCGCGCGACGGCTTCTTGCACGCGCTCTCCGACATAGACGGCTTCGAGCGGCTCATCGTCCTCTTCCACTTCCACCAGGTCGAGAACTGGAAGCCGAAGGTGCTGCCACCGCGGAGCTCGGTTCGCCGAGGAGTGCTCGCGACGCGCTCACCGCACCGGCCCAATCCCATCGGGCTCACGGTGGTGCGGCTCATGGGCGTGCGCGGGCTCTGCCTGGACGTGAAGGATCTCGACATCCTGGAGGGCACGCCCGTGCTCGACATCAAGCCGTACATCCCGTACGCGGACGCGTTCCCAGGCGCGCGCGCAGGCTGGCTGGAGGACGAGGAGACCGAGCGTGCACGCGCGGAGAGCGGCGCGGGCGGTGATCGCGTCGCTACGGATCCGATCGGCGCGTGGGAGGTCCGCTTCGCGGCAGACGTGGAGCCCGCGCTTGAGTGGCTGTCGTCACGAGGTCGCGATCTGCGAGCGGCGCTCGTGCAAGCGCTCGCGCTCGGCCCCGCACCGCACCCGTACCGCCGCATCCGCGTGAAGAGCGGCGTCCCGCAGATCGCGGTGAAGGATTTCCGAGCGACCTTCACGTCCACGAAGAAGGTGATCACGGTGACGCGCATCTTCTCGGGCTACAGCGCGAAGGAACTCGCGACACGAGAAGGGCCAGACCTAGATCTGCATCGCGCGTTCGAGTCGAGCCACGGGAGCCGCTAGCCGGCGGAGCTATTTCCTCCGCATGGGCTCGACGGTGAGCTCAGAGCTCCCGCGCGAGTCGAGAGAGACTGCCGTGCGGAAACCAACCCAGCGGACGCGGCTCGAGACCCAATCAGTGGCCCGGGTCGTGAGCCCCGTGGTGCACCAGCAGCCGCCTCTCCAGATCGCCTGGCGCGCATCGGCGACAGACCCCTCGTCGTCGAGGCTGGGCGGGGCGCCGCCATCGACCATGGTCGAGGTCCAGTCGCCGGCGCCGCCCGTGAGATCGCGCACGCCGTGAGGGGACTCGTCGAGAGGAAACGCGCCGACGACCTCGGGCTGCGCTGCCTCGGGTCGGGACTCACGCAGCTTCGCGAAGCTCGGATCAAGTTGGTCGCCCATAGCGAAGCGCCTGCCATCCGCTCCACGGAATGCTTTCTCCCACTCCATCTCGGTCGGCAGCCGATAGGCGATCCCGTCGCGATTGGAGAGCCACCTCGAGTACGCGCTAGCATCGTACCAGGACACGACGACGGCGGGCACCTCGAGTTCACGACCGCGCGGAACGCGATCGCAGCCGTCGCCCTCGATCGCGTCCGCTGTGAGGCTCCAGGCTCCAGTCTGTGCGTTGCGCACTACGAACGCATCGTCGCCGCTGCGGACACGACGCATAGAATCAGCACCGATGGCATCGAGAAATCCAGTGTACTCGCTGAACGTGACGGGAAATCGACCGATCGCAAAGTCAGGCAACGCGTTCTCGCTGCGTCTTGACGCGTCGCCGTCGACGGCAGCGCGGAACGGCCCGCCCGGAATGAACACCATCCCTGGTGGAACCTCCCCGCGATCAGGGATTCGCACACGCAGCCGATGGAGACGCGCGCGCTGGACCCGGAGCGGATAGCGGACTTCGTCGCCCTCGCGCCCGATGCCGCGAGCAACGATGAGATAAGAGCCGGCGCGGAGAACGGTTTCCACACCGATTCGGATCGGCACCGCATCCGAGGCGACGAGCCGGGGACCCCTCCTCTCGTAGCGCGCAACGGTCAACGTGGCGTGCGCGGACGCCTCAATGACGAGAACCCCTTCGTTCGCGAGTTCCAGCGCGAACTCGCCGTCATCGTAACCGCGCGCCAACTCCAGGTGTTGTGCCATTGCATCCGCGTCGCCGTCCACCTCGGCTGACTCGAAGAGGCGGTAGTGCAACGAGGTGAGGCCGCGCCGCGCCCGGGCATGTATGGGGACGCGGCCGAGCGCGTGGACGAAGGCCGCCTGCGCACGAGCGAGTTCGCGGGCGGCGTCCCTCGCGATAGCGTCTGCGCGCTCGGCAAGATCCCAGGCCTCTGCCTTCTGGTCCGCGGCCGACCACACGGGTATCTCTCGGAGCGCGGCCTGCGCCTCGTTGCGCATGGTCTCGGCAGAGGACCGATGCGTCTCGAAGGCTGCACGCGCCCGCTCCCCGTTCGCTGCGAACGACTCCGCCTCCGCTTCACGCTCGACGCGTGCGCGTTCGCCGTCGAGGAACGCATCGATCGCGTTCGCGACGTCGCGGGCCGATGGCCGCTCGCCGGCATCCCTTTCGAGGCAGCGCGCGACGAGAGAATCGAACGCGCCAGGCGCGCGGGCGCTGCGTACGCTTGGCGGCGCCTCAAGGCCGGTGGTGCAGCGGCGGAGGATGCTCGGCATGTCCGCGTCATCGAACACGCGCTCTCCCGTGACGATCTCGTAGAGCATGGCGCCGAGCGCGAACACGTCGGTGCCGGGCTCGATCCGCCCACCGAGCACCTGCTCCGGAGCCATGTATCCGGGGCTCCCGGCCTGCACGTCGTCGTGCTTGGTCCGCTGGACGTCACTTCCTTCGACGAGCTGCGCGATGCCCCAGTCGAGCACATAGACCTCCCCGAACTCGCCACAGATGATGTTGTCGGGCTTGAGATCGCGATGGACCACCCCGCGCGTGTGCGCGTACGCGACCGCGAGACAAACCTGGCGCAGGACGCCCAGCCGCTGGGCGAGCGTCGCGAGGGGTGCCTCGAGCGACGTCGTGTCGAGCACCTCGCGGAGGGTGCGGCCTCGGACGCGGCGCATCGTGTACTGCGGGTGACCCGTGGCAGACGGCCCGAAATCGTAGACGGGGACGATGCTCGGGTGCTCGAGCTGCGCGCACGTCTGCGCCTCGGAGACGAGCAGCGTGGTCGCGAGCATGCTGGCCCCGGGCAGCACGCTCTTCTGCGCGACCGGCCGCCCGAGGACCGCATCGAACACCTCGTCCACGCGCCCCATGCCGCCGCGCCCGAGCTCACGGAGCACCGTGAAGCGCACGGGTGGCGGAGGAGGGGGCGGTCGCTCCGTCGCTGCGGTCGCTTCGCGCCGCGCGGCGTCGCCAGGGACGGACACGCCCGTGTCGCGCCACCACGTGCGCACCACGTCGGCGATGGCCATCGTGCGCGGAGCGTCTTCATCCTCGCCAGGACGGCGATCCGTTTGGTGATCCCCCATCGGCGGGCGATGCTAGCATCCTGCCCCGTCGCTGGACCATAGCGTGCTGTACGACGAAGGGGGCCGGGCGATCACGCAGTTCCACACAAGAGACGGCCGCGCATTGCGCGACCAAGATGGAGTTCGATATGGCGACCGACCAGGACATGCTTAACGATCTGAGCGCTGACGACACGGCAGATGCGCCGCCCCCGGACAAGACCGCACGCATCCTCAAGCGACTGACTGCGGCGAACTTCTTCGCGGGCAAGATCGCGACGCGCATGTCGAAGGTGGAGCAATTCCTTAGCCAGGGCCCCCCGATCACGCCCGAAATCCGCACTGCCCTTGCGGCGCTCCAGACCAGCGCCACGAACATCGCGGCGACCGCGACGCGCATTCTCGCAGCCGGCGGATCTCAGTAGGCCCTTCACAGCCACCTCGACGGCCGCGTGGCGCCTCACGGCGATCGCGCGGCCGTTTCTTTTTTGGCCTTCGCTAGCCCGGGAACTCGAGATCCTCTGCGAGCTCGAACCACTGACGCGTGCGCGCGAACAGCACCTGTAGCTCCGCGCGCGTGTTCGTGCGGAGCGTCGCGTGACCGACCTTGCGCCCTGGCGCGCTGTCCTTTCCGTAGCCGTGCAGGTGCACGCCCGCCTCTGCGAGGATCTCCTTCTTCGGAGGCATCTTGCCGATCGCGTTGAGCATCGCGACCTCGCCCACCATGCGCGTGTCGCCCAGCGGTAGACCGAGGAGCGCGCGGACGTGGTTCTCGAACTGGCTCGTCTCCGCGCCCTCTATGCTGTAGTGCCCCGAGTTGTGCACGCGCGGCGCCATCTCGTTCGCGACCAGCGCGCCGTCCTTCACGAAGAACTCGATCGTGAGCACGCCCACGTACGAGAGGGCATCGAGCACCTTCGTGGCGAACCCCTGCGCGTCGCGCGTGAGCGATTCGCCGAGCCGCGGTGACGCCGGGAAGCTCGCGCGCAGGATGCCAGCGCGGTGCACGTTCTCGACCAGCGGGTAGAAGCGGGTCTCCCCCTTCGTGCTGCGCACGCAGATGATCGACGCCTCGCGCTCGAACGGAACGAACGCCTCCACGATCAGCGGCGCGGCGCCCAGCGCGGCCCATGCCTTTTCGCAGTCCTCCGGCGTGCGAAGCACAGCCTGCCCCTTGCCGTCGTACCCGAAGCGGCGCGTCTTCACGACCGCAGGCAGGCCGATGCGCGTCACCTGCGCGTCGAACTCCTCGCGCGTCTCCGCGGGCCCAAATGGCGCCGTGGGCACGCCTACGGACTCGAAGAACGATTTTTCCAGGAAGCGATCCTGGCTCACTTCCAGCGCGCGCGCCGGCGGATACACGGTGACGCGATCGGAGAGGAAGCGCGCGCACGCCACGGGGACGTTCTCGAACTCGTACGTGACCACGTCGCTGCGACGCGCGAGCTCCGCGAGCTGCCCGACGTCGTCATACGAGCCCGTCACCATGTCGCCCACGTGACGGGCGCAGGCCTCCTTGCTGGGGTCCATGAACACGAAGCGCTCCCCGAGGGGCAGACCAGCGAGCGCAAGCATGCGCCCCAGCTGACCTCCGCCGAGGACGCCGATCGTCACGCGCTCTCCTTCGGTGGCAGCGACTCCGCGAGGACGCTCGCCGTCTGCTTCTCGCGATGCAAGACGAGCCGCTGCTTCACGCCGGGGTCCGTGCGCGCGATCATCTCGGCGGCGAAGAGCGCAGCGTTGATGGCGCCGGCCTTGCCGATCGCGAACGTGGCCACCGGGACGCCCGCAGGCATCTGCACGATCGAGAGGAGCGAGTCCACGCCACGAAGCACCTTCGACTCCACGGGGACGCCCAGCACGGGCACCAGCGTCTTCGACGCGCACATGCCCGGCAGGTGAGCAGCGCCGCCCGCGCCCGCGATGATGGCGACGAGCCCACGCGACTCCGCAGACTCCGCGTACGCGAAGAGGAGATCCGGCGTGCGGTGCGCGGAGACCACCTTCGCCTCGTGCGCGATGCCGAGGGACGACAGGGTGTCACATGCATGCTGCATGGTTTCCCAGTCGGAACGAGAGCCCATGATCACTCCGACCAGCGCCGCCATGGACATCTCCATATCCGAAAGGCCCGGATGCGTGAAGGAGTGTCCCACGGTATGATCGCGGCATGCGTAGCTTTGACAGCGGGCGTGGTTCCTGGCCTCGAAGGGCGTTCCTGCTGATCTCGGCCCTTGTGAGCGCGTCGACGTACGCTGCGTGCAGTAGCGACGACTCCTCTTCTGGACAGAAGGACGCCAGCGCCGACACGGGCGGCACCAACGATGGCAGCATGGGCGTGGACTCGGGCGCGCACGACGCAGGGACGGCCTTCGACGCGGGCAAGGACGGCGGCGGATGCGCCGCGGACAAAGTAAGTGGAATCTACACGCATCTCTCCTGCACCGGCCTGTACGACGACATCGGCATGAAGAAGGTCGCGCTCATCGCGAAGCCCTACGAGCCCGCGCTCACGTTCTGGAGCGACGGCGCCGACAAGTCGCGCTGGCTCTCCCTGCCCGCGGGCCAGCAGATCGACACGACGGACATGGACAACTGGAAGTTCCCGATCGGCACCAGGGCGTGGAAGGAGTTCAAGGTCGCAGGCAAGCGTGTCGAGACGCGCCTCCTCGAGAAGGTGTCCGCATCGAACTGGCAGAAGACCACCTACCTCTGGGACGCGACCGACAGTGACGCCATCCGGAAGGACGACGGTCTCTTCCCGGTCCCGGGCACTGACAACTACGAGGTCCCCAAGCAGTTCCTGTGCGCGGCCTGCCACGACGGCGCGTCGGACACGCTGCTCGGCGTCGAGGCCGTGAGCCTCTCGTTGGCCGCCGCCACGGGCGTGACGCTCGACTCGCTCAAGACCGCCAACCTGCTCACGAACCCACCGGCCATCACGCAGGGCCAGATCGCCAACGACGCGACCAACTTCGCGACGCTCGCGCTGGGCGTGATGCACGCGAACTGCGGTACCACCTGCCACAACAACCGCCCGACCGCGCCCGCCGCGTTCACCGGGATGTTCCTGCGCCTACACGCGAGCGACGTCCTGACGCTCACGCCCACGCCCGTGAACATGCTGGACTCGTACGTCACGACCGTTGGCGTGCCCATGAGCCACGTCCTTGCCGATGCGGGCGCGCTCGACGGCGCCACACCGAACCGCATCACCTCTGGTGACCCATCGACATCCGGCGTGTTCATCCTCGCGGGGAATCGCGTCCTTCCAGTGAGCGTGGAGCAGATGCCGCCCATCGTCTCGCACAAGGTCGACACGGGCGGCCTGATGCGCTTTCAGGAATGGATCGCGGCCGGTCCCTGAAGCCTTCCGCTCCCTCGCTACGGCGAGTCGACCTTCGCTGCGATGCTGATCAGCGCCGCCTCCGAGAGGTCGGACACGACCGCGTAGCCAAGGTCTGCGTGGCGAAAGAGGACTGCGCGATAGCCCTGCTTCGTGACGGCGTAGCGTGAACCGTTGCCGCGCCACGGAAGACCATCGGCGCGGAAGACCAGCACCGTCACGGTGTGCGTCTCGCGCTGGTAGATGAACGCAGCCGCGTTTCGGTCGATGAAGTACGCCACGCTCGCGCCTGTGAGCCTGGTCTCACCGTCACCGCCGAACGCGTTCGCTGGCGCGAAGTCCAGGCGACCCGCGAGCTGCGGCAAGACCTTCTCGACGGAGTCGCCCGCCGCCTCTACCGGCGCCTTTGCCGTGAGCACGCGGACGTGATCGTTCACGGCCTCGCGCACGAGCGGGTCCGTCTCGACGTAGCCGCGCGGGAAGAGCACGACCGCAACGCCGAGCGCCGTGAGCCCGAAGAGACCCCAGAACATGCGGCGCCGCACGCTGGTGCGTACCTCGGCGTGGGCAGCGTCCAGACGGGAGCGAAGCGGCGGCAACCGCGCGCCCTTCACTGCGTCTGCCGCAGCTGGCTCCGCGGTGAGCTTGGAGAGCGCCACGTCGAGCACGGAGTCGATCGCCTCCTCGTGCTTGCAGGCATCGCAGCCCTTCACGTGACCCTCGAGATCTGCACGAGCGATGGACGTGAGTCGGCCTCGCCTACCCTCCATCATCCTCCGACGTGCTTCTTCGCAATCCACGGCGACCTTCTCTCCATTATAGAGTGTGTTCGGAAAGGACGCCTCGTGGAACCTCTGATCGTGAATTCTCGCCTCGTGATCCCGGCCGGGGCGATCTCGTTCGCCGCGGTGCGCGCGTCGGGGCCCGGTGGGCAGAACGTGAACAAGGTCTCTTCCAAGGTGGAGCTCGCCTTCGACGCGATCGGCTCCCCTCTCCTCTCGCCCCAGGAGAAGGAGCGCCTCCGTGAGCTCGCGGGCAGCGCGCTCGACAGCACCGGCCTCCTCCATGTGCAGAGCCAGCTCACGCGCGACCAGTCGCGCAACCTGGACGATGCGCGCGCGAAGCTCGCCGACCTCTTACGGCGCGCGCTGCTGGTGCCGAAGGTGCGCCGCAAGACGAAGCCGTCGAAGGGCTCGCAGCGCCGCCGGCTGGACGGGAAGCGCAAGGAGGGCGAGAAGAAACAGGCCCGCAAGGTCCGGTCGGACGACTGATCCGAAAAGAAGCGCCCTCCTCCGACCATGGCCCGTTCGCAGAACCCCTAGCCCGAGTGGCTAGGTGGGACACTCATGCCCGCGCTTAAGGCTTCCGAATTATCCAGAGCTCCGAAGAGATGGCTCGGCGTGCACAATGAGCGGACCTTGCATCCCTGGTCGTTGCTCAGAAGGGATTCGTAAAATCGAGCCACAGTCCGGAGGAGGACCCAAAGAGCATCGGGTAATCCGCGGGGGACGTCAACGGCTGCGCCGGAAATTGGGCCATTTGCTCCGAAGTCAGCCACAGGTGGGCCATGCCCGATCTTGCGCCCGCCCTCCCTTCCCACGCCACCGAACTTCACGACCACGCGTTGCCGGAGGGCTTCGTGGAAGGTGGTGTTCGCTTTGTCTCCGAAGAGGAGCGCGAGAAGGCGCTGTCGACGCTCGAGGAGCGCGGCGGTCTCAGCATCGTGGTCCCTTCGCCAAGGACGCGCGGCTGCCTCGCGGCGCTGCTCGAGGACGAGATCGAACGCGCGCTCGACGCCCACGGCGCGCCACCACCGGCCCCCTTCGCCGTCACGCTGATGAGCCAGCTCTCCGACGCGGACGCGAAGCTCTCCGAGCAGCTCTTTCGCGCGAAGAAGGCGGGCTTCCTGGGCCTCGTGCTCTCGATCGGATCGCTCGCCATGGCCGCGCGCCCCACGGGCGTCCTCGAGTCGACGGACGCTGCGTTCCTGCGCTTCTATGCGAAGGCCGCGGGCGAACGACCGCTGCTGGTCCTCCTTGCGCAAGAGGATGCGTACCTGGGCGCATACGGCGATCCGATCCCGCTCACCGACGCGATCTTCGGAGAGCTCGAGAACGCAGACGACGAAGACGACGCGGAGGACACGGAGCGAGAGAGCCACGCGATTCACACCCTGCCCTTCCCGGAGGAGCAACCGATGACGCTTCCATACGCGGGAGAAGCGGAGATGATCGAGACGTCGACTTCGACCACGACCACGACCACGACCACGACCTCGACCTCGACCTCGACCTCGACCCCGACCTCGACTTCGACTTCGACCTTCACCCCTGACGCATCCTCCCCGACCCTCACCACCTCCTTCACCGAGCTCGACGAGGACGAAGAGGAGCTCCTCTCTCCGCTTCCTCCAGAAGCCGACGCTGACGTCGATGTCCGAAGCGAGCCCGAGGCGCCCGCCACGGCTGCCTCTCCTTCTCAGGCGATGTCCTCCGCCGAGCTCGGGAACCTCGTGGCTGCGCTGGGAACAGCGCGTGGGCCGCAGGCGCTTGCGACGCTCGAGGCGACGTTCGTGAAGTCCTATGTGCCGGTCGATCGCGAGCTGGGCATGGGCTTCGGCGACGTGCGCGCCAAGGATGCGCGTGACGAGTTCCGTCGCGGCTTCGCGCGTGCGTACACCGACGCGTTCCCGACGCTGGCCGTCCGCGGACGTCGCCCGCGCATGGTGCTCGACGCATGGGACCACGCGCATACGATCGCGAAGGCCTGCGGCGCGCGCTCGGCGCACGTCCTCCTGGTGGACGCAATGCGCTTCGACATCGGCGTGATGGTGCGCGACGAGCTGCTCGCGTCGCTCGAGGGCCGCGGCGGAATCGTGGACGAGAGCATCCTGTGGAGCGCGCTTCCCACGACCAGCGCGCGTCAGCTCGAGACCCTTGCCCGCGGCAAGATCGCGCTCACCTCGCCTGCCGAAGATCTCTCCGAGCTCGACTCGCTGCGCGGTCGGGCAGCAGACGAGGCGCGCCGCATGCGCATCGGCTCGCGCGAGCTGCGCAAGCTGGACCTGGTGCTCGCGCGCCTCCTCACGTGGCAGCACGCCGGTGAGCGCGGTGTCTACGAGATCATGCCGGCCGTCGCCAAGCAGGCTGCCGCGGCGATCCTCCGCGCTGCCGCCGAGCTCCCGCCGCGCGCGCTCCTGCTCGTCACCGGCGATCACGGCTTCACGTTCGACGCCGAAGGTCACCTCGTCAGCGGCGGCGCCTCACCCGAAGAGGTGCTGGTCCCGGCATTCGCCTGCCTCTTCGACGAGCTGCATTGAGCCCAGTGAACCAGCGAGGGCGGCCTTTGCTTCTAGTAGAAGCTTGCGGGATCCGGGGCGACTACCCAGTCGTGTACGGCGAGCGGCGCGTCGGGACGAATGCGTAGTGGATGGACGGTGCCGTTTTCGCAGCGCCACACGACGACCGGCGTGTTCGGAGGGACCTGCGCGGTGTGGAGTGCGTCGGCGAGCGTCAACTGCGGATCGTGATCGAGAGGTCCGCTTCGCCGTGACGCGCGGCCCGAGATCGTGATGCCGTTCGGCCCCGGATCCCGGTAGGGGAATGGAGGCAGATCCCGAAGCGACGAGTCACCCGAGATGGGCACGAGGCACTTCTCCCAGGCCACCATCGTCGCCGACGAGGACGATGCGACGCTCTCACCCGGAGGCCTCGACTGCGCCGCCTCACCGCCGCACCCAATGGATGAGCCAGCTACAACCAGAACGACACTCGCCAGGACCATGCGGGGCGCCATGGAGGGTTCGTTGCGACGGCTCCCCGTCCATTCAAATCATGGAGAGGCGATCGTGGTCGAATCGGTCGCGGGCCCGCGAAATTCGGGCTAATCCAGCTCCGAATGAGCGCCGATCTCCTGGATGCGTGGAATCTGCACGTGGACGCTGGGCGTGCACGGATCACCGATGCTCGCGGTGCGCACGCGATCGTCGATGTGAACGCGCACGCGAACGGAATCGCGGAGACGCTGCTCGCTGGTGGGGCGTCGCTCGCCGGCGAGCGCGTCGCGATCCTGGCCTCCCCCGGCGCTGCGTTCGTCGCGGCGCTCATCGGGATCTGGAAGGCCCAGGGGACGGCCGTGGTGCTTCTGCCGGAGCACCCGGAGGAGGAGCACCAGTATGCGATCTCGGACGCAGGGGTCACGCGCTTGCTGGTCACGCAGGATCTGACCGTGATGGGCGCAACACGGCTTGCAACGCCCACGCTGATCGACGGCATCGGCGCGACGCGGGCGCGCGCATTCGTGGACGCCGCGGGGGATGCGCCGGCACTCATGCTCTACACCAGCGGCACCACGAGCAAGCCCAAAGGCGCGGTGCTCACGCGCGAGAACATCCGCGTGCAGGCCGCGCTGCTCCGCGACGCCTGGAGCGTGACGCCTGACGACACGCTGCTCCATGCGCTGCCGCTTCATCACATGCACGGCCTGGCGATCGCGCTGGTGAACGCGCTCTTCGCGGGTGCGAGCGTTCACATGCTGCGGTTCTCGGTGCGCGAGATCCTCTCCGCCATGAAGGACGCCACGATCTTCATGGGCGTCCCCACCATGTACGCGAAGCTGTTCCTCGGGCTGGACGCGGCGGACGCGGACGACCTTCGTTCGCTCGGTCCTCATGCGCGCGCGCTGCGTCTCGCGACCAGCGGAAGTGCTGCGCTGCCCGTGACGCTCGGCGAGCGCTTCCGTGAGCTCTCGGGGCAGTTCCCGCTCGAGCGCTTCGGCATGACGGAGATCGGCGTCGGTCTGACGAACCCGCTCGCGCACGCCGGCCGACGACCGGGGTACGTGGGACATCCGTTGCCAACTGTGGAGACGGCGATCAAGGACGACCACGGCAACGACGCGCTCGAGGGCGAGCTCTGGGTGCGCGGCCCGAGCGTCTTCCCGCGCTACCACGAGCGCCCGGAGGCGACCGCCGCCGCGTTCGTGACCGACGCGAACGGCGTGACGTGGTTCCGCACGGGCGACACCGTCAGCCGCGACGGGCACGAAGGCCCGTTCAAGATCCTGGGCAGGACCAGCCAGGACATCCTGAAGAGCGGCGGCTACAAGCTGTCGGCTCTCGAGATCGAGGAGGTGCTGCGCGAGCATCCCGGCGTCCTGGAGGTCGCGGTGGTGGGCCTGTCCGACGAGATCTGGGGAGACCGCGTGGTCGCATGCATCGTCGCGAGACATGTCCGCGGCAGCAGTGTGCCCGTCGTGACGCCCGAGGCGCTGCGCGCGTTCGCCAAGGAAAAGCTGGCTTTCTACAAGGTGCCGAAGGAGTTCGTGCTGCTTTCCGAGCTCCCGAAGAACACGCTGGGCAAGGTCCAGAAGCCCGCCCTGAAGGCGGCGCTCGCATCGCGACCCTAGAATTTCACATGTCCGACATGGCGAAACGCCGAACTGACGCTAGGGTAAGCGCACCGTGAAAGCCCGCTTTGCGTCTCGTGCGCTGCTCGTGTCCTTGTCCCTCACACCGGTGCTTGGTGCCGCAGCCATCGCGGGCGTCGCGTCGCTCGGCTCGGGCTGCGCGGCCTCGTCGACCACGTCCGGATTCTCGGCGGATGACGAAGCGGGCACGGTCGACCCGGGCGCGGATGGCGGCGCTGGAGGGGGTGGTCCGGGCTTTGGCGAGGGCGGCGTCCAGCAGGACTCGGCGGCGGGCGATCTCCCGGCGATTGTCTGGGGCCATTCGGACACCGTGCTCTACAAGCTCGATCCGAACACGAAGGCCGTCAGCACTGTCGGCACGTTCACCGGCTGCACGAAGGTCGTGGACCTGGCCGTCGACAAGAAGGGCGTGATGTTCGTCACCACGCAGGACGGCCTCTACAGCGTCGACACGGCGACGGTCGCATGCACGCTCATCAAGAAGGACACGTATCCGAACTCGCTCTCGTTCGTGCCCGAAGGAACCGTGGACGCGAACGACGAGACCCTCGTTGGCTACGTGGACGACGTCTACGTGCGCATCGATCGCGGCACCGGAGCGATCTCCAACATCGGCACGCTCAAGGGTCCGAGCGGCGTCATCTCCAGCGGCGACATCGTCTCCGTCAAGGGCGGGACCACATACCTCACGGTCAAGGGCGGCACCGCGTGCGCGAAGAGCGACTGCCTCGTCGAGGTTGACCCCGCCACGGGCAAGATGGTCCACGACTGGGGCACCATCGGCTACTCCAAGGTCTTCGGTCTCGCGTTCTGGGCAGGTACCGTCTACGGCTTCGACAACACCGGCAACCTCTTCGAGGTGACCTTCAGCGGCACGAAGACCATGACGAACAAGCTCTCCATCCCGAACGCGCCCCCGAACCTCGTGTTCTGGGGCGCTGGCTCCAGCACCGCAGCGCCCGTCGGCCCCAAGTAGGCCGCGCGCGCTCTCGCCCTCGCTCATCGCATGTGCGGGCGGATCTCCTCGGGCTTCGACAGACCGCTCCGCTGGAAGACGACCTTGCCCGTGCGATCGAGGACCACGACCGTGGGCAGCGCGTTCACGCCCGGGATGGGGCCGCGACCAGCGGTGGTCTCGGCGTCCGCCATGGCCACCGGGAATGTCACGGCCAGCGTCTTCTTGTAGGTCTCGACCAGCTCCCGGTTCTTTGGATCGTCCAGGGCAATGAGTGCATAATACACGGATGTCTCGTCGTGCTTCGCCATGGCGACCAGGTAGTTCACCTCGGCCTGCGAAGAGAGATCCCACGTGGCAATGAAGGCGAGCACCGCGACACGCCCGCGCGCGGCCTCGGAGCTGACAGGACGCGCATCCAGCGAGTCGAACGTGAACGACACGTTCTTGCCGAGCGTGGGCGCGCCCTCGGACACGCCAGGCGCCGGCTCCTCCGCGGCGCTCGGCTTGCACGCCGCGACCTGCCCCACGAACAGGCACGAGGCCAGCGCTGCGGCGAGCGCGTGCGCGACGGACCCAACCCGCACGACCAAGCTCAGTCCTCGCCCTTCTGCCCCGCGAACCCGTCGGCGCGCTCCGCGAAGAGCACGTTGAAGGTGGTGAGCGAGCCGTAGCAGGCGGTGACGTACTGCTGCATCTGCACCTTGTCCTCGTCGGACAGCTTGCTGGAGTTCACCTTCTGCTCGAGCACGCGGAGGCGGTCCCTGACCATGACGATCTTGTGGAAGAAGGTCTCGATGGGGACGCGCTTCTCGGCGGTGTCCTTCTTGCCCGGGGTGAGCACGAGCTCGCCGCCTTGCCAGCGTCCGCCCAGCTCCACGGGGCGGATGCCCAGCTCCTCGCGGATGACCTGCGCCAAGATGCTCTTGAATTCGTCCTTGTCCATGGCGAGAAGATCCTCCGGTAGCTCGAGATCCGAAAAGTCAGGCGCGCGATAGTCTTCGCGATCTCCGGGTCCGCGCGAACCACCGCCGCCCGCGCGCCGTTGCCGTGTGGCCTTCGCCGGCAGGGACGCCGTGAACGCGCCCTTCTGCACCCACTGCGAGCACGTCATGTTCTCGAAGATGGGCGGCGACCACGCGCCGAGCAGGCAGTCGCCGGTGCGCTTCACCTCGCCGTTGGCGTCGATGGTCTCGATCACGCGCACGAAGCGCGCGCATGTCTTGCAGCGACGCGCGTCGCTACTCTCGACGGGGGGCTTTCCCGGGGGAGTGCCCGCATCGCTCATGGGGTTGCTGGCTCCGGCGCGAAGAAGTGGGCCGCCGCGGTGAGATCGGCGAGGGGCTCGCGGCCTGCGCGGGCGTCGCTCCATATGCCGTGCGCGATCTTGTCGGTGGCCTCGCGCGGGTCGGCTGGCAAAAGCGTGCATGGTGCACCCATTTCCAGCGCCACGCGCTCGGCCTCGACCGCGGAGGCAAGGCCAAGGTAGGTGGCCGCGCGAATGCGCTCGCCGTCCGCTTCTTCCGTCACGGCGCAGACGAGCGCCTCGGACAGATCGAACGCCAGACCGCGGAGGAGCACGATGATGGAACACGGCAAGCGCTCGAACGAGAAGCGGCCAGCGCCCATGAATGCCTTCATGACGCCGACGTCGCTGCCAAGGCCCGCGCGAGAGATCTCTGCAAGGATGCGCGCGCGCCGCGCCGGGTCCTCCTCGTGGGCAAGCAGCGGCGCATACGCCGCGGCCACACCCGCATGCGCGACTCCCGCAGGGCCCAGATCGCTCGCGACCGCGTCGAGCCATGCGTCGCGCTCGTTCGGTGACAGTGAGCCGTACACCTCGCCAGCCGCCAGCGCAGCCGACCCATCGCGTCCGAGCGACGCGAGCCAGGTCTTGAAGGGCGACGAGGTCTCCGGCGGTTCCACGACAACCACCGTAATACATCGCACAGATCTTGACACCTCCGCCTGCACGCGAGACGAACGGATGTGGACCGAGACAGAATTCCGCGTGCCCTGGTCTCGTTCACCACGCAGGTCGCGGTGGGCGCGGTGGTCGGCGTGCTGTCGGGTCTTGCATCGGCACTGTTTCTCTGGGCGCTCGATCGCGCGACACAGACGCGTGAGACGCACGCGTTCCTCATCTACCTCCTGCCTGTGGCGGGCATCGTCCTCGGGCTCCTCTACGAACGGCTCGGGGCGCCGATCAAGGGCGGGCACAACCTGGTGATCGACACCATCCACGACGGCGGGCCCACGCTGCCGTTGCGCATGGCTCCGATGATCCTGGTGGGCACGGTGCTCACGCATCTGTTCGGCGGAAGCGCGGGCCGCGAAGGCGCTGCAGTGCAGATGGGCGCCAGCCTGGCGGATGCGTTCGCTGCGCGCCTTGGCTTCGTGGGCGCGCTGCGCCGGAAGATCCTGGTCGCCGGTGTCGCTGGCGGCTTCGGCTCTGTCTTCGGTACTCCGATCGCGGGCGCATTCTTCGGCCTGGAGTTCATCGTTCTTGGTCGGGTCGAATATCGCGCGCTCGTCCCCGCGCTCACGGCCGCCGTGATCGGCGACATGACCACGCGCAGGATGGGCATCGTGCACGCCGCGTATCCGGCCGTCCCCACGGTGCCTCTCACGTTCGTGCTCACGCTGAAGTGGCTCGTGTTCGCGGCAGCGGTGGCGCTGGTCACGCTCGTGTTCATCGAGGGAATGCACGCCGCGAAGAAGCAGGCAGAGAAGCGCATCCCGCGGATGCCGCTGCGCATGATGATCGGCGGCGCCATCGTCGTTGCCATGTGGAAGCTCTCTGGCACCGACGACTTCCTGGGCCTTGGCGTTCCGCAGATCGTCCACGCGTTCGCACCTGGCGGCGCCGCGCCATGGGCATTCGCCGTGAAGATGCTCTTCACGATCGTGACGCTGTCGGCAGGCTTCCTGGGCGGCGAGGTGACTCCGCTCTTCTTCGTGGGAGCCACGCTGGGTAGCGTGCTTGCGCGCCTGCTTGGCATCCCGGTGGAGCTGGGCGCCGGGGTCGGGCTTGCGGCCGTCTTCGCGACCGCGTCGAACACACCCCTGGCCCTTTCCATCATGGCGACGGAGCTCATGGGCGCCGGCGCGCTCCCGCACGTTCTCATCGTCTGCGCGGTGGCGTACACGCTCACGGGCCGGCGCAGCATCTACCAGGCGCAGCGACAGAGCTTCCCGAAGCTGCCGCTGGATCCGCGCGACGCGCACGATCACGGCCCGGAGAGCGCCGACCCCGAGCAAAAGCCTGGGCGCCGCGGGAAGGACCTCCGGGAGTGACGGGCGATAGTTTTCTTGAAGTGTTGGTGTGACCCCATGCACACTGTTCGAACCCGCCGATGCCCGCCGTAGGACCCGAAGAAGCGATCTTCCACGCGCGCGTGACGGAGAACCTTGACCTGTGCGATCACGTCGCGCGGCAGATGATGTCCCATGTCGGCTCCGACATTCCGTTCGAGGAGCTCGTCGCGATCGGCCGCGAGACGCTCACCGTTGCGGCGAAGAGCTTCGACGAGGCGCGTGGCGTGCCATTCCGCCGTTACGCCAACCTGCGCGTCAAAGGCGGCGTCATCGACGGCATCCGTCAGCGCGGCGCGCTTCCCCGCCGCGTGTACAGGGCGCTGCGTGCGATAGAGGCCGCGGAGCTCGTGCAGGAAGCGCTCGTTTCGGATCAAGCGGGAACGCCGCCACCGTCGCCGGAAGAGGCGGACGCGAAGGTGGGCCAGTACCTGAACCAGGCGGCCGTCGCCATGGCCATGAGCTTCCTCTCCGTGCGGACCATCGACAAGGCGCTCGACGTCCCGGACAACGAAGGCACGCCCGAGGAGCTCGTCACGCGCGCGGAGCTCCTCTCCAAGATGGAGGTCGCGATGAAGAACCTCTCCAAGGAAGAGCACGCTGTCATCCAGGGTCACTATTTCGAGGGCAAGACCGTCGCAGACGTGGGTCGGGAGCTCGGGCTCTCCAAGTCGTGGGCGTGTCGCATCCACGCGCGCGCCATCGACGAGATCGCATCGCGCCTAGGCGTTCGCTGACCACCCGGAGCCAGAGAAATCGACGCTCCTCGAAGCAACCCTTCGGCGCCGCGGCCGATGGGAGAGCATGACCGCGCGAATCTCCCGTGAAGGCCCGCTTCCGATGCCACCCAGAACCACGACCACGACCGCATCCTTGCCTCCGAAGGAAGCGCACGCGCAGGAAGGACCGAGCCCGTTCGCGCGGATACTCAAGGGCCTGGGCAACGAGGTGGAGCGCGGCGAGCGGCTCGTCGGCGCAGCCATGCACAGCGGCCGCGACCTGGGAGCGCAGGAGCTGCTCGTCTTGCAGGCGGGTGTGTATCGCTACAGCGAGGCGGTCGATCTATCGGCGAAGCTGGTCGACCGCGCAGCCTCGGGCGTGAAGACCATCATCCAGGGACAATGACGGCTCGCCGTCACTTCACCTGCACGCAGTAGAGACGCGCGTGCATCGAGCAGGGGAGCTGATTCGCGTCGCTCCACTTGTCGTCCTGCGCGCCAATGTTGCCCGTGAGACCCTTGGTCTGGGCGAGCGTGCCGTTGTCACTCCAGTTCGCGCAGGTCTGCTCCGTCGGGGAGCCTCCGACGAATGTGCCGTCCCACTTGGTCGCCGTCCACGCCGGACCCGCCGCGACCGGCTTGCCGAACTGGTCCTCGTTGATGCCATGGTCGAGCATGCCTTGAGAAGTCTTGTACGCCATGGGGTTCTTGATCACCGGCATGCAGTCGGGCAGGAAGAGGGGAGTCGTGAGAATGTCGCCAGGCATCTGTGTCGCGACGGACGTGCTCAACCACGCGTTGTAGGTACCGGGCAGGTTGCCCGCCTTCGCGGCGGCCTTGCAGATGGCGTTTGCACTGATGAGCGCCGTGCCGGCGCCACCAAAGTTGCCGGGGTACGGGTCCGCTGTCACAAAGACGAAATGGCCGGTGCCTCCGCCGCACATGGGCCTCGTGTTGGCGTCGACTCCGGACCCGCCATCCGTGGTGGTCTCACCGCCATCAACGGCGAACGACCCGTCTGCCACCGAGCTTCCTCCACCTTCCTTGCCGCCGTCCCCGGCCAGCGAGTCGTCGACGGTGAAGTTTCCGAGCGCGCTGGTGCATGCGATGAGCACCCCACCGGAGAGACCTGCGACGAGAACACGCGCAAGAAAGGAGGAAGAAGGCATAGTTCAAGGATACGAGCCGCAGCTCCAAGCGTCCACCGGCGATGTGCTTTCGTGCTATCTCAACGCGCATGAGTCGGCATCTGCCCAGCTCGCCCAACTCGCCCGACTCGCTCGACGCGATCGGGCCGCGCGAACGCGTGCTCGTTGCGATGAGCGGGGGGGTGGACTCCGCCGTGGCCGCGCTGCGCCTGCTGGACGCCGGGTACGACGTGGTTGGATGTACACTACATCTATGGGACTACGAGGAGTCCAAGGAGCGAGCGCACGGCCGCTGCTGCGCTCCCGAGGATCAGTACGATGCGCGGCAGACGGCCGACGCGTTTGGCTTCCCGCACTACTCGTTCGACCGGCGCGAGCTGTTCGCGAAGGAGGTCGTGGAGCCCTTCGTCGCGGCCTACCTGGCAGGCGACACGCCCAGCCCGTGCACTGCGTGCAACAAGCACGTGAAGCTCGCGGAGCTCTTCGCGATCGCCGACCGCCTGGGCGCGGCAAAGATCGCCACGGGACACTACGCGCGCGTCGTCTCGGAGAGCGGGGGCCCGCTGCGCATCGCGGAGGGCAAGGACAAGGGCAAGGACCAGAGCTACTTCCTGTACGCGACCCCGCCAGCGCAGGTGGCGCGGTTGCTCTTCCCGCTCGGCGACAGCACCAAGGCGGAGGTCCGTGCAGAGGCGGTCGCCCGCAAGATCCCCTCCGCCACGAAGGGCGAGAGCCAGGAGCTGTGCTTCGTGGGCTCGGGCGCGCACGCGTACGAGGCGTTCATCGAAGAGCGCGCGAAGCCACGCATCCGGCCCGGCAACATCGTCGACGACCACGGCAAGGTCGTGGGGACACACGACGGCCTGCACCGCTTCACGATCGGTCAGCGGAAGGGGCTCGGCGTCGCGCTCGGCAAGCCAGCGTTCGTCACGCAGATCGATCCGGAGACCGCCACGGTCCACGTCGGAGGCGCCGAAGGTCTGTTCGCCACTGGCGCGGAGGTCTGCGCGCTGCACCTGTCCGAGGGCGTCAGCTTGCCGCTGTCCGCGCGCGTCCGTGTCCGCTACCGCCACGATGGCGCGAAGGCGCGGGTCCTCCCCGGCGACGCTCCCGGCACCGCACGTGTCGTCTTCGAGGAGCCCGTCCGCGCAGTGACCCGCGGACAGATATGTGTATTTTACAACGATAGCGAGCAGGTCGTCGGTGGAGCGCGCATCACCGCGGCCACAGGTGCCCGAGACGCTGGCAGCCGTGACGCGGCCGTGGGTCCGGTGATGGAGGCGTCCGCATGAGGGCACTGCGCAGCGCCGGCTCGCTTGCGTTCGTGGCGTTCGCGCTGGCCGCGACCACGGCGTCGTGCGGCGGCGGCGCGGGCCACGGGCGCGTCACGGGCGTTCTCAACGCTCAGGACTGCTGGAGCGGCAAGTTCGATCTCGAGCCCGACTTCTTCGCGGGCGTGCCGTATCGGTCCACGCTCACGCTCCGCGTCCAGCGTGGCAGCGACTTCCAGACCTTCAGTGACGCCGTCTCCATCCTCATCGACGACACCTCCAAGATTCGGCCCGGCGACACCAGCGGCGGCGAATACAATCAACCCCTGACGGTCGACATTCCCGCAGGCGTGACGCCACCCGGCGTACCGCTCGTTGCGAACCCGACGCCAGCGCCTGTGCACTTCGTGCTGTCTCTCCAGAAGAGTTGCCAGACGCAGCAGGTCGCGCTGTACGCGGTGGCCCAGGTCACAATGCCCACGGATGACAGCTGCACCGTGACGGAGAGCATCGATGGGGCCGACACCGCGAGCGGCTGCGCGAATCCGATGCCCGCAGGCGCCGGCAGCGGCAAGAGCACCATCTCCTTCACCAGCCTCTTCGACGGCAACCCGCAGGAGAGCAACGCCGCCGCGCGTCTAAACCGGGGATGCTTCGACGTCTACCTGGCAGACCCGCGTGACGTCGATCCCGGCGGCAAAGGGCCCCCTCCGAAGTGCCGCGGCCACCTGCGCGGCAACTTCGACTTCTACTTCGAGCGCGGGCGCCCGGAGCAGCCCTTTCCCTAGACCTGGGGGCTTCAGAGCGGGTGCTTGAAGCCGGCGCGTTATCCGACCTTTCTCCATCTTGCGCACCCTGGTCACGCCCACAGAGCGACGCGCCAGCTGTGGCCTTGCTTGCACGGCGTGAAATCCCTGGATACGCTCATCCTTAACGTGCCGCGCTTTCGCCATGCACTCTCCGCCATTGCGGCGGCGATCGTGTTTGCTTGCCTCGCCCCCCCGGCGAACGCGGAGCCAGCGTCTTCCATGTCGCTGAATCATGCGCGGAACGCCTGGGACCGCGGTGACGTGAGCGGCTCGGAGTCGGCTTACAAGACGGCGATCGAAAACGGGGAGCTGTCGCCTTCAGAAGTGGTGGAAAGCTACGTCCGGATTGGATGCTCGCGCGTGCTGCTCGGCAAGAAGGAGGCGGCGCAGAATGCGTTCCGGGCCGCTGCCGTGCTCGATCCCAACTTCGTCGTACCGGGCGAGGCTGGTCAGAAAGCAGTCCAGCTGGCTGCGGCCGCGAAGAAGGACGTCGCGAAGTACGGTGGAATTTCGCTCTCCATGTCGGCACCGCCCACGTCTCCCGTTGGCAAACCCATCACGGTCGGCGCGGACCTGGATCACTCCCACCTCACCATCGTGAAGCGGCTCGCAGTGGTCGCCCGCGAGGGGACCAGCGGCAGGGAGTACAAGCACGAGGAGCCCACGGCCGAGCATGTGGACTTCACCATCCCCGCCGACCTCGCATTGCCCGATGCAACCATCCTTGTCCGCGTGGACGCGCTCGACTCGTACAACAACCGCATCGCCACGCAATCGTCACGCGTCAAGGCGGATGGGGATGCGAAGGGCGGCGGCGTCGTCGGGCCCGTTGCACACGACACGAAGGGACAGAAGCCGGACAACAAGCCGAAGGAGAGCAAGAGCTTCTGGTCCACGCCGTGGCCGTACGTCATTGGCGGAGCGGTGCTCGCGGGCGCGGGCACTGCGGGGTACTTCCAGTTTCGTCCCACCGACAACGTGACCGTCAGCTCCGTCACAGTGCGGAGGACGCCGTGAGTCAGAACCAGATGCCTGACAACCGGCACACGGTTGGAACGTACTTCCTTGGTCGCTACCGCGTCGTCGACGAGATCGGCGTTGGCGGCATGGCCAGCGTGCACCTTGCACGCATGGACGGCCCCGGTGGCTTCCAGAAGTGGGTCGCCATCAAGAAGATCCACGCGCACCTCGTGGAGGACGACTCGTTCGTCCAGATGTTCCTCGACGAAGCCCGCGTAGCCGCGCGCATCTCCCACCCGAACGTGGCGACGGTGTTCGACCTGGGCAAGCACGAGGACACGTACTGGATCGCCATGGAGTACCTCCACGGCGAGCCGCTGCGCGAGGTGATGCGCCGCACCGAGGAGCTCGGTAGCTCCATGCCGCCGGAGATCGCGTGCCGCGTCATTGCCGACGCCGCAGAAGGCCTGCACGCCGCGCACGAGCTGCTGGGGAAGAACGGCGAGAAGATGGGCCTCGTCCATCGTGACGTGACCCCGCACAACCTCTTCGTCACCTATGATGGCGTCACCAAGGTCGTGGACTTCGGCATCGCGAAGTTCAGCTCGCGCATGTCCTCCACACGCGCTGGCACCCTGAAGGGCAAGCTCGCGTACATGTCACCGGAGCAGGTGCACGGCGAGACGATCGATCGCCGCACGGACATCTTCGCGCTCGGCGTCGTGCTCTGGGAGCTCACCACCGGGCAGCGGTTGTTCAGGAGCGAGAGCGATCTCGACACGCTCGCCAAGGTCCAGGAATGCAACGTCGCGCGCCCGAGCACGATCGTGCGCGGCTACCCGGTCGACCTCGAAAAGATCGTCATGAAGGCGCTCGCGAAGAACCGCAACGAGCGCTTCAAGACCGCACGCGAGTTCTCCCGTGCGCTCCAGTCACTCCTCATGCGCCGCGGGCTGTTCATCGCCAGCGACGAGGTTGCAACCTACACGCAATCCATCTTTGCCGAACGCATCCAGAAGCGCGACGCGCACCTGCGCTGGGCGTCCGAGGTCACGCAGACCATCAACGCGAGCAGCCTGCCGGCGGATCTGCCGAAGCTCGGCGCGGAGCTCACCAACTCCGACGTGGCGCCCACCGGTCGCGGACCTGCGGCGGTACTGCCCGCAGCCGGCCGTCCTGCGGAGATCCGAAACGAGCCGCCTGCGACGCAGGCGTCGTCTGGACTTCCGCAGACCGCCCAGCCACCGGGCAGGAGCGGGGGACCGCCGCGCCCAGGTGGGGCCAGCGGAGCTGCCCAGAGCGCACCCACCACAGGTGTTCCGCGCGTCGGCGGTCCGCAGGTCGGTCACGCTTCGCAAAAGTCGCCGGCTGCTCCGCCGCCGCCTCCGGCCGCGAACACGGCGAAGAACGTCGAGCTCGCGCCGTTCGAGGAGGACGAGCACCCGAGCGACAGCGACGGGCCGACCATCCAGGCAGCTCCGTCGATGCTCAACGACAGCGGCGCGACGCCGGTACAGGACGAGCCTCCGACGATGATGGCGCCTGCGCCTCGCCACGAGCAGAACCAGGGCAGCCCGCTTGGATCCGCGACCGCTGTGTCGGTGGAGTCATCCGCACTGCTCGAGGAGATCGAAGAAGAAGAAGATCAAGATGCCACGATCGTTGCAACGAACCGCGAGGCGATCGCGTCGGTGCCCACGGGGCCGTCACGCGCGCCCGCGATCGAACGTGATCGGCAGCCTGCGATCGAGCGGCCGCCCGCTCCCCCCTCGCCTACCTCTGCGCGTGCTGGCGCGAACAAGCCACTGAACCAGACGATGGCGCTCGGCTCCATGAGTGCCGGTGGGCCAGGCCAGATGGGCCAGATGTCTCCTCCGCTTCCTGCCGTGGTCGTCGCGCCGCAGGGTGGCAACAACGCAGCTCCTGGGTTTCCGCCGCCGCGCGAGATGCAATACGCGGAGACCATCGCGCCCAACTCGAACGAGCTCCGCAACGCGAGGAACGAGCTCAACGGCAATGGGAATGGCAACCCGAACCAGGGGCCGCCGCCGCTCGACTTCGGTCCGGGGTTCGGACAACCCATGCAGCCGATGCAGCAGCCGGGCCCCAACCCCCTCGATCCGTTTGGCATGGGCGCCAGCCTGAATGGCGGCATGAACGGCGTGAACGGCGCTGGCATCAACGGGATGAACGGTGGCCCCGGCATGATGGGCGCGCCCGGCATGGACCCGTACAACCAGAACGGGTACCCCAACCAGATGCAGGGTGGCATGCAAGGAGGCATGCAGGGCGGCGGTATGCCCTCGGCTGGCGGCATGCAGAGCGCCCCGAACATGATGGGCCCTGGTGTCGCGGGCGACTACAGCCCGGCCATGCAGACCGGAAACGGGCAGCCGTGGAACCCGACGATGCAGGTCTCCGCTCAGCGGATCGACACGCAGTACACGGGCCAGGGCTCGCGACGCCCGCCGATGTGGGTGCTCATCGCGGTGTCTTGCTCCGTCGCGCTGCTCGTGGCCGGCATCTTCGCAGTGATCATCTCCATCGCGTCGGCCCCGAGCCAGAAGCCGAAGGTGGTGAAGACAGCTTCGTCCGCAGGCACGACCCTCGCGGCCGGCGGCTCCACCGCACCATCCTCGGTGCCATCTGCCGTCGTGAGTGACCCGACGCGCACCAGTAAATCGCCGACCGTCGCGAACCCGTTCTCGACGGCGCGGGTCCAGTTCACGCAGATCGTCGGCGGGTCCGGTCCCACCGGAATGAATGGCGCTCCGCCTTCGCCCGCAGGTGCCACCACAACGACTGGCGCGACGGGGCCGGGCGTCGGTGGAGGTGTCGCACCGGCGGTCGCCGTGACCGACCCCAACGTCCCGCCGGCAAACCCGACGACCCCCGACCCGAATACTCCTGCTCAGCCCGCGTCCCAGCCGATCGCCGCCGCGCAGCCGGCACCTCAGCCCGCGCCCGCGCCCCAACCGATGGCCGTGCAGCCTGCTCCTCAGCCCGCGCGCCCGCAACCCGTCCCCCAGCCGGTTCCGCAGCCCCTTGCTGCGCAACCCGCACCCGTGCCGCAACCGGGCGCTGCAGGTCAACCCGCGAAAACGGGCGAACTGGGTGGTATCACCATCGTGTGTCTGCCCGCATGCAACCAGGTGATCGACAACGGAGGCGCGCTCGGTCCCTCGCCGATCTTCGCGCGGCCGGTCCAGTCGGGCCCGCACAACCTCACACTGGTGTCAGGCGGCAACAAGAAGACCGTGAAGGTCACCGTGACTGCGGGCAAGACCAGCGAAGTTCGCGAGGCCATGAGCAACTGATGTCGCTTGCCAAGCTCCGCGAGCGAGAGCCCAGCCCTCGCTCGGGGCGCGCTCGCGTGAGAGGCGCGACCCTGGCTGCCTGCCTCACCCTCACAGCGATCTGTTTTCTCGCGTGTCGCAAGAACCCGACGGTCAGCTTCGAGGTCGACGTCCCGGGTGGCCTCGCGGACCAGTCTGTCTGGGTCGAGGTCGCCGCATACCCGGGCGGCAGCTGCGGCACGCTCGGACCGCAAGCAGCCGGGGGCCTGCCGCAGGGCTATGCCGCGCGCATCGCGTTTCGCCTGGACCAGCCGACGCGGCCAACCATGGGCGATCTCCCGCGCAAGCCGTACGCGTTCGTGGGGACGGTGCGCGATCAGGCGTGCGGTGTGGTGGGCGTCGGGTGCGTCGTGGCCGACGTGGGCGGCACAAGTGATGTCGTCGTGCCGATGAAGGCCACTGGCGCGAACCCGGCACCGGGAACGTGCGCGCAGGACGCGACCTGTCAGGATGCCGTCTGCATCTCCTCGAGTGACGGCACGAATTCATCGCTCGGAAGTGGTTGTACTCTACAAATGATTGGCGCGGGCCCGCTCGGCGGCCGCTACCTGGATGGTGACACGCTCGCAGATGAGTACGTTGGCGCGCCCGCGGTGGTCGCCACGCCCACGGGCTTCCTGATCGCGTATCGCGAGATGGCGACGCAGCTCGGCAAAGGCCGTGTGCGAACGCTGACGATCGATCCAGGCGGCGGAATCGGGGTCGCCACTGCCCACGAGGTCCCCCGCTGCCCTGGGAACGACGAGCACGACGGCGTGGGGCTCGGGCTCGCGGGCTCGGTGGGCCTCATCGCGATGAGCCGTCACCTGTGCACGGGCAAGAACGCGGGCATCGACTACATCGCTGCGGATGCCACCGGCGCCGCCGACGGATATGCGGCCGTCTTCAACGCGATGTTCCCCGACAGGACCGTGGAGCTGTCGTACGGCAAGACAGTCGCCCCCTCGCCGGTGAAGGGGCTCTACGACGTGGTGTACCTCCAGAACGGCGACGCGATCTTCGCGCAGACGCAGGTCGCCGCGCTCGCCGCCAAGCCCGTCGAGAACTCCACACGCATCCCGCTCTTCGCTAGCGGCGGACCGTACACGCTGGCGAAGATCGCCACCTCGGAAAAGGTCGTGGCATTCCTCTCGCGCAGCGAATCAGCGGCGCCTCCTCCAGACGAGGGTGGCGTGAGTGAAGGCGGCGTCATGGGAACGACCGCGACGCTGCATCTCCAGATCGCTCCAGCCACGACGACCCCGGCGACCTTCAGCGGGCAGGCCGCCACGGACATCCCCGCGGCGTGGGGTGCGGTCGCGGCGTACACGGACAAGGTGGCGGTGCTCTCGCCGGGGCTGGAGCAGCCGCTTGCGGTGCGCATCTACGGGCCGAGCCGCACGCTGGTCGCGCAGACGGAGATCGTCACCATCTCCGCGGACCAGTACCTGGACGGCGACGTGACCTTCGTGGACGGGCGCGTGCTCGTTGCGGCGTCACGGCCCGGCTCCATCTCGTTGCTTGCGCTCACGCGGGGCGCAGATGCCGGCGGTCTCTTGCCGGAGCTGCTCCTCGAGCAAGACCCGCGCGTCCCCGACCTTCGCGCGTACCGGGATGGCCACGTGGCGATCGCCGCGTCTTCCACGCGCGTGCTGGTCGCGTGGACCACAGCCACGCAGCTCGTCGGCAGCGATCCGACGGGTGGCTACGCGCTCTTTGCGTGCGCACCATGAGCGGCGGAGGCAACGCCCGCAACAAGGGTCGACTCGCGCGCCGGCTCGACGTCACCGTGTCGCGGCTCGCGAGCTCCGGCGTGGGTGTGGGCCATGTGCAAGAGGGCGGCGAGTCCCGCGCGGTCTTCATCCCGCGCACGGCCGCAGGCGACGTGGTCTCGTGCGATGTCGACTTTGCCACCCGCCCAGCGCGAGGGCGCGTGGTGTCCTTGCTCACGGCGAGCGCGGATCGCGTGGAGCCATCGTGCGAGAGCTTCTCGACGTGCGGCGGCTGCGATTTCCTCCATCTCTCCCCCGACGCCCAGATGCGAGCACACCGAGAGCGCGTGCTTGGGGCGCTCCGTGACGTGCAGCATCCGCCCCCCACGCTCGCGCCATTCACGCCTTCAGGAGGAGCGCGAACGCGCGCGCGGCTCCACGTGGTGGCGGACAAACGCGGACGGGTCACTTGCGGATTCTTCCAGGAAGGTTCGCATGACGTGGTGTCGGTGCGCACGTGCGTGGCGCTCGATCCTGCGCTGGACCGCGCGCGCGCAGAGCTCCCCGCGCTGCTCGCCGGCGCCCTGGGCAAGGGAGAGGCGCTCCTCGCGCTCGGCGCATTCGAGGACGTCCGGAGGCCCGTGCTCTCACTCTCGTGGGATGGCGAGCTACCTCGCGCCGTGTATGCGCGCGTGGAGACTGCGGTCACGGAGCGCCGGTTCGCGGGCGTGCGCCTGCTCGAGAAGGGCGCGGCGCGTCCATCGATCGTCGGCGATCCCACGCCGTACACACGCGGCGCGGATGGCGCACCGATCGCGCTCGCGCCAGGCGGCTTCGCGCAGGCCACGGAGTCACCCGCGCTCGCTGCCGTGGTGATCGCACGCGCGAAGGAACTCCTCGGCGCGCGTACCGGGAAGATCGTGGAGCTCTATGCGGGCGCCGGCAACTTCAGCGTCGTGCTCGCGACCATGGGCGCTCTCACGACCGTGGAGGTCAGCGCGGAGGCCTGCGAGAAGGCGCGAGAGAACCTTCGCGCGCGAGGTCTGGTCTGCGACGTGAAGCAGGGTGAAGCGGAGTCCCTTCGCGTCACCGAGAAGCCGGAGCTGCTCGTGCTCGATCCGCCGCGCACAGGCGCCCGCGCCGTGGCAGAGACGCACGCCCGTGGTGTGGCGCGCTCAATTCTCTATGCGTCGTGCGATCCGGAGACGCTCGGTCGCGACCTGGTCATCCTGGCGCAAGGTTACGACGTGCGCTCGCTCGACATCGTCCCGTGCTTCCCGGACACGAGCCACGTGGAGGTGGTCTGCGCGCTCGAGAAGAAGCGAAGGTGACGCGATGCGTTCGCACCCACCGACTCTGCTGACGCTGGCTCGGCGCGCGGTCCGCGGGCCGTGCGGCCTCACCTCCACGTCACACGTGCTCGTCGCGGTCAGCGGGGGCCCAGACTCGATCGCGCTACTGCATGTATGTTGCATGCTTCTTGAGCGTGGGGTGATCGGCGCCGTCAGCGCGCATGGGGTGGACCACGGCTTGCGCCCCGACGCGGCGACAGAGCTCATGCTCGCGGCGGACCTCGCGCGCGCACACGGCGTCCCGTTCGCGAGCACGACGCTGTCCGTCGCTCCTGGGTCGAACCTGCAGGCGCGCGCGCGGACCGCACGGTGGGCTTCGCTCGAGCGCGCGAAGGCAGAGGCCGGGGCGGACGTCATCGCCACGGGGCATCACCAGGACGATCGCGCCGAGACCGTGCTCATCCGCGTCCTGAGAGGAGCGCCACTCCCGGCACTCGCCGTGCTGCCGGCGCGAGAGCGCGACCGCGTGCGGCCATTCATCGCCGCGAGCCGCGCAGATGTCCGAGCGCACATTGAACGACACGGCCTGGTGTTTGCGGAGGACCCATCGAACCTGTCCGCGCGGTTTTTGCGCGTGAGGGTCCGGCACGAAGTCCTTCCCCTTCTGGAGCAACTCTCACCGCGCATCCGTGAGCACCTCGCAGAGCTCGCCGATGCCGTCGTGGCGAACAACGCGGCGGATCCAACGCCGGAGGTGGTGACCACGTTCGGGCATGCTGTCGACAGACGCAAGGAATCGAAACGCACGCTCGCCACACTCGCGGGGCTGAGCAAGAACGCGAACGCGCGGGTTTCGCTCAAGGGAGGGGTTGTCCTTTCAGTCCGCGGTGCTCAAGCTTTGCAGAAGCCGAAAAAAAACGATTCTGAGCCGTAAGGGCGGCTCGATAGTCCCCCAGGTTCAGTGTAGGCTTCGAGAAGGACCTGGTTTCCGTCCGTTTGCGCCTGCCCTGGGCGTTCAACCCCTTCGTTTCTCTCCGTATCGTGTCGTTTGGGTCCAAGGGCGCCTCTCACGCGTTCCACTGGTCACCCGCCTCGAGGTTTTCACCGTGAAGCAATCTCACAAGACGCTGCTGCTCTGGATCGTCCTTATCTTCATGTTCCTGGCGATCTGGAACTTCTTCCAGCCCTCGGAACGGAGGAGCGCGGCGGCATTCAGCGAGTTCCTGAACGAGGTCCACGCAGGCCACGTCGAGGAAATCCGCATCAAGGATCGCGAGTACAGCTACCGCGTGAAGGGTACGGACGGCAGCAAGGCGACCACCCAGCGCGAGGCCATCGGCCCGATCGCGGATGAGGCCCTCCTCTCGCAGCTCAAGCCCGAGGACAAGACGAAGGAAGCGCCGAAGGTCACGTTCGAGAAGGAGGACTCCTCTCCGTTCTGGTCGTCCACCATCGTGACGCTGATTCCGATGGTCTTCATCGTGCTGATGTTCTTCCTGTTCATGCGCCAGCTCCAGGCCGGCGGTGGCAAGGCGATGAGCTTTGGCAAGAGCAAGGCGCGCATGCTCTCGGACGCGCAGAACCGCGTGACGTTCGCGGACGTCGCCGGCGTGGATGAGGCCAAGGACGAGGTCGAAGAGATCATCGCCTTCCTCAAGGACCCGAAGAAGTTCCAGCGCCTCGGCGGTCGTATCCCGAAGGGCGTCCTCATGATCGGCCCGCCGGGCACCGGCAAGACGCTGCTCGCGCGCGCCATCGCGGGTGAGGCAGGCGTTCCGTTCTTCAGCATCTCGGGCTCTGACTTCGTCGAGATGTTCGTGGGCGTCGGCGCAAGCCGCGTGCGCGACCTCTTCGAGCAGGGCAAGAAGCATGCACCCTGCATCATCTTCATCGACGAGATCGACGCCGTCGGTCGTCACCGTGGCGCAGGCCTCGGCGGCGGTCACGACGAGCGCGAGCAGACGCTGAACCAGCTCCTCGTGGAGATGGACGGCTTCGAGGCAAACGACGGCGTGATCATCATCGCCGCCACGAACCGCCCCGACGTGCTCGACCCGGCCATCCTGCGTCCCGGTCGCTTCGACCGCCGCATCACGGTGAGCCGCCCCGATGTGCGCGGCCGCGAGGCGATCCTCCGCGTGCACACCAAGAAGACCCCGCTCGCGCCGAACGTCGACCTCGAGACCATCGCGCGCGGCACCCCGGGCTTCTCCGGCGCCGACCTCGAGAACCTCGTGAACGAGGCTGCACTCCTGGCTGCGCGCCAGGACAAGGACGCGCTCGCCATGGCGGACTTCGAGATGGCGAAGGACAAGGTCTTCATGGGGACCGAGCGTCGCTCCATGGTCATCAGCGACGAGGAGAAGTGGGCCACGGCCGTCCACGAGGCCGGGCACACGCTCGTCGCCCTCACGATCGACCACCACGATCCGGTTCACAAGGTCACGATCATCCCGCGCGGCCCTGCGCTCGGCGTGACGTGGTACCTCCCCAAGCAGGACCGTCTCTCGTTCTCCAAGGACCAGGCGGAGGCGAAGATCGCCTCGGCGCTCGGCGGACGCATCGCGGAGGAGATCATCTTTGGACAGCTCACCGCGGGCGCCAGCAACGACCTCGAGCAGCTCACCGAGCTCGCGCGCCGCATGGTGTGCGAGTGGGGCATGAGCGAGAAGCTCGGTCCCCTCACGTACGGCAAGAAGGAGGAGCAGGTGTTCCTTGGCCGTGACTACGGCGGCCGTCAGCAGGACTACTCGGAGCAGACCGCCGTCGAGATCGACACGGAAGTCCGCCGCGTCATCCAGGACCAGTACACCCGCGTGCGTGGGCTCCTCACTGGCAAGCGCGTGGAGCTCGAGCGCATCGCAAGGGCACTGGTCGAGCGCGAGACGCTCGATTCTGAGGAGATCCTCGCTGCGTATGAGGGCCGTCCCCTTCCCGACCGCGAGAAGATCGTCATCCCGAGCTACGCCGACAAGGAGAAGGCTGCGAAGGAGAAGCGCAAGACCGCGAGCATCTTCGGCGGCGGCGGTCCCCCCAAGCCCGCCCCGACAGGTACCTGAGCGGCACCTGAATCGGGAGCTCCACCCGCACTGTAGAAGGCGAAGAGGTCTCGGGAAACCGGGGCCTCTTCTCTTTTTGTCAGCGCACCGCTCACGTGGCGGTGTCCACGTCGTCCCAGTCGGCGTCATGATCGCGCGTGAGCCAGTTGAGCGCACGGTGACGCTCCATCACGACTCCGGACTCCAGGCCGCCTGGGCCAGAGGTCCTTCATGACGAAGCCCATGAAGCCGCGCAGGTGCTCCTCGAGATCGGGCGACGAGCGGTCGCGCCGTGAGCGCAGCGTATGGGGAAACTCGAGGGCGGGAGGCTCGCGATGGGTGCAGTAGGCGTTGACCAGCACGCCGCAAGAATCGCATCGGCGCGTGCCTGTGCCTAGGCTAGAACGTTTCCGATGAGCTCGCCGCCGCCCCCGTCATGGCTCGTGGAAGGCGCACGACACGTGTGGCGGCCGTACTGCCAGCACGAGACCGCGCCGCCGCCACTGCCTGTGGTGGGCGCGCATGGGTGTAGATTGCATCTTTCTGATGGGCGGGAGCTCGTCGATGGAATTTCATCGTGGTGGACGGCGGCGCATGGGTACAACCACCCGCACATTCGCGCGAAGGTCGACGAGCAGTTACGCACGCTTCCGCATGTCGCGTTTGGCGGCCTCGCGAACGAGCCCGCGTACACGCTGGCGAAGCGGCTCGCGGACATGCTGCCTGCACCGCTGACGCGTGTGTTCTTCGTGGAGAGCGGGTCGGTGTCCGTGGAGGTTGCGCTGAAGATCGCCCTCCAGTCGTTTGCGAACCGCGGCGAAGCGCAACGGCGCAAGATCGTCTGCTTCGAGAACGCGTACCACGGCGACACGCTCGCCACGATGAGCCTGTCGGACCCGGTGAGCGGGATGCATCGCGCGTTCCAAGGGATGGGCGTGGACGCAATTCACCTGCCGCTCCCTGTGGATGTGCCTCTCACGCTGGCGAACGACGTGGCCGCGGTGATCGTGGAGCCGCTCGTGCAGTGCGCGGGCGGCATGCGCTTCCACGGCGCCGATGTGCTGCGGAGGCTGCGACGTGCCTGCGACGAGAGCGGGGCGCTGCTGATCTTCGACGAGATCGCGACGGGCTTCTTCCGCACCGGAACGCGCTTCGCGATGGATGCGGCGGGCGTCACGCCCGACATCGTGACGCTGGGCAAGGCGCTCACTGGCGGCACGCTGCCGCTCGCGGCCGTGGTCGCAACCGAGGTGGTCTTCTCGAAGTTCCTCTCGGAGCGCGGCGAGGACGCGCTGCAGCACGGGCCCACGTACATGGGAAATGCGCTTGCCTGCGCGGCGGCCCACGCGAGCCTCGATCTGTTCGAGCGTGTAGACTACACGCAAATGGTGGAAGCCCTCTCGAACAAGCTCGAATCGCGCCTGCGTCCCCTCGCCGCAAGGACGAACGTCACGGACGTGCGCATCGTGGGCGCACTGGGCGTTGTCGAGATGAAGCCAGGCACCGCACCGCAGTCTGCCACGTTCGCGGAGCGCGGCGCCTTCATTCGCCCGCTGCGCCTCGCGCACGCGGACGTCGTCTACGTGGCGCCGCCGCTCGTGATCGACGAGCCCGACCTGGACCTCCTTGCAGCGGCCCTCGCCCACACGTTGTAGAGTCGACGCATGCCTCGCTCCATCTGCTTCACGCCCGCCGAGGACGAGCGACTTGCCGCCGGCTGGCCGTACATGGTCGCGTTCGCGGATGGACACAAGGACGACAAGCGCGCCGAGAAGGCCGCATTCACCGCGGCGCGACGCGGCAGCAAGTATGACCGGCTGTGGCCGCGTGAGGTCCTCTACCGCTATCTGCGCGGCAAGGTCGCGCTGCGCTTCGACCGCGACGTGCTGCAGCGCGACGTGCCTCCGCGAACGTACACGAAGGCGGTCGCCATCCAGGGCGCGCCTTCACAGGCCGAAGCGAAGGCCTGGCTCCAGGACGGAATCGGAGCGTTCGCGGACGAGGACAACGAGCGCGTCTCGAATTTCGTCTACGCGGTGGAGGCGATCATCGGCACCGACGAGACCCTCGATGCCATCGCGACCGGCTTCGAGGCGACCACGACCAAGGCAGACCGCCGCGGTTACCTGATCTACAAGCCCGGCTTCAAGCGCATCGTCGCGGAGACCATCGCCTTCCTCTTCCACCGCGCGTCGAAGCGCGCCGTCACGAAGTACACACCGCGCTTCCTCGAGCAGCAAGCAAGCTACGAACGCGCCGGACAGAAGGACCGCGACGTTGGCGTTGTCGCGAACGGATTTGCGCTGTCGCTCGGAGGCTCCGCCGCGCTCAAGCAGAGGTACGGCAGGACATCCGTTCCCGCGTGGTTCCTGGACTACGCGGCGGACGATCCTCCCTTCGTGCTCGAGCGGCTGCTCGCGTGCCCGAAGAACGGATGCACCGTACGTACGATCTCGATCGCCGGTACCGAGGGAATGAAGGGGCTCGCCGCGCGCGAGTTCATCCCCCAGAAGCTCGGTGCGGTGCTCCGCGACTTCGGCATGATCCGCGCGCCAGAGACTGTGGAGCTGGTGCTCACCATGCTCGGAAGACCCGCGCTCAAGGACGCACCGCTGCAGTGGCTGCTCGCGCACGCCGAGTACGCGAGGCCCATGGTTGCGATCGCGGCGAAGGCGAAGGGCAGGCAGGGCGCGCTCGCCTCCTCCGTGCTGAAGCGGATCGACGCGATATAGAGCCGTGTGACGCAGGACCTGGACGCCGGCGCTCCTCAGAACCCGGCTGAGCGCACGGCTGCGACCTTGGCCTGTGCGGCGGGCTTCTTCAGCTTGTTTGGCTTCTTCAGCTGCGGCTCGCTGACGGGAGGCGGAGGCTCCACCGGCGGTGCGACCACGGGAGGCGGCGGGGGCGGCGGGAACTTCGCTTCGCAGCGGGCCTTGTCCTTTTCGGGGAGCTTCTCGCACACGGCAGGCACGAAGGATTCCTTGTAGAATACAGGTTTCTCCTTGCAGGCGAACCGCTTGACGAGGCGTGCGTCGTTGCCCATGGGCGCGACGAGGATCATGATCTCACCGTCCAGCAGCCGGACGTGATCGTCCTTCGTGACGAGGGTGCCCAGGAATGCGCAGCGGCCGTGGAGCCACGCGTCGTCCTCCTCGGAGGCCTCGTACACATTGGTGTCGTCGGCGAGCGCGTGACCGCCCAGCGTGAGGGCAGCGGTGGCAAGAAGCAGCGAGAGGATCTTGGTTTTCATCGGGACACCTGTGCGCGCGGCTTCTTCCGGATGATGTCTCCGTGGATCTTGAGGGCCACGCAGCCCGGCCAGATCGGCAGGAGCGTGGCGGGGTAGACGAAATTCAGGAAGCACTGCGAGTTCTTCACCGAAAGGTTCACGACGGCGTCGCCGTGCGTCCTCTGCACCTCGGCGTTCACGCGCTCGGAGATGTCGGTCTTGGGATTGAGGTCGATCGCCGTGTACAGCAGGCCGAACGCGTGGTCCTCGATCAGGAGGTCACCGACCTTCTCGCGGTCCTCGAGCGCGAGCAGCGAGCCGTCCGCGTCGCGCACGCCGCGGGACATGGAGACCGGGTAGCGCGAAGTGTCTGCCGCGATCTGCGTGGTGGCGCCCGCACAGCCCGCGGCGGACGATGTGAGAGCAACGATGAACACGAGCGAGAGCGATTTTTCAACGAGAGACATGAGCGAGCTCCGGCTTGTTGTCGGTGGATGCAGTGGCGGCGGCGGCAGTGGCCGGCTGAGCGGGCGTCATCACGTCGGCTGTGGTCGTGATGCCGTGCTTGATCTCGGCATAGCCGCCGATGTGGAAGAGGTAGGCGGCGATCATCACCTTGCGGATGCGGACCGTGCGCTCGTCCTGGCCGTCGGTCTTCTCGAGGACGGACTTGAGGAACGGGCCGACGGTGAGCCTCTCGTCGTACCCCTCGGTCTTCTGCACGGTGACGCTGCCCTGCTTCTGCTGCGACGTCTTGGCCACGGAGAGGAACTGGACCTGTCCCATGACGTAGCCGACGCTCTTGTCGGTCGGGTCCGCGACGTGACCGCCGATGCGATCGACCGGGCTGAGCATGACGGGGTTGGGGGTCTTCGGGACCTCGAAGGTCGTCTCGGCGCACCCCGAGAGCAACAGGCCTGCGGTGGCGAGCACCGCGGCGGAGAGGATGGTTCGGTGGCTCATGCGCTCCCATCGGCCGCCCCGTCACGAGGTTGCTTACGAGGCCGAACTTTGTGTGGCCATGGGGACTTGGTGTCTCGCTGCGGGATCCTGCTGGATCCACTTCGGCCATTCGCAAGGAATAAAGACCAGTCATTTCAATCGAGTATCATTTGGGCGACACTGGCTTACATCATGCACCTCTGTGGGTATGCGCTCCCTCATCCTTGCCGCCGTCACAGTCGTTGGTCTCTCCCTCGCGACCGCGTGCTCGTCCTCCACGGACACCGCATCGAGCTCGGACTCCAACATCGTCGGCGGCGTCGATGCCACGGGCGCGAAGCTCAACGCGATCGGCTCCATCGGCAACAAGGGAGCGGATGGAAGCTTCAGCTACTTCTGCACAGCGACGTTGATCGCGCCGGACATGGTGCTCACCGCGAAGCACTGCGCCACGGAAGGCCCGCCCGAGAACCACCGCTACATCGACGACGACGACGTCTACTTCGCCGTTGGTCCGGACTCCACGAAGCCGCTCCAGCTCGTGAAGGCGAAGACCGTAGTCCTGTCACCGATCAACGAAGGCGGCTTCGTGCAGTACGGCTCCGACGTGTCGATCTACATCCTCGAGAAGCCCATCACCGACGTGAAGCCTCTCCGCGTGATCAAGGGATCGCTCGGACCCGCCGAGGTCGGCACCATCTACACCGCGGTCGGCTTCGGTGTCCGCGATCGCGAGCGCAACAGCGGCCAGCGACGCGCCGGTGCCGTCACCCTCCGTGCGGCGAGCGGCCAGCCGATGCACGCCATGTTCGAGAACAAGGATGCATTCTACAGCTACATCCGCGGCATGGAAGGCGACGACTACATCGCGGCGAACCAGGAGGCCCTCGACAAGTTCTGGGACCTCACGCTCATGGACTCCTACGAGGCCTACGTGGGCCTGGGCAAGGACGACGCGCAGCCGTGCAGCGGCGACTCCGGCGGACCGCTCATCCACAAGGGCGCTGACGGCGAGCTCGAGGTCGTCGCGACGGTGAGCGGCTCGTTCAAGGGCTGGAAGTACCCGTGCAGCCTGCTCGGCGAGTCGTATGCGACGTTCGGCCCGAAGGTCCAGGATCTCCTCCGCGACACAGCCGCATGCAAGGGCGTCCCCATCGAAGGCTCGTGCGACGGCACCGTGGCGGTGCGCTGCGTGAGCGACGCGGAAGGTCCGCAGAAGGTCACCCGCACGGACTGCGGGCTCATTGACCAGACCTGCAAGGTCGACGCGACCACCAACAAGGCCGGCTGCGCTGATCCGGATCCGACGCCTCCGCCCCCGAACGACGGCGGCTCCGAGGCGGGGACCGATGGCGGCGATTCTGGCGCTCCCGGCCCTGCGGACGCCGGCGCGGGCTGAGCTCACTCGGGCTCACTCGGGCTCACTCGGGCGCGAGCGCGACGATGTGATGGTACGGATACTGCGCGTCGCGGACCACACGATAGCCCGCCGCCTGCACCTCGGCGGCCACCTCTCCGGGCGCATAGAAGCGATAGAAGCAGGACGGCAGCGTGGTCTCCCCCACCTCGATCGGGCGGCCCCCGAACGGCGCACGCAGCGTGGTGGCCAGAGCGGCGGCCGCTCGCGCGCCTCTGCCGTGCCTTGGTACACCGAGATATGAAATGAGCACCGGTGCCCCTGGCGCGAGCTCCATCGCGAGGCGCGCGAGGAACGCCTCACGCCGCGTGCGTCCGGCGAGATGCGTGTAGGCCGACCACCCGAGCACGCACGCGGAGAACGGCCCCGCGGGCGCGAAATCGGGCGGCGCGAGCAAGACCGTCGCCGACGGCGCGGTCTCGAGGTTTGCGCAGAGCCGCGCGTGCAGCGCTGGGACGCACTCCGTCGCGACGACCTCGTAGCCGCGCGCGACCAGCGCAAGCGCCTCACGTCCCGCACCCGCGCTCGTCACGAGCACGCGCCCGCGCGGCGGAAAGTGGTCCACAACGGCCGCTGCCTCCCACTCCAGGAGCCCACGCAGGTTGTGCTCATCGCCAGCGTAGTGGGGCGAGCTTGAATAGAAGCGCGCCGTCAGCGCATCGATCGAGGCATCAGAAAAGAGGCCAAGCGTGAGCGCATCGACGCCACGCTCTACGATGTCGAGCGTGCGCGTGAACCCGTAGCGTGCCGCCACGGCGGCGTGCCTCAGTCGCGGAGCTGCCATCGGTCCTGAAACATTACCGTGAAGGGCTCAACAGCACGACGACCTATAGCGCAAAATGCGCGTCATTTCATGAGCCCTTGCCGCTCCCGGGGGGCCACGCTAGGTTGGCCCCACCATGAGGAAAATCGCCATCAACGGTTTCGGTCGTATCGGTCGCTGCATCGTCCGCTCGCTCGAGCAGCGCGGCATCCGTGACCTCCAGCTCGTCGCGATCAACGATCTCACGGACGCGAAGACGCTCGCGCACCTCTACAACTACGACACCGTTCACCGCCAGCCGAAGAACCACGCGCAGGCGCTCGAGAGCGCCATCGACTTCGGGATCCACAAGCCGAACGTCTACGCAGAGAAGGACCCAGCGAAGCTCCCGTGGAAGGAGCTCGGCGTGGACATCGTCCTCGAGTGCACCGGTCTCTTCCTGGAGCGCGAGAAGGCAACGGTCCACCACGATGCCGGCGCGAAGAAGATCATCCTGTCCGCGCCCGGCAAGGGCCAGGACGCCACGCTCGTGATGGGCGTCAACGACGGCATCTATGATCCGGCGAAGCACCACATCGTCTCGAACGGCTCCTGCACCACGAACTGCCTCGCGCCCGTCGCCAAGGTCCTGCTCGACACGTTCGGGATCAAGGCCGGCCTCATGACGACCATCCACGCGTACACGAACGACCAGACCGTCCTCGACGTACCACACCGGAAGGGCGACCTTCGTCGCGCACGCGCGGCCGCACAGAACATGATCCCTTCCAGCACTGGCGCAGCGAAGGCCATGGCGGAGGTCATTCCCGCGCTCAAGGGCAAGCTCGACGGCCAGTCCATGCGCGTCCCGGTGATGGACGTCAGCGTCATCGACCTCACCTTCCAGTCCGAGAAGCCCATGACGAAGGACTCGATCCACGCAGCCATGAAGGCAGCTGCGGACGGGCCCATGAACGGCATCCTCGGCTACGAGACGCACGAGCTCGTCTCGAGCGACTACATCGGCGATCCGCGCTCCTCGATCTTCGACTCCACGGTCACGCAGGTCCTGGGCGACAACTTCGCCAAGGTCATGAGCTGGTACGACAACGAATGGGGCTTCTCGAACCGCATGATCGACGTCGCCCATCTCATCGGGAAGAAGCTCTAGGAGCCCCCTGTGACCACCACCACCGCCTTTTTCGACGGAATCACCGCGGTCACGGATCTCCCCGTGGAGAACAAGAAGGTCTTCGTTCGCGTCGACTTCAACGTCCCGCTCGAGGATGGGAAGATCACGGACGACAGCCGCATCCGCGAGGCACTCCCCACCATCAAGCACCTCCTCGAGCGCGAGGCGCGCGTGATCCTCGCGAGCCACCTTGGCAGGCCGAAGCCCGGCAAGACCGAAGGGCTCTCGCTCGAGCCCGTGGGCGCACGCCTCGCGGAGCTGCTCGGCGCAGAGGTCCACCTGCCGGACGACTGCATCGGCGACGCCCCGAAGAAGGTCATCAACGATCTGCGCACAGGGCAGATCTGCCTGCTCGAGAACCTCCGCTTCCACCCCGAAGAGGAGAAGGACGATCCGGACTTCTCGAAGGCGCTACGCGATCTCGCGGACGTGTACGTGGACGACGCGTTCGGCGCCGTGCATCGCGCGCACGCCAGCGTTCACGGCGTGGCGCGGATGTTTCCGGAGCGGGGCGCGGGGTTCCTCCTCCAGAAGGAGATAGACGCGCTCGGCAAGCTGCTCACCACGCCCGACAAGCCGTACGTCGCGGTGCTTGGCGGCGCGAAGGTGTCCGACAAGATCCTCGTGATCGAGGCTCTGCTCGAGAAGATCTCCACGCTCGTCATCGGCGGCGCCATGGCGAACACGTTCCTCGCCGCGAAGGGCGTCAACGTGCAGGCCTCCAAGGTCGAGGGCGACAAGCTCTCGCTCGCGCGCACGCTGCTGGAAAAGGCGGAGTCACGGAAGATCGACGTGCTCTTGCCGGTTGACGTCGTCGTGGGCAAGTCACTCACCGATTCCGAGGGCAAGGTGGTCTCCGCGAACGAGATCCCCGAAGGCTTCATGGCGCTCGACGTGGGCCCGAAGAGCGTGGAGCTCTTCGGCAAGAGCTTCGCGACCGCGAAGACCATCTTCTGGAACGGGCCCATGGGCCTCTTCGAGAAGGCGGCGTTCGCAAAGGGCACGTTCGGTGTGGCGCGCGCCATCGCCGACTCCTCCGCGTTCACGGTGGTGGGCGGTGGTGACAGCGCCGCCGCGGTCCACGCCGCGAAGGACGGCATCGCCGAGAAGATGAAGCACATCTCGACGGGCGGCGGCGCCTCGCTCGAGCTCATCGAAGGCAAGAAGCTGCCGGGCATCGAAGCCCTCCGGAGATAATTGTACTATGCATGTATCACGACCCGCCCTCATCGCAGGAAACTGGAAGAT
>JBBRNJ010000017.1:0-121500 GCA_038230375.1 Polyangiales bacterium | reverse complement strand
CGCGATAGCGTGCAACACCGCACACGAGCGCTGCATCATCGGCGAAGCGGCGATCGCCGTGGAGCTCCTGGAAGTCCTGGAACAGGTACGGCACGTAGTCCATCGTGTACGGCCGGTTCGGGTGCCGTGAGAGCTGTACCTTCTGCCAGGGGTCGAGCTCGGCGAAAAGCTCGCGCGCCACCTTGGAGGTCTTCTCTTCGAGCTTCTTCAGCTCGGGGAGGTACTGGCGGTCAGTCTCGGCGAGCTCACGCAGCTCGCGCACGCGGGTCACGAGCTCGACGACGGGTTTTTCGAACGGAAGAACGTACGAGGCCACGCCCGCTTCATAGCACACCAGGTTCGCGCCGTTTGAGCGGACCTGAGCACGCTCGCGCCGCTTCCGCGCCCTGACCGGTCTCGCTAGCCCACCTTGGCGACGGCGCTGGGCTTTTCCTTCTTCACGTTGAAGATGCGGAGGGGCTTCTCTTTGCCCTTGAGGGCCGCGGCGGGGAGCTCCTCGCACTCGAAGCGGTTGCCGAGGCGCGCGTGCGTGGTCTCGCTGATGATGATCTGCCCCGCAAGCGCGATGCCGCAGAGGCGCGCGCTCGTGTTCGCGGTGTCGCCGATGACGGTGTAGCTGAGTGCCTTGCTGCTGCCGACGTAGCCGGAGACGAGCGGCCCGGTGTGGATGCCCATGCCGATGGCGAGCGCCGGTTGACCCTGCTCGATGCGCTTGCGATTGAACTTACCGAGGACGTCCATCTGATCGAGTGCAGACTGCACGCTTCTCAGCGGATCGTCGGGGTGCGTCGCGGGCGCGCCCCAGAACGCCATGATGCCGTCGCCCATGAACTTGTCGAGGGTGCCTTCGTACTTGAACACCTGCTCGACCATGAGCTCGAAGTACTCGTTGAGGAGGTCGAGGACGAAGCCGGCTGCGGCGCCTTCGCTCATGCGCGTGAAGCCGCGGATGTCGCTGTTGAAGACCGTGCACTCCTGGACGTAGATGCCGCCCTTCTTCACCTCGAGCTTGCCGGAGATCACTTGCTCCGCGACGTTCGGCGAAAGCAGGCGGCTGAAGCGCTCGCGGGTGACGATCTCTTGTTCGACCTTCTTCGCAAGGAGCGTGTTCTCGATGAACATGGCGGCCTGGTTCGCGACGGCGTTGATCAGCTCCAGATCTTTTTGCTGGAACTGCGCGAGTGACTCGGAGTCGAGCCAGATCGCACCGAGCACCTCGTCCTCGTGGCAGAGCGGAACGACGATGGCGCTCGAGATCCGGTTCAGGATCATCGATTTGCCCTTGGACGCGGCGAAGTCCATGGCGGCGTCGTGCGTGAGCACCGCGGCCTTCTCCTTCACGACGTGGCTCAGGATCGTCGAACTCACCTGGATGGGCGCATCCGTGCCGTCGCGCCGATTGGCGCAGCGCGGGAGCAGCTCGCCAGTCCCCTCGCGAAGCAAGATGACGCCGCGGTCTGCGTTCACGAACTTGAAGAGCGCCTTCAGGATCTTCTGCAGCAGCGGCTCGAGCTCGCGCTCGAGGCCAATGTCGCGCGAGAGCTCCCACGTGACGCGCAGTCGCTCGTAGTCCGCGCGCAGCTGCACGGGGTCGTTCTTGATCTGCTCGAACGCGGGGAAGCCCTTCGTCTGCGCCGCGATCTGCGTTCCGATCGCGCGCGCAGAATCGAGCACGTCGACGCGGGTTCCCGACAGGCTCGGCGGGCGTCCGTTTGGATGCGCGGGCAGCTGGCCGCCCGGCTGCTGAAATCCGGGCCCGCCGGGGGGCGGCTGATTGAATCCGCCGAATGGCTGCGTGCCTCCAGGCGGCCCGCCTGCACGGGACATCGGCTGACCGGGCTGGGCGCCCTGGTTCATTGCAGAAGGGGGCGGCGGATGCGCGGACGCCATGCGCCCTGGTCCACCTTGGCCGCCCTGTCCTTGAGGCTGCACCTGCGAGGCGGGCACGGGTCCCTGCTGTGGCCGCCAGTTCGACTGCGGCGCGGCGGGTTGACCACCCTGCTGCATGCCGCCGGGCTGCATGGGCTGCATGGGCCCGGCGTTGTGCACGGCGCCAGGTCCCATGGCCGGCAACTCGACGCCAAGGCCGGAGCCGTCGTCGTAGCGAGCGCGCGTGGAGCCAAGGGCGATCTCGTCGCCGTGCCGCATCATCTGCTCGCCGCGGACGCGCTCGCCGTTGATGTACGTGCCGTTCAAGCTCCCGAGATCGCGAAGGACAAAGCCCCCATCGCGCTGCTCCAGGATGCAGTGCTCCTTCGACACGATCTTGTCGAGCAGCTGGATCGAGTTGTTCGGGTGACGACCGAGGCTGTTGATCGGCCGAAGCTCGATCGCTTGAGTGCCTTCAGCGGTTGCCAGGATCAGCCGTGCCATCAGATCAGGTTTCAAATCTATCCTGGGTCGCCGCAGACGGACAGTAGAAGTTTTTCAGGGCACGTTTTCCAGGCGATCCGGCCTGATGACATTCCAGCCGCAAGCGCGCTAGCCTTGATGGGAGAGGTCCACCCAGGAAGACATGTCCCAGCGCCGACCCACGCCGTCGACCACCGCCCTTGGTTCCAAGCCGAAGAGCAGGGCGAGCAAGCCGACCCTCATGTCGCCCAAGGAGTCCCTCACGGACGACAACGTCCGCGCGTGGAGCGATCCGAACACGCAGAGCCTGGCGCGGGCCGCCTTCCGCGTCTCGGACGAAGCCGTGCTCTTCAACACGGATCCCGCGCTGTTACCGGAGAAGCCGAAGGAGAGCCCCGGGCTCTTCGACATGGTCGGAAACGTCGCCCGGCGCGCGCTCTCGCTCGGCCTCGCGTCCCGAGAGCCAAGCTTCCACGTGTTCGTCGCGGCCGCGCCCGAGGTGATGATCGAGGACGACATCCGCAGGTTCGCCGAGGTGTTCGTGGCGGGCCAGAGCCCACCTGACGACATCATCTACGTCCACGATTTCGAGCGCCCGGAGGCGCCGCGCCCGATCCTGCTGCCCGCGGGCGTCGGGCCGCTGCTCGTCCAGGTCATGGACGGGCTCATCGCCGCGCTGAAGGAGATGATGCCGGAGGTGGCCCACACCGACGAGGTGCAACGCGCACAGCGAAAGCTGTCACGCGCGCTCGAAGCGAAGAGCAAGGAGCTCATCACCGGGATCGAGGTCGCGGCCAAGAGCCTTGGTTTCGGCATCAGGAACAACGTGCAAGGCGGGATGCAGACGTTCCCGGTGCTGCACGGAAAGCCGCTCTCTCCCGAGCAGTTCGAGGTCCTGGACGAGTCCACGAAGCGCGCCCTGTCCGAGGCAGAGGACAAGCTCACGCAAGAGGTGGAGCGCGCCGCCGACCTGGTCCGCGAAGAGAGCGCGAAGTTCTCGGCGGCTCGCAACGAGGCCATGCGCAAGGCCGCGGAGCGCCTGATCGATCGCGCGATGAAGGACATCGTCGCCAAGTTCGGAAAGCTGGGCGACGAGGTCCAGCGCTACCTGGTCTCCGTTCGCAGCGCGCTCGTCGAGGGCTGGGAAGATCTGGTCCCGCAGGAGCAGGACGGCAAGCAACAGGGCGGCGGCGAGGGAGACGACACGCCGGACCACGATCCGGAGCACGCGACGCGCCTGCAGCGGTTCAAGGTGAACCTGCTGATCGCGCATCCCGAAGGCTCTGCGCCTCCCGTGATCTACGAGACGAACCCCACCTATCCAAACCTCTTCGGGTACCTGGAGCGTCGCGCGCGCTTCGGTGCGCTCCTCACGGACTTCACGCGCATCCGCCCAGGCGTGCTGCATCGCGCCTCTGGTGGTGTGCTCGTCGTGCGTGCTGCGGACCTCATGGCGGACCCCATCATCTGGGAGCGCATGAAGCGCGTGCTGCGGGAGCGCCAGATCGGCGCGGAAGACCCGCTCGGCCCGCTTGGCCTGTATGCAACCACGCTGCGTCCGAAGAGCGTGCCGATCCGGGTGCGCGTCGTGCTCGTGGGCACGCCCGATCTGTATGCGGCGCTGCTTGACGCCGATCCGGATTTCGCCGCGCTGTTCCGCGTGAAGGTAGAGGTGGAGTCCTCCATCCCGCGCACCAAGGAGCGCCTCGTCGCGCTGGACTCGTACCTGATGCAGATGGCGGGCGAGCGCGGGTGGGGCACATTCGATCGCAAGGCACGCGCGCGGCTGCTGGATCTCTCCACGCGTCTTGCGGGCGACAAGGAGAAGCTCTCGCTCTCGCTCACGCCGCTGGAGGAGACAGCCGCTTTCGGGAGCGCGCTCGCCGCGGTCCGCGCTGCGGAGGAGGGGTCTGCCGAGTCCGTCACCAAGGAGGACATCGAGACCGCGTGGCGCGAGCGCCGCGATCGTACTGGCGCGGCGGAGCGACAGATCCGGGACATGTCGCTTCGCGGGGATCTCGCGCTCGACACAGAAGGCGCGCGCGTCGGCGTGCTCAACGGGCTCTCCGTCTACTCGGCGGGTGACGTGGAGTTCGGCCAGCCCATGCGCATCACCGCGGTCGTTGCGCTGGGACGCGAAGGCATCGTGGACGTGGAGCGCGAAGCGCAGCTAGGCGGATCCATCCATGCGAAGGGCGTTGCGATCCTCCGCGGCTACCTGGGGCGGATGTTTGGCCAGGAGCGCCCGCTCAGCCTGCGCGCACAGATCGCGTTCGAGCAGAGCTATGGAGAGATCGACGGCGACAGCGCGTCCTCGTCCGAGCTTTATTGCGTGCTGTCCGCGCTCGCGGACCTGCCCATCGATCAGGGCGTGGCGGTGACCGGCAGCGTGAACCAGCTCGGCGAGATCCAGACCATCGGCGGGCTCTGCGCAAAGATCGAAGGCTTCTTCGATCTGTGCGCGGCGCGCGGCTTGAACGGCAGTCAGGGCGTGCTCATGCCCAAGCCGAACCTGCGCCATCTGGTCCTCCGCGAGGACGTCGCGAAGGCGATCCGCGACAAGCGCTTCCATCTCTACGCGGTCGAGACGGTCGCGCAGGGCATCGAGGTGCTCACGGGCGTCCCGGCCGGCGAACGCGACGCCGCCGGCCGCTTCCCGGCGCACAGCGTCTTCGGTCGCGTGGAGCGCCGCATCATCGAGATCGCCGAGCGCCTGCGTGAGGCCGAGGGACAGACGCCGCGCCGAACAGAGGCGCGCGAAGGTGACGAGGGCAGCAACACCGACCTGGGCGACGGCAACGATTTTCGTGGCCGGTGAGCACGCGACATGGACCTGACCACGTTGACCCGGCCCGAGCTCTCGGAGCTGCGCGCGTACGTGCCGGAGAGGCACGACGGAATCGTGGCGAAGCTCGACGCGAACGAGGCGCCGCCGCTCCGGAGCCGCGAGCTGTCCGAGATCGCGATGCGTGCGATCTCGAAGGTCGCCATGGAGCGCTATCCGGACGCGCGCGCGACGGAGCTCCGGGAGGCGATCGCGGCGCGCTCGGGCATCACTGCGGCCGAGGTCTTCGTCGGCACGGGTTCGGACGAGGTGATCGCGCTGCTCTGCACTGCGCTCTCGCGCCCCAGAGGCCGTAACCCTGCCGGCGTGGTGCTCTCGCCGTCGCCGTCGTTCGTGATGTACCGCGTGACGGCGCGCGCGCATGGGTTGAAGGCGGTGGAGGTACCGCTGGATGCGTCGTGGGACCTGGACGTGCGCACGATGTCGCTCGCGATCGAGACCATGCAGCCGAACGTGGTGTGGATCGCCACGCCGAACAACCCCACCGGCAACGCGATGTCCCCCGAGAGGGTGGAGGCCGTCGTGGCCGCCGCGCCGAACGCGCTCTGCGTCATCGACGAGGCGTACGGGGACTACGCGGGGAAGAGCCTTCGCGGTCTTCGCGCGGCGAACGACAACGTGGCGATCCTGCGCACCGTGAGCAAGCTGGGTCTCGCGGCGCTCCGCGTAGGGTGGCTGGAGGCGCGCGCGGAGCTCGTCATGGAGCTAGACAAGGTGCGCCAGCCGTTCAACGTGAGCGCCGTGAGCCAGGCCGCCGTCGCCGCGGTCCTGCGCGAGGGCGGGGAGCACCTGCAACACGTGGTCGACACTGTCGTGGGCGAGCGCTCGCGCATGTCGGAGGCGCTTGCGAAGCTCTCGGGCGTGTCGGTCACCCCAAGCGACGCAAACTTCCTGTGGCTCCGCACCGACAAGCCGGCGGAGGAGGTGCACGCGGGGCTGCTCGCGCACGGCGTACTCTGCCGGAGCTTCCACCAGAGCGGCGGTCGCCTCAAAAATCAGCTCCGCGTGACCGTCGGCCTCCCCGAAGAGAACGACCGCTTCCTCGTGGCGCTCACGAAGGTGCTCGCGTGACGGTCACGCGCGTGGGCGCTGCGGCGCCGTCACACCCGTTGCCCGTGGCGCTCGTGGCGCTTGTCGCGATGGGGGTGGCGTCCGGTTGTGGCGTGGAGGAGAACGTGGTGCGCGTCGTGGACGGCGACGTGATGGTGACCCGCTACGTCCCTGCGGAGGCGTACTCGGCGTTCCTTGCGGGCGTTCTCGCAGAGGCGGACGGCCGTACGGAGCTCGCGTACTCCCGCTACAAGGACGCCCTGTCGGTGGACGACAGAGACCCGCTCGTGTGGGCGCACCTTGCCCGCGTTGCATGTAGAATACACGGGCATCAGAAGGATGCCGACGAGGCACTCGCTCGGGCGCTGGCCCTCGACCCGTCGCTGTCCGTAGCTCTCGCAGTGGACGGTGAGTGCGCCAGCGCACGGAAGGACACGGCACACGCGACGTGGGCGCTGCTCGCCGCCGCGTCGAGCGACCCGCGCAACGCCGAGCTGGACGCACGGGTGAGCCGAGAGCTCGCACCGGACGCGGCACGCGCACGAATGCTGTCGGCCACGCGCGCATTCGAGGACCGCCCGGAGGCATGGGACGCGCTGCTCTTGTGGTCCACGGAGCACGGTGATGCCGTGCTAGCAGTCCACGCGGCGCGCGGGCTGTCCGCGGCGCGGCGGCAGAAGGTCACGCCGTTGTCCCGCGCGGCTGTCGCGCTCGCCGGGCAGGGGGCCATGGCCGCCGCGCGCGAGGTGGCATCGCTCGCAGTCCTGGGAAAGCCAGATGGCGTGACCGTCGAGCCGTTCGTCGCGCGGCTCGCCGTGGATCACGCGATCCTGAGCGCCGATCGTGCGCACGTCGAAGGGGTCGCCGCACACGGCCGCGTCCGGCTCGGAGAGGTCGCGGCCCGCGGCCTCTTGCTCGGCAAGCCAGACCTGGCCAGGGCGCTGGCCGCCGACGTGATCGCGGCCGACGCGAAGGATGCTGACGCCGGCGCGGTCCTTGCGGTGCTCGGAGCCAGGGCGGACCTTGCGCATGCCACGCCCGTGTTTCAAGGCTCAGGTGAGCTCTCGACCGCGGGGTTCGTGGCACTCGCGTCCTCACTCGCGTTGCGCGCCGGGTCCGGTGTCGCGTCGCTCTTCGGTCACCGCGCGAAGCATGCTCCGCTCGATGGGCGCGACGCCCTCGTGATCGACCTCGCGGTGGAGCTCGCGGCCACGGACGTGATCGCGCCCGAGACAGACGCGGAGCGGCTCGAGCTCGCACTGCGTCGCGGTGAGGCCGCTCCATTGCTGCCCGATCTGGATGCGCGCCACGAGCTACTGGCGCGGCTGCTTCGTCCCGCCACCGAGCCCGACGCCCGTGCTGCGTTGCTGCTCGCGCGGGCTTCTGACGCGGTCGGTCGCGATCCTCTCATCACGTTCGCCACGCTGGAGCGCGCGCGTCGTTCGCGGCCGCTCACGGAGGCAGAGCGCACGATGCTCACGCGCTCCGCGCCGCACCCGTTGCTGCTCGCGCTGCGGGTCAACCTGGACGCGCAGGCCACGAAGACCGAGGACAAGCGGCGCCTGGGTGCGTTCGCGCGCACCCCCTACGAGCACAAGCTCGCAGAGATGTGAGGCTCAGCGCGGCGGGCGGAAAGAGCTGGCTGGTGTGGGGGCGGGGGCTGCGCCGCCATCGCGCTTCTTTTGCGTGACCAAGAGGTCAGCCTTCACGACCACGCCCGCAAGGATCTCGATGGGCTGATTCGTCTCGCTCGCGAACGCGGGGTGTGTCGCGTTCACGGTGAGCTTGCCGACCGGCACGCCGTCGATGCGGTAGTGGCCGTGGGCGTCGGAGACCGCGTGCAGGGGGTGGAGGAGCACGTAGACGTCGTTCAGCATGAACGTCTTGCCCAGATGGTCGGTCAAGCCGAACCGACCGGGCCGCTTCGGGTAGAGAGAGATCGGATCGGGTGCGCGCGGCACGGCGACCATCATGACCGCGTTCGTGCCCTGATCGATGAGGGGCGCGATGATCTCGGGCCCCTTGTTCTTGACGTCCAGCTTCTGGCCGAACGTGAGGGTGATCGTGCGCGGCGTGATCGCGCAGCCGTCGATCTCGATGTTGACGGCCTCGTGCTTCTCCGGAACGTAGAAGTCCTTGTAGCCCGTGACGGCGACGATCGTGTCCAGCAGCTCCTTGCCCTGCGCGGTGGTGTCGCCAAGGCGGAAGCTCTTGCCGTACACGGCCTCGGCGCGTGGGCACTTCGCGGCGTCTGCCTTCGTGGGCGTGTCGGTTGGCGGATCGCCCACGTAGGAGACAGTGCCCTCGATGCTGCCCGTCGGACCCGCGTAGGCGGGTGAGCTGTACGGATTCACCATTGCGAGGACGCTGGCCGCAGGCACCGGGATCGCCTTGATCAGGGGCGCTGCGTCGGGATCGGTTCCCGGCGCCGCGTCATTCGAGGACCCGGCAGCGTCGGTCCATGACGCCTTGGGAGGGTCGTTGCAACCCTGGGTACAGGTCGCGACGACGGTGATGAGGGTCAGGAGCGCGGCGCGCATCCGCTCAGCCTCCGAAGACCCCAGCAGCCTTGACCGCCACGTCGAGCGACGAGCCCGGGGTGAGGCCGAGGACGATCACCAGGATCGCGCTGACGACCAGCGCAGCGTTCACGTAGCCGCTCTTCATGGGCACCGCGATGGGCGCGCCTGCCGCCGGCTCGCGCATGTACATGTAGACCAGCACGCGGAGGTAGTAGTACGCGCCGATCACGCTGTTGATGAACGCGATGATCGTGAGCCAGTAGAGGCCGCCGTCCATCGCAGCACGGAAGATGAACCACTTGCCGAAGAACCCAGCCGTGGGCGGGATGCCGGCGAGCGAGATCAGGAACAGCGCGAAGGGAAGGGCAGCCGCCGGGTGGCGACGGCCGATGCCCGCGAGGTCCTCGTAGCTCACGGACTCTGCGCCGCGACGGCCGCACAGGATGAGCGCGCCGAACGCGCCCGCCGTGGAGACCGTGTACGTGAGCAGATAGAAGAGCACGCTGGCGCTCGCCTGCGAGCCCGAGCGCATGGTACCGACGACGCCGACCAGGATGTAGCCAGCATGCGCGATGCTGGAGTACGCGAGCATGCGCTTCACGGACTCCTGCCGACCCGCGATCAGGTTCGCCACGGTCATGGTCATGACCGCGATGGTCGCGAGCGCGGGCGGCCAGCCCGAGGACCAGCTCATGAACTTTGCGTCGCCGAAGCAGGTGAGGAGGACGCGAAGCATCATCGCAAACGCGCCCGCCTTCACGGTGACCGCCATGAAGGTGGTGGCCGGCGTGGGCGCGCCTTCGTACGCGTCCGGAGTCCACATGTGGAACGGAACGGCGGATACCTTGAATGCAAGGCCGACAAGGATCAGGACGAGCGCCATGACCGTCATCACCGGGTACTTCGTGCCTGACTTGATGGCTCCGCCGATGCCGGCGAGATCCGTGTGGCCTGTGGCGCCGTAGAGCAGCGCGAAGCCGTACAGGAGGATCGCCGCGGCAAACGAGCCAAGGAGGAAGTACTTGAGCGCGCCCTCTGCAGAGCGTGCGGAGGTGCGACGGAACGCGGTCATGGCGTAGGCGCCAATGGAGAGGGTCTCGAGGCCGAGGAACAGCGTCAGCGCGTCCGTCGATGCGGCGAGCATCATTCCGCCGAACGTGGCGAACAGGAGCAGCGAGTAGAACTCGCCGCGGTTCATGTTGTGCTCGGGCAGATATCCGCCGGCCAGGAGCGACGCGAGGACGCCAGCGAGGCAGAGCAGACCGTCGAAGAACAGCGTGAAGCGGTCGACGACGATCCAGGGCGCGAGCACCTCCAGGCCGGGGATGTCCTCGACGCCGTAGAGCCAGACGCCTGCGCTGAGCGCGAGGCCCGCGGCGAAGATCATCGTGGCGCCCATGGCGAGGCCGTTGCTGCGCTTGGAGAGCGCCTCGACGAGCATCAGGAGCAAGGCTCCGCCGCCGACGACGGCGAGAGGAGAGAGCGCGAAGAAGAGCATCATTGCTTTGCCTCACCGTTCGCGCCGGCCGCTGCTGCGGGGTCAGTCTTTGCTGCTGCGGGGTCGGGTTTCACGTAGACCGGAGGAGCGTCTGCGCTCCGTGGATTGAGGACGATCGGGCCGGTGAGATAACGCTGGTTCATCGCGGGCGCGGGCTCCAGGCGTGCGGAGTAATCCGACGCGACGCGCGCGACGGCGTCACGCATGCCGGACAGGAAGATGTTGGGGAACAAACCAATCACGAAGATCATGATGATGAGCGGCGCGACCGCGACGAGCTCGCGCCCGTTGATGTCGGTCACGCTCTTGTTCTCGCTCTTGGTGATGGGGCCGAAGAACATCTTCTGGACGGCTGTCAGCATGTAGAGCGCGCCCAGGATGACGCCGATCGCCGCGCCGACGGACTGGATGCCCGCGACGTGACCGAGCTTGTTCGAGACGAACGTGCCCGTGATGATCATGAACTCGCCGACGAACCCGTTCGTGCCGGGCAGGCCAATGCTGGCGAGCGTGGCGATGACGAACATGGTCGCGTACACCGGCATGGTCTTGGCGAGGCCGCCAAAGTCCGCGAGCTGGCGCGTGTGACGACGGTCGTAGACCACCCCGACCAGCAGGAAGAGCGCGCCGGTGGAGATGCCGTGGTTCACCATCTGCAGCACGGCGCCTTCCATGGACGCCTGCGTGGCCGCAAAGATGCCGAGCATGACGTAGCCAAGGTGGGCGACGGACGAATAGGCGACGAGCCGTTTCACGTCGTCCTGTTTCCACGCGCATAGCGCGCCGTACAGGATGCCGCCGAGGACCGCGACACCAGCGAGCGTGGCGCCGTACTCACCGCTCGCCTCGGGGAAGAGCCCGACGCAGAAGCGGAGATAGCCATACGTGCCCATCTTGAGCATGACGGCAGCCAGGATCACGCTGCCCGCGGTTGGAGCCTCGGTGTGGGCGTCAGGCAACCACGTGTGGACTGGCCACATGGGCACCTTGATGAGGAACGACAGCGCGAACGCGCCGAAGAGCCAGATCTGGATGTGCCGCGGAAGGACCAGCCGCTGGAGCTCGAAGTAATCGAAGCTGGTCATTCCGCCGGGCGCTGCTTTGCCGAACGTGTACGCCATGTACAGGATGGCGGCGAGCATCATGAGCGAGCCGAACATCGTGTAGAGGAAGAACTTGATCGCGCTCTTGATGCGGTTCGTGCCGCCCCAGACGCCGATCATCACGTACATCGGGATGAGCATGATCTCCCAGAAGACGTAGAAGAGGAACAGGTCCATCGAGATGAACGCGCCGATCATCCCGCCTTCGAGCAGCAGAAGGGCGAAGCACCAGTCCTTGATGCGCGAGTTGATCGAGCCGAAGGATGCGTAGGTGGCGATGGGGACGATGAACGTGGTCAGCATCACGAGCCAGAACGAGATGCCGTCGATGGCCACGTGATAGTGGATGCTGAAGTGCAGCGACTCGCTCTCGATCCAGGGGATGTCCTGGTTCAAGTGGTAGCCGCGACCCCACGTGATGCTCATGAGCGGAAGGCTCACGGCGAGCGTGACGAGCATGATGCCGAGCGTGGTCCACTGCAGCGTCTTGTGCGCCTGACGCGGCATGAAGAGCACCGCGACTGCGCCGAGCAGGGGCAGTGCGAGGAGCCATGAGAGGAGCGTCTTCGGCTCCTTCGGGATTTCTGCGACGTCCGTGGCGTCGACCGCGACGCTCGGCATCATGCGGCTGACGAAGATCACCGCGAGCCCCGCGAAGATCGCGAGCGGTAGGCGCACGCGCCAGCCGTGCTTCTGCGGGATGAGGGCCGCGACGATCGCGGGTACGATGACGGGCGCCGCAAGGCCGATGATATCGCCGCGGTTCACGAAGAACAGGATGGCGGTGAGCACGGCGAACAGCACGAGCAGCGTGATCGAGGGGACCACCCATGCGTTCGGCGCGCTCGCGGGCGGGGTCGTGGTGTCGTGCTTTGAGTCTGCGGCGCTCATGGGTTCTGCCCCAGCTTCATGTTCTTGTCGGTGGACGGGTCAGCGGGTCTTTCGACCGTGAACTCCTTCGCACGGGTGAGACCGAACGCGTTCACGACCTCCAGCTTCGCGGTGATGGTCTTGCCCGCCTGCGGGTGAAGCGTGAGCTTGGTCTCTCCGTTGAAGATCTCGTTCAGCGGCTTGCCAGTCGCGTCCGGGAACCAGCGGTAGCCGTAGCCGTAGCCGGGCGCCGCCTCGAGCACGTAGTCGCCGTTCTTCTCGGTGACGATCGCGTCCGGGTGCGGGACCACGAAGAAGAACCCGAGGGCCGCGATGCCCACGACCATGACGGCCGCGTACACGTGGACCACGCCGTTCTGAACGGTGCGCAGGATGGTGCCGAGCGCCGCGACCAGGAGCGAGGTGAGACGAGCGATGATGCCGTCCACCACGGTCTGGTCGAACGACGCCGCGGTGTCCGCGAGCGCGTCGGTGCCGTTGATGATGGTGGCTTCGTAGATCTCGTCCACGTACCACTTGTTGAGCGCGCCCCTGTAGAGTGCGCCGGCGCTCTCCGCGAGCTGCTTGGCGGGCTCGCCCTTCTTCTGGATGTACATCCAGTAGGAGAGGTAGGAGCCGACCGCGAACGCCGCGAATGCGCCGAGCGTCAGGTAGAGCTCGATGTGGTGCGCGTTCTCCGCGACCTTGACGCTGCCCTTGGCGGCCTCGTCGAAGACGGGGTCGAGCCACTTGTCGAGCGGGAGGTTCTCGAGGTGCAATGTCTCCTTGAACACCGACGGGTTCAGGAAGCCTGCGAACAGCGAGAGCGCTGCAAGGATCATGAGCGGTACCGTCATCTGCCAGGGAGACTCGTGCGGGGCGTGGCCCGGCGCGGAGAGATCTTCGTGGTGGTGATGATCGTCGTCGTCGTCGTCGTCGTCGCCGTGCGCGTCGTCGTGCTTCGCGGCCGATGCCTTCGCGAGCATCGATGGGCGTCCGATGGTCCATCCGCGGAACTCACCGAAGAAGGTGAGGAACAGCAGACGGCACATGTAAAACGCCGTGAGCGTGGCCGCGGCCAGGCCCACGAAGTAGAGCGTGGGCCCGATCCAGGTCGGCGGCTCGTACAGGTGGAGGTGGCCCTTCGACATGGTGGATACGCGCTCCGCGTACGGCGAGACCGGGTGGTTCACCCAGGCGCGGAAGAGGATCTCGTCCTTCGAGAAGAAGCCCGACGTCAGCGGGAAGCCGATGATCGCGAGCGTGGCGAAGGTGAAGGTCCAGAAGGTGTAGGGCATGTGCTTGCGCAGGCCGCCCATGAACCGCATGTCCTGTGACTTGTCGTCGTCGTGGATGCGCGCGTGCATCGCGTGGATGACGCTGCCGGCCCCGAGGAAGAGGCAGGCCTTGAAGAATGCGTGCGTGAGGACGTGGAAGAAGCCCGCCGTGAACGCGCCAACGCCAACGCCCATGAACATGAAGCCGAGCTGGCTCACGGTGGAGTAGGCGAGGACCTTTTTTATATCGTTCTGTACCAGCGCTATTGTCGCCGCAAATAGGGCTGTTGCAGCGCCTACGCATGCGATGAGCACCATCACGAACGGCGACAGCACGAAGACGAACGACATGCGGCAGACGAGATAGATGCCTGCCGTGACCATGGTGGCCGCGTGGATGAGCGCCGACACGGGTGTCGGACCGGCCATCGCGTCCGGGAGCCACACATACAGCGGCAGCTGGGCGCTCTTGCCCGTGCAGCCAAGGAGCAGCGCGAGGCCGACGGCGGTCGCTGCGCTGATCGTGATCGGGTGGTGCGGCTGGAGGAACGCGAGACGACCGACGAACTCACCGCCGCCGATGGGCCAGAGGTGGATGCGCGTGCTCTTCGCCGTGGTGACCAGCGAGCCAGCGCCGTTCTCGATACCGCCCCAGTCGAGCGCGCCCGTGTAGTGGACGAGCAGGAACATGGCGCAGATCAGGCCGAAGTCACCGATGCGGTTCGCGATGAACGCCTTCTTGCCGGCGCTGGCGTTCGGCGTCTTGCCGTACCAGAAGCCGATGAGGAGGTACGAGCAGAGACCGACGCCCTCCCACCCGACGAAGAGAACCGGAAGGTTGTCTCCGAGGATGAGCAGCAGCATCGAGAAGATGAACAGGTTCAGGTAACAGAAGAACCGCCAGTAGGCCTTGTCCTTCTCCATGTACGAGCTGGCGTAGAGGTGGATGAGGAAGCCCACGCCCGTGATGACGAGCATCATGGTGGCGGAGAGCGTGTCCACGCTGAATTTCAGGTCGATCGGGACGTTCGCCTCGCGACCGCCGGTGGTGTGCATCCACTCCCACGCGAGCCACGAGAGCTTCACGTGCTCTGCGTGACCGCCGTGCGCGGCCTCCGTCGCGTTGGCGGCGCCGTAGAGCGCGCTCACCGTGAGCAGCGCGGCAACGAAGCTGATGGCGATGGCGCTGAGCGCCATGAGCCGGACAGCGTCCTTGCCGAGGCGCTTGCCCCACACGCCGTTGATGAAGGCGCCGAGCAGCGGCATCCCGAGGATGACCGCGATCAGCGAGAAGTCGTTCTGTGGAAAGAGTGAGAGCAGCATGAGGTTCTTGCTCAGTTCCGGAGGAGGTCGGCCTCGTCCGTGCGGACCGAGCGCCGCAGACGGAAGAGGGAAAGGACGATCGCGAGGCCCACAGCAACTTCTGCGGCCTCCGCTGCGATGAGGAAGAACGCGAAGATCTGGCCCGTGTGGGTCTCGGTCATGCCGCGGTTGAACGCGACAAACGCGAGGTTCACCGCGTTGAGCATGATCTCGATGCTCATCAGCGTGACGATCACGTTGCGGCGAGCGAGGAAGCCAACGCCTCCGATGAGGAAGAGCACGAAGGAGAGCGCGACGTAGAACTCGACGGGGATCACGTGGTCACCTCCTTCGCAGGCTTCGTGGTGCGCGCATCGCTCGCGTCTTTCGCGTCACTCGCGTCTTTCGCGTCATGGTCTGAGCGGCGCGAGTTCAGGAGCTCGCCCTGGCCGTTGTGCGAGTCGTCGGTGCGGTGCTTGCCGCGCGCGACCGCGACGGCGCCGACGATCGCGACCATGAGGAGACCGCTGGAGAGCTCGAACGGGACGATACCGTCCGAGAAGAGCACGCGGCCGATGGTGTCGATGCTGCCGAAGTCGGTCGGGGGCGAGTCGAGCAGCTTCTTCATGGCCGGCGCGGTGTGCCACGCGTAGTACGCGCCGGTGAGCCCGCTGCCGGTGAAGAGCGCAGCGCCCAGGCTGCGTACGATCTGTCCGCGCTGGTCGCTCGGCGACTGGGATGCAGGTCCGAGCAGCATGATCACGAAGAGGAAGAGAACGACGATGGCGCCTGCGTAGACGATGAGCTGGATGGCCGCGAGGAACTGCGCGTGGAGCGCAAGGAACAGACCGGCGACCGCGACGATCATGAGCAGCAGTCCCATGGCGCCGCGAATCGGGTTCTTGGCGATGACGGTGGAGAGGGCGCCGATGATGGCCAGCGCCGCGCAGAGCCCGAAGAATGCTTGTCCGAGGAGCATCGTTCAGTGACCTTCCGTTTTGGTTGCGAACTCGGAGCCCATGGCGAGCGTGCCGTTCTTCGCCTTCGTCTTGGTGCCCTTCACGTACGCCTCGAACTCCTTGCGGAACTTCTTGAGGAAGCCGAGCGCGGGCATCGCAGTGCCTTCGCCGAAGGCGCAGATGGTGTTGCCCATGATGCTGTTGGCCACGTCGTGGAGCTGATCGAGCTCCTCCATCGAGCCTTTGCCGTCGAGGATCTTCTCCGTGATGCGGAGCAACCACGCGGAGCCTTCGCGGCACGGCGTGCACTGACCGCAGCTCTCGTGGCGGTAGAACTGCATCAGGTTGTGCATGGACGCGACGGGGCACGTGCCCTCTGCCATGACGGTGATGCAGCACGTGCCGAGCATGGTGCCCAGACCGCGGAAGGTGTCCACGCCGAGCGGCACGTCGAGCACGCTCATGTCGTGCCACTTGTGGAGCGGGTTCTTCTCGTCGGGTGCGGAGACCTTCTCGTCCGCGAGCAGGAGAGGTGTCGAGGAGCCGCCGGGGATCACCGCAAGCAGCGGCTTGTCGCCAAGGACGCCGCCGCCGAGATCGTAGATCAGCTCGCGCATGGTGACGCCGACGCAGAGCTCGTGGACGCCGGGCTTGTTGACGTGGCCGTTGATGCCGAAGAGGCGAACGCCGCCGTCCTTGATGTCGTGCAGCGACGAGAGCTTCGAGAACTCCTCGCAGCCAAGGCGGAACGCCGTGGGCACCGCCGCGATCGTCTCCAGGTTGTTCACCGTGGTGGGGCAGCCGAAGGCGCCGGCTTGCGCGGGGAACGGCGGCTTGAGGCGCGGCTCACCGCGGCGACCTTCGAGCGAGTTGAGCAGTGACGTCTCCTCGCCGCAGATGTACGCGCCCGCGCCGGTGTGGACGTGCACCTCGACGGGGTAGTCCTTCCCGAAGGGCGTCCTGCCAAGGTAGCCCTTTGCGCGCGCCTCCTTGATGGCGCCCCAGAGCCGCTCCTTGGAGAGGTGGAGCTCGTCGCGCACGTAGATGTACGCGACGTGCGCGCCGATGCCGTAGCAGCCGATGATGCAGCCCTCGACCACGCTGTGTGGGTTCTCCTCCATGAGCGTGCGATCTTTGTGCGTGCCGGGCTCGCCCTCGTCCGCGTTGATGACGAGGTACGCGGGCTTCGTGGGGTGGGGCCGCATGAAGCTCCACTTCACGCCCATGGGGAAGCCTGCGCCGCCGCGGCCGCGGATGTTCGCCTTCTTGGCCTCGTCGACGACCTGCTCCTTCGTCATGGAGGTGAGGACCTGACGTGCGGTCTTGTAGCCCTCGAGGTCGCGCTCGTACGCGGCAAGGGTCCAGCCGTCCTTCTGGCCGTAGGTCTTCGTGAGGTAGTTCGTTGCTTTCAGCATGGTCTCGTTTTTTTACTCAGCTCACTTGCGGAGCGCTTCGAGCAAGCGGTCGACGGTCTCTGGGGTGAGGTTCTCGTGGTAGTCCTTGTCGACCTGCATCATGGGCGCGGTGCCGCACGAGGCGAGGCACTCCGCGGAGCGCAACGTGATCGCGCCATCTGCGGTGGTCTCGCCGGCATGCACGCCGAGCTTCTTCTCGCAGTAGTGCAGCAGGTCGACGCCGCCGCGCAGCGCGCAGGGCAGGGTGCGACACACCCAGACCTGGTGCTTGCCGACCGGCTTCTGGTTGAAGAGCGTGTAGAACGTGACGACGCCTTGCACGTGCGCAGGCGGCAAATCCAGGCGGTTCGAGACCCAGAGGACAATCTCCTCGGAGATCCAGCCGTGCTGCTCCTGACACAGGTGAAGCAGAGGAATGCACGCGCCCATCTTCGTGGGGTAGCGGGTGAGAATGTCTGCGAGCTGCTTGTCGCGGTCTTCGGTGAGAGCAAACGCCATCCGAGATTCCTCAGTGAGCCAGAAAACCAGTCCAGGCCAATCCGGAGCCAATCTGAAAAGTGCGCAAATTGCCGCACAATCCGCAAATTTGCGGGGATTTGCGGGCGAACGCTAGAGGCGCAGAGGCTCGAGTGTCAAGCCGTGTTTCGGGTTTCGCGTGACCCGCTCGCGCTCCGGTCGCGCTGCGTGGCCATCGCGTTTGTTTTGTTGTTCTCTTGTTGTGAATCCAAAGCCGACTTGGCTATTCTCCCCGCCTACGGGCTGACTCCTTTTGTCGGCCGCGCGATCTTGACCCGAGCGGAGGTACCTTCGTGTTCTGCCCGAACTGTGGATCCAACAACCCCGACACTGCGACGACCTGCACCCAATGCAACACGGCGCTCAACAAGCCTGCGGGAGGTGGGGGACCAAAGTTCAAGGGCACGATGCTGATGATGAATCAGCCCGGCGCGCCGCTCCCAACCCCTGGTCCGCCCGCCGCCGCCAAGCCCCTCGCCGGTCCGGTGAGCGCAGGTGCTGCGCCGCCCGCGGCGAGCAAGCTGAAGGGAACGATGGTCGGCGTCGCGCCGCCGGTCGCGGGTGCAGCTCCTGCCCCGATGATGGCCGCGCCGCTCCCCACGCCGGCGCCCATGTCCCCCATGGGCTCACCGATGGGCGCACCCATGTCCCCCATGTCGCCCTCGTCTCCAGATCATCAAACGTTCGGCTCCGCAGCCGGCGTGAACCCGCTCGGCGGAACGATGGTCGCGGATGGCCCCGGCCCCGCGGCCTTCGGTGGTGCCTTCGGCGCGCCCCCTCCCGGTGCGGCACCGCCCGGAGATCCCTTCGCGCCTGGTGGTGGACAGATGGGCGGCCCTCCGCCTGGTGGTCCGATGGGTGGCCCTCCGCCTGGTGATCCCTTTGGTCCGCCCGGTGGTGGTGCGTATGGCGCCCCGCCCCCAGGTCAGATGGGTGGAGCACCTCCTCCCGGTGGCGCACCGCCGATGGGCGCGGACGCGTATGGCGGCGCTCCCGGCGGTATGGGCATGGGCGCTCCGCCTCAGATGGGCGGTCCGCCGCCTGGTGGTCAGCCCGGCTACGGTGGCGCGCCTCCCCAGGACTTCGGTGGCCAGGTCAACCAGGGCTTCAACCAGATGGGCCAGGCCTTTGGGCAGGGCGTGAACGACATGGGCAACGCGATGGGCATGACGCCCTACGGCGCGCAGCCCGGTGGTCAGATGATGGGCGGCATGCCTGGGCAGATGCAGCCCGGAGGCGTCAGCGACAAGCCGAAGATGATCACGCTGCTCTGCGCGGTCATCCCCGCAGGCTTCTCGATGTTCGGCATCCACCGTTTCTACACGGGCCACATCGGCATCGGCATCGCCCAGTTCTTGACGCTCGGCGGCTGCGGCATCTGGCAGCTCATCGACATCATCATGATCCTGCAGGGCAAGTTCAGGGACAAGCAGGGCCGCCTCGTGACCCTGTAGTTGACGACCGTTGCGGTTCGCATGAGGTGATCGGGAGACCGGTCGCCTCTTTGCGTTTGTGGCCCTGACCTGCCGGAGCCTCAGACGTTGAAGCGGAAGTGACAGACGTCACCATCCCTCATCACGTATTCCTTGCCCTCGATGGCCAGCTTGCCGGCGTCGCGGCATTTGGCTTCGCTGCCAAGGCTCACCAGGTCCTCCCACCAGATGACCTCGGCCTTGATGAAGCCCTTCTCGAAGTCCGTGTGGATGACGCCCGCGGCCTGCGGGGCTGTCGCACCGATGTGCGTGGTCCACGCGCGGACCTCGACCTTGCCTGCCGTGAAGAACGTGAGCAGGTTGAGAAGCTTGTATCCTGCACGAATCACCGCGTGCAGGCCGGGCTCCGTGAGGCCCGCGCTCTCCAGGAAGTCGGGGCGGTCCTTCGGCTCCAGTTGCGCGATCTGCTCCTCGAGCGCGGCGCACACGGGGACGACGAGCGCGCCTTCGCTGTTCGCATGCGCGATGAGCGCCTGGAGATGCTTGTTCTGTTCGAGCTTGCCAATGGAGCCCTCGTCCACGTTCGCGATGTAGAAGCTCGGCTTCGCCGTGAGCAGCTGCATCTCGCGCAGGATGGTCTGCGTGTCGGGAGAGTCCGGGAACGCGAAGGTCCGTGCAGGCTTCCCCTCGTCCAGGTGTTTCGCGAGCGGTTCCGTGATCTCCGCGGCGAGCTTCTCGAGCGGACTTCCACCCTTCGACATCTTGCGCGCGCGGTCGAGCCGCTTCTGCACCGTATCCATGTCCTTCAAACAAAGCTCGGTGGTGACCGTTGCAATGTCACCCACTGGATCAACTCTGTTCTCGACGTGGATGACGTTCGGGTCCTCGAAGCAACGCGCCACTTGAACGATCGCGTCGACCTCACGGATGTGAGAGAGGAACTGGTTGCCGAGGCCCTCACCCTTGGAGGCGCCGCGCACCAGGCCCGCGATGTCGACGAAGTTGATCGCCGTGGGCACGAGCTTGTCAGCGTGGATGACCGAATCGATCTTCTGCATGCGATCGTCCGGGACGATCACGGTGCCGACGTTCGGCTCGATCGTGCAGAAGGGGTAGTTCGCCGCCTCTGCCTTGCCGGTGGAGATTGCGTTGAAGAGCGTGGATTTGCCGACGTTGGGGAGGCCGACGATGCCGATTGCGAGCGCCATGGGAGACGCGTCCGGTACCACACGGCTGCGTCCAGGTCCATGGGGTGCCCCGTTCGTGGCTGCATTCTTGGCCCCGAAACGCCCGTTCCGTTATGCGTCGAACCGATGGCCTTCGCGAAGCGACTCACAGGTCGGTCGGCGACCTCCGGTGCATGGGCGACCTCGGCGGCGCTGCGCGTGAAGGACCTGGTCTTCCCGCTCGATCGCGTGACGATCGCGCGCATGGCGATCTGCGGAATCTTCGGCTCCGCCATCGCGCTCATCCTGGTCTACAAGCCGGACGCGACCAGGGTCCGGAAGCCCGACCCGAATCCGCCCGTCGCGCGGCTGCTCGGCAAGCCGCTCCCCATGAAAGGGTCGGACGACGAGACGCTGAATGCCGCGCGCGGCATCGTGCGCGCATACATCAGCCAGCCCGTGCTGCTCGACGTGCCCGGTGGCGTGGCGGAGAAGCGCACGCGCGCGGACCTGGGCGCACGCATCGACAATGAGCGCCTAGCGGCACTGGTGCTTGATCTCCGCGATCCGGAGAGCCCGATGCGGCGCGCACACGAGCAGGTCGCGAAGGGCAGGGAGCTCGATGTCCCGCTCCCCGTCGTGGCGGACGAGAAGCGCGCGCTGTCGGCGATGATGCAGGTGAAGGACGCGATCGACAAGGAGCCGATCGACGCGCGCCTGGATCTGGAGCACAAGCGCGTGCTCGCGGACGAGGTCGGGCGACGGCTCGATGTGTACCAGACGCTCGCGCGGCTCGATCAGGCGCTGATCAAGGGCGACGAGAAGATCACGGCGTCCGTGACATTCATCCCTGCCACGCGCACTGCGGACTCGATCAAGAACGTCGTGATCGACGACGTGCTCGGATACTTCGAGACGAAGTACGCAAAGGATCTGAAGCACGAGGCGCGCTCGTACAATCTGCGGCTGGCCGCGAGCCACCTGGATGGCCATGTGATCTTCCCGGGCGAGACGTTCGACTTCAACGACGTCGTCGGTCCGCGCAACGAGGCGAACGGCTACCGCGTCGCGCCCGTGATCGCCTCCGGCGAGCTCGTGGACGGCATTGGCGGCGGTACCTGCCAGGTGGCCGGCACGCTGCACGGCGCGGCCTATTTCTCGGGGCTCGACATCGTGGAGCGACACCCGCACACGCGCCCGAGCTTCTACATCAAGATGGGCATGGACGCGACCGTGGTCTACCCGACGATCACGCTGAAGCTGCGCAACCCGTTCACGTTCCCCATCGTCCTGCACGAGACGGTGGAGGACGGCTTCGTGCACGCGGAGATCCTCGGCCCGAAGCGCACGCGCGACGTCACGTTCGTCCGCAAGGTGAACGACGTGGTGCCGTTCCAGGAGCGTGATGTGCAGGACCCCAAGGTCCCGAAGGGCGAACGCATGCTCGCGCAGCGCGGCATCCCGGGCTTCAAGATCACGCGCTACCGGATCCTGCGCGACGGCTCGTTCGCGGTCCGCGAGCGCAGCCAGGACGTGTACCCGCCCACGCAGCAGATCTGGAAGGTTGGCCTGGGCGAGGCGGATCCCAAATGGATCTCCCACGACGACGAGCACCCCGAGTACGTGGCAGACGAGTACCTGCAGATATCGCAGGGCCCCGACATCCACGATCCGCGCGGCCACGCTCCGCCCATGGGCGGCTCGACCGTGGAGACGCGCGTCGCCGGCAAGTACGGAACTCACGGCTGGACCATCCGCGAGGGCTTCGCGAAGGCGCAAAAAGGCTCGCATTCGAGCGCGGGCGCAGGCGACGACGACCGACCCGGCGTGGACTGAAATGCGGCACGTTAGTTCTACTGCGGGAAGTCGCCTTCCCCGGCTCGAATCTGCGTCGCGGTCGCGCCGTGGCAACGGGACAGGGGTCTGACCGCGGCCCCGCCGCTGTTTGTCACGCTGCCGCACGCAAGCCCGAACCAATCGAGAACTGGGACGCGACTTCCCGCAGTGTAGTTGGGCCACGTGAACTAGGATCCGAGGGATGCAGCTCTCGGGCAAGACCGTCGCGCTCTGCGTCACCGGCAGCATCGCGGCCTACAAGGCGGTGGAGGTCGCGCGGCTCCTCAGGAAGGCGGGCGCGCGCGTCCTTCCGGTGATGACGAAGAGCGCGACCGAGTTCGTGGGCGAGGTGACCTTCTCTGGCATCACGGGTGAGCGCGTCTCCTCGGACATGTGGGAGCCGTCCTTCAAGGGCGAGATGCACATCGAGATCGCGCGCCAGGCCGACGTGATTGCGATCGTGCCTGGCACCGCGGACGTCCTCGCGCGCCTTGCCCAAGGACGCGCGGATGATCTGGTGGGCGCTCTGGTGCTGTCGGCTCGCGGCCCCGTCGTGTGCGCACCCGCGATGCACCCGCGCATGTGGGAGCACCCCGCGACGCAGGCGAACGTACTGACGCTCTTGCAGCAGGGCCGCGTGGAGCTTTGCGGCCCGGTGATGGGAGAGGTCGCATCGGGCGAGCGCGGCGTGGGCCGCATGGCAGAGCCGGAGGACATCGTGGTGCGCCTCGCTCGCGCAGTGGGCCCCGCGGATCTTCGCGGCCGGCACGTGGTGGTCTCCGCCGGACCCACGCACGAGGCGTGGGATCCCGTGCGCTTCCTGGGCAACCGCTCGAGCGGCAAGATGGGCCACCTCATCGCGGCGCGCGCGTTCATTCGTGGCGCGAAGGTCACGCTGGTATCCGGTCCCGTGTCGCTGCCTGCGCCCTCCGGCGTGCATCGCATCAGCGTGGAGTCCGCGCGCGACATGCAGATCGAGCTCCTCCGCGCTCTCGGCGACGATCTGCTCTCCGCGGACGCGCTCGTGATGGCGGCCGCCGTTGCCGACTACCGGCCGCAGATCACGCATCACGAGAAGATCAAGACGTCACGGGCGACCAGCCTCGACGCGGGCGGAGCGAACGCTTCCGACACGATCCCGAGCACCGCGCTGCCCATGGTGCTGCTCGCCGAGAACCCCGACATCCTTGCCGGCATCGGCGAGGCCCGTGCGCGCGCCAAGGGCAGCCGGCCGGTGCTTGTCGGCTTTGCGCTGGAGACCGGCAACGACGAGAGCATCATCGCGTACGCGCGGAAGAAGCGCGCCGAGAAGCGCGTGGACTTCGTGGTGGCGAACCACGCGAACGAGTCCATCGGCAAGGACGAGACGCGGGTGTGGCTCGTGTCCGAGGAGACAGTCGACGCGTTCCCGGTCATGGACAAGGCGCGCGTCGCGGACCTGATCCTGGACGAGCTCGTTCGACGCCTCGGATGAGAGGCCGCTGACGCGTGCGCTGAGTTGCTGATTGACGCGGGGGCCGCGCGCGGGGTAGCTCTGCACCCGCTCGAGAGGCATTCGCCTCGCGGGCCGCGCTCGTGGTCGCGTCGGAGCTCTTTCCGTCGCATGGGAAGCCGGTGAAAATCCGGCACGGCACCCGCCACGGTGATCGGGGACGATGCTCGGCAGTAACCACTGGGTCAATCTTTGACCTGGGAAGGGCCGAGCGGAGGAAGATCCGACAGTCCGGAGACCGGACCACGAGGGCGAACCAGGAGATCACGGCAGGGCCGAGATCTCCCATCTGCCGCGCGGGTCAGCGCGGACGGAGCTTCGATGAAAACCAGATTGTTCGTCACAGGCGCGAGCGCGCTCGCCCTCTCTCTCGGCTTCTCCCTCGTCTCGGCGTGCGGGGACGACTCCGTCTACGCGATCGATGGCGGGCCCGCTGCGGACGCCTCGCCCCACGATGCCACGACGGGAGACTCTGCGACCACGCTCCCCGGCGTGGATGGCGGCACGGACGCAACCACGACCACGCCGCGCCTCCTGGTGTCGTTCAACGGCAGCACCTCGAGCGAGATGGTCGCGTTCAACCTGCAGACGAACACCGTGGACGGTCGCCTCATCGTGCCGAGCTTCCTGGGCACCACGTACGTTTCTGGTGATTCACCGTTCTTTCTCGCGCAGTCCACCGACCAGGTGCTGAAGCTCGATCCGAAGCAGCCGTGGAAGATCGCGTCTTCGTGGAATGTGGCCGGGCCAGACAAGGCGCAGGACGGCGGCGTGCTCGATGGATACGCCGATCCCGACACAGCGGTCGTTGCGGCTGGGAACAAGGCGTACGTGCTGCGCTACACGCGAACGAAGATCGCGCTGATCGACACGACGCAGGTGGCAGACGGCGGCGCTCCGACAAAGCTCATCGATCTGGGAGCGCTCCTCGATCCGAAGGACTCGGATGGCGTGCCCGAGATGACCGCGGCGTACTACCACGCCGGGCGGAAGCGGCTCTACGTGCTCCTCGGAAACGTGGACCGTCATCAGTTCGACATGACGACCTACGCGCTCATCTGCTCGGGCCTCAACAGCAGCCTCGTTGCGATCGACACCACGACCGACTCGCTCGTCAGCCTTGGTGGCACAGCGGCCGGTGGCGGCATCAAGCTGCCCGGATACAACCCGCTCGTCGGCGTGAAGATGGGCTACGACGCCACCAACGACCGTCTGCTCGTCCTTCAGGCAGGCTGCAACCAGAACCTGGATGCGGGCACGCCGGTGAACCTGCAGCAGCGCGAGGTGGACGAGGTTCGCCTTGCGACGGGCGTCGCGTCGAAGGTCCTCGACCTGTCGACTTCCGCGTTCCCCACGCAGCTCGCGCTGGTGAACGACAAGCTCGCCGTCATCGGCACGTACGGTGGCACGTTCCTCTGGAACACGTCCGGGTCGGTCCTTGGCGCTGTCGTGAACAACGCCCCTGACTCCTTCACGATCGATCAGGACGGGAACCTCATCGGCACGGCGCAGACCTATTTCTCCGACGGCGGTGCCGGTCCCCTGAACCTGGTGCGCGTGAGCACCGACGGCGGCAGCACCACCCTGGGCGGCAACGTCCAGACCTTGAAGGCGCCCGCATACGTGGGCGGCGTCGACGTCTGGAGGTGAGCCAATCGCGCTGACTCAGCCATGAAGTCAGGTGTGGGTTCCCTTCGGGCGCGCTCGGGACTATAGAGACCTCATGAAACGGGCTCAGTGGTTCACCTGCGCAATCTCTCTCTCGTTCGGCCTCCTCGCGTGCGGCCCCGACAAGCCGGCGTCCACTACGCCGAACGAGGTGAAGTCCAATCCCACCGACACTGCCGCCGCCGCCCCTAAGGACGCGGGCGCAGTGGCGTTCAAGGCACTGAAGGATCCCGCGCTCAACGTGTCGGATGACATCCAGCGCGCCTGCAATCTCCAGGATCCGGGCCTCTCTCCAAAGTTCGACTACGACTCGGCAGACGTGTCGGAGGCGGAGAAGAACCTGCTCGGGCAGATCGCCAAGTGCCTCACCACGGGCCCGCTCAAGGGCAAGTCGGTGATGCTCACGGGGCGTGCGGATGCGCGCGGCGAGCAGGAGTACAACATGTCGCTCGGCCACAACCGCGCTCAGCGCGTGCGCGGCTTCCTCTCGTCGCAGGGCCTGGGCGAGGACAAGATGTTCGAGACGTCGCGCGGCGCGCTGGACGCCGTTGGCTCAGATGAGATGGGCTACGCGAAGGATCGTCGCGTCGACATCGAGCTCCGTAAGTAGCTCGATCCCCCGTCTGCGGCATGCAGTGGCTGTATCACGTAGCAAGGAAGGCCGACCTTCGCCCGGGATGGACGGAGCACGCGCCGCAGTCGCTCGCGGCCGACGGCTTCGTGCACACGTCCTACGTGACCGCGGTGGCGGAGAGCGCGCGGCTCTACTTCCAGCCCGGTGAGGAGGTCACGGTCCTCCAGATCGATCCGCGTCGCGTCGGGGCGATCGTGCGAGAGGACCCCACGCCGCGCGGGCCAATGCCTCACGTGCTCGGGCCGATCCCGCGCTCCGCCGTCGCAAACGAGCTCACGCTCGATTCCCTCGCGGACGCTCCGGATCGCGTGCAAGGTACACGCATCGCGTTCGTCGCGTTCTCGGGGATGACCTTGCTCGATCTTGTGGGCGTGCTCGACCCCGTGTCGCGCGTGAAGACCATGGGCTTTGACGCGACGCTGGAATGCGAGGTCGTGTCGGCGACCTCCGGCGCGAATGTCTTCTCGTCGTTCGGGCTCACCGTGCAGGCCGCGCGTGTGCGTCCGCCGCTCGCCTCGTACGATCTGGTGGTCGTTGCTGGTGGGATGGCCACGCGTGAGCTGGTCTCCGACGCGGACGTCCTGGCCTGGTTGCGGGCTCCTGGTCCGCATGCATTCGTCGCCAGCGTGTGCACGGGCTCGCTCCTGCTGGGCGCGGCTGGCCGCCTGCAAGGAAAGCGCGCCACCACCCACGAGAGCGCGAAGGACCAGCTTTCCGTTTACGGGGCCACGTACGTGGACGCGCGCGTGGTGGACGAAGGCCACGTGGTCACCGCATCGGGAGTCACGGCCGCGATCGATCTCGGCCTGCACCTTGTTCACAGGCTCGAAGGCGCGGAAGTCCGCGACAAGATCGCGCGGCAGATGAACGTCGTCACGGTGGTCTAGCGTCTAGCGCCGGTCAGCAGGCACTGCCAGGCAGCTGCCACTCCGCTGCTACGGAACCGGACACGCAACGTCGCTGTTGTCACCGTTCGGCGTGCCTTTGAAGCCAGTGGCGTAGACGTTGAACGTGTAGCTCCAGTGCGGCCAGTCCGAGCGCTGGGACCACGCACAGTCGGAGGGGAAGCTCATGGAGCGCGCGACCGGCAGGTTGGTGAACTTCGGGTAGGTGAATGCGTCAAGCACGGTGCTCCCGGACTTGCTGTCCGCCTTCACGGTGATCTTGTCACCGTCGTCGTCCAGGGCGTCGATCGTGTCGAGCGAGAACACCGGCTTGATGCCGTGGTTGTACGTGACGCTGTCCGTGTCGGCGACGACGAAGATGCCGTTCGGCTGGAGCTCGAAGCCCATGGGAATGGTCACGGAGTCGATGCCGCTGCCCGCGTCCGTCGCCCATGGCGACTCGACAACGACGCCGCCCAGCTTCAGGATGCAGTCGCGTGCGCTCTGGAGCTCGATCCACTCGCCGTCGTCAAAGGCGGCCGTCTGCGATTTGATCATCAGCTCGACGACGCGCACGTCGCCCACGGCGAGCGGCCCGGCGCAGTACACAGGCACGACGGGACCGGAGTCCACGCCGGCCTCCACGGTGGTGCCGGTGGTGCCGCCGCGGCTCGCGTCGGTCTTGCCACCGTCGCCCGTAGCAGGGTGATCGCCCACGTCGGTCTGGGAGCCCGTGGGGGTCGGGTCCAGAACGGCAGCGTCGTCTCCGTCACCCGTGTTGGTGTCGGGGCCGCCGTCACCCGAGGGGACGAAGGTGTTCTTCTTTGCGGCCGTTCCACACGCGGCTGAAATCACCAGGGCGCAGAGGACCGCAGTACCAAGCAACAAGCGATGAGTCGACATCGACCTACCAACTATACCGTGAACTCACGAAAGCGCCACGCGCTCTGCGAACCGCTCGAAGAGATCCAGGGCATCGTGGGGGCCGGCGGCTGCCTCTGGGTGATATTGCACGCTGAATGCGTTGACGCTGTCTGCCCGAAGGCCCTCGCTCGTGCCATCGTTCAGGTGGACGTGCGTGGATACGATGCCGGGCGGCAAGCTCGCCAGGTCCACGCAGAAGCCGTGGTTCTGGGACGTGATCGAGATCTTCCCCGTAGCCAGATCCTTCACGGGTTGGTTGCCGCCGCGGTGCCCGAACTTCAGCTTGTACGTCTTGCCACCCAGGGCCAGGGCGAGGAGCTGATGTCCGAGGCAGATGCCGAAGAGCGGCTTCTTGCCGAGCACGTCGCGCACCATCGCCACCGCGTAGCCGAGCGCCGCGGGATCGCCCGGGCCGTTCGACAGGAACACCGCGTCGGGTGAGAGGCCCAGGATGTCCTTCGCGGAGGTCTTCGCCGGCACGCCGGTCACACGGAAGCCCGCAGCGACCATGCAGCGCAGGATGTTCTTCTTTGCACCAAAATCCACCACCACCACGTGCTTGCCCTTGGCGAGGCTCCGCGGTGCCGCCGGCGCGAAGACGCCCTGGTTCTCCGTGAAGGTGTACGGCTCCTTCGGCGTGACGAACTGCACCAGGTCAAGCCCGCTCATGTCCGGCGCCTTGCGCGCCTGCGCCAGGAGCGCCGCGGGATCACCCACGCCGATCGCGGCGTTCTGCGAGCCGTTGTCGCGCAGGTGGCGCGTGAGCTTGCGCGTGTCCACTTCCGCGATGCCAACGACGTCGTGGCGCACGAGGTACGCATCGAGCGTCTCGGTGGCGCGCTGATTCGAAGCGATGGGCGACAGGCTGCGCACGACGAAGCCGCGGACGCTCGGCGCGCCGCTCATGGACTCCGCGTCTTCGGGATTGATGCCGTAGTTGCCGATCTCGGGCGACGTCATGGTGACGATCTGCCCGTGGTAGCTCGGGTCCGTCAGGATCTCCTGGTAGCCCGTCATCTGCGTGGTGAAGACCGCCTCGCCCGTGGACACCTTGCGCGCGCCGAACGCCTTGCCGGGGAAGATGGTTCCGTCAGCGAGGACCAGATGAGAGTCCTCACCTCCTGCACGCGCGTTCGTCATGGGCGTCTGCCTTCCAGTTCGTCGTGAATGAAGATGCCGTCGCGGAGCGTCGCCTTCACGCGGCCACGCACGGTCTGGTTCAGAAGCGGTGTGTTGTGGCTCTTCGAGCGCAGCTGCGCCGGCGTGACTATCCACGTCTCCGCGCGGTCGACCAGCGTCAGGTCCGCCGCTGCCCCCTCGCGGATGCGCGGCTGCGCGAGCCCGACGATCTTCGCAGGACCGGGCGACAGCGCTGTGATCACGCGCGCGAGCGGCAGCTTGCCCTTGTCCACGAGGCCCAGCAGCATCGGCAGACAGAGCTCCAGTCCGATCATTCCCATGGCAGCGTCGGCAATGGGCCCTTCCTTGTCAGCGGCGGTATGGGGCGCATGGTCCGTTGCGATCGCATCGATGGTGCCGTCGGCCAGCGCCGCAAGCAGCGCCTCGAGGTCCTCGGCTTCGCGAAGCGGCGGGTTCACCTTGCACGCGGTGTCGTAGCCGATCAAGAGCTCGTGGGTCATGGTCAGGTGGTGCGGCGTGACCTCGCACGTGACCTTGATGCCGCGCGACTTCGCCTCGCGCACGATGCGCGCCGCGCCCAGCGTGGACAGGTGCGCGACGTGGTAGCGAGAGTCCGTGTATTCTGCAAGTAACACGTCGCGCGCGACGATGATGTCCTCGGCGATGCGCGGCCACCCACGAAGCCCGAGACGTGCGGAGATCGCGCCCTCGTGCATCTCGGCGCCCTGGGTGAGCAGGTGGTCCTCTGCGTGCTGGATGATGGGCAGGTCGAACGTCTTGCCGTACTCCAGCGCGCGGCGCATGACGTCGCTGCGGGTGACGCATTTGCCGTCGTCGGAGGCGGCGATCGCGCCGGCCTCCTTGAGCAGCGCCATCTCAGTGAGGGCCTCGCCGTTCTGGCCCGTGGTGATCGCGCAGATGGGGTGGAGCCGTGCGCTGTTCGCGGCCTTGCCCTTGTGGACCATCCACTCGGTGATGATGGTGGAGTCGTTCACGGGTCGCGTGTTCGGCATCACGCACACGTCCACGTAGCCACCGGCAGCCGCGGCGGCGAGGCCGCTCTTGATGTCCTCCTTGGACTCGTTGCCGGGCTCACGCAGGTGCGCGTGCAGATCCACGAAGCCGGGGAAGAGCCAGCGCTGGTTGCCTTGCTCGGAGAGCCCCTGGATGATCCGCACCTTCTCGGACGGCGCCGCCGTGAGCTCGCGTCCGGCATCGCGACCGGCGCGCGTGATCTTGCCCTCCTCCACGACGACGTCGATGATCCCGTCCACGCCCGAGCTGGGATCGAACGCATGCACACCGCGGAGGACGATCGCGCTCAAAACCGGCCCGTCAGCCCGGCCTCACCCGGCGCGAGGTAGGGTGACACGAACGCGGCCTTCGGATCCTTCGGCGCCGTGACGATGAGCACGATGCCGCCCGCGAGCGCGAGGCCACCGACGACGAAGCCGACGGTGGAGAGCGTGCCCATCGTGTTGTAGCTGTTCACGGCGCTCTGCTGCGTGGGTGGGCACTTGCCGTTCGTGCAGGCCTTCTCGAGCTTGTTTTTGTCGGAGATCGCAACGAGCCCCGTGAGCGCGCCAATACCGATGCCGACGACTCCGATGCCACCGACGATATAGCCGGCCGTCTTGCGTGATGAGCCCGAAGAGCCGGATGCGCCCTGGCCCGGGTCACCGCTGCCACTGCCGCTGACCTGGCCGTTGCCGCCGCTGCCTGCACCGCCGACCACGACGGCTGCACCGGCGTCATCCTTCACCAGCGTCAGCTTCTGATCCACCTTCGCGCCATCCACCACCGTGAACGTGATCTCTGCAGACTTGTATCCAGCGAGCGTGGCGATGAGCTTGTGCGTGCCCGGATCGATGGGGCGGGGGAGTCCCCACGCGGCAGCGGGGATCTGGCCGTCGTCGAGCGCGACCTTCGCCTCCTTCGGGCCTTCGACGACGACCGTGACGCTGCCGATCTTCGGCGCGATCGCCTCGCTCTCGGTGCGGGCGGATTCCACGGCGGCCTTGAACGCTGCGGGCCCGCCCTGGAGCTTGTCACTGTCGCGCACGATCTTGTTGTACGTCTCGCGCGCCTGGATGAGCTTTCCCTGTCCCGCCATGGCGCGCGCGGCGCCGAGCGGGAGTGTGGGCGCGACCGGATAGAGCGCGGTGGCGGCGGAGAAGAGCCTCTCGGCCTCTGCGAACTTCTTGGCGTCGAGCGCCACCTGTCCCTGCTCACCGAGCGAACGTGCCTGGGAGATGTCCTCGGGGGTGGGGTCCGCGGCGCTGGCAGTGGACCCGATGGTCAGGCTGCCGGCGAGGATGAGCGCCGCACAGGCGCGGGACAGACGCATGGGGCCATTCATATCAGACTCGGCGCGGCTCGGCAGCCGGTCTCAGCACTTCTTCGTCGTCGAAGGCAGCGCTATTGACCCGCTCTCCAACCTGCACGGCGACGAGGTCGGCTGCGCTCGCGGCCACCGTCTGCCGCGACAGCAGGTGCAGAAGCGCGTCTCGACCTGGTTCAATCTCGGCGCCCGAGAGCCACACGCCACGCGCGGCAGGCGCGACGATCACAGGCATCCGATCGTGTAGCCCCGCCACCACGCCAGCAGCCGCGCCCGTCACGATCGCACACTCATTCGCGGGCTCGGCGTCGGCCTTCACCGCCCAGACCCCCGCGAGCGTGAACGGCGCGTGGTCTGCACGACGAATGTGGAACGCTTGCTTCAGCGGCTTCCTCGGCTTCCCCTTCTTCCCGCGCGCGGGAACGACGTCCCCGAACAAGGCACCCTGCGCTGGCGTGGCGGGCACGTCGCGCCACTCGAAGAACCCGTCGACCACGACGAGACATCGATGCCGCTGGAATGCATCGCGGTACGCCGGCACGTTCGGGAGCGACTCTCCGCGCAGGTTGATCGTCCTGCCCGGCCTGCCGGTGAGTGACGACAATCCGAACGCAGCGAATGAGAGGATGCGCGGCGTCGTGATGACGGCGATGGGCTGCGACGGAGCAATGTTGAAGCGCGGCACCATGGTCGGTACCACGTCGAGACCCAGCTGCTCGCGCAGCTCGTCACCGGGCGTCGTCAACGTGGCGCGGCCGCACATGGCACCTATGATACGTGGTGGTGATGAGGCAGCTCCTGGTTTCAGTCCTGCTCACTGCGTCGCTGCTCGCCGCGTTCGTAGACTGCGTCACGGGTTTGCAGCCCACACCGCCGGACCACGTGGATGGTTCCACGCGCTCTGACATTAGTGGGTGCTCGGGCGGGTTTCCTTCGGCCGGAGACGTGTGCATGGATGGCGAGTCCTGCACCGCCGAAGGTGACTGCAGCCAAGGCGGCACGCTGCCGACCTATGGTTGCCAGGCGGGCAAGCTCGTCAAGGTCGGGACATACCAGGGCCCCTCGACCGATGCGAGCAAGCCCGCCGATGCAATGCCGCTCGACGACGGTGGTGCCGACGCGCCCGCGGGCTGACGGAGACGGCACAGCGAGCCCTCGATGCCTTGCGACGTTGGGCCTGGGCCACGTAGGCGGCGCCGATAATTTTGCCTGCATATGGCAAATTGTTTCGAGCGGCCGCTCGTTCCTGCCACGGCTGTCATGGGCTCGTCTGTTCGCAACATCGGATCGAGCCAAATTTGCCGGGCTCGTGTGGAACGCGACCGTGGCACGTGTAGTGCGTTGCGCCGAACATGAACTTCCCTTGGCCCTTCCGGCTCCGTTCGCGTTCCCCGCGTGGAATTGTGCTCGCCCTTGGGCTGGTGACCGCGGTACCTGCCGGGTGCGACCTTGGCGACGGCATCTTCTCCGACCCCGCGCTCAAGCTTGGGCTCGGCAGCGCCACCGACCCGTGCGCGGGCGATGCCCACGTGGACATCGACACGCCAGGCGACTGCACCCTCACTCGATGTGTCGGTGGGCAAGCGCAGTCGTCGTACGAGCCGACGGACGCGCCCCGACAGAGTTTGCCCTGCGCGATTCTCTCGTGCGCTGTCGGCGCGGGAAGAGGCGTGGTGGAAAGGGCCAACGTCGCGGATGGCCTTGCGTGCCTGTTGGCGGAATCCGATGGTGTGTGCGTGAGCGGGGAATGTGTGCCCACAACGTCGTGGGACGCGGGCGCGGTCCCCGAGACCGGCACGGACGCGAGCGCGGATGCAGATACGGGGGGCGGCTGAGAATCGGCCCACCGCTGCGTCGACGAAACCAGTGTGATACCTTCCGATCGTGTCGGTTCGGTCCCGGCGAGTGCTTGCGGTCGCGGTGCTCTCGGCAGTGATGCTCGGGGGCTGTGGGCTCGTCATCGGCATCCCCGATCACGAGCTCCTCGAGTCCAACGTGGACGCTGGCGACGCGGGCAGCGACGGGACTGTAGACGCTGTGGTCGCCCTCGACGCATCGCTCGATGCCTCCAAGGATGCGAGAGGTGACGCATCACCATGCGACGCGGCGGACCTCGCGTCGGATCCCGTCAACTGCGGCAGGTGTGGGCACGACTGCGTCGGCGGTGGTTGCGTGACTGGCGTGTGCCAGGCCGTACCACTCGCCGTCTCCGCGGGCACTCCCGTTGCGCTCGCGCTCTCAGGTACACTCGTGTTCTGGACCGAGTCGGCGGGCGCCGTGCAGTTCGCTCCGAAGGACGGCGGCAACGCGAGCACGCTCATCAGCACCTCGAACGACGTCGATCGACTCGCCGTGGACTCTACGTACGTCTACTACTCGCTCTACAACCAGCGCGTGCAGTACCAGGGGATCGACGCCGCAGCCGGCGGCGGGACCGAGCAGTTCCTGCAGCCAGCCATGGCCCTCTTCACACGCAACGGCTACGTGTACGTGGGCTACGCTGGCTCCGGCAACACGAGCGGCCTCTACGCGTGCACGACCCCACCCAACCCGGTCTGCAACGCGATCATCTCCGCGCTCGATGGCAACGCCGGGACGTACTTCCTTGACGTGAAGGCAGACGATGCCGGCATCGTCTTCAGCTCGTCGCCAAACGTGGGTGGCGCGGTCTGGTCGTGTCCTCCTGCAGGGTGCAGCGGTCCTGGAGCAACGCAGCTGGCGGCCAACGCAGGCACGCAGCTCAATCTCGCGATCACCTCGAAGGATGTGTTCTGGGTCGACACCGATGGCGGCGCGGGTCGCATCCTCCACTGTGCACGAAGCAACTGCCAGCTATCCGTCACCACCATCGCGCCCGACGAAGGCGTGCCGAGAGGGATCGCCGCCGACGAGACGAATGTCTACTGGACCGACTTCGCGCGCGGCCGCGTCCTTGCGTGCCCGCTCGGCGGCTGCCCGAAGACGGGGCCCATGGTTCTGGCGGAAGGCGGCGCGCCCGCGGCGATCGCCCTGGACTCCACCGCCGTCTACTTCACCAACGCCGTGAACAACGGAACGATCGTCCGCGTCGCGAAGCCCTGACGCGGGGCTCGGACTGTGCGCGCCGGCCAGTGTCGATGATGCTGAGTGCGAAGGACGGGAGTTGAACCCGTACAGGAGTTACCCCGCTGGAACCTGAATCCAGTGCGTCTGCCAATTCCGCCACCTTCGCGAGGTGTCCCCGGGCGTGATGCCCAGGGCCGAAACGGAGAGGGTCTCTAGCACAGGAGGGCGCGCCTCTGTCCAGCGTTCTTCAGCACCCGCCTGGCGACCGATCGCCGTGGCGGCGATTCGCGTCTGCGGGGACCTACAGGGTCTCCACGCTCTTCAGCATCTCGCTCACGAAATTGAAGCGCGGGCGCAGGAGGCCGACGCGCGTGGCTCCCGGCGGACGGAGAATGGTGCCACCAAATGCTGCAGAACCACCCGCACCAACGGCGTCTTCCTTGAAGACGACCACAGCGCTCCCGTCCGTGCGGTTCTCGGAGTAGTCGCCGGTAGTCGTGGTCGTGGCCGCGGCGGCTGGCTTTGCGCCCTGGGCGAAGGCCGTGGCAGGAAGGCTCAGCAGCGCGGAGGCAACAACGACGGCCAGGGCGGAGGGGAGAATGCGGCGACGGGCTGACGGAGTATTCATGCTTTCTTCGACGCCCGCGCAGCCCAGCCCTTGGGTCGACTGCATGGTTCATTGCCGCAATTCGTCCAAAGGTCGTCTACACTGCTGTGAGTTCCCTTTTTTCTTCGGAGGCGAGAATGCGAATTGGTTGGCTTCTTGGATCTGCTTTCGTGGCTGCCGTTGCGGTGGTCGCGTGTTCGTCTGACTCCGCTGCGCCTCCGTTCCCGGACGCCAGCTCCTTCTGCACCGCGGTCGCGGCTGCGGAGTGCAACAACATCGCCATGGTCTGCGGCAACACCGTCGACGCGTGCAAGACGGCTCGCACGGCGCACTGCAATGCGCTCGCTGGTGGCAGCGCCGCTGCCGAGACGGACATCTTCAGCGTCACGGGCACCACGCGCAAGTACACCTCTGGTGGCGCGCAGGCCTGCATCGACCAGGTGAACAAGATCTACGCGCTCCGCACGATCGCCCCGGCGGACTTCAAGGCCGCGCAGGCCGTCTGCAACAAGGTGTTCCTGGGCACGGCAGACAAGAACCAGGCGTGCACCGTGGACGCCGACTGCACCGGCTCATTCATCTGCGACAAGAAGTTCTGCGCGACCAAGGTCGACAAGGCGTTGAGCGATCCCTGCGGCAACCCTGGCGACGTCTGCGACACGTCGAGCTATTGCGCTGCGGGCACGCCCAACATCTGCACCGCGCGTCCCAAGCTGAACGAACCGTGCAACGCCGAGAAGCTCTGCACCTCGGACCTCTACTGCCTCGGGGTGTGCACCGCGAAGAAGGGCTCCGGCACACCGTGCACCGCGAGCAACCAATGCACCGACGCCGCGCCGTTCTGCGATCCGAACAACACGATGAAGTGCGACAGCGGCCTCTCCTTTGCGCCCAGCGCGCTGAGCTGCAAAGCCTTCGGAGGTTGAACGCCTTCAACGCTTGCGTTGAAGGGCTCGTTTGGTGAATGAAAAAAGCCGCGTCCCTTTTTGGGGGCGCGGCTTCTTCCTCTTCTGCGATGAGTCGCTAGGGCTTCTTCGGGGCCGAGGCCGACGGCGCGGGCTTCGTTGAGGGCGCTGCGCTGGGAACCGCAGTGGTCATCGGGGCCGGGGTGGACGTGGCCTCTTCCGGCGCCGGCTTCCCCTCGAGCTCTTCGACGTGGTACATCACGCGGCGGTTGAGCTGCTTGCCCTCCGCCGTGCCGTTGTCCGCGATCGGCTTGGTCGAGCCGAAGCCGACCGTGTGCAGGCGGGCCTTCTCGACGCCGTGCGCGGCGAGCCACGCGGCGACAGAGTCAGCGCGCTCCTGCGACAGCTTGGCGTTGTCCGCGTCCTTGCCGACGTTGTCCGTGTGACCTTCGACGCGGAGCTTGGTGACGTTCTTGTTCGTCGTCATCACTTCCGCAAGAGTCTTCAGGATCTCGAGCGTCGCGGGCGTCTCCTTGATCTTGGACTTGCCCGAGTCGAACTCGACCTCGCCCGGGATCTTGATCTGGTTGCCGACCATCGTGGCCCTGCCGGTCATCGCGACCTTCGGCTTCGCCGGGGGCGGCGGAGGCGGCGGCGGCGGGGGCGGCGGCGTGGTGGACGCCGGGGGCGGCGGCGGGGGCGGCGGGGGCGGCGTCTTCGCCTGGTCGCCGACCTTGGCTTCTGCGCCGCAGGTGCAGCCGTTGAAAGACGCTGCGAGGCCCAGGGAGAGCACCGCGATCAGGGGGAAAACCAGCTTCTTCGACATCCGAAATGCCTCCTACGAGGGTAAGTGAAGGGCGCCGCGACTGGCCTTGCCCCAGAACGCAGGCGACGGTAGGTCAACTGAGGCACATTTGCAAAGGCTATAATCGCGTCGCTCCCCCGCCTGGGGTAAGTTTCGCCGGGTGAGTCGCCTACTGTCTGGCCCGGAGGATCGCCTCGTCCGTCTCTCGGCCCCGCTCGGCGCGGAGATGCGCGACTACGTCACGCGGCATCGCAGCGAGCTCTCCCAAAGGCTCGGTCCCACGGAGCGCCTCGACACGCCCGGCCCCAGCGGCCTCGCGCTCGGTCGCGCGCACGCCAAGGTGATCGACGGCGTGATCATGGCGCTCTACGCAGCTGCGGCGGCGACGGAGCATCAGCCATTCGGCCCGGTCTCGCTCACGGCCGTTGGCAGCTATGGGCGCGGCGCCATCGCCCTTGGCAGCGACGCAGACGTACGACTCATCGTGAACCGCGGCAGGACGGAGGCCGCGCAGTCTTTCGCAGAGGCGCTCCTCTATCCGATGTGGGACGCAGGGCTGACCGTGGGCCATCAGGTCGTGACGGTGGACGATCAGCTCGTGCTCGCGGAGACGGACCTCGCCACCGCGACGAGCCTGCTCGATCTGCGCCGGCTCATGGGCGACGCGGACCTTCCCGCGGAGCTCTCGCTGCGCGCGCGCGACGGGATCTTCAGCGAGGGCAAGATCGCGCGCTTCGCCGAGCGCCTCGAGGAGGAGGGCGAGAAACGGCACGCTCGCTTCGGCGGCTCCGTCTACCTCCTCGAGCCCGACGTGAAGAACGGCGCGGGCGGTCTGCGCGATCTGGATGTCGCTCGGTGGGCTGCATCCGCCCGCTTCCAGGTGAGCGAGGAAGGCGACCCGGTCGACCACTCCGTCTGGGACAAGCTCGTTCGCGTGGGCGCGCTCCTCCCGCGCGAGGCGCTCGAGATCAAGCGCGCTGAAGACTTCCTCTGGCGCGTCCGCAACCGCCTGCACAAGACCGCGGGACGTCGTGCCGACCGGCTCACGTTCGACGCGCAGGAGTCCATCGGCGTGGAGCTCGCCTACGGCGACGAGGAGTCTGCGGGTCTGGCGGCCGAGCGCTTCATGCAGGACTACTACCGTCATGCCCGCACGATCCTCCGCGCGCGCGATCAGATGCTCATGCGCGCCGTACCGCCGCGTCGGCGCGGTAAGCCCATCGAGGTGGACCTGGGGCAGGGGGTCCGCTCGTTCGACGGTCAGGCCACCATCGCGGCAGAGGATCTGGGGCACGATCCGGCGCTCGCGCTTCGCATGTATGCTGCATGCAAACGCCACGACATCCCGCCGCTGCCGTTCTCGCGCGAGGCGATCCGCCGCGCCGCGAGCGACCCCGTGTTTGGTACCGCCATTCGCGAGAGCGCCGAGGCCGCGGAGATCTTCGTGGATCTCTGCTGCACCGTGAAGGACATGCGCGTGCGCGGCGGCTCCATCCTGAGCGAGCTCCATGACGTGGGCCTCCTGCTCGCGATGATCCCGGAGTTCTCACCGGTTACGGGCCGTGTTCACCACGACATTTATCACGTGTACACCGTGGACGTTCACAGCATCGCGGCGCTCGACTACCTGCGCGCGCTGTCACGCGGTGAGCTCGCGCAGGAGCGTCCTCTCGCGACGCGGCTCGCCGCGGAGGTCGCGCGGCCGCGATCACTCTTCCTGGCCACGTTGCTTCACGACGTGGGCAAGGGCTACCCGGACGAGGATGGCTCGCGCAAGAACCACTCGAAGGTGGGCGCGGAGCTGTGCGACGTGATCTTGCCGCGCCTGGGTCTGGCAGCCGAGGACGTCGCGCAGGCGCGCTCGCTCGTGCTCGAGCACCTGGCGATGTACCACGTGGCCACGCGTCGCGATCTGGACGAGCCGCGCGTCTGCGCGGAGTTCGTCACCCACGTGTCTGGCCGTGAGGGCCTGCGCGATCTCTACCTGCTCACGCTCGTGGATCTCACGACCACGTCGCCGACTGCCATGAGCTCGTGGAAGCTGAAGATGCTGGACGAGCTCTACTTCGCGTCTGACGTGTACCTGGCGGGTCTCCCGCGCGAGGAGAACGACGCGCGCGTGCAGCGGGCCCTTGGCGACGCGCTGCGTGCGTTTCGCGGGCCGCAGGGCGCCATCTCCTCGTTCCTCTCGGGCATGCCGGAGCGCTACCTCCTGGGCACCCGGACCGGTTCGCTCGTGCAGCACGCGAAGGTCGCCCTTGCGCGCACGGGTCAGGTGCCGAGCGTGTCGATCGTGGAGGGGACGCACCCGGAGGTGACGGAGCTCTGCATCGTGGCGGACGACGCCGTCGGTCTGCTTGCGCGCATCGCCGCCGCCATCACGGCCTCGCGCCTGGAGGTGCACGCCGCAGAGGTCTACTCGCGCCCGCTCGCGGACGGCCGCCAGGAGGCCGTCGACATCTTCCATGTGCGTGACCGTGCGGATGGCGTGACTGGCGTGATCCGTGCGCTGCCGCGCCTCCGAAAGGACCTCGCCGACCTCTGCTCGCTCGCCGTGACACCAGAGGCGCTGCTGGCGGAGCGCGTGGGCACGCGTTCGCCCTGGCGCGAGCGCCCCAGCCCCGCGATCAGCACGGAGGTCACGATCGACGACCGAGCCTCGCGTTCGCACACCGTCGTCGAGGTCTTCACGAAGGACAGACCTGGCCTGCTGTACACGCTCTCGCATACGCTGCAGAGCCTGGCGCTGACCATTGCGCTGTCCAAGATCAACACGGAGGGCAACAAGGTCGCCGACGTGTTCTACGTGAACGAGCTCGACGGCACCAAGGTGAGCTCGCCGTTGCGCGTCAAAGAGATCCGAGAGCGCGTGCTTGCCGCGCTGTCCTTGCCGAACGTCAGCCCCGAGAAGCAGAATCCAGAGGAACCCTAGAATGAAGACCCAAACGCCACGCCTTCGCACGCTCGCTCTCGCCTCTCTGCTCGGGACGCTCGGGGCGCTCCCGCTCGCGCTCGTTGCCTGCGGCCCGGACAAGCCGGCTGACCGTCCCCACCCGAACGACGGCAACGACGTCCCCACCTCGTCCGCGAGCGCATCCGCCACGGCGCCCGCAAAGCCGCAAGCCGCTGCGCCGTCCAACGCGGACGTGAAGAAGGGCATGGCCGCGCTGGAGTCCGGCGATCTCCCGGGCGCGCGCGCCGCGTTCGAGTCCGCGGTCGCCAAGAACAAGGAGGACCCGCAGGCGCACTACTACCTGGGCGTCACCTTGAACCAGCTGAAGGACGACAAGGGCGCCGAGCGCGAGCTGAAGGAAGCGCTCCGGATCATGCCGGAGCTCGACGAGGCCTCCGCAAACCTCTCCGCGCTGTACCTGGATCAGCAGAAATGGGCGGACGCCGCAGCCACGTGCCGCACGGCGCTGGTCAAATCCAAGCGCCCCGAGCTGCATGCAAACCTGGCCATGGCTCTTGCGGGAACCAACGACACCGCGGGCGCGAAGAAGGAGTTCGAGGAAGCCTCGAAGGGCAACGACGCGATGATCCTCTTCACGTACGCCACGTACCTGGAGAAGTGGAAGGAGGTTGACGCCGCAGCAGAGAAGCTGCGCGCCGCGTCCAAGGCCGCCCCGGACGACGCGGCCACGCTCGCATCGATCGGCTTCGAGCAGAAGAACGTTGGCGCGTTCGGTGACTGCGTCGGCACGCTGGACCGCGCGATCGCGAAGAAGGACAACGCGGAGATCCGCACCTACCGCGCGCTCTGCAAGCTCGGGAACAAGGACAAGGACGGCGCGCGCGCGGACCTGGAGTCCGCGGTGAAGCTCGACGCCAGCGTGCCGCCACCGCACTTCTATCTTGCGGGTCGCCTCGCGGAGAGCGGCAAGCTCCCGGAAGCGATCGCCGAGTTCGAGGCGTACATCAAGCTCGCGCCGCAAGGGCCGCTCGCCGCCGAAGCGAAGAAGCGGATCGACGTGCTGAAGAAGAAGAACAAGAAATAGAAAAACGCCGCGACCCCTCTCGGAATCGCAGCGTCGTTCGTTCAGGCCTCGCCGTCAGTGGTGTTCGGGAGCGGGGGCCTTCTTCTCCTCGGGCTTCGCGCTGGGAGCGGGGGCCTTCTCTTCGGCCTTCTTCTCCTCGGGCTTGCCTTCGGTCTTCTTCTCTTCGGGCTTGCCCTCGGCCTTGCCGTGCTCGTCGGCCTTGCCGTGCTCCTCGGCCTTGCCGTGCTCCTCTGGCTTGCCGTCCTTCTTCTCTTCCTTGTCGTCCTCTTCGTCGTCCTTCTGGATGGCGGCGGTGTCGGCCTTCGCCTTCTTGATCTTCTCTTCGGCGACCGAGAGGTGCTGGTGGGTCTCGATCGCGGTCTTGGCGATGAAACCGCCGCCGGCCAGGCCGACCACGAGCGATACATACCAGGCGAACCGGCTCGCCATGAGCAGCGCGACGGACGCGATGACAATGCCGATCTCCGCGCAGAGCTGCGCGTGCTCGTAGCCCTCTGCCGCCTCGTGGTACGTCTCGATCGCCAGGTCGTACGCCTCGGCGTCTTCCTTCGCCTCGACCATGTCGTGCTTGTACTTCTTCGCGATCCGCTCGAGGCGATCCTCGTCTTCCTTGTCAGGCGTGAGCACGTCGGCGAGCTCGTGGGTGGCGACGCTGATGGTCTCCTTGATCTCGGCGGTGTCCTCGTCGTCGCCCTTGCCGGACTTGCTGTGCACGGAGGCGAGCTTCTCCTCGAACTTCTTCAGCTCCGCCTTGTTCGGCGTGAGCGCGTGGAGGATCTCGAAATCGGCTTCCATGACGCGGTACTTCGTCGATTCGGCCTGGAACTCGGCGTACTCGTTCGACTGCTCCACCGTGTAGCGAATGAGCTCCGTGCGGCTTGCGCCGACCATGGCCGCGCAGAACGCGAGCATCACGCCCAGCATCGCCATCGTGACGCCGACGCCCTTGCCCGGACCCTTCTTGCCATGATCATCACCGTGACCATGCCCGCCGCCGCTGTGGCCGGCGTGTTCCATCTTCTCGAGCATCTCGGTCATTTCACTCATTACGCTCTCCTCGTGTGGGCGCACGATGCCCGCATCTCAGGCGTGGACAAAGACAAAAAAGAAGAGGGCGACACTCCGTGGAATGTCGCCCGCTTTCGGGGAGCCGTGGCTGGGGCGTAACCGCCGCAGATCGCGAGGCGCTTGCGCCCCGCACCTGTGTCATGGCGCCTACGCTCTCGTGTCAGTTACGGCGCGGGCCGCGGTCACGACCGCCACCGCCGCCGCGCGGGCCGCGATCACGTCCACCGCCACCACCGCCCGGACCGCCCTCGCGACGCGGCGGCCCACCCTCACGGGCTGCAGCCATGCGCTCCTTCGCGCGCTCGCCCTCTTCGCCCTCGGGGAGGGGAAGCAGCTCGCGGCGGGAGAGCCGGATCTTGCCATCGCGACCTACGTCGATGACCTTGACCTCGACCTCGTCGCCTTCCTTCATGACGTCCGTCACGTTCTCGACGCGCGTGTGCGCCATCTCGGAGACGTGGAGGAGGCCGTCGGTGCCGGGGAGGATCTCGATGAACGCGCCAAAGTCGACGACGCGCGAGACGCTACCCTTGTAGACTGCACCGACCTCGGGCTCCGTGGTGAGGCCCTTGATGATCGCGATCGCCTTCGCCACCGCGTCAGAGTCCGCGGAGGCAATGTTGACCGTGCCGTCGTCCTCGACGTCGATCGCGACGCCGGTCTGATCGACGATGCCCTTGATGGTCTTGCCGCCCGGTCCGATGATGATGCGGATCTGGTCCGGCTTGACCTTGAGGGTCGTGATGCGCGGCGCGTACTTGTTGAGCTCCGCGCGGTGCGTCGCAAGCGTCTCGGCCATCTTGCCGAGGATGTGGATGCGGCCTTCACGCGCCTGGTCGAGCGCCTTCGTGAGGATCTCGCGCGAGAGGCCCGCGATCTTGATGTCCATCTGGATCGCGGTGATGCCCTTGTGGGTACCGCAGACCTTGAAGTCCATGTCACCGAGGTGATCTTCGTCGCCGAGGATGTCGCTCAGGATGTTGAAGCGCTTGCCGTCGGAGATGAGGCCCATCGCGATGCCGGCGACGGGCGCCTTGATCGGCACGCCCGCGTCCATGAGGCTCATCGTGCCGCCGCAGACCGCGGCCATCGAGGAGCTGCCGTTGGACTCGAGCGTCTCGGAGACGATGCGAACGGTGTACGGGAAGTTCTCCTTCTCGGGCATCATCCGCAGGAGCGCGCGCTCGGCGAGAGCGCCGTGGCCGACCTCACGGCGGCCGGGGCCGCGCATGGGCTTGGTCTCGCCCGTGGAGAACGGCGGGAAGTTGTAGTGGAGCAGGAAGCGCTTCCAGCGCTCGCCCGTGAGGCCGTCGATCTTCTGCTCGTCCGTGGACGTGCCGAGGGTCGTGGTGACGATCGCCTGGGTCTCACCGCGCTGGAAGAGCGCAGAGCCGTGGACGCGCGGCAGGATGCCCGCCTCCGTCATGATCGGGCGAATGGTCGCCATGTCGCGTCCGTCGATGCGCTTGTTCTGCGACATCACGAACTCGCGAACGACCTCGTACTTGCGCTCGTCGAACTCGGCCTTCACGAGCTTCTCGATCTCGGGGAACTTGTCGGCGCCGACCTTCGCGATGACGGCGGCGATCATGGCGTCCTTCGCGACCTTGTAGGACTCGTAGCGCTTCTTCTTCTCCTTGATGAGCGAGGCCTCGAGGATCGGCTTGTCGACGATCGGCGGGATCATCGCCGCGATCTCGGCCGAGAGCTTCTTCGGCTCGAACTTGCGCTTCTCCTTGCCGACAGCGGCGCGGAGCTTCTCGATGAGCGCGAGGATCGGCTGAGCGGCCTTCTGCGCGAACATGAGCCCTTCGATGACGTCGGCCTCGGGGGCCTCGGCGGCGCCGCCTTCGACCATCACGACGCCATCCTTGCTGGTCGCGACGACGAGATCGAGATCACTCTCGGCCTGCTGCGCGAACGTCGGGTACGCGATGAACTCGCCGTTCACGCGCGAGACGCGAACGCCGACCACGGGGCCGGCCCACGGGATGTCCGAGATGTGCAGCGCGGCGCTTCCGCCGGTGAGCGCAAGGACATCCGTCGGGTTCTCCTGGTCGCTCGAGAGGACCGTCGCGACCACCTGCGTGTCCATCTTGAATCCCTCGGGGAAGAGGGGACGGCACGGGCGGTCGATGAGGCGGCTGGTGAGGATCTCGTCGTCGCGCTGGCGACCTTCGCGCTTGAAGAATCCGCCGGGGATGCGGCCGGCGGCGTACGTCTTCTCGAAGTACTCGCAGGTGAGGGGGAAGAAATCGAGGCCGGGGCGCTCCTCGCCGCTGACCGCGGTGACGAGAACCATGCTGTCGCCATACGAGATGAGGACGGCGCCGTGGGCTTGCTTCGCCAGGCGGCCGGTCTCCATGGTGAGAGGCCTGCCGTTGATGAGAACGGATTCACGAACGAATGACATGTGCGTGCGCTCCTTCGCGCGAGTGCGCCGCTACGTGCGGCGATGACGCCAGTCTCGTGCTGTGCCTTGGTTCCTCGGTTTCCGCCCACGACGCTCCAGAAGGTGGAGGTCGTGGGCGCAAAACGAAGAGCAAGGCGAACGAAGAGAACGAGACCGGGATAGAAAAAAAGTAAGCGGTGACAGGACGGAAGCCGACACGAAAGCCGACCAAGAAAAACGGGACAGTCAGAAGACCGTCCCGTTGGGGGTTCGTTACTTGCGGAGGTTCAAGGCCAGCACCGTCTTGCGGTACCGGTCCAGGCTGACCTTCTTCAGGTACTTGAGGAGGCTGCGGCGCTTGGTGACCAGGCGGTGCAGACCGCGGCGCGAGTGGTGGTCCTTCGCGTGCGTCTTGAAGTGCTCCGTGAGGTACGTGATGCGCTCGGTGATGAGAGCGACCTGCACCTCGGGCGAGCCCGTATCGGACTCGTGGGTGCGGAACTTGTTGATCAGCTCGTTCTTCTTGTCGGACAAAAGCGGCATGGAAATGCTTTCCGCGGTTCGGGCTGGCACAGAAACCCTTGAAAAGAAGGAGATCCGCGATCAGCCTAGGAGGTGCTTCGAGGAAGGACCGTCCTTCCCTCAGCGGCCGCGCAGTATAGGCGGCACCCCCCAGGGGTCAAGCCCGGAGTTTTTCCCGCATGCCCGTTCCCCCTGCCCGCTGGAGAGCAGAGGCTCAGCGGCTGGTCTTGAAGGCCCGCTTCGCGCCGTACTCGCCGAGCGCCGCGAAGAATGGGTTCGCGATCTCGGCGTATTCGTAGTGGTCGGAGCCCACGATGGCGCCTTCGTTCGTGTAGAGCGTGGCCGTGAGGAAGAAGCCACGCCTGGTGTCGGGATCGTACGCGAAGGAGTTCTCCACCGAGAACCCGTACGCGCGCCCGGATTTTCCGTAGAGCTTGACCTTGCCGTTCGCGGAGACCACGCGGTTCACGCCGGGGTAGGAGAGCCGCTGGAGCTCGTCCAGGCTGGTGTCGAAGCCGGTGAGCCGTGACTGCGATGGCAGCATCGAGAGCAGCGACAGGAGCAACGCGCGCCCATCGTCGTCGTAGTCCGGGAGCGCGTCCTCCGCCTCCGGCAGAACGATCTTCGTGAGGAGCCGCTGGAGATCGCGGATGCCGATGCGGTTCTTCTCCGAGAAATCCATGGGCCCCTGCATGGCGACGTTGCCTTCCATGTGCCCTCGGCCCACCTTGGTGCCGGCATCACGGACTGCGAAGAGCATCAGGTTGCTCGCGCGCTCGGGTGTCATCAGCTCCGCTCCGCCGTCTCCCGGAACGATGATGACCTCCGGCGTGATCGTCGGATCGTCCAGGTCCTTCACGTTGTTGCCGAGCCTGTGCCGGATGCGCACCGACGCCAGCCCGAGCTTCCACATGCGCGTGTTCATCTCGCGGTGGCCGACGAACGCGTACATCCTGTTGAACGCCTCGTTGTCGGAGATGACGAGCATCTTCTTCAGCTCGTGCGCGATGTTGAGGTGGCCCGTGACGTAGTCAGTGATGTCCTTCTCCTCGTACGCGCCTGCGGTCGCATCGAAGATCTTCATCGCGCAGTCGGGCGCATACGTGCGGCCGCGCGCGCGTCCACGCTCTGCCAGCGCCTCCAGGCCAGCGACCGCCGCCGTGAGCTTGATCGCGCTCGCAGGGTAGAAGTACTCGCGGTCCACGCGGAACGCATGGCGAACGAGCTCGGGTCTGCCGTCGCGATGTCTGGGCGGCCGCACCTCTGTCAGGAGGATCTCCGCGCGATACTTCTCGGGATCCGCCATGACCGCGCGCAGCTCCGGCATCTTGTGCAGGTCTGCCACGAAGGATGCGTCGTCCTCGAGCAGGGGAGCGGCTTCGGGGACCTTGTCCTTCTCGTCGTCGACCTTGAGAGGCGGCCGACGAGGCTTGGCGTCGTTCGCGGTCCGAACTGGGATCTGGGGCTCGTCCGCGCAGGCGGGGACCTGGGCCAGGCAGGCCAGACAGGCGAAGAGCGCCAGGGTGGAGGTGGGCGTCCGAACGGACCGATTCGTCCTCATCCTGTTAGATGGAGTTTTAGGTAGCACGCGCCCGCCCAACCTGGCCACGGAAGCTGACAGAGGTATCTCGAAAAACACACGAAAGAGGCAGGATTTCGGGGGCCCGTCGCATTGACAGACCCCCTTCATGGACTAAGCTCCGCCGCTCGTGAATGACCCGCGGTGCTGACGCATCGGACACCGGGACCCTCGCGTTGCAACACCCGCATCCCATGACCCGCCCGCGCATCTTCCTGTCGGTTCCCCACATGTGCGGCCTCGAGGAGGGCTACGTCCGCGAGGCGTTCGCAACGAACTGGCTGTCCACCATCGGGCCCAACCTGGAGGCGTTCGAGAGCGAATTCTCCGCTCATCTCGGCTCCGAGCTCGCTCTCTCGTGCGTCGCTCTCGCCAGCGGGACGGCGGCGCTGCATCTGGCGCTGAAGCTCGTGGGCGTGGGGCCCGGCGACGAGGTCGTGTGCTCCGATCTGACGTTCGCCGCCACCATCAATCCCGTCGCCTATCTCGGCGCCACGCCCGTGTTCATCGACAGCGACCACGAGAGCTGGAACATGGATCCGGTGCTCCTTGCATCGTTCCTGGACGAACGCGCGGCCCGCGGCAAGCTCCCGCGCGCCGTCGTCATCGTCCACCTCTACGGGCAGAGCGCCGACCTCGATCCCATCCTCGCGGCCTGCACCAAGCACGGCGTCGCCCTCATCGAGGACGCCGCTGAGGCCGTGGGCACGCTTTACAAGGGCCGTCGCGTGGGAACCTTCGGTGACGTCAGCATCTTCTCGTTCAACGGAAACAAGCTGATCACGACCACCGGCGGCGGCATGCTCGTCAGCCGTCGCAAGGACTGGGTCGACAAGGCGCGCTACTGGTCCACGCAGGCGCGCGAGCCGGGGCTCGCCTATCACCACGTCGATATCGGCTACAATTACCGGCTCAGCAACGTGCTCGCGGGTATCGGCCGTGGGCAGCTCACCGCCATCGACGAGCGCGTGCGTCAGCGCCGCGCCGTGGCGTTCCGCTATCGAGACGCCTTCGCGGGTGTGCCCGGCATCGCCCTCATGCCGCAGGCCGCGTTCGGGCTCCACACCAACTGGCTCAGCTGCTTCCAGGTGGACGGCACACGCTTCGGCGCCAGCCGCGATCAACTCATCGCCGCGCTCACCGAAGAGAACATCGAGTCGCGGCCCGTCTGGAAGCCGATGCACATGCAGCCGGTGTTCGCCTCTGCCGAGCACATTCGTGCGGGAGAGCGCGCCGTCGCAGAAGAGCTCTTCGCGAACGGCATCTGTCTTCCCAGCTCCAGCAGCCTGACGGATGCAGACCAGACGCGCGTGATCGATGTTGTCCGAGCCGCCCCCCGTGCGGTCGCAAGGGCGCGACACGGCGAGGAACAGCGCGGCCAGAAGAGGGCGGGTTAGGAATGGCGATCCGCCCCCGACGATGGTTCGACTCGGGTCCTCTCAGGATCGTCGCGCTTCTCAGCGCCGACGCTCTGCTCGTCACTCTCTCCCTCTGGGTGGCGTTCCAGCTTCGGTTCGAGGGCAACGTCCCCGCCACGTACGAGCACGCGTTCTGGCGCACCCTGCCGTTTCTCATCGCGCTCCGCGCGGCTCTGTCGTGCGCTGCCGGTGTGCACCGCTGGTCCTTCCGCATGGCCGGCTTCAACGAGGCCGTGCGCATGGTGCTCGTGACCATCACGGGCACCGTGGTTCTTGGCTTCGGCGTCTTCTTCTTCCGCCGTGCCGGGCTTCCGCGCTCGGTGTTCGCGCTGGAATTTTTCTCCTCCGCGGCCCTCATGGCGACCGTGCGCTTCGCGCCGCGCTACGTCCTTGGCTGGTACTCGGAGCAGCAACGCGCGCGCAGCCAGACGTCGCTGAAGACCATCATCATCGGCGCCGGGCTCGCTGGCGACCTGCTCCTTCGTGAGCTGTCACGGGCAGCTGGCCACGACTATCACGTCATCGGATTCCTCGATGACGACAAGGCCAAGCTCGGCATGCAGATCGGCGGCAAGCCGGTGCTCGGGCGGATCGAGGAGCTCCCGCAGATCGTCAAGAAGCGCGAGGTCGCCAAGGTCCTCATCGCCATCGCGAACCTCCCCGCCGCGCGCGTGAAGTCCATCCTGGAATTGTGCCGCTCGCTCAACGTGAGCCTGAAGATCGTGCCCGAGTCGATCACCACGCTCGGCGACCGCCTCACCGCGTCCATGCTGCACGACGTGAGCCCGGAGGACCTGCTCCCGCGCGATCCGCACGTCTTCGAAGCAGAGGACTTCAAGACTCTCCGCGGCGCGTGCGTGCTCGTCAGCGGCGCGGCGGGGTCCATCGGCTCCGAGATCGTCCGGCAGGTCGCGAAGTACGGCGCACGCGAGCTCGTCCTCCTCGACATCAACGAGAACGGCCTCTACTTCCTGCAGCGCGATCTCGAGGTCGACTTCCCCGACGTGAAGGTCCACGCTGTCATCGCCGACATCCGTGAGGCGCAGACGCTGGTGCGGATCGGCCACGCGCACAAGCCGCTCTACGTCTTCCACGCCGCCGCGCACAAGCATGTCCCGCTCATGGAGACATCGCCCGCGGAGGCCGTGAAGAACAACGTGTTCGGCACGCTCAACATGGCGGAGATGGCGGACGCCGTTGGCGCGCAGCGCTTCGTGCTCATCTCCACGGACAAGGCCGTCGCGCCCACCAGCGTGATGGGCGCAAGCAAGCGCGTGGCGGAGCTCGTCATCCGCCACGTCGCGCAGCGCTCCAAGACATCGTTCACTGCAGTGCGCTTCGGCAACGTGCTCGGAAGCGCCGGCAGCGTGGTTCCGTTGTTCAAGTCGCAGATCGCGCGTGGCGGACCGCTGACGGTCACGCACCCGGACTGCACGCGCTACTTCATGACGATCTCGGAGGCTGTCGGCTTGGTGCTCATCGCTGGCCTCGGCGGCTACGGCGAGCTGTGCGTCCTAGACATGGGCGAGCCGATCCGCATCGCGGACCTGGCGGCGCACATGATCACGATGGCCGGCGGCGCGGCCGGCAACGACATCCAGATCAAGTTCACCGGCCTTCGCCCCGGCGAGAAGCTCTTCGAGACCCTCATGACCGAGGCCGAGGAGCAGACGCACTCCGTCCGAAAGAAGATCTTCGTCGCAAGGAGTCCAGCGCCACCAGCGGATCTAGCGAGGATGTTGAAGCAGCTGATGCGCGTAGCAGAGGCCGGAAATTCCTCAGCCATCCGCGAAGCAATCAAGGAGCTGGTGCCAAGCTACACACCGTCGTTCTCGGAGCCCAGGACGGCGACGGCGGCAACGGCGGCAACGGCGGCAACCCCCCCGGCGTTGACCTCGGCCGCGCCCGCGACCTCGACCCTGACCTCGTCCGTGACCTCGTCCCTCACCTCGCCCCTCACCTCGATCGCGACGCCGTCAGAGCCGCACCTCCCGATCGACCTGAAGTCAGTGAACTAGCGTCACAAGGGCCGCCGAGCGTCCCGGCTCGCGGCAATTGGCGCCGCCCAAAACTGGGCCGGTGGGACCCACGTGGGTAGCGTGGTGGCGATGCTTCCCGCGAGCCTTGCTCTGGTCCTTGCATTCGCAGCGCATCGGCCCGCAGCCACGGCGTGGTTCCTGGCGGCGGATCCGCACGTGCCGCTCGCAGAGGTTGTCGGCGGCAGGATTCACGAGGCAGTGGAGCCCGCAGCGCGCGGTCGTTGTGGAAGCCCTGCACGCTGGGCGAAGCTCGGCTCGAAGTGGCGCGCGCTCGACGCATGGGGACAGATCGTCTCCACGCGCGTGGCATCCGCAAAAGACGACTACGACGTGACGGGCTGCGCCGAGCTCTCCTTCACGCCGAAGGCACGCACCGATCGCGTGTCAGTCCTCGTCTCAGCGGACTCCGTGTGGCAATCCCCGCCGTCCGCGGAGTGGATGCCGACGCGCATCGAGCGCTCGTCGTTCGACGCGCTCGTCGCGAAGCAGATCCCCGACACCAGCGTTCGCGCAACGCTGATCCCGAGCCAGTGCACGGCGATCCCAACGCGAACGCGGTTCTTCGACGTGCCGGGTCGCGGACACTTCGCGGTCGGGACCAGCAACGCAGGTTATCTCATTGCGCGCTACGATCCGCGGCGCAGCTCGGGGTGGACCGTGCTCACGCGCGAGCGCTCCAGGGTCACCACGTTCGGCGCGTTCTGCTATCGACCCGTCGCGGTGTTCGACATGAACGCGGACGGCGTGCCCGAGATCATCCTGCGCGAGTCCGAAGGCGCCTCGTGGGGTGAGAGCATCTTCGAGCTCTCACCCGATGGCATGTGGAAAGAGACCGTGGGCAGCCCCGGCGGCGCTACGGCCTGAGTCCCCGGACCTTCAGCGGCAAGACAGGAGACTAGAAGCGAGCCTGCAGCGAGGTTCCGATCCCGAAGCGGTTCGGGTCCTGGAAGACGCGGAGACCGGAGCTGCCCTGCGTGGGGTCGGTCACGACGAGCGTGCCGTTGTTGTCGCGGACGAACTGCGCCCAGACCACCGCGGCGAGCATCGGCGAGATGTCCCACTTGACGTTCGCGCGCATCTGCACGATGGCGCTGCGGCCCGCATTGTACGGGAGGATCGACTCGTCGCCCTGCTGGCGGACCACGATGGTGCGCTCTGCCTGGACGCCGCCGTCCGTGAACTCACTCCGGAACGTGGACGGGAGCTGCACGCCGCCGCCGAGGCCCGGGGTGAGCCGCAGCGACTGGATGTAGTAGTCCGCTGCGAGCGCGCCGAAGAGCTCTCCGTCGGTCTTGGCCGACTTGGGCAAGGTCTCGAACGGGATGAAGCCCGGGACGCTGCGGACGACGAAGTTCAGGTTGCGGTAGATGCCCGTCGCGCTGACGCGGAAGAAGCCGGCCTTCACGACGCCCTGGATCGCGGCGGCATATGCGGCCTGGTCCTTGGTTGCGCCTGCGGTGTCGAAGTCCTTCAGGTGCTGCTCGAGCAGCGAGCCTTCTGCGGAGACGCTCCACGCCACGGTGCCGGGGTTGTAGACCTCGGGCTTGAAGAGGAGCATCGGCTTCATCGGGTCGTTCTTGTAGAGCAAGAAGTCGACCGACTGCGGCACGGGCATGTTGTCGTGCACGACGATGCGCGTGGAGCCGCCGTACGTGTAGACCGGCTTGCCGCGGACGTCGTCCAGGTCGAACTTGCCCTGCTGGAAGTAGCCGCCGCCCACGTCGAAGCGGAAGTTCTTCACCGGGTCCACGCCGAAGCCGCCAAGGAATCCGTAGTTGGTCTCGCCAACGCGCACGGTCTCGGTGTTGGTCAGCGTGCCGACGCTCTGGATGACCGTCTCGGGCTGGACGATCGTCGCCGTCTTGAAGCCGAGGAAGCCGTAGAACTTGTCGGCGAAGTCGTACTGGACCTTCATGCCGGGCGAGCTGCCCTGGATGCGCGGGAAAATCGACTGGTTGATCGACTGCGCGGTGCCGCCCCACGTGATGTCGTAGAGGTAGCCGAGGCGGAAGCGATCCGTGTCGAGCGGGAAGAACGTCGCGGAGAGGCCGCTGCGCTCGTTCGCGCCCACCTGGTAGAACAGGCGGATGTACGAGCCAGAGTCGTTGAGCGACTGGTTCAAGTTGCCGCTGTTCGAGGCGAGCGCCGCGAGATCGAAGCGCAGCACCATGGCGGCCTCGGTCGTGAGCTTGTCGATGAACGCGGGCATGCGTTTGTACATCACGAGGTGCGTGAGGTTCTCGCGGCCGGCGAAGCGGGAGTTCAGGTTGTCGAAGAACAGGCGGTACTGCGAGCGGTCGCCGATGCTGAAGGTCGGGGACAGCGGCACGAGCTCGCCTGTCTTGTGGAGGAAGTCGTCGTCGCCGAACGTCCACGTGAGACGCGTGTCCATGAAGTTGCCGAAGTTCACGTCCGAAGGGAGCATGCCTGCGGTCCGCGCGCCGGCCGTGCCCTGATCGACCGCGGGCGTGGGCTGCGGCCCTGCGTTCGGGTCTGTGCCCTCTGCCGGCTTCGTGTCGCCGGGCTTCGGATCCCCAGGTTTGACGTCGCCACCGGCCTGCACGTCGGTGCCCGCGCTGACACTGGCACCAGCACCAGCCTTGGGATCAGAGCTCTTGGGATCTGCGCCCTTCGGATCTGAGGTCTGCGCGTGCGCGCTGCCCGCGAGGAGAAGGAGAGTGGGGAGGATGGCGGCTGTGGCTGAGAGGCGTCGCATGGGGGACCTTGGGAGCACGATGTCAGTGAGACGTGTCATTGGAGTCGTTGAAGGCGCGAGGGAACACGCAGGCCTGGTCGGAGGGCAGCGGCTTCTTCGAGGGGTCGGTGACGATGTCCGCGTCGCAGCGGGCCTCGATCGTGAACTGCGAGCCGCCCGAGAAGTAGCGGAGGGTGCCCGTGAAGGCGCCGATGGGCTTGCCCTTCAGTGCATGAGCGTCGAAGTTGTTCGCAGCAAGTCCGTTTGCCGCAACCACGCTGACCACGTTGTTCAGGTCCTTGAGCACGAGGAGAAAATTTCCGCGCCCGAGGTAGTCGGAGAACTCCGTGCACTCCTTCGCCATGTCGGCGGAGCACGTGGCCGCGCAGGTCTTCTCGGGGTTCTTTCCGAAGTCGACCTTGCCGTCCTTGTTGAGATCGCAGTTGGTCGCGTCGGCGCCAATCTCGCAGGTCCAGATGTCCTTCACGGCGTCGATGAGATTGCACTTGGGTGTGCCCGGACCGAACTTCGATGTGACGTGGACGTCCAGCAGCGGCGATGTCTGCACGCGGACCAGTGCTGCCGTGTTCTTGAGCAGCGTGACGGTGTCGCTGATCTCGAAGACATCCAGCAGGTGCGGCTCCGGCACACCACATGGGCGCACGTTTGGATCCCACTGATCGAGCTCCCAGGTGGGGTAGTTGATCTCGGTGAAGCCGAAGAAGTCGGAGGAGGTGCCGCCGAACGACTTGAGGCGGTCGCACACGCGCATGTCGGGGGGCGGGCTGAAGTTGTATGCGAACACGCTGGAGTACCCAGTGGCCGCCTGTGCGTCGACGTCGGTGGCGTAGAAGCCATCACCTGCGATGCGCGTCACGACGGAGTTGAACACGAAGCACGGGAACTTCCCCTTGGGGCACTTCGCCGGGTCGTCCGTGTTCCAGCCGGTGTTCATCTGCACCTGCTGGTTCGGATATGCGGTCGAGCCGCCGCCGAGCGGAAGGCCGCGCACGTCCGAGATGCGCGGGTAGTTGAAGTGAATCGCGCTGCTCGCGCCGGCCGAGTAGGTGCCGCCGGTTTCCGTGTCGTCGTTTCCGAACGCACAGCCGGGGTCAGCCGGGAAATCGATCAGGCCGTCGCCGTCGTCGTCGAGGCCGTTCGAGCACTGCGGAGGCGGCTTGCGCAGCGGGTCAGCGGGGAGGTAGCCCAGGTCGTCTGCAAGGATGCGTGCGTCGCCGAAGGCGCCTAGCAGGCTCACGACCACGCCCGTGGCGACGCCGTTCACCAGCTTGACGTTGCGACCTTCGCTGTTGGGACCGCTGACGGCCTGCACGCTGCCCGGCTTCACGGAGAGGCGCACCTCGCCGTTGAAGGTCGTGTCGACGGTGCCGTCCGGGAGCAGCGCGGTCACCGTCACGGGGAAGTCGAGCGCGGACGAGAGCGAGATTGGCAGCCTGGCCGTGCGCAAGCCGATCTTCGCCGTGGGCGCCAGATCGACCTGGAGGCGGAGGGTGTCGACGCGAATCGGCGTGCCGCCGCTGCAGCCGGGCGAGCTGAGGCCGGCGATGAGGGCGAGCGGGATGGATAGATGGGCGAGCTTCATTTGAGCTTCATTTGCCGATCAATTGCACGCGGTTGTCGGAGTAGTTGCCCAGGTTCTCGTCGACGCACGAGAGGAACTTGCACTCTTCACCGCCGAGCGCGCAGGCGTTCAGGTCGGTGTTGCACTGCTCCGCGTTCGGCGACGTTGCGCACGAGCGGGCGTGGAACCGAGCGACCTGGTCGCGGCAGTCCGCGCGTACGCAGCGCCCCAGATCCGTTCCGCACACGCCCGTAGTGGCGCAGGTGAGTGAGGTTCCAGAACCGGTCGCCGTTGCGTGACCGGGGCACGCACAGATGAAGGCGCCGTCCGCGCTGCAGTCCGAGTTCTGCGCGCAGGACTTCAGTCCCTCCGATGTGCCGGCGGCCGGGTCGTAGCCGCACGGCTTGCCCTGGCGCAGGTAGTCGATGAGCGCGTCACGCTGCTGGATCTTCGTGTCGAACTGCGTGGTGTTTCGCTGGAGGACGCGGAAGCCCGAGCCGCCTCCTGCGATGTAGTTGCTGGTCGCGAGCTCGTACAGGTTGGTCGCGCCGATGGGGGAGAGGCAGAAGCCCGGCCCCGATGCGTTGCTCGGCGGGCCGTGGTCGCACTGGCCGGGGATCTTCTCCGTGCAGTCGGTGTCGACCATGCACTTGCGGTAGGTCTTGCCGGACGGATCCTTCTGGTCGGCCTGGTGACCGATGAAGACGTTGTCCGCGCACGCGCTCACTTTGCAGTGGCCGGCGGCGCACGAGCCCGTGGACTGATCCGGGCAGTCTGTGTCGACCACGCAAAGCTGGCCCGCGTCGGGCCGCGCGCATCCGGAGCAGTTCAGCTGGACGCGCACGCCAGCGATCTGGACCTGCGATGCGCAGCCGCGGCTCGCCGTTCGGCGCGCGACGAAGTCGAACATCTCCTGCACCTCGAGGCCGGAGAGCTGCATCTTGCTGATCGAGTTGTCGAACGGGAAGATGTTGTAGATCTCCTCCACAGTGACCGGGCCGGGGTTCAGGTCCGCGCGGACGCCGGTGGAGTTCGTGAGGGCGAAGTCCGTCTGGATGCCGAGCCGGAGCCACATGGCGTTCGAGATCATGTTCCCGAGCGGCGAGTCACCGCCGTTGCTGGCGATGCGCTTGGCGCCGTTCGGGCTGTAGCCCACGAGGATGTCGAGGTCGGCGACCTTGTCGAGCGCGCGCTGGTACGGCTGGAGCATCTCGACGATCACCGGATCTTCCGGGAGGTCGTTCGTGACGGGGAAGGGCGTGTAGGTGCTCGAGATGATCTCGAAGCCGTTCGTCGGGTCGTAGTTGCCGTCCGGCGCCGCGGCCTGCGTGGGCTCGTTCGACAGGACGAGATCGAGCCGACCAAGGTACTTGGCGAACGCTCCCGAGTGCATGATGAGCACATTGCGCGTGTGGCACGGGCGCTTGAACTGGTACGGATGGCGGATCGGGTCCGGGTGCTTCGCGTCGTTCGGCGGCGTTCCTTCCGACGGAATGTCGATGTTGGGGTCGACTTCCCAGATGAAGCCTGGGTCCAGCTGGTCCGCGGAGCAGTCTTGCAGCTGCTGCGGCGGGTTGATGACGATGTGATTGTGACCGCCGAGGACGGCGTCGACGCCGGTGGTGTTGCGGACCATGTCCTGGTCTGCCTCGAGCCCCAGGTGCGTGAGCATGACCACGACGTCCACGTACGGCCGAAGCAGATCGATGTAGAACTGCGCGACCTCGTGCGAGTTGAGCGGGCGAATTCCGGTGGAGTTCGGCTGATCGAAGATCGAGCCAAGGCTGGAGAGGTTCCCCATGCCGATGACGGCGATCTTGAGGCCCTCCTGATTGAACACCGTGAAAGGAGCGGCCACCGTGCCGAGCGCCGTGAAGCCGGGAGACTGGTTGCTCCCGAAGTTGTAGTTGGCCGCGAGGACCGGGAACTTGGCGTAGCGCTGGTACTGGTAGACCAGGTTGTTCATGCCGCGGTCGAACTCGTGGTTGCCGATGACCGCGGCGTCGACGCCGATCATCGACTGGTAACGCATCTCCGGCTCGCCGGAGAAGAAGTTGAAGACCGGCGCGCCTTGGAACGCATCGCCGGAGTCCAGGTGCAGCACGCGGTTCGCCCGCGCGCGCTCACGATTGATCAGGTACGCGAGGCGCGTCACTCCGCCGACGTGCGCGTTCTGGTTCAGCGGCCCCAGGCCCAGGTTCGAGTCGATCTGCGTGATGATCTGGTCGTAGGCAAACAGACGCGAGTGGATGTCCGACGTGTGGAGCAGCGTGAGGCGCACCTCGCACGTCTTACCGGGCGGACAGGGCGACGAGACCGGATTCGGCCCGTTGTCCGTGCAGCCCGGAAGCGTGGACGCGCCAACACAGAAGCCGACGGTCGCAGCGAAGGCGAGAGCTCGAGTGAACCAACTTCCCATGGCGGCCGGCACCCTACCATCAAGACATTCGCCGGGTACAAGCCGAATTTCCGTGAACGCGATGCGACAGCCAGGAGACGGGGCTACGCGCGAGGCGGCGAGGAGCTGCGGGTGATGGTCACGGACTCGTCAGCCACGCCGGAGAGGATGTCGATGAGTCTCGGAGCGAGCTCGCGGTCGAGCAGCTCGCGCACGGAGACGGCGCTGTCCATGCCCAGGGCAGCCTCGGCCAGGTTCTCTGCCTCGGCCAGGGTGATGCGGGCGATCGCCTCCTTGATCTCCGGGATCGCCGCGGCCTCCATGGACAGCTCACGCAGGCCAAGCCCCACGAGGAGCGATGCCGCGACGGGGTCGGAGGCCATTGCGCCGCATACCGAGATCGGGATGCCGCGGTTTATCGCGGCGCGGGTGGCCCCGTGGATGAGCCGCAGGATGGACGGGTCGAGCGGGCTCGCCAGGTCTGCAAGCGAGCGGCTGGCGCGATCGATTGCGAGCGAATACTGGACGAGGTCGTTCGTTCCGATGCTGAAGAAATCTGCCTCCCGCGCGAACACGTCCGCCATGACTGCGGCAGAGGGCACCTCGATCATCATGCCGAACGGCACGTGGTCACGAACGGCGTGGCCTCGCGCGCGGACCTCCTCCACGGCCTGTTCGAACAGGCGGCGCGACTCGCGCATCTCGTGCACGGTCGAGATCATCGGGATCATGATGCGAAGGTCGCCAAACGCGCTGGCGCGGGCCATGGCGCGCAGCTGCGTGAGGAACACGTCGGGCGCCTTGAGAGCAAGACGCACGGCTCGCAGGCCGAGCGCGGGGTTCATCTCCGCGGGCAGCGGGAACGAGCTCGCGAACTTGTCGCCGCCCAGATCGAACGTCCGAAGAGTCACCGGCCTGTCGCCCATGGAGAGCATGACGGCGCGGAAGATCTCGAACTGCTCCTCTTCGGTGGGGAGCACGTCGCGGTCGATGTAGAGGAACTCCGTACGATAGAGGCCCACGCCCTCGGCGCCGTGGTCCACTGCGAACACGGCCTCTGCCGGCAGCTCCACGTTCGCCTTGAGAGATACGGGCTGCCCGCACGCGGTCCTGCACGGACGGTCGCGGCCGAGCAGGAGGCGCTTGGCGAACGCCACGTGCTGCGCGGCGCGAACGCGTGCATCATGCACGCTTATGTCGCTGGGATGGATCGTCACCAGGCCAGACAGGCCGTCCACGATGACGGTGTCGCCCGTGCGCACCTGGCTCATCGCGTCCTGGACACCCACGACGCACGGGATCTCCAGCGCGCGCGCCATGATCGCGGTGTGGCTGGTCCGTGACCCGATCTCGGTCAGGAAGCCAAGGACCGGCATCTTGGTCATGCTCGCCGTGTCTGCTGGCGAGAGATCCTTTGCGACGATGATGGAAGGTTCGTCCAGATCGAGCACGGCGTGAGGAGCCCCGACCAGCGCACGCAGGAGCCGGTCGCAGACGAACTCGACGTCGTGGCGTCGCGCAGCGATGTAGGCGTCCCTGTCGTTCGTCTCCGTGGGGCCGAACGCAGCGGCGATCTCTTCCTTCGCCTCGACCACGGCCCACTCGGCGCACTTCTTCTCGTTGCGCACCTTCTTCTCCACCGCGGTGAGCAGCAGCGGGTCGCTCAGCATCAGCTGATACGCCTCGAGGATGGTGGTGGTCTCGGGCCCGATACCGGTCAGCCGCGCCTCGATCTCGCGGACGGCGTCCTTCGCGGCATGCACCGCCGTATGGAGCCGCGCGACCTCGTCGGCGATGTGCGAGCTGGCGATGTGTTTGCGGACGATCTGCGCGGTGGCGTCGCCCAGGACGACTGCCTTGCCAACGGCTACACCGGCGGACCCCGCGATGCCTCGAAGCGTGATCGGCTCGCGGCCAAGCAGCGCACCCGGAGGCAGTGTCGGAGGCGCGCTCGGGACCCTGGAGTCTCTCTTGCCCCCGGTCACTCGCTCTCCCCGAACTTGCCGCGTATCAGGTCGCCGATGGCAGTGACGCATTCGAGCGATTTCTCGCCTCGCGCGGTCACGCTGACCACGGCGCCCATGGAGCCACAGAGGAGGAGCACACCCATCACGCTCTTTGCGTTGACGCTCTGGCCCTCGTAGCTCAGCTCCACTTCACACGGGAACTTGGACGCGAGCTGCACGAGCTTCGTCGCGGCCCGCGCATGCAGGCCGAGCTTGTTCACGATCGTGAAGTCTTCGCGCGTCTCCGCCATGGCTCACAAGCCCCCTTCGAGAGCCTCTTCTAGCATGATTGGAGCGCGCCTCTCAGTCACGATGGGGTGTCTCCGTTGCAGCCTGAGGTAGCGGGGAGAGCTCCGCCGCGAGCTCGCTCTGGGTTGCGTGGTCCATTGCCATTGGCGGCCGCGGCTGCGACGGCGGGGGCTCGCGCGAGATGTCGCGATGAACCACGGCCGCGCCTAGCTCCCTACCGATCGCATTGGCGAGCGTCACGGAGCGATGCCGTCCGCCCGTGCAGCCCACGCCGATCGTGAGGTAGCTCTTGCCCTCGCGCTCGTACTTGGGGAGCACGTACTTGAGGAGGCGGATCGTGTGCTCAAGGAACTCCGCCGTCTCGGGGAGCTCCATCACGAACTTCGAGACGCGCGCGTCCTGCCCCGTCAGCGGTCGCAGGTCGGGCACGAAGAACGGGTTCTTCAGAAAGCGCACGTCGAACACCAGATCGGCATCCACCGGCGCGCCATACTTGAAGCCGAACGACACGACGCGAACTTGCATCGGCGTGGCGCCCTCGCCAGCGGGGCCGAACTCCGCCACGATCTGACGTCGCAGCTCGTGGACGCTGAGCCGCGTGGTGTCGATCACGCGGGTCGCACGCGCACGAAGAGGGGAGAGGCGCTCGCGCTCGATCTGGACGCCGTCAAGGACGCCGCCGGCGCCGTCGCGTCCGGTGGCAAGTGCGTGTGGGCGTCGCGTCTCGCTGAAGCGCTGAAGGATGGCCTCATCGGAGGCATCCAGGAAGATGACATGAAGATCGCGCGCGCCGTCGCTCTCGATCTTGGCAAGGGTCTCACCCACGGAGCCCAGGAACGCGCGTACGCGCACATCGATGCCGAGCGCCACGCGCGACATGCCGCCGCGCTCGCAGAGCTTCACTGCCTCTGGCGCGAGCACCGTGGGCAGGTTGTCGATGCAGAAGAAGCCAAGGTCCTCGAGCGCATGCAGCGCCGTCGAGCGACCTGCGCCCGACAGTCCGGTGATCACTGCGACCACGGGCTTTCCACCTCGCTCCGAAGGTCGGTCGATCGGGCCCGTCACGAGTCACCATCCGTGCGGGGGCGCACGGCCGGGATCCACGCAGAGCTCTCCGTCAGGCGCGCGGGCTCTCCGCGGGCAAGGCTGCTGTTCGGCGGCGGTACGATGTCGGCCTCGGAGGCGATCACGACGGGGCCCGCGACGCTCTCGGGTGCGTCGACGATGGCGTTGAGCTCGGCTGTGCGTGCGCCCTCCACGCGGTTGATGAAGTCCTTCGCGGGGTTCTTTCCGGCGCGACGGAGGAGCTCGTTTCGCGCGGCCATCTCCAGGATCGACCCCATGTCGCGCGCGGGTCGCACCGGCACGGTGAGCATGCGGATGGGCTGGCCGAGGATGGGGTGGAACTGGTCCGTGATGCCGAGGCGATCGTACTCCGCGCTCTCGTTCCATTCCTCGAGCTTCACGACCACGTCAATGCGCTTTCGCTCGCGCACGGCCGTGACGCCGAACATCTCCTTCAGGTTCAAGATGCCAAGGCCGCGCACCTCTACGTGGTGGCGGAGGAGATCCGCGGGCGCGCCGAACACCATGCCGGGTGGGCGCCAGTCGCAGCGAACCACGTCGTCCGCAACGAGGCGGTGGCCGCGGAGCACGAGCTCGACAGCGCACTCGCTCTTGCCGATCCCGCTCTTGCCAAGGAGGAGCAGCCCGACACCGAACACGTCGACCAGCACGCCGTGCAGTTGCGTGCTCGGCGCAAGCCGCTCGTCCAGGGTGGCGTGCACGGCGTTGATGGTCTTGGAGGTGCGCGCGTCGGAGATGTAGAGCGGCGTGCTCGTGGCCTCGGCGGCGGCGGCAAGCGCCCTCTGCGGCGAGCCCTCGCGCGTCAGGACCACGCACGAGAGGCCAAGCGCGAAGAAGCCACGACAGGAGAGGCTGCGTGCCTCGGGCGTGATGCTGTCCAGGTACGACAGCTCCGTCTCGCCGAAGACCTGCACGCGTGTGGGGACAACGCCGTAGTAGTGGCCTGCGAGCGCGAGCCCGCTCTTCTGCACGCGCGGATGTCGCAGCGGCCTGTTCGTGCCGGCGGCACCAGCGATCAGCGTGAGCGCGATGCCGAGCCTTGGGTCCGTCGCAAACTCGCCCACCGTCACGTGCTGCGGCGGCGGTGGGACCGAAGCCGGCGCGGCGATCAAGTCTTTCCCCCCCGCTCCCCGTCAGTGCCGTTACCAGCGTCGCGATACGGCGCGGGCGCGAGCGTGTTGGACTCCTCGGTGGCGATCAGATCGAACGCGGCGGTCGGGTTGTCTTGCGAGAGCAGCTTGCCGCGGAACTCTGCGCTCTTCAGCAGACGTGAGACACGCGCGAGCGTGCGGAGGTGCTCACCGGTCGCCTTCTTCGGGCCCACCACCGCAAAGAGGATGTGGACGGCCCGCTCGTCGATGGAGGAGAAGTCCAGGCCGTCCGGCACCAGGAGCAACGCCGCGCACTGGCTGGACACGTCCGCAAGCGCGCCATGCGGAATCGCGACGCCTTCGCCGATACCCGTGGACTGAAGCGCCTCGCGCTCCGCGAGCACGCGCTCCACCTCTGCTGCATCCGTGCTTGTTCCGCGTCCCAGCATGCCTGCCAACTCATGAAGTGCACCCGGCTTGTCCAGCTTCGCGCCCTTCGAGTCTGGCGCGGACGAGGACCTACGGATGGCGATGCGGTCGGGGCTGAGGAGTTCGGCGAGTCGCATTGAATTCTCGGGACCCTTGAAGAGCGCGCCCCACCCCCACCGCAAGGGGCGCGTCTTCAAGTTGCGAAGGACTGTCTAGCTTCCTTCCTTCTACTCGTCTTCGGCACCTTCTGGAAGGAGGCGCTCCGAGGCGCGCTCTGCGCCCTTCTTCTTGGCGACCACGACGCCGTTCGTCTTGCGAATCTGCGCCTCGAGTTTGTCGATCACCTTGTCGATGGAGGCATACATGTCCTCCGACGTTTCCGCTGCGTGGAAGTGCTCACCGCCTGCGTGTACATCAACCTCGGCTGATTGAATGGTCTTCTGGCACATCAAGGTGACGTGCCCCTTGATGGGTTGGCGCAGGAACTTCTGCAGCTTGCCGACTTTGTCCTGTGCGTAGGACTTCATGGACTCGGTGGCTTCCATCTGTCGGAACGTGATCGCGATGTTCATCCATACACTCCCTTCGGTCGCTCGGCACAGGCGCGGCGCTCGCGATGCGGGCTGACTCGCAAGCTCATGCCTTCACTCCAGTCGGTCGCTCGGCGCGGGCAAGTCGTTCGCCCTTCCGGCTCACTCGCATCATCCTTCGTCGCGGCCTCCTCCACCGCCACCTCACTCAAAAAGGATAACGCCACGCGCGAAAAAGAAACGTGAATCTTGCACCCATGTTGCGTAAGCGGCCGCCGCCCCGACCGGCGTCCGAAATGCGATTTCGTGCCATCGCACAGCTGGGCCACCGACCAGGTCCGGGAGGGCATGCTGCCGCCCGACAAAGCTCATGATTTTGGCCCAAACCAGGCGATTTCGAGCGGCGTCCGCCGCGTGGGCAACGTCAGGAGGTGACGAGGGCAGAGGCATTGCCGTAGTAGCCGAGCGACGTCACGAGCACATGCCGCGGTCGCGACACCGCGTGGCCGGCTTCCATTCGTCCGAGCCCGCCGCCGTTCCGCGCGTGCACCGCTGCGACCAGCGCGAGCGCGCCCGACGCGCCGAGTGACTCGCCGACAAGCTTCTTCGGAGCGAAGATGTTTGCGGTCCTGCCGATCGAACCGTGGATGGCGCCGAGCTCCGCCGCATCGAACGGCGCCAGGCCCGATAGACCGGAGATCACGAGGTCCACGTCCTTCGCGGAAACGTCGGCGCTCTCGAGCGCTTGCTCGATGGCGGTGCCCATGGCTTCCTCGGATGGGTGAAGGAGCGCGTCGTCCTTGGGGGCAGCAAAGTGTGTCCCGTAGCCGGTGACGCGCGCGAGGATCGTTGCGCCGCGCGACTCCGCGGAGAGCTCCGGCTCAAGGCACACCATTGCAGCGCCTTCGCCCAGGCAGAAGCCCGGTGAGCGCAGCGCGCCGAGCTTCTTGAATGCAAGGAACAGCGCCTCGCACATGGCCTCGCCACCGCCCGTGATGAGCGCGTCCGCGCGCCCGCTCGCCAGGTGCACCTCCGCAATGCCGACTGCGTCGAGCGCTCCGGGGTTGCCATTGGACACGCTCACGTTGAGCGCGCGCAGATCTTCCCAGATGCTCACGTAGCCCGCGGCGCTGTTGGAGACCGTGTTCGGGAACTTCGCTGGGTTGATGTAGCGAGCGTCCTCGAGGAGGGCCACCCGATCGAGCTCGGTGATCGCCTCCAGGCTGCCGTACGCGTTCGAGCACACGAAGCCGACCTTCGTGGGCTCGCTCTTCTGCCACTGTCCATCCACCTTGAATCCGGCGTCGTGGAGGCACATGCGGGCGGCCACGATGAGCAGCTTCGTGATGCGGTCGAGCGTGCGGAGCCCCTTGTCGCCGAGCAGCACGGTGGGGTCGAAGCCCTTCACTTCGACGATGTTCGGCGCGTCGTACGCCGCAGCATCGAACGCGTGCAGATCCTGGACGGGGGAAGGTCGCGTGGGCTCGCCCTTCACGAGGGCGGCGAAGAAGAGGTCCTTGCCCATGCCTGCTGCGGAGAGCACGGACATGCCAGTCACGGCCATGCTGCCGTATGCGCCGCGCAAGGCCGTCACGAAAGATCCCTGGCCGGAAGGCCAAGCTCGGGCACCTTGTAGGGCCGCGAGAAGCAGGTCACGGCGTTGTACCCGCCGAACGCGAGCGAGTTGTTGAGGATGATGTCGGCCTTGCCTTCGCGCGCGACGTTCGCCACCACGTCGACGTCGCACTCGGGGTCCGGAGTCTCGAAGCCGATGGTGGGCGGATACACGCCTGTCTCGAGCGTGAAGACACAGCCGGCGGCCTCGAGCGCGCTCGCTGCGCCCATGCAGTGGCCGAGCATGCTCTTCATGCTGGAGATGGGGACGCGCCTGCCGGCGAAGACGTCGTGCATCACCTTGGTCTCGGCCACGTCGTTTGCCTTGGTGCCCGTGCCGTGTGCGTTCACGAAATCCACGGCGTCCGGCGTGATGCCCGAGCGTGCAATCGCCTGGCGCATCGCCTCGATCGAGCCCGCCGCATCTGGATGGGGCCGCGTGATGTGGTAGCCGTCGCACGTGAGGCCCATGCCGAGCACCTCGGCCTGCGCCGCGGCGTTGCGTCTGACGGCGTGCGCTTCGGACTCGAGCACGAGGACTGCGGCGCCTTCACCCAGGATGAGTCCCTCGCGGTTCTTGTCGAAGGGGCGACAGCGCTCCTTGGCCATGGCTGCGAGCCGTACGAAGCCTGCGAACTGCAGCTCCTGGAGCAGCTCTGCGGCGCCGCACACGACCACGTCCGCGCGGCCCATGCGAATGAGATCCGCACCGAAGCCGATCGCGTAGTTGCCCGCCGCGCATGCCGCTGGCAGCGTGGAGACCAGGCCTGAGACGCCGAGTGCGCGCGCCACGTGGATCGGAAGCAACGTGGAGCCGTACCGCGGAATATCCGCGCGGTTGATCGCGCCTTCGCCGCTCTTGATCCACGCGCCCTCGAGATCGCCGAGGAGCGCCCCTTCACCCATGGTCGTGCCCATCACGACGGCGACACGCGGTCCACCGAGCGCGGCGTCCGAGATGGCAGCATCCTTCGTGGCCAGGCGTGCGGCGGCGACAGCCATGTGCGCGCACCGGCCAGCGTTGCGGGCCTCCGCGTGGGTCATGTGATCTTCGGCGCGGAAGTCCTTCACCTCGCCAGCAATGTCGCGGCCGAGATCGCCCGCGGCGAACGCGCCCAGCTTGGAGAGGCCGGTGCGTCCCGCGCGAAGGCTGGCATAGAACGCCTGCTTACCGATCCCGATGGAGCTGATGACGCCCACCCCGGTGATGAAGACGCGGGGACTGCCGGTCGCGCCGGCCGATCCTTGCCGGTAGCTCTGCACGACGCGGGTGTATAGCCCCGTCACATGTTCATCGCACCTGAGAAAAGCGGTGTGGTTTCTTTGCGACACCTTCGCTTCCCGAGCCGCGAAGAAGGCTTCGCAGAGCCGCGCGGACCCTGCCGGCCGAAAAAACGTCGCACTGCAGCATTTGCGGCAATCGGAGCTTGCGCCGGGTGGCGAGCCCAACTACATGCCGTTCCCGTCACATTTTGCCCGGATCTTGCAATGTCCTCGTGGGGCACCCCATTTTGACCCGCCCTCCTGCTCACATGACGCATCCTCGCCACACCCTCAACGAAGCCATTCGCGCGCTGTCCTCGGACACGAAGCGCGGGTTCTCGTTCGTGCGTTCGGAGGGTGGGGAGCGCACCTTCTCGTTCGCCGAGATCGCGACCGAGGCCGGGCGGCGCGCGTCTGCGCTGCATGACGCCGGACTGCGCGCGGGTGATCGCGTCGTCCTGATCGTGCCCGAGCCCCAGGACTTCGTTCTCGCGTTCCTCGGCGCGGTGGCGGGGGGGCTCGTGCCCGTCCCGATGTTCCCGCCGTTCGCGGCGCGCGATCTCCGGGTGTTCGAGGACGGCGTCGAGCACGTCTCGCGCATCTCCGGCGCGAAGGCTCGCATCACGACGGCATCGCTCGACCTCAAGCTCGCGCCGCTTGCAGCCAAGGACGCGGCGCCGGTGATCACCACCGAGTCGCTCGCGGCCCATGGTCATGTCGCCGAGCTCGCGGACGTATCGCCCGACAGCCTCGCGTTCCTTCAGTTCACCTCTGGCAGCACGTCGCGTCCGAAGGGCGTCATGGTGTCCCATGGGAACCTGGCCGCGAACGCGAAGGCATTCATGCACGAGGGCCTGCGCAGCGACCCCGCGATCGATCACGGGGTGAGCTGGCTCCCGCTCTTCCACGACATGGGTCTCATCGGCTTCGTCGTGGGACCGCTCTTCGCGGACGTGCCCGTCACGTTCATTCCCACCGCGACGTTCGTGCGCCGACCTCTCATCTGGCTCGAGACCATCACGAAGAAGCGCGGCACCATCACGTACGCGCCGAACTTCGCCTACGAGCTCGTCGCCAAGCGACTGAAGCCCACGGACACGGCTGCACTCGACCTTTCGTCGCTTCGTCATGCCGGCTGCGGCGCGGAGCCCATCTCGGCGAGCACGCTCCGCACGTTCGCAGACAAGCTCGCGCCCGCAGGGTTCAACCCGAAGGTGTACCTGCCGTCGTATGGCATGGCGGAGTCCACGCTCGCGGTGACGTTCGGCGGCTTCCAGCGCGGCGTGCGCGTGGACGTGGTCTCGGCCAAGGAGCTCGAGAAGGGCCGTGCGTCGGAGGCAAAGCCGCAAGCGGAAGATGATCGTGCCCTCGACATCGTGTGCTGCGGCGGCCCGTTCGCCGGCCACCAGATCGCGATCTGGGGCGAGGACCGCGCGGTTCGGCCCGATGGCGTCGTGGGCCACATCGTGATCCGCGGGCCCAGCGTGTGCGCTGGCTACTTCGGCGACGCGGAGCGCACCGCCGCGACGTTCTCGCAAACAGGCGCTTCATGTTCGGGCACTGGCGTGGCGGATGGCGGATGGCTGCGCACCGGCGACCTTGGCTACATGAAGGATGGGGAGCTCTACGTGTGCGGTCGCGAGAAGGACCTCATCATCGTTCGCGGGCGTAACTACTACCCGAGCGACATCGAATGGGCCGTGTCCGAGGTCGACGGCGTGCGCAAGGGCGCGGTCGTTGCGTTCAGCGTTCGCGGGGAGGGCAGCAGCCCTTCCGTTGCGACCAGCACGCCGACCACGAGCGGTGAGCGCCTCATCGTCGCGGCCGAAGCAGCGACCTCGGATCCCGCGGCGCTGCGCGCAGAGATCGTCCGCGTGCTGCTCGAGCGCTTCTCGCTCTCCGCGGAGTCGGTGGAGCTGCTCAGCCCGAGCGGCCTTCCGCGTACGTCCAGCGGCAAGTTGCAGCGTGCCAAGACCAAGGACCTCTATCGCACGGGCGACCTGCCCAGGCTCCGCTCCGAGCGCTCGGAGCCGCGCTCCGTCACTCCAGAGACCCCATGAAACGGCAAGACCTCATCGACCTCTTCTCCAAGACCGCGGCGGAAGTCACCGAGCGCGAGTTCCCTCCCATCGTCGAGGCGACCGTCATCGCCGAGCTCGGTATCGACTCGCTCGGCATGCTCGAGATCATCGGCTCGCTCGAGCGCGAGCTCAAGATTCACATCCCCGATGAGAACCTCGCGACCATCTCGACCATCAAAGAGCTCATCGACGAGGTCGAGCTGCGTGCGGCCTCCTGATCCCCAGATATTTGCCCGCCCTTTGCATTTCGGTACACAAGCGTTCAGCGATTTCTTATAGAAAGGCCGTCACCATGAGTCAGTCCAATCTGAAAGAGGAGCTTCGTGCGTTGATCTCTGAAATCAGCGAGATCGACGTCATCCCGGACAACACCTCCTTCAAGGACCTCGGGATCGATTCGATGATGGGCGTCGAGATCGTCGCCGCCATCGAGCGCCAGTACAAGATCAAGGTCGCCGACGCAGAGCTCGTGAAGGTGACCACGCTGGACTCGAGCTTCGAGCTCGTGACCGAGAAGCTCACGCAGATGTCCGTCGGCACGTCCGTCGGCGCATCCGCTCAGACGGCCTGAGAGCAGACGACCTAGGAACCTGAACCCCAGGTTCGCATGTGTTCCGGGATCGGGAGCGGCGGCTCTGGCGACGGTGGTACAGGGGGCGGTGCCTTCGGGCGCCCGCATTCGGTGGAGTCGACGCGCTCGCACGGGTCGAGCGTGCTGGGTCCGACGGGCTTCGCTGGCGTCGTGGGAGTGACCGGTACCGTGGGCGGGCCGTCCGTCGATGGCGCGGTCGGCAGGAGCGAGCACGTGGGCAGGTAGTCGGGCACGCCGTCGCCGTCGGTGTCGATCGGAGGCATGGGGCAGCCCGGCTCGTGCGGATCGCAGCCGGGCACGTCGGGGCAGCGATCGATCTCGTCGGGGACGCCGTCGTTGTCGCGGTCGGGTGCCTTGAACCGCTGCGCTGGCATGTACTCGAACGAGAGCACGGCGCGGAACGTTGGCGCGCCCAGGCCCTCGGTGATGCGCGTGCCCAGGCCCACGCCCGCGATGACCGTCCTGGCCACGTCGTGGTGCGCGGACAGGAGCGCCTCCACCGCCGTGGTCTCCTTCGTGAAGGGGCCCGACTTGCTGGAGATCACGGTCGACGCAAGCAGCTCTGGCCCCACCGTGAGCGCGCCGTGCTGGAGCCCGAACGAGCCGCCGAACACCGCCTCGCTCCCGAGCTCCACGCCTCCGAGGAATTCCTCGTGCGGGCGAAGCATGTATCCTGCACGCGCTCCCCACACGAGCGCGCGCGTGCGACCGGTGAGCAGCACGCGCGGATGAACGCGCGCGGTTCCGTCGCCCATGAACGCAGCGCGGTCGCCGGTGGGCAAGTACGCAGCCACGCCGACGGCCACCTGGAGCGGCGAGCTCTGATCGCCGTACGCGTAGACGTCACCCGCGATGCGCACGTCGCCAACGGCGGCGCCCTGGTGCGCCACGATCGCAGACGTGCCGATGAGCGTGTCGTGCCCGTCCTCGAAGAGCGCCATGGGGAACGAGAGCCCGAGCCGCAGGCCGCCCGCGATCACGATGTCGCCCGCGATGTCGGCGGTCCACAGGTTGCGCACGAGGGTCGAGCGGCGTCCATCTGCCTGCACGATCGAGAATGCGCGATATGTGTAGCCCGTCATCAACCCGAACGCGGGACGCCATGGCTCGCGCAGGGCAAGCGTGTCCGATGCGTAGAAGCGGCTGCCGACCGACGGACGGTCGAGCCGGTCGATGGCGAGACCTGCTTCTGGATCCGCCGCCGCCGCCGGCTCGGTCCGCGTGAGCGACGCAAGGCACAGGCCGAAGACGATGGGAGCTGTGCTAAATGCCTTGCGCATGAGTCACGTGTTCGAGAAGGTTCCCACCGAGCTCAATTTTCCGAAAGAGGAGAAAGACGTTCTCCGCTTTTGGAGGGAGAAGGGAATCTTCCAGAAGACGCTCGATGCGGGCAAGAACCGACCGAGCTTCGTCTTCTACGAGGGTCCGCCCACGGCGAACGGAACGCCTCACAATGGGCACGTGCTCACGCGCGTGGTGAAGGATCTCTTCCCTCGCTACAAGACCATGCGCGGCTTCGGCGTCCCGCGCAAGGCCGGATGGGACACGCACGGTCTCCCCGTCGAGGTCGAGGTGGAGAAGGAGCTCCGCATCCACGGCAAGAGCGAGATCGAGAAGTACGGCGTGGAGCCGTTCGCGAAGAAGTGCATCGAGAGCGTGTTCCGCTACACGGACGAGTGGGAGAAGCTCACCGAGCGCCTTGGCTTCTGGATCGATCTGCCCAGCGCGTACGTCACGTACCACAAGGACTACGTCGAGAGCGTGTGGTGGGCGCTGTCCGAGCTCTTCAAGAAGGACCTCCTCTACAAGGGGCACAAGGTCGTGTGGTGGTGGGCGCAGGGCGGCACGGCGCTCAGCGCGGGCGAGGTCGGGCAGGGGTACAAGACCGTCGACGACCCCAGCGTGTACGTCGCGTTCCCTCTCCGTGACGCGAGCGGCAACGGCACCGACGTCTCGCTCCTGGTGTGGACGACCACGCCGTGGACGCTGTCGTCGAACATGTATGCCGCGGTGAACCCGAAATACACATACGTGCAGGTTGCATGTAATGCCCATGCAGGAAGGAAGCTCGTCGTCGCGAAGGAGCTGGTGCCGGCGCTCACGAAGAAGCTCGGTGAGCTCACGATCGAGCGCGAATTCCCGGCCTCCGAGCTGCTCGACAGGCGCTACACGCCGCCGTTTGCGCTGTACGCACTGGAGCACGACCACCGCGTGATCGCGGCCGACTTCGTCACGCTCGACGCAGGCACCGGCATCGTGCACATCGCGCCGGCCTTCGGCGAGGACGACTTCGTCGCGCACAAGAAGGTGACGCAGGGTGATCCCACGGCCACGTTGCTCTGCGCCGTGAAACCGGATGGCACCTTCATCCCCGAGATGGGCAAGTACGCCGGTCGCTGGGTCAAGGACTGCGACAAGGAGCTCTCGCAGGAGCTCAAGGAGCGCGGCCTCCTTGTCTTCGCGGAGCAGTACCGCCACGAGTATCCGTTCTGCTGGCGCGCGGACACGGATCCGCTCATCCAGTACGCGCGGCCCGCCTGGTACATCCGCACCACGCAGAAGAAGGACGACGCCATCGCGAACAACCGCGCGGTGCGCTGGGCGCCCGAGCACATCAAGGAGGGCCGCTTTGGCGACTTCCTCGCGAACAACGTCGACTGGGCGCTCTCGCGCGAGCGCTTCTGGGGCACGCCGCTCAACGTCTGGGTCTGCGAGAAGGACGAGACGCACCTCGCCGCGCCTTCCTCGTGCGCCGAGATCGAGAAGCGGAACCCGCAGGCGTTCTCCTACTTCGCCGAATGCAAGAAGAAGGACCCGAGCCTCTCGGACCACCTCATGGTGCACAAGCCGTGGATCGATCAGGTCACGTTCGCGTGCGACCATCAGGTGAACGGAGCGCCATGCGGCGGCACCATGAAGCGCGTGACCGAGGTCATCGACTGCTGGTTTGACTCCGGCTGCATGCCGTTCGCGCAGTGGGGCTTCCCGCACAAGGGTCACGACGACTTCAAGCGCAGCTTCCCCGCCGACTTCATCAGCGAGGCGATCGACCAGACGCGCGGGTGGTTCTACTCACTCCTCATGATCTCCACCCTGGTCTTCGACGAGGAGTGCCAGAAGCGCCTCGGTCTGCCCACGACGGTGCAGTACCCGCACCCATACAAGTCATGCATCGTGCTGGGGCACGTCGGTGACAAGGAGGGGAAGAAGGAGTCCAAGGGCAAGGGCAACTACACCCCGCCTGACGTGATCATCGACGAAGTGAAGTTGGACTTCGCCGTGACGGACGCGGAGAGCGCGGGGCTCAAGGGCGCGCCCAAGGCAGGCAGTGTCACGATCTGCCGCGAGGACATGGAGGGCCTCGATCTTCAGGAGGGCGCCACCGTTCGCGTGCGTCGCGCCGACTCCGAGGAGTGGTCGGAGCGCTCCATGACGTACACGGTCGCCGTGGGCAAGGGCATGCGGCGCCGCGTCGTCGTGCTCACGCCCGAGGACGTGCAGAAGCTCGGCGTGCGCCTCACCGAGGTGCGCGATGTGAAGCCCGTCGAGGTGCCGCGTCTTCCCAAGGACGAGCGCCTGACCATCTGCGATCCCGATTCGCCCGCGCCTGGCTCCGACGCCTTCCGCTGGTTCTTCTACGCGTCCAACCCGCCGTGGTCGAACACACGTCACTCGCTCTCCAACGTGCGCGCTCTCCAGAAGGAGACGCTCATCAAGCTGCGGAACGTCTATTCGTTCTTCACCATCTACGGCTCCATCGACGCGTTCGACCCCAAGGCAGGACGCATCCCCGAGAAGGAGCGCCCCGAGCTCGATCGCTACATCCTGTCCGAGCTCGAGAAGCTGGTCCTTGGCGTCCAGACCGACATGGACGCGTACGACGTGTACACGGCGACGTTGAAGATCACGGACTTCGTGGACGCGCTCTCCAACTGGTACGTCCGTCGTTCGCGCGAGCGGTTCTGGCGTAGCGCGAAGCTCGGCGAGGATCAGGACAAGCGCGCGGCATTCGAGACGCTCTACGAGTGCCTCGTCACCACGTCCAAGGTCATGGCGCCGTTCACGCCGTTCGCGGCAGAGGCCATGTACCGGAACCTCACGAGCGCGCTCGGGAGCTCGGTCCCGGAAAGCGTGCATCTTGCATCTTTTCCGGAGCCCCGCCCGCACCTCATCGACGATGCGCTCGGCAAGAAGATGCGCGCGGTGCGTGATCTCGTGAGCCTGGGCCTGGGCGTGCGAACGCATGCCAAGATCAAGGTGCGGCAGCCGCTCGGGGTGGCGCACATCATCCTGTCGGACGTGACGCTGAAGGCGAGCCTGGCGGAGTCACTGCCCATGATCAAGGAGGAGCTCAACGTGCTGGACGTGAGCTTCGTGCCCGAGAGCGAGACGGACAAGTACGTGTCGTTCTCCGTGAAGCCGAACTTCCGCACGCTCGGACAGAAGGGCAAGGGCCGCGAGGCGCAGGCCTTGAAGAAGAGCATGACGGGCCTCACGGCCGACGTCGCGCGAACGATCGTGACCGCTGTGTGGGAGAAGGGGGAGGCCACGTGGGACGGCGTGCTCCTCGCGCGCGAGGACGTGGAGATCTCCTTCGAGACCAAGGACGGCTTTGCGGCCCAGGGCGACAAGGTCGGCGTTGTCGTGCTCGACACGCGTCTCGACGAATCGCTGCTTGCGCTCGGTTATGCGCGTGAGCTGCAGAACCGTCTGCAGGCGATGCGCAAGGACATGAATCTCGACTACGCAGACCGGGTGCTGGTCACGATTGTGGGTACGCCGCGCACCAAGGAGATCGTGGAGCGCCATGGTGACGACATCGGTCGTGAGGTGCTCGCGACTTCGCTGACGATGCACTTGGCAAGCGCAAACGTTCCGCCACCTGCCGATGGAAAAATCGTCGACGTCGAGGGTGAGTCGCTCACGATTTCGATGACGCGCGCGTGAGCTTACCTGGTACTGTGATTGTCCCTTCTGACGATCATGGCAGCCGAGGCTCCGAAGAAAAATCACCCCGCCCTGCGGAAGCCGGAGCTCGCGAGAGCAGAGCTTCTGGACAAGGGCGCGCGTGCGCGCTTCGACGAAGAGCTCGAGGCAGTCCTCCGTCGCAAGCCGCTCTCCGAGGCCCGCCTTGCTGGTGCGCTTCGCGCGCTCGCGCCGTTCAGCCCGGAGATCCGCAGCTCGCTCGTGCGTGCAACGCAGGAGCTGGTGAAGCGCGGCGCGACCAACCGCGAGCTCTACGCCGCCGCCATCCGCGAGCTCTCCGAGTCGCAGGACAAGCGCGTCATCCCGCTGCTCAAGACCGCGCTCTCGGCCGAGGACGCTGGCGGCAGCGCAACGCTCAGCGCTGCCTGCTTCTCCGATGACCCGCAGCTCACGCCGCAGCTCGCGAAGCTGGCTGCCACACGTCACTCGCTGACGTCGTTCTGCGCAGAGACCGCGCGCGTGGTCCGCAAGGAGTCGAACGGCGCACTGCTCGAGCGCCTCGCCCCCATGATCAAGGAGGCGCACCGCATCACGATGTGCGTCGACATCTTCGTGCCGCTCGTTCGCACGCCGCGTGCACCGAAGGAGATCGGTCGCGCGCTGTTCGTGCTGCGCGAGGCGGAGCGCCACCTCGGTCGCTGGCTTGTCCTCGCCGAGGTCGCGCAGCGCGGCGGTGATCCCACCCCGCTCGAGGAAGCAAAGCGAAAATCCCTCACCGGTCCGGAGAGCGCGCGCGCTGCGTGGGCTCTCGTTGCCTGGGCGCTTGCGTCGGGCACCGATCGCGACGGCGTCGCCCCGAACAGCACGGGTGGCGCTGCGGTGCCGCCGCCCGACACGCGGCCGACCATCGAGCTCGTCGCACGCCTGAGCGATCGCCCCAGCGCGAACCGTGACATGACCTTCCTGTTCCGCATGGCGTCAGCGAAGGTGAAGTCCGCGCGACCCATGATGGAGGCCATGACAAAGGTGCTCCCGCTCGCAGACGAGAACGCCGTGCGCGCCGCGCTCTATCTGGCCCGCGACCACGGGCGCGACGACCTGCGCCCGCAGCTCGAGATCGCAGCGCGACAGTCGAAGAAGGAAGAGCTCCGCGGGTTCGCCCTTGCAGCGCTCAAAGATCTTGGCGCTGGGGCTGAGCCGTCTGGCGCCGCTCACCAGGCCGGCTCGAGCGAGCCCCCCGAGAGCCGCGAGAGCCGTGAGAGCGCCGTTCGCGAGATCGCCACGGAGCTCCTGGGCTCGAAGAACCTTGGAAACGTCGCCTGGGCAGCGCTCGTCCTCCGCGCACAGAAGGCCCGCGATCCGCGGCCGGTGCTCACGGAGCGCGCCGTTCGCTTCATCCAGTGGGGCTGGCTGGAGTAAGGCGGGCTGCTGTCGTACGATGAAGGGGTTGTTCCGTTCCATGAGGACTCGCCCCGCGCTGTTCGTTGGTCTCCTGGCGTTGGTGCTTGCTCCCATTCGCGGTAGCAGCGCCGACGACGCACTGCTCGTATCCGTGGTGGCCGACAGGGACGACGACGACGGCGACGGCACCCGCGATGCCGAACAGGCGTTCCTGCCCGACGCGGCTCGTGCGGACCTCGTCCCACTCCCGGCGCGCGTGGTAGGCCAGAAGCTCTTCGCGTTCGCCGGCTCGGAGCGCGCGCGCATCGTCGCCAACGGACGTCCGGTCCCGTGGGGCAGCGTGGTGCCGGCGGGCGGAGCCATCCAGGGCATCGAGCCCGGCTTCGTCGACGTGGTCGTCGAGTCGCGTGGCGTGCAGAACGCTGCGCGCGTGCTGGTGTTCGGCGCTGGCTTGAAGGACGGGGAGATGCGCCCCTTGGACCTGGTGCGCAGTCGTTTTTCGCTCGAGCGCACACCGCCCGAGCGCGTGGAAGGTGACGTGAGCGCGCGCTACGACGATCCCGATGCGCTTCGCTTGACGCTCGAGACACCGCCGCGCGCGGAGTCGGTGCCTCGCATTCACATCGTGAGCTACGCCGCGCAGGGGCAGCGCATAGACGAGATCGACGTGCCGCTCGAGCGCTCCACGTGCGAGCGCGGCAAGAGCGATCTCGCATGCTTTGCATCCGTCCCTGTGCGGCTCGTCATGGACGACGTGGATCGCCGTCATCCGCTCGTCTCCGGTCGCAGCGTTCGCGGCGAGGTTGGCGGCGCCGTGGAGCTGCAGCGCGACGGCAGAAAACTGCTGCGCGTGCGCGTGGGCACGCCACGCATCGCGGATGTCGCGCCCGCGTACACCGCCAAGATCCGGCCATTCGTGGTGCGCTTCGACAAGGGCGGCGCGCCATCCGTGGGTACGGATGACAAGACCGCCGCGGACGAGATGAAGACCGAGCTCGCGCTCGCGTCTGCGATCTGGGGTCAGTGCGGCGTGACGTTCACCGGCGGTGCGGACGTTCACGTGGTGGATCCGCCGCCGTCCCATCTGGTCGCGTTCGGCGACACCGGCGGTGTGGGAGCGAGCGGGGGCTCCGCGGCGCTGCTCGTGGACAAGAAGACGGTGCGTGTCACCTTTGGCGCAGGCATGGGACCGGTGCTCGCTGCGCAGGCGTTCGTACGCGCGATCGAGAAGGAGGGTTTCACGGGGACCATCTCCACGAACGCCCGGACCATGCCCGGCGCGCGGCCTGGCGCCGACGTCTCCGTGCGACGCGCGAACGGTGAGCTCGCGAAGGTTGCGCTCGCTGGTCCGCCCGAGGACGCGACCATGACGGTGCGCGTGGGCCACATCGACTTCGCCGACGGCCTGGACCACTTCACGGACTCCGACTCCGTTGCTGGCACGCTGGAAGAGCGCACGCTCGTGAAGGCCCTGGACGACGGCGACCCTTCCACCATCGAGGTCATCATCATCCCGCGCTTCTCCGGCAGCGGCCGCATCGGTGAGTCCTTCATCTCCAGCGATTTTTCCAGCCTGCGCAACGTGGTCCTCATCGATCGCGCTGGCATTCGCGCGCGCGCCACCAGCCTGACGCTTGCACACGAGATCGGTCACGTCGTGCTCGACATGCCGGGCCACCCGGACGACTACGGCACGGATACACCGACGCTGCTGATGGACTCGGACGCCGCGGATGCCTCGCCGTTCGGGCCGCGTCGCCTGACGCTTGCAGAGTGCACACGTGCAGTCCGCCAGTCGGGGCCAGGCTCGCGGGTTCAGCTGCTCACGCCCATGCCGCTCGCGCCGTTCAGGCCGAGCGCGCCCGTGAGGCCCGCGCCGCGCCCGCAGGTCGTCACCGCACGTTGATCACTGCACGTTGATCACTGCACGTTGATGTCCGACAGCTCCGTGCCGCCCGCGTACGCGTAGCTCACGAACGAGTCGAAGCCGTAGACCAGAACGCCCACCGGGAAGTCCGCCTGCACGCGATGAACGCCGTCATTCTGTCGACCGGGCGACAGGTTGTTGGGCGCGCTCTTCTGCGGATCGATCGCCGGGAACGAGAGCTGACAGCGGTACACGACGAAGTCCGACGGCCTGCCGCGATCCTTGTCGAGCAGTCCATCACCCGCGGTGACGTCACAGATGGTGGAGTCGACCTTCTGGCTATCCAGGTAGACCGCGGCTCCGCGCGGCGCGCTGATAACCAGGAAGTCGAACGCATACTTGTCAGGCGTGAGCAGCACGTAGTCGCTGCGCCACTGCTCGACCGGTGACGTGTAGACCAGGTTCGGGTCACCCCCCGGAAGGCCTCGCTGCACCCCTGCCGCTTCCTGGCTGGCCTGCACGTCCGCGATGATCACGGGCCCGGTCGCCGTGAGCTGGAAGTTGTCGAACGAAACAAGCGTCCCGCTCGCGCCGGCGCCCTCCAGGTCGAACGTGTCGTAGGGTGCGGGCAGCGTGGTGGTAACGGTGATCTTCGCGTCGGTCGCGGACACCACGCGGTAGTACTCCGGCTCCGGCACGATCGAGATCGCACCACCAGCAGCCGCAACCACGCGCGTTCGGTTGGGAACGTGACCCAGCACGTAGGTCTTGCCCACGGCGCGAATGGGCGTGAGCTGCTCCTCCAGATGGTCCGCGCAGCAGTAGCGCTCCGCGAGAGAGCTGAAGAATGGCGCGTCGGAGGCCTCGCTGCCCACGTAGACGGCGACCGGCCCGTCCGCCTCGATCGTGGAGCCGGTGAAGTCTGCGTCGAAGTCGCCGGTCTCCAGGTTCAGCACCTCGAAGGGCTGCAGCACCGCATCCAGCGTCCCACCGATGGGAAGCCCGTTCATCACCGGCGGCCCGGGAATGATGCGCGCCTGGCTGTGGATGCGGACGTGGGTGTTCTCCTTGGTGCCCACCAGCGCGAGGAACACACGCAGGTTGATGCCGAAGTTCTGCGCGGGCACATCGCTCATGGCGATGGTCTGTGGCCATCCAGCGACCACGTACGCGCGCCCGCCATTTCCGCCGAGCGCTTCCGTGGGCAGCATCTGCGACGCGTCGTTGGAGAACACGTTCACGTTCTCGAGCGGGTTGAACTGGTAGCTCACGATCGGCACGTCGGATCGGACACGGTACGCGTGACGGGTGAGCGCGGTGCCCGTGCCGGTGTTGAACGTTCCGTCCGCGGAGCCGTCGACCTCGCGCGGGCCGAGCTTGAACACCTCCAGGTTGCGCGGCGTGACGGTGGCCGTGCCCACCACGCGCACGCTCGCGGGCTGGCCCGGCATGGAGTCGTCCTCTTCCACGGTGACGTGCGCGTAGAGATCAGGCTGCGGGTTGGAGAGCACGATCGCGTACTGCTGCGCCGACGCATTTCCCTGGCTGGTGACCGCGTTGTCCAGGTCCACGCCCCAGTACTCGCAGCCCACGTTGGAGCGGTTCTTCCGCGCTTCCTGGCAGAGCTGTACGCAGGCGCCTGTGCGGCAGGCGATCCCACGGCTCCCGTCGCACGTCTCCGTCTTCGCGTAGGTCTGGCCCTGCGGATCGCAGCGAAGCACGTTGGCGCCGTCGCACTTGGTGGTATTGGCCGCGCAGGGCGTGCATGCGAGAAGGGTAGGCGAGCACGCAAATCCCTGGCTGCCGCAGTCCTGCGTGACGACGACCTGTCCGTCCTTGCAGGTGGTGAGCAGCGTGGAGCGGCACTCGATGACACCCTCCGTGCACTGCGCGAGGTTCTCGGCGATGTCGCGGTAGGCGGGATCGAAGTGACACGAGGACAGCACGCACGCCGCGGCAATGAACGCCAGTGCGCCGCCCGCCGCCCATCCATTTCGGCTTGCCCGTCCCACGGCTCTCGCGGAGAAGAACGCCACCCCTCAGTACACTCCCGGTCGCGTGTCCACCGAGTAGGCGTTCCACGCGCCTGTCGAGAGCTGGCCGTAGCGCGCCGTCGCATAGGAGAACGCGTCGACGCGTGCGGTGTAGACAGTCGTGGTGATCGCGCCGTGGCGGAGGCCGAGCGGATCCGCGCTGGGCACAGCGGTGAGATCCGGGAGGTCGAACGCGGTGCCGCCGGGCGGTCCGAAGATGGTCCAGGTCACGAGGTCGGAGCTGATGCTGGTGACCGAGACGTCGAAGATGGGCGGTCCCGAGAATGAGAGGTGCGTACCCGGCCACGGCGCCACGCCCGGCTCCGTGAGCACGGGGACCGAGAGGAAGCCGCCCAGGGACACGGGGCCGCTGGTGTCCGTGGTCTTCACGCGCGACACGATGCTTGCCGGGATGACGAGCTCCGGTCCCGTGGCCGCCTTCGCCGACACGACGTACGACTCGCCGGTGAGCCCTTGATCGAGCGACGGAATGCCGATGATGGTGAGCTGGCCCGTGAGCGGAAGCGGCGTGATGCGGCTCGCACCTGGGATGATCGCGAAGCCACTGGAGCCCAGCGTCACGGCAATGGTGGCTGCGAAGCGATCGGGGCCGCGTGGGCCGGGCGAGGGCGCGTTCGCCGTCAGCGTCATCGCGTGATCGAGCAACGTGGTCATCGAGATGTTCACCTGCGTGAGCTGCTCGCCCTCCGGCACGTAGAGGCCGCGTGCTACGCCCATCACGTACGCCGTGAATCGCGGCGGCGAGAACGAGCGGTCCTCGATGCCGGCGAGCGCATAGAGCGTGACGTTGCCGGGGAACACGAGGGACGAGAACGCGTAGCCGCGCGTGCCCGGTGAGTCGGTGGTGACCGCCAGATCGATCGCGGGAAGGTCGAACCCCGCCGTGGAGCCGCCAGAGGACTGGAACACGTAGGCCGCGTTGCGCTCCGTGGGGGAAGAGGGCGGCGGGACGTTCTGCCAGTTGCCGCGACGGAACTCGACGCCACCGGGGAACACGAGCTCGCCCGCGATGCCGCCGCCGTTGTGGCCGCCACCGCCGCCGATGGAGGGCGGATCGCCGCTGGCGCACGACAGGTCGAGCACGGGTGACAGGTACACGGTGACGGTGTCCACCGGCACGTCCACGAACGTCGTGGGCTGGTGACACTTCGCAGAGGCGGTGACGGTGACCTTGCCGGTGAGCGTGGGATCGTCGATCTGCACGACGCCGGACTTGCTCGTGGACTTCGCAGAGGCCGCGTCCGTCCCCAGGATCACCCTGGCACCCGGAATGGGCGTGCCTGTGTACGAGTCGATGACGACGACCGTGATCCGACCCGAGAGCGTGCCGCCGGAGAGGCCACCGCGGTTGCCGTCGGGCGCGTCGCTGTAGGTGAACGCGTCGCGCGCTTGCACGGTGGACTTGTCGGGCAACGTCACGGTCACGTCCGCGATGCCAGGGCCTGCAGACGCGGGGGTCACGCACTGGAGGTGTGTCGTGTCCGTGACTGCCACTGCCCCGCAGTCGAGCGCGCCGACCTTCACGGTGGCGCCCGAAACGAAGTGGGTTCCTGCGCCCGTGACCAGGATGCGTGTGCCGCCGCTGGTGGCTCCAGAGGGCGGCGTGACGACGAGCGCGTCGTAGGTGAACGCGGAGGCCAGCGTGCGCTCCTTGTTCGTCACGTCGTCCACGATGCGCACGGACACGGGGCCGGGCGCGCCCGCAGGCGTGACCACAGCGGCGTGCTGTGGATCGTTCGCGATGACCGCGCTGGGATCGACCTGGGTGCTGCCAAAGAAGACCCGCACCTTCGTGGAGAAGCCGCGGCCCGAGAGCACCGTGCGCGTGCCGCCCGTGAATGGGCCGTGCGACGGCGTGAGGCCGATCAGCGCGAACGGATCGCCAAGGTCCACGTCCGCGCGTTGAGCGCTACCGTCGTCCAGGCCGGTGAGAGGCGGAGGCGTGGCGTCGATGCCGTCGGTGAGTGAAGGCCCAGAGCCGGTGAGACATCCAAACGCGAGGGTGACAAGCGCACCCGCCATGACCACGACGCCCGCTGCGCGCGCAGCGATTCGATTGGGGCGCGTCACGCGGGGCATGACCACGATCCTAGCTCATATTGGCGTCACGCGGAGACCAGCTCGGACAGCAGCTGGAGCGCAATGCTCTTCCGCGTGTGGCGCTTGTCACCATGGGCTCCGTAGGAGGTGTTTGCGGGGCCCACGCAGGCGGGACAGCCGCCGTCGCATGGGCAGCTCTTGATGTGGTGGTGCGCGCGCGGGATGAGCTCTGCACGGAGCGCGAAGATGCGCTCGGCCAGGCCGGTCCCGCCGGGGATGTGCTCGTAGAGAAAGAGCGTGGGATCGTAGCCGGGGCGAGGCCCGCCCTGCATTTTCATCGGTACACGTCCGGTCTGCTTGGTGCGCCCGAAGCTCGTATCGAGCTCACCTTCACCGGGAGCCCGCGTGGCCGGCGGATCGTTGCCGTCGTTCGGCTCCACGTCGCCAAGGGCTGTCCCGAGATCGCGCGGATCGCACATGAGGGCAAACGTGGACACTGTCTCCAGCGCAATGCCGATGCCGTAGAGCGCGTCGATTCCGGTGGCCTTTCCGCCGGGCAGCGTCTTCATGCGTTCCTCCGGCAGCGTGAGCCAGAACGCGGTGGTGTGCATCTGCATCTCGGGGAGGTGCACCTCCCCGTAGCCGGTGTTCTCGTGCGTGTAGAACTTGATCTTCTTGTATCCTACAACCTTTTCCACGACGGACACCTCGCCCCAGCCAGAGGCGGCCTTCGTGATGCTGCCGTTGATGTCACCGGTGGCCTCTTCCTCGAGCACGCTGATCTGCGTGTAGGTCATGGCGTCGGTGAAGTAGTCGGGCTCCACCTTGCGGACGAACGCCTTGTGGTTCTCGTAGTCGAACTTCTCGACCTGGTAGCACTCGCCGTCGTGCTGGTAGATGGCCTGCTCGTGCACCATGGTGTGCGCGCCGCGGAAGTCTATCTCCGCGAGCACCTTGTCGGGGCTGCGCTCGCTGGCGTTGGGTCCGTTCTGCGCGATGATCACGACGTTGTCCCAGCCCACGGAGCGGAGCGAGACGTTGTTCGCAGGGTAGGCGTCCGTGGCCCAGTGGTACGCGCCGCCGGCCTCGTGCAGGACCTTGTGATGGACGAGGAAGCCAAGCGCCTCACCCGTCTCCGCGGGGCCGAGCAAGCCGAACGACTCGGACCTGCGGAAAGGGAGCTCGAACGCGGCGCACTTCAGGTGCTGGAGCAGGATCTCCACGTTGTCTGGATCGATGCGCGCCTCCTCGATGGGTGCGCCGAACAGGTATGCGGGCTCGCGCGCCAGGTACTGGTCCAGTGGGGCGCTGGACGTGACGAGCACGGCGATGCTCTGCTCTGCGCGCCGACCTGCGCGTCCGAAGCGCTGCCACGTGGCCGCGACCGAGCCGGGGTAACCGGCGCACACGACCGCATCCAGATCGCCGATGTCGATGCCGAGCTCGAGCGCGTTGGTGGCGACGACGCACAGGATCTCGCCCGTGCGGAGCTTGTGCTCGATCTGGCGGCGACGCTCGGGCAGGTAGCCGCCGCGATAGCCCTGGATGCGCTCTGCGTCGATGTCGCCGGCGACCTTGTCACGCAGGTACCGGAGCATGACCTCGACGTTGTTGCGCGAGTGCCCGAAGACGATCGTGGGCACCTCTGCGCGCACCAGGTCCGCCGCGAGCATCACCGCTTGCTTCACGTAGCTCGCACGGATGCCGAGCTCCGCGTTCACCACTGGTGGGTTGTAGAGGAATACGCGACGTTCGCCGCGGGGCGCGCCGCTCTCGCCAATGCACACGACGCGCTCCTCGGGCATGCCGAAGATGCGCGCGGCGTGCTCGCGCGGGTTGCCGATGGTCGCCGTGGCGCTGATCAGGATCGGCTTCGAGCCATGGAACTCCGCGATGCGGAGCAGCCGGCGGATCACGTTTGCGACGTGCGAGCCGAACACGCCCTTGTAGGTGTGCAGCTCGTCCAGGACGACGTACTTCAGGTTCTGGAACGTCTTCGCCCACGCGGTGTGGTGCGGAAGGATGCCCGTGTGGAGCATGTCCGGATTGGTGATGAGCACGCGCGACATCTCGCGCGCGGACCTGCGAGCGTCCCCCGGTGTGTCGCCGTCGTAGACCACGGCGGGCGTCTTGAGGCCGGCTTCGCGCATCAGCTCGCGCATGCCTGCTTCTTGATCGCGCGCGAGCGCCTTCGTGGGGAACATGTAGATGGCGCGTGCGTCCTCGTCGCGAATGAGCGCGTCGAGCACGGGCAGGTGGAAGCAGTAGCTCTTGCCGCTGGCGGTCGGCGTAGCCACGACCAGCCCGCAGCGCTCCTGGCCGCTCGGGCCAGAAGCCCCGTTGGCCGAAATGTTCGCGACGTCGAAGGCGCGCGCCTGATGGCTGTAGAGTACATCTACTCCACGAGCGCGCAGGGCAGCCGTGAGCTGTGGGGAGAGCCCGGCGGGGAAGGGCGCATACGTGCCCTCCGCTTCCTTGGCGGTCTTGTCCGCCACGACGCAGGGCTTCACGATCTCGCTCTTTTGCCAGTGTGAAACGACGGCGGCGAGGCCTTTGGGGCGTCGCCAGGGCGGGGGAACTGCGGCTGCCATGGTACTGAACATGTAGACAGATGTTCAGTCCTTCGGCAAGGCCTGAAAAAACGTTCTCAAACGCGAATGGCTTCGCTAGAAGCCTTCACCTGCTTCACGTCCACGAGCGACGTGACCCCGCTTTTCGCCTCATGACCTCAGAAGACACCTCCGGCGCCGCGCAAGAACCCCAACATCCCGAGGGCGAAGCTGCGTCGACCGAAGGCGAGGCACCCGCGCCCAAGCCCGACGAGCTGAGCCTCGAGGCGGGCACGAGCCCGGCCGCCCCCGCAGAGCCGGCGCCCGTCGTCGAGTTTGTAGAGGAGCCGATCGCGCCCGGCGTGGAGCGCCTCGATCCGCCGATGTTCGCCGCGAAGAAGATCGCAGATCCGTCGCTGGGCCCGGGCCCGCCGCCTTCGTTCCTCGCAGCGGTCGCGATCATCTCTCTCGTCAGCGACATCGGCAGCAAGCTCTGGGCAGAGGCAAACCTCAATCCGATGAAGGGCGGCGCGCCGCTCGAGCTCGTGAAGGATCGCCTCACGCTCATGTACGCCGAGAACAAGGGCGGCGCGTGGGGCCTCTTGCAGGGCACCCGTGAGGACGTGCGTCGTCCGTTCTTCCTCCTGGTGTCCCTCGCCGCGATCGCCTTCATCGTCACGCTCTATCGCCGGCTCACCCCGCGACAACGCGCGCTGAAGTGGGGCCTGCCGCTGGTGCTCGGCGGGGCGCTCGGCAACGTGTTCGATCGCATCCGCTACGGCTTCGTCGTGGACTTCATTGACCTCCGCGCGGACACGATCCACAAGGGCAACGAGCTCATCGCGAAGTACAACCCGGCCCACCAGGTGACGGACCACTGGCCCACGTTCAACGTCGCGGACATCGCCATCTGTGTCGGTGTCGCGCTCATGGCGGTGGATATGTTCACCTCCAAGCGTGGGCCGAAGCGCCGTCCCATGCCCAGCGGGGACCTTGCCTCTGCGGTGGACGCAGAGATCGCCGCGGCTCCTCCGGCCGAAGGTGTCGTGGGAGAGCTCCCGCTCGGCGACACGCACGACCCGAGCGACCCGAGCCGCGAGGTGGCACCTGCAGGAGAGCCTGGCGCCGCACCAGAGCCCGAGCCCGCGGGCGAGAAGGCGTAGTCGGGCGCGCACGGATGCGACCGGAGCTCTTTCGTCTCGAAGGCGTGGGCTTCCCGGCGTACTTCGTGATGCTGCTCTCCGGGTTCTTCATCGCCACGGCGCTGGGCGCGCTCTGGGCGAAGCGCATCGGACAGAACCCCGACGTGATCGTGGACCTTGGTCTGGCGATGCTCCTGTCTGGCGTCGCGGCTTCGCGAATCTTCCACGTCTTCTTCGACGGGCACTTCATGGACTACGTGCACATCTGCACGGACCCGTCCAAGGTCGACTGGCTCGTCACGCGCGCCGAGTGCGCGGGCCGCTACAAGGGACACTGGGACGTCGCGGCCGGCGTCTGCCATCCGGTGGAGACCAACTGCTTTGCGTGGGCCGAGTTCTGGGCCGGTGGTCTCACGTACTATGGCGGCTTCATCGGCGCGTCGCTCGCAGCCATCGTTCTCTTGAAGCGCGACAAGTTCCCGTTCTGGAAGGCCGCGGACATGGCAGGGTTCTGCGTGCCCGTCGGGCTCGCGTTCGGGCGCATGGGCTGTCTGCTGGCGGGCTGCTGCTTCGGCGCGGAGTCGTCCCTGCCGTGGGCGCTGTCCTTCCCGCCGCAGAGCCCCGCGAGCGAGGCGCAGTGGAAGGCGCACACGCTCCAGAACCCGGCCGCGTGGAGCAATCCCGTGCATCCTACACAGATCTACGAAGCGGCTGCGTCGCTCGCGATCGCGGCGTTTTGCCTCTATTACGTGCATCCGCGGAAGCGCTACGACGGGCAGGTGTTCGCCGCGTTCCTGGTGCTCTACGCCGTGGCACGCGCCGGGCTCGAGATCCTCCGTCGCGACGACCGTGGCGGCATCAGCATCCTCTCCACCTCGCAGATCGTCGGCGTCCTGTGCGTCATCGCGGCGGTGGTCATTCATCAGCTGCGTGCGCCGAAGCCAACCCCCAAGGAGACCACATGAGCGCGAAGGTACTCGATGGCAAGAAGCTGGCAGAAGAGGTCCGCGCAGAGGTGAAGAAGGGCGTGGACGCGTTCGTCGCCAGGCATGGTCGCGCGCCGGGGCTCAGCGTGCTGCTCGTGGGAGAGGATCCGGCGAGCCAGGTCTACACACGCAACAAGGAGAAGATGGCGAAGGAGGTCGGCATGAACGGCGCCCTCTATCGCCTTCCGCTCGAGACCACCGAGGCCGAGCTCCTCTCGTGGATCGACAAGCTGAACCGCGATGACGTGGTCGACGGAATCCTCGTGCAGCTGCCGCTCCCGAAGCAGATCCACCCGGAGAAGGTCCTCGACGCGATCGATCCGAAGAAGGACGTGGACGGATTCCATCCGGTGAATGCCGGTCTTCTGTCGTCTGGCAGGCAGAGCCTCACGCCGTGCACGCCGCGCGGCTGCATGAAGCTGCTCGAGCTCGCCGGCGCGAAGCTCGAAGGCGCGCGCGCGGTCGTCGTGGGTCGCAGCAACATCGTCGGCAAGCCGGTGGCGCAGCTCCTCCTCGCGAAGAACGCGACGGTCACAATCGCCCATTCGCGCACGAAGGATCTCGCAGCGGTCTGCCGCGAGGCGGACATCCTGATCGCGGCCGTCGGCAAGGCGGAGATGCTCCGCGGCGACTTCGTGAAGCCAGGCGCGACGGTGATCGACGTCGGCATCAATCGCATCGACGCGCCGGAGCTGGGCGCAGGCAAGACACGCCTCGTCGGCGACGTGGCGTTCGCAGAGGCAGAGAAGGTCGCAGGAGCCATCACGCCCGTGCCGGGAGGCGTCGGCCCCCTGACGATCGCGTGCCTCCTTGAAAACACGCTCATCGCAGCGAACGCACGCACGACGAAGTAGAGGTCGAAGTCGAGGTCGAGGTCGAGGTCGAAGTCGAAGTCGAGGTCGAGGTCGAAGTCGAAGTCGAAGTCGAGGTCGAGGTCGAGGTCGAGGTCGAGGTCGAGGTCGAGGTCGAAGTCGAAGTCGAGGACGGCTGCTTCACCTTCTGACGGAAAAATATTCCTCGTGCCAAGGTTTCGGCGCGAGCCTCGGTCCTAGGAGCAACACCGCGCTGCGCTTGGTCCCCCGTTTGGTGGATCACGGGGCGCGTCGCGGAAACAAGGCCGTGCCGTGCGAGACACGGAAGGCGCCGGAGGTCCTATGCTCTCTTCGTTCGCGCGGCGTGGTCGTCTCGTCATGGCTGCTTGCGTTCTTGGCTCCGTCTTCATGGCGGAGGGGGCGCGTGCGGCGGATGTCTGTATCGACGAGAGCGCGAAGAGCTCGCTGTCTTCTTGCAGCGCGTTTCCCGGCGCGCAGACGTTCGACGTGACCGCTCATGGCGGAGCGCCGACGATCCATCTCGTCGCGCCGAAGGCAACGGAGACCAGGAGACCCGACGGGAAGAAGCCCACGCCCGAGGGCTTCGATGGGCCGCGTGACGATCGTACGTTCCGGCTGAACATCCGCCGCAAGGGCATGCTCATCGTGGAGATCCAGGGTGTCGAGCAGCTGCTGGTGCAGACGCCGCGCGGCGCCGCGGATCGCGCGACCATCATCCGCAGGCTGGCGGAGGACTACGTGGAGCTCGAGGCGGCTGCGGTGCGCGAGAAGACCCTCGCAGAGATCGCGCGCGACGAGGCGAAGAAGAAGGAGCCCGCGAAGGCAGGCGACTTCCAGACGCAGGCCAACGTCGCTGACGGCGCTGCGAAGGGCGCGCGCGCGAAGGCGATCGCGAACTACACGCTCCTGAAGACGGACTACCCGAACTATCCAGAGCTCGACGCCGTCCTCTACTACCTGGCGTACGAGCACGAGCAGGGCAAGGACAACGATACAGCACGCAAGGTCTACTACGAGCTCATCTCCAAGCGGCCCGACTCTCGCTTCATCCCGAATGCGTACCTGGCGTTTGGCGAGCTGTTCTTCGAGGAAGGGCAGGGCGACCCAACGAAATGGCCACTCGCATCGCAGGCGTACCTGAAGGTGGTCTCGTTCCCGCCGCCCGCGAACAAGCTGTTCGGGTATGCACACTACAAGCTTGGCTACGTCTTCTGGAACCAGGGTGACTTCGCGCACGCGATGAGCGAGTTCAAGAAGGTGATCGACTTCGGCGTCGCGTTCTCGCAGCTGCCGGGGGCGGAGAAGCTCGCGGAGAATGCTCGTCGCGACATCATCCAGGTCTACGCGCTGGTCGGCGATCCGGCGCGCGCGTACGGCTTCATCCGGAGCATCTCGCGCGATCCTGCAGGCGTGAACGTCGAGACGTTCGATCGTCTCTACACGCTCGGCGTGGCCTACTTTGACACGGGGCACTACCCCGAGGGGATCATGGTCATGAAGGATCTGCTTGCCCGCGATCGTGGCGGCGCACGCGCGTGCACCTACCAGGCGCACGTCACCGAGGCGACCATGGCCATGCGCGCATCGGACAAGGACGCGATCGCGGTGGAGCTGGAGAACCAGCTGCGCGCACACAGGGACATGCGCGCAAGTGACAAGGCTGTCGACGTGAAGCTCGCGTGCGCAAACAAGACCGCGGCGCTCGTGACGGAGACCGCGATGGCGTACCACCTGGAGGCCGTGGGCACCGGCAACCAGCGCGGCACCGGCGACAAGCGCACGAAGAAGCTAGCCGCGGCGCTCTACAAACGCGCTGTCGAAACGTTCACGAAGGATGAACTTGCAAGCTACACGTATCCGAGACTGGTGAAAGAGGACTGGCCCACGGCTCACAGCATGAAGTTCGCGCTCGCCGATCTTCTCTACGCGGACGAGCGGTGGGCGGAGTGCGGTCCCGCGTTCGAGGCCGTCGTGGACGACGATCCGAAGGCGCCGAACGCGCCCGAGGCCGCGTACGCAGCCGCGCTCTGCTACCAGAAGGTGTTCGAGGCAGAGCACGCCAAGGGCGAGGCGCTCCGCGGCAACGGCACACTGAGGCCGCGTGACGAGCGCGCGTCGGCGTCACCCGACGAGACCGCACGCCTGCGGAAGAAGCCGCTCACGGATGCGCAGCGCGGAATGCTTCACGCGTTCGACCGGTACGTGTGCACCATCAAGCCGCAGGCGTCGGACGCCGCGGGCCAGGCGCAGCTCTGCGAGGTGAAGTACGCCCGCGCGCGCACGTACTTCGAGGCGCAGCACTGGGCGGAGGCGGCGGAGGCGTTCCGCGACATCGCGAAGAACCCGTGCGATCCGGACTCTGGCATCTACGCCGCTCAGCTGTACCTGGAGAGCGCGAACATCCTCGCGATGCACGGCGAGCCCGCGCGTCCCGCCTGCTTCGCCGAGATGCGCGCTGACATCCCGCGCATGGAGGAGCTCTACTGCCGCGGAGATCTCGCGCAGAAGAACACCGAGTCCTGCCTGGGGCTCTCGATCGTGGCGGTGGACCTGACGCGAAAGGAGGCGGAGGCGAAGATCGCCAAGGCTGCCACGCTCACGGGCCTCGCGTCACTCGCGCTCTACGAGGAGGGCGGCAACATGTACTTCGATCTCTTCCGCGAGCACTGCCAGGCTCCGGTGGCCGCGGGCAAGCCCCCCACGGCGCAGCGCTGTGACGAGATCGGCTACAACGCCGCGCGGGCATTGCAGGCTGCGCGCCTGGTCGCCAAGGCCATCACGGCGCGAAAGGCGCTGCTCGAGTTCGATGCCGCGACGAACGGACGGAGCGCTCTCTCGCGCAAGGCCAGCTTCGAGATCGGGCAGAATTACCAGGCGATCGCCGTCTACGAGCTCGCCGCGGACTGGTTCGAGAAGTACGCGAAGGCGGACCCGCGCGGCGAGAAGGCGGACCAGGCGCTGTCGGATGCCACGCTGCTCCGCATCGGTCTTGGTCAGGAGGAACGTGCGCTCGACGACGCGCACGCCTTCGCGCGCGCCTACGGAGACAAGAAGCCGAAGGAGGCAGCGCACGTGGCGTTCGCGGTGGGGGCCCACTACGTGGAGAAGGGCGAATGGGACAAGGCACGCGCGGAGCTGTCGCGCCAGATGGGGCTCATCGACAGGGCAGCGAGCCGCGACGTCGCCGTCCAGGCGCACGCGCAGCTGGGCCGCGCGAGCTCCCATCTCTCCGGTGGTGACACGCAGGCGCGCTCGGAGTACGGGCGCGTGCGTGCGCTCTGGAAGGATCCGGCGGACGCAGAGGCGAAGATCCGCGCCGCCTTCCCCGACGAGTCCGCGCCGGACGTGGAGAAGCGAATTCGCCGCGCGCTCGACGCGGTCGCAGAGGCCCACTTCTTCGCAGCGGAGGAGGCCAGGAAGAGCGGCGTGGAGCCGCTCAGGTTCCCCACGTATCGCGGCGCAGGTACCAAGGAGGACGTGGAGGCGTTCGTGAAGAACAAGGTGCGTGACTGGTACGAGAAGAAGATGGTCGCGATCTCGAAGGTCGAGGGCGAGTACGGAAAGATCCTGGACCTCAAGCCCACGTCGTTCGTGGCGACGGCGCCGCCGCGCTGGGGCATCGCCGCGGGCTCTCGTGCGGGGCTGATGTGGGGTGACTTCGTGGACGACTTCCGTCGCTCACCGATCCCTGCGGCGTGGAAGGGCACCATCCTGGAGATCGTCTACACGCGCGGTATCGACGAGGCGAGCGAGCCTTACAAGGTGAAGCACGCGAAGCCCGCGCTCAAGAAGTGTCTCGATCTGTCCGTGCAGTTCCAGTACTTCGACGAGCACTCGCGCGCGTGCGAGGTGTGGCTCGCGAAGAACTACAAGGCCGAGTACCACGTGGTGGACGAGCTCCGCGCCTCACCGTCTCTGGTCAACTCGGGCCTCGCCGAGCGCGCCCCGCCTGTCGCGCAGCAGAAGCGGCCTTGAGGTTCGAGTGAACCAGCGACGTCGCTGGACGCTACTTCGCGAGCTCGGCTTCGATCGCGCTGGTGACGGAGGGATCGTCCGGCACGACGGCCGTGAGGATGCGCTGGACGACGTCGCCCTTCTTGCCGATGAGGAACTTCTCGAAGTTCCACCCCACGTCGGCGGTGCCGCTGACGGGCTGCGCCTTGAGCCAGGTGTAGAGCGGCTGCTCGTCGGGCGCGTTCACGTTGCCGATCTTGAACATGGGAAACGTGATGCCGTAGGTCATCGTGCAGAACGACGACACGTCCATGCCGCTCGCGTACTCCTGATTGAACGACTGCGATGGGAAGCCGAGCACGAGGAAGCCCTGGCTCGCGTACTTCGCGTAGATCGCCTGCAGGGGCGTGTACTGCGGCGTGTAGCCACACATGGACGCGGTGTTCACGACGAGCAGCACCTTGCCCTTGTAGATGCACATGGGCACCGTGATCTCGGACGTGAGCGTGGTCACGCTGATCGCGTCCAGGCTGCCGGGCTTTGCGCTGGAGAGGCAATCGGTGGATGCGTCCGCGAGGCCCGTCGGCGGCGGCGGCACGTACCCGCCATCCATGGACGTGGGCGCGGGCGGAGGCACATGATCTCCAGCGCTGCTGCCCCGCTGGTCGCCGTTCGTCATTCCATCGCCGCCACCAGCTCCGCTGGACGACGTGGTGGAGCTGCACGCGAAGACGAGAGCCGAGCAGACTGCCAGCACTCCAAGGAGGTTCGTGCGCATGTTCTGAATGTAACATACGGATGACCCTGCAGCCCGGATCGCTGGCATGTGCGGTGGGCGACACGCAGGAGAGCGCGTAGCCCTTGTGATCATTTGCTCTCCGGAATGATCCCGATCGCCGCCTGCGCCGAGCGCATCCGCGAAGCCACCGAATCCCCTGGACGAACAGCAGTGAGCGCGGGCTCGTGCTAATCTGTCGGGCGCATGCAGAAGCTCGTAGACGGTGTTCACGCCTTCCATCGCGCGCATTTTGCCCGCTATCGTGAGCTGTTCGAGACGCTCGCCACGCGCGGACAGAACCCCGAGACACTCTTCATCACCTGCTCCGACTCGCGCGTCGTGCCGAACTTGATCACCGGCACGGATCCCGGCGAGCTCTTCACCGTCCGCAACATCGGCAACATGGTGCCCCATCCCAGCCTTCCCGGTGGCACGGCGGCGGCGATCGAGTACGCGGTCAGAATCCTAGGCGTGCAGAACATCGTGGTGTGCGGGCACACGCACTGCGGCGCGATCCGTGCGTTGATGTCGCCGGGCACCGTCGCGCAGGTCCCGCTGGTGTCGAAGTGGCTCGCGCAGTCCGACCGCGTCCGCGAGCTTGTCGAGGAGCGCTACGGGCATCTGGATCCCGACTCGCGAGAGCGCGCGGCCGTGGGCGAGAACGTCCTCGTGCAGCTCGAGCACCTGCGCGAGTTCCCGTTCGTGGCCGAGCCGCTCTCGAGCGGAAAGCTCCGCCTCTCCGGCTGGGTCTACAAGATCGAGACCGGCGAGGTCTTCGACTTCGATCCGACCAGCGGCCAGTTCGTCCTCATGAGCGACAAACACGACAGCTCCGCCCCACCGTCAGTCGGCCCAGTCGTCCCCTGACGCGTCAGACCACGCTCAGTACCTTGATGGGGCGCTCGATGCCCTTCAGCTGCGCGTCGAAGGTTCCGCGCCCGCCGATGCGTCCGCTGAGGAGCTCCTTGACGGCAGGATCGCGGAAGACGTCTTCGGAGACCAGGACCTCACGTGGCTCGGAGCGGCCTTGCACGCGCGCCGCGATGTTGACCGTGCTGCCGAAGTAGTCGAGCGAGCGGTTCGTCGTGACGGCGATCGCCGGGCCGCGATGCAGTCCCATCTTCACCTCGATCCCGCCGAGCTCGGTCGAGAGCCGGGAGATCTCCTGCTGGATGTGCAGCGCTGCGGCCACCGCCTGCGCGTTGACCGGGAACGCAGCCATCACGGCATCGCCGATCGTCTTCACGATCCCGCCCTCGTGCGCGGCGATCGCTTCCGTCATGATGCGGAAGTGCTGCTGCACGAGCCCGTAGGCGGGCGCGTCCCCCATGGCCTCGTACATCTCCGTGGAGCCCTTGATGTCCGTGAACATCAGCGTGACGGAGCGGATCCCGAACGACACGCCCGGCGCCAGGAACTCGCCAGAGAAGAGATCGCGGAAGTCCTGCTGCGCGAAGACGTAGGACGCGCTGACGAAGCTCGCGTGCCTGGTCTTCGCGACCATGGCGATACCCCAGAGCCTCTCGAAGCGAAAGTCCACGTCGATGTGCACGGGGCCCGGCGCGAGCGTGACCTGACGCGGCTCGACGCGGCCGTCCTTCTCGACGACGAACGAGACCCGCTGCGGCGCTGCGGCGCGCTCGCCGGCGACGCGGATCTGCACGGCCTTGTCCACATGACCCATGACGTGGAAGCTGTAGTCGTCCGCGGGGAGATCCTTCTCGTACTGCTTCTTTTCGCCTGCGCCGAGCACGTCCGCGAGAGGCAGCATGCGCTTGTCACGCTTCACGGCGTCCATCCACCAGCCAATCTGGTCGGGCCACTTGCGGTCGCCGAAGTCCGCGTAGTCGATGCGCCGCACGTCCGGGTTCGCCGTGAACGTGACCTCCGTCTGGTCCTCGATGTCCACGTTCCAGTCGATGTTGCAGAGATCGCAGTGCGCGCGCGGCGCGAGGTCGATCAGATGCTTGAAGTACTCCGGGATGCCGATGCAGGACGGGCAGAAGAGATCCCAGTTGAGATCGAGCAGTCCGAGCCGCGTCGCGATGAGCAGCGACCGCACCGCCTCCACCTTGGTCACGCCGACCTCATCGGCGAGACAGAACGCGTTCATCTTGTACGCCGCAAGCGGCGCGTCCCCCGTCAGCACCCCCGCGAGATGCGCGATGACCTTCGGGTGCGCCCGAGACACGGCGAGCTCCGACATCTTGGCAAGAGACGCAGCGTTGAGGGTGTGCATGGAGCCGCCAGCGTAGCGGAGTTGGCGTCTAGGTCTAGGTCGAGGTCAGCGGCCAGGTCCGAGGAGGAAGGCCATGGCCCCGGGCAGGCGCTGGGCCCAGTAGACCTCGTTGTGCTGACCGCCGGCCTGCACGACGTAGTCGAAGCTCGTGCCGTCCTTGTAGCCGAGGGTCCGGTACTGGTCCGCTAGCATCTTCGTCTGGGTGACGTCGTCGCTGCTTGCGCCGGAGTCGCCGCTGTCCACGTAGATGCGAAGGGGGCGCGGTGTGGTCTTCGTGGTCGCGACGTCGCCGATGAGCCAGTTGTTGTCCCACCACGTGGAGGGGGACATCACGCCGACCAGGCCGTAGGTGTCCGCGTGCGTGACTCCGGCGTACGCGCTGATCAGGCCGCCCAGCGACGAGCCGAGGATCGCGGTGTGCTCGCGATCGGGGAGCGTGCGCATGTCCGCGTCGATCTTCGGCTTCAGCTCCGTGATGAGCATGGTGAGGTAGCTATCGCCCTTGCCGCCCATGTACGTGGGGTCTGCGACCGGCGTGTACTCGTCCATGCGGGCAGCTGTGTTCTCCGCGCCAACGATGATGGCCTCCGCGATCGAGCCGTCGCTCGCACCCGCGTCCATGGTCTCGGCGACCTTCCACGTGTTGCCGCCGAAGGTCGCCGCGGGGTCGAACAGGTTCTGGCCATCATGCATGTAGACTACAGGCATCTTGACGAGCGTGTTCTCCACGTACGTGGGCGGCAGGTAGATCCACACGCCGCGGGAGTTGCCCAGCGTCTTGGACGCGAAGTCATACGCGCGTGACCAGGTGCCCTTCGTCTGCTGAAAGCGGGGGTAGATGTCCGCGGTGGCGCCGGGCGCGATCTTGTAGTTCGGGCCGAGCGACCACGTGGCGTCGTCGATGAGCGGCTTCACCTCGAAGGGCGTCGTGACGCCGCTCGGCGCTGGGAACGTGAAGGTGTACGTGTCGCTTGCGCCAGCGTTTGCTACGAGCGGCTTGCCCGCGTTCCAGTCGAGCGGTGCGAGCGAGCCTCGGAGGGCGAGGGCGTGGGCGCCGCTCATCGTGCCGAGCGGGTAGTGGATGCGGATGGTGGTGACGAGGGGACCAGCGGGGCCAGCGTCCTTGCCGGACGTGGAGCCCGCGTCGTTCGTCGGCTGCGTGCCGGTGCCGCCGTCGGATGCGTTGCCAGCGTCACTGGTGCCGCTGCCCTGATCGTTGCCGTTGCCCGACGTGGAGCTTGCGCTGCAGCCGCTGGCGAGCGCGAGGCCAAGCAGAAGCGCGACAGAGAGGAGCGGACGCGGGGACATCGCCGGGCACTTTGACTGATGGCTGGGGGATTTCAACCTGATTCGTCACGCTGGGGTGAGGTGTTAGTGGACGGACCGATCGGGCCGGTTTGCGTTCGCGTCCACGTTTACGGGGAGATTTGTGGGCGCTTTTGGCCTGGTCCCCTTTGACTCTCGCAAATACCTGGGGTATTCGCTTCCTCCCCCCGAACTGTCTGCATTTTGCGGCGCTTGGGCGGGAGAAAGGCGCGACGGAAGCACAGGCTCCGTCGCGATGAACGAGGAAACCAAAAATCGAATGACGAACACAACTGAACCCACGCAAGGCGGCATGGACAGCTTTGCGGCGCTCTTTGAAGCCAGTATCCAAGGCGGAGACTTCGGCAAAGAAGGCGAGATCGTCCAGGGCACCGTCGTGGCGGTGCAACGCGATAACGTCGTCATCGACATCGGTGGCAAGAGCGAGGGCATGATCGCCCTCAACGAGTTCGCAGGACCCTCCGGCGAGATCACGGTGAAGGCCGGCGATCGCGTGGACGTCTACATCGACAGCCGTGAGAACGACGACGGCCTTGTCATGCTCTCCAAGGAGAAGGCTGACAAGATGAAGGTGTGGGATGAGATCTCCAGCGCGTGCGAACGCGACGAGCTCATCGACGGCACCATCTCTCAGCGCGTGAAAGGTGGCCTCTCGGTCACGATCAAGGGCGGCGTGAAGGCATTCCTTCCCGGCTCTCAGGTCGACCTTCGCCCCATCCGCAACCTCGATAAGCTGATCGGTCAGAGCTACCAGTTCAAGGTCATCAAGTTCAACAAGAAGCGCGGCAACATCGTGCTCTCGCGTCGCGTGCTCCTCGAGAAGGAACGCGATCAGCAGAAGTCCAAGACCCTCCAGACCCTCGAGGAGGGCAAGATCGTCAAGGGCGTCATCAAGAACATCACCGAGTACGGCGCGTTCGTCGACCTTGGCGGTATCGATGGCCTGCTCCACATCACGGACATGAGCTGGGGTCGCGTCAACCACCCGAGCGAAGTGTTCCAGGTGGGCGACGAAGTGACCGTGAAGGTCCTCAAGTACAACGCGGAGACGGAGCGTGTTTCGCTCGGCCTCAAGCAGACCCAGGACGATCCGTGGAACCACGCCGAAGAGGCGTACCCGCCGGGCAAGAAGGTCCACGGCAAGGTCATGTCGATCACCGACTACGGCGCGTTCGTCGAGCTGGAGCCGGGCGTCGAAGGCCTCATCCACGTGAGCGAGATGAGCTGGACCAAGAAGGTCAAGCACCCGTCGAAGCTCCTCGAGATGGCGCAAGAGATCGACTGCCAGGTCCTCGAGGTCGATGCGAAGTCCAAGCGTATCTCGCTTGGTCTGAAGCAGCTCGAGCCCGATCCCTGGACGGTCTTCACCGAGAAGTACGCGCCCGGTAACAAGATCGGCGGCAAGGTCCGTTCGATCACCGACTACGGCGTCTTCATCGGCATCGAAGAGGGCGTGGACGGCATGGTCCACAAGAGCGATCTGTCGTGGACGGCCAAGGTCGTCAACCCGGCGGACCTCTTCCACAAGGGCGACGACGTCGAGGCAATCATCCTCTCGATCAACCACGACGAGAAGAAGGTCTCCCTTGGCATCAAGCAGATCTGGGACGATCCGTGGCCCTCTATCTTCAACGAGTACCCGCCGAGCAAGGTCGTCGAGGGCAAGGTCATCAGCGTGGTGGACTACGGCGTCTTCGTGCGCGTGCGCGAAGGCATCGAGGGTCTCATCCCGACCGGCGACATCGTGGAGCCGAAGAACGAGGCCGGTGAGAGCCGTCCCCTCGAGATCGGCGACACCGTGAGCGCAGAGATCGCCAACCTCGACACGCAGGAGCGCAAGCTCACGATGTCGATGCGCATCGGCGAGGCTGCTCAGGCGCCCACGATGGCGTCGTCGTCTCCCAAGCGCGAGTCGAAGGCCCCCAAGAAGGCCGGCGACGAGGGCAAGGGTGGCACCATCGGCGAGCTCATCAAGCAGAAGCTCGGCAACCTTGCCGTCGACAAGGACAAGAAGGACGAATAGTCCTTGGCTCCTCGACTGAGCGCGCAGCCCGGGCAGTGCCAACGCACCCCGGGTAGCGCGCTCTACAAGGGTCGTGCCTCACCGCACGGCCCTTTTCTTTTCTGATAAGGTGGAGCCATGCGTCGGGTGGTCGTCGTTCTTTCTTTGACGTGCGTGGTCGCGGCGGTGGTCGTGGCATGCGGCGAGACCGGCGACAGCAAGCTTAAGAACGGACAGGATCTCCCGCCTGGAAACCTGTTCGACGGCGCCGCCGACCCCCCTGACAGCGGCACGGGCACGGGCGACACGGACAGTGGGGACGTGGATTCTGGAGCGGTGAAGGACAGCGCCGCTGGCGGCTGAGGGGCGCGGACAACGATCATGAGCGAATCGCTCTGGGCACCCTGGCGCATCGATTACATCCTCGGCAAGAAGACCGACGGCTGCTTCCTGTGCGCATACCCCAAGCCCGAGGCCCAGGCGCAGCGCGCAGCGAACGGCGTGCTCGCGGTGCTGCCGCACGCATTCGTGTGCCTGAACAAGTATCCGTTCGCGGCCGGGCACCTGCTCGTATCGCCGCGTCGTCACGTGGCCTCTCCGGAGGAGCTGACCGAGGAGGAGTACACGGCCACGATGAGCCTGCTGCGCGAGTGCGTCGTGCGCCTCAAGCGCGGTACGTCTCCCCAGGGCCTGAACGTGGGCTTCAATCTTGGCAAGGCAGCGGGCGCTGGTGTGGACGAGCACTTGCACGGGCACGTGGTCCCGCGGTGGGCTGGCGACTCGAACTTCATGCCCGTCATCGCTGACGTGCGTGTGATGCCGGAATACTTGCACGATACATACAAACGCCTGCGTCCGTTCTTCGAGGACCTGGGATGAGCGGCGCCGGCATGAGTGGCGAGACGCCCACCGAAGACGTGCTCGACTCGCCGGCGCCAGGCCCGCCGCGTTCGCCGTGGGTGCGCCGCGGCTTCATGCTCGGGTCTCTGGTGCTTGTGCTCGGTGTGCTTCTCGTCGCTCACGAGGTGCTGCTGCCGTTCGTGCTCGCGCTGATCGTTGCCTACGTGCTGTGGCCTCTGGTGGCCCTGGTGGAGCGCCGCATCCACGTCGCGCGACCGCTCGCGATCGTGATGGTGTACGTGCTTGTGCTGGGCAGCATCGCGCTCTTCGTGCGGGTCGCGGCGCCGCGCGTGGTCGTGGAGCTCGGTGGGCTCAGGCGTGAGCTCCCGGGCCTTGGCCTGCATGTGCAAGCCGAATGGCAGAAGGCGCGCGAGCGGCTGCGCGAGTCGGGTGCATCGCAGGCGCCGTCCACGGTGAAGGAAGAGCACAAGGAGCCCGCCGCGCTCGTCGTGCATCCGCGCGCAGATGGTTCCATGGCCGTGGACGTGGGGCAGGGGTTCGTCGTGACGCCCACGCGCGGAGGTGGCTACTCCGTGGAGCCGCGCTACGAGCCGCGCGAGGGGGAGTCGTTCGATCCGAACCGACTCTTCGCAGAGGCCATAGGCAAGAGCTTCGCGTACGCGGAGAGCAACGCGCTGGAGCTCGCGAAGATCGGGCGCGATATCGTCGCAGGCGTCAGCCGCGTGATCTTCATCTTTGGCATCACGCTCATGCTCGCCGCGTACATCATGCTCACGCGCGAGAAGATCTTCGCGTTCATGGCCGCGCTGTTCCGGCCCGGCTCGCGGAAGAGCGTGGACGTCTTGCTCTGGCGCGTCGACCGCGGGCTGTCGGGCGTGGTGCGCGGCCAGCTGATCATCTGCGTGGTCAACGGTGTGCTCTCGGCCGTGGGCTTCGCGATCGTGGGGCTGAAGTACTGGCCGGTGCTCGCCCTCGTGTGCGCGGTCATGTCCCTCATCCCGATCTTCGGATCCATCGCGAGCGCGATCCCGGCCGTCGCACTCGGCCTCACGCAGGGCGTACCCGTGGCGGTGTTCGTGCTTGCGTGGATCGTTGGCATCCACCAGCTCGAGGCGAACTTCCTCAATCCGAAGATCATGGGCGACGCGGCAAAGATCCATCCCGTGCTCGTGGTGTTCGCGCTGCTCGTGGGTGAGCACTTCTTCCACACGACGGGCGCGCTGCTGGCCGTGCCCTGCATGTCCATCGCGCAGAGCCTGTTCATCCATTTCCGGGCCGTGGTGGAGGAAGGCGACCCCGATTTCGCTGACCTCGCGGTTCCGTCGATGCCCCCTCCAAAGCGCGCCGCGGCAACGAAGACCGTCTCCGGCGGCAAGAAGAAATAGGCGGGTTTTCCCGAGATTCGCGGGCGCTCGTCTTGCCGCGAGCGGCCGGGTGCGGTATTCGGGCACGGTGAGCGAGAACCCCGAAACGCAATCCGAAGACTCTGACCCCCCGAAGCCGCGGGTCTCCGATGCCCCGAAGCCGCGGGTCTCCGATGCCCCGAAGCCGCGGGTCTCCGATGCCCCGCCAAAGGTGGAGGGTTCTCGTGCCCCGTCGAAGCTGGGCAGCCTGTCTGCGCGGTCGGAGAAATCGGACAAGGCGAAGAGGAAGAGCGTCTCGGACGTCCAGCAGGAGCTTCGCGATCTGTCCAAGCCCACCGAGCGCCCGCCGGTGGACATGAAGAAGATCTACCTGCGCGTGGCCGCGGTGCTCGCGCTCGTGTGGATCGGTGCGCTGGTCTTCCGCAACAACATCGGCTTCGCGGTGGCCGGCGTGCTCACCGTCGCCACGGGCGGCGTCCTCTACTGGCTCAAGGGCTACTTCGGGAAGGCGCAGAAGCTCGGCGCGCTGCTCTCGAGCGCCGACACGGACGAGGGACGGAAGAAGGCGCTCGCGACGCTCGACACCGACTTCAAGAAGGGCGACACGCAGGCGATCCTCGCGAAGGCGCAGCTGCTGATGCAGGAGAGCCCGCGCGAGGCACAGGCCGTGCTCGAGTCCGTCAAACTGGACAAGCAGCTCGCGCCCGTCGCGGCGCAGGTCCGCGCGATGCGAGCGATGATCCATCTCACGTTCGGCGAGGTGAAGGAGGCGCGCTCGCTCTCCGACCAGCTCGAGCTCGGCAAGCAGCAGGAGCCGAAGACGCGCGCCATGTTCGCCGCGGTCGCGAGCGAGGCCTGGGCGCGCACGGGCGAAGGTCAGAAGGCAGTCGACACGCTCGACCTCTTCAACCCCGAGGCCCCCGACATGGCCGAGATGAAGGCGCAGATCTGGCGAGCCCGCGCGTTCGCCTACGCCTCCACGAACGACATGAAGGGCGCCGGCCGCGCGCTCCGAAAGCTCGCCGAGATCAACCCTCACCTCCTGGGCATGTTCGTGGGCCAGAAGCGAATCCACCCGATGCTGGAAAAAGAAGCCAAGGGCATCGTGATGAAGATGGGAGTCGTCCCAAGAAAAGTAGTCCGCCAGAGGATGTGAGCGGAGACATGGGGGTTGAAGACGATCTGGTCCACGCGCTCGCCGCACCGGCGTGGAGCGACTACTGCAAGGCCAGAGACCGGCTCGTCGCCTGGCTCGAAGATGTCGAGGCGCCGCAGCTGACGAAGCGGGCCTGGGCGATCGCGCGTCGCGCCGTGGACCATCCGTCGGAGCAGGTGCGTGAGAGCGTGTTCGCGTTCTGCATCAAGCCCATCGAGGCGTCGTTGAGGGCTGGCCAGCCGTTCCCCAGGGAGCTCTACGCGCTGGTCATGGTCTGCTCTCCCTACGAGAACACGGCCGATGCGGTCATCGAGAGGATCCCGCCGGCAGACCGTCTCGCGATCTTCCAGCGCGAGATCGCGCGCTCCGAGCCTGTCGACGTCGCACGCGCCGCGAAGCAGCATCTTCACCTGGCACCCGAGGCGACCACCGCGATCCTGAAGGCGTTCGAGTCGCACGGCCGTCTTCGCGAAGGGCTCACGCTCGTCCGTGGCAAGAAGCACCCCGTGATCCAGACGCTCGCGAAGGCGTACGGCAAGGCGCTCGGTGCGCCGCCCTTCACGTTCGTGGCCGGCGCGCGCGTGACGCTCGCGGACGTCGACGCACTCGACGCCGTGTCGCGTGCGCAGTGGGAGGGCGCGGCAACGGCCTATTGCGGCGCGACGGTGAAGACGCCTGCCGGGTTCGTGAAGCGTCTGGAGAAGGACGAGCTCGACGCGTCGGACTCCGAGATGCGTCGCTGGCTGGTCATGCGAGGGAAGACCCGCGTTTACGATCTCTGGGTGGTCTGGGTCGACAACGGCAGCTTCTTCGACGCGGGCTCGAAGAAGCGCGCCCCGGTGCACCTCGTCCAGGGAAGCTTCGAGGCGACGGACGCAACGGCGAAGGACCTGGCCGCGGATCTCGCAGCCAGTGCGCCGAAGAGCCTCTGGAAAGCCAGACCCCAGCCAGCGAAGAAGAGCAAGCCGAAGCCGAGCGCCAAGACGAAGCATCTCACGGCGCCTTCCCGATCTCCGCTTCGGTCACGGTGATGTTGGTGGTGGGTCCGGTGTCCGAGAGAATCTTCTGCGCAAGCAGCGCGGTCGTAGGCGCAAGGATCGAAAAGTGATCGTGGCCCGCTGCGAGCACGAAGTGAATCTGAGAATTCTTCGAGATCTTGCGCATCGCGATGAGTGAGCTGGTGTTCGCGGTCCTGCCAGGGCCGCCGGCTCCCTCGAGCACGAACGTGGGTGTCTTGACCGAATGGAGCCAGACTCCCGGTGCGCGCAGCTCGATCTCGTGCTGTTCCTCGAGCTCGAGAGGAACGAACTCGCCGCCATAGCCGCGCACATCGCTCACTGGACCGAACGCGAAGGTTGCTCGGAAGCGCGAGCTGGACTCGGCGACGAGAAGCGCGAGCGTGCCGCCCGTGCTGTGTCCGCCAAGGTAGATCCGGGACGGATCGACATAGGGCACTTTTGCAAGAGCGTCTGCCGCCGCGACGACGTCGTCCACTTCACCGTAGAATCCCTCCTGCGCGCCCGGACCATCGTTGCCGCCACGCAGTGCCGGGTACATCGTGACGACGCCTGCCTCTCGGAATGCGCGTGCCGTCTGGTCGTTCTCGGGCGGGTCGTCCGTCCAGACGCTGCCTATCGAATTGCAGTCGCCACCGGTGATCCACACGATCGCGGGGTGCCCTTTTCCGTCCTTTGGGTCCGCCGAAAGGAACGCCTTCAGATTGCCGACTGCGCTTGGGAATTCGACCGTCACAATCTCGGCGTTGGGAGGAACTGGCGTCCGTCTTTTGCCGTGCGCGTCGCTCGTTGGATGCGTCTTCCACTCCGCTCGCGCGACGGCAAGAGACAGGGTCTGGCCTTGCGTGAGATCGACATGAGGAGGCGGAGGCCGTCGGAAGCGCTTGCAGCCTGGACTGGCGACGCACAACACGGCGACAAGCAGCAGCCGTGTGCGTGATGTTCGCGCGACCATCTTTTCGAGAACTGCCAGCATCGCACCAATTGTCGACGACGCTGGACTCATGCTCAAACGCAATCCACCATCGAATCGCCATCAGGCAAGGCCATCCCATTTCGGCTAGTTGGGCGACAGCACAACGATGAGCGGCGAGTCCGCGAAGTCGCGCGTGCAGGTACCGGTGTCGACGCGGGTAACCTGCGTTGTGAGTGCCGTCGGCTTGTAGCCTGGCGCGACGACGGAGATTGTGTACAGCGCGGTCGGCGGTCGGAAATTGTGGACGGAGTAGTCGCACGTTCCTGCCTTGGAGACCATGGGGCCAGCATCGCCACCGTCTGAACCCGCATCAGCCGCCGTACCGGCGTCCGGGCATCCGCTACAATCGAACGGGAAGCTTGCTCCACCAGCACTCATCGAGACCGTTGCGTCGCACACGTCGTAGCCCGACGTCTCCTGGACGTGCACGACGACTGGCGGCGCTACGAGATCGCTGCAGACCATGTCTGCGTCGGCTCCAGCTTCCGAGTTCGCGCCAGCGTCCGCGTTCTGGTGCGAGTTCGTGCAAGCGCCGACCGCGGCAAGCGGCACCAGGAGGGCGAACGCGCTGAAAGCTACGGGCAGGCGAACCATACGCCCTGTCTCGAGTATGCGGCGGCTAGGTAGCCGGGAGTTGCGCAAGCGGCAGATGCGCACTGGGCGCCTGCGTCCACCTCGCAGCCCTTCACGGAGTAGCACCAGCCCGACGAGTTTGGCGAGCCGCAGCCAGGTCCCACCGTCGCGGGCGACTGCTGGGGCAACACGCAGAGCAGGCCGCCCGTCTGCGTCTGCCCAGCATCGGCGAAGATGGCGGCGATAGTGACCTGGTCGCTCATCGTCCCGTCGCAGAGACCGTTGGCCGCGCATCCGCCGTCCACACCGTCGAGAAGTATCCGGCACGCTAACAGACCTCCCTGCGTTGGGCGCACGATGCTGTCGCAGAGACCGTTCTTCAGGCGAAAGACCTGATAGGTGCCACCTCCAGCGTCTAGGTTCACGCATGACCCCGTGTTTGCGGGCGCCGCATCGGGTTGGCCTCCACTCTCGCCCGTCGTTCCCGACGAAGTCGACGAGCATGCCGACCCAATCGCAACGATGAGCGCGACAACCAAGGAGGTTGCGCCAACAACTCGAGGAAAACTAGGGTCCACAGCCACTCCCAAAACTCGTGTCAGCACCATTCGGGCACCAGAGGTCGGCCGGCACGCTTTGAGTGAAGGTGCCAACCGTCGCCCCCATCACGCTCTCGGTGATGGTGATCGTAACTGTACCCGCAAGTTGGTCAGGGCTACAGCCGCTGAGGAGCACGTAGCTCGAATTGAACGGAGCGATGTCCGTGAGCGTGCCGTCGGGGTTTACGTTGCCACTGGGCCCGGCGACGTCGCTCGACCGGCCCGGAATGCCCGAAAGCTCGGTGTTGATGTGGGCGTTGGGAAAGAGCGTGGCCCCCGAGAAGCAGAGCCTCGGTCCCGTTTCCGCCTCGGTGATCCCCAGGTCAACGTGCGCGGTCGGAGGCGGTCCAGGCGGTCCAGGCGGCGTTGGTGGCGTGCCTCCCGCCAGCGCGTAGATGAGGCCGCAGCGCGGCGTGCCGAGACCTGTAGCGAGATCGTAGCCAGGGACCGCGGCGAATCCAGAGGTAATCGTTCCGGCGCCGTCCATCGTCAGAATCGTTCCTCCGACGACGGTGCCAAATTGAATCCCGGCGCCCGTCCACGTGTTGGTGAAGTCCTTCACCACGTTGATGTACGCGTTCGCCCCGTTGTCTCCGGAGGACTGAAAGTATGCCTGCCCTTGGACGATGAACTGCTTCATGGCCTGCGTCGTGTTGTCATCCGCAGAGCCGTTCCATGACGACGAAATCTGGTTGGCCAGAGGGCGCGGCAAGTCGGCTCTGGGCGTTGCTAGGACGTTGAGGCTATCGTTCATGCCCGCGAGCGAGCCCTCCGAGAACACCGGCAGGATGATCGCGTTCGGCGCCATTGCGAACGACATGGTGATGTCGAGCGTCGTCTCGGTGCTCACGATTGCGGTCGTTCCATTCGACGAGATGGGCCGCACGTCCGGGGCCGAGAGGCCCGAGTCATGCGCGTACTGGGCGACATCCGTCTCCAGGAAGTCGCCGATCTGCACCTGCCCGATGATTTGACCAGTGCCGTCAAGCGGCACGCACGTCGGGTCCTTTCCGAGATACGCGGTTCGAAGGTCCGTGGTGTTGTACTTTCCGCTCGTTCCAGATCCACCCAACGGCTTGCCAAGGACCCGGTTGTCGAGGCCGGTGATGCGCAGCAGCGCCGGCATGAGGTCGAGGGACGGCTCCCGATCGAATGCGTAGAACTGGGCGCGAAGAAGGAGCTGCTTCAACGTCATCGACAAGCGAAGCTTCATCAAGCTCGACATCTTCATTCCTGCGGCGGGCCGGTTGGGCGCTGGACAGCTCGATCGACGCGTGAAGCTGGACATCTTCCCGGGCATGAGCGCCGTACCTGTACTCGGGCCCGAGGACGTGGTGATGCAGAAGCTTCGCTCGTTTCAGATCGGCGGCGAGGCCTCCGACCGACAGTGGCGCGACATACTCTCGGTGCTGCGCGGCGTGGGACGCGATCTCGATAGCGACTACCTCGATGCGGTGTCCACGGCTGAAAATCTTGCCAGCCTCCTCTTGCGAGCCCGCCGCGAAGCCACGTGACCGGCCGCCATGCGTGGCGTCACACGCCGCCATGCGTGGCGTCACACGCCGCCATGCGTGGCGTCGAGGCGGTGGCCCGCTACCGCTTCTTCGACGGCCTCTCAAAGCTCCCTCACCAGCTTCACGAGCTTCGCCGTGAGCGGGCTTCCCGCGAGCCCGTTCGTGGGCTCCACCATGAACCGCGCGGCGTCTCGCGCCCGGTCCGGCTTCTTTGCAGCCATGAACGCGCGGCCGGCGTTGTACGCGAGCTCGTCGCAGCGATCGGCCGTGGGCGCGACGTGCGCCGCGCGGGCGTCGGTGATGCAGTGTTGCGCCAGGAGCAGATACGCATCTCCTCCCTGCTCGTAGAGTGCCGTGTCGCCGCCAAGGACCTTGTCGGCGCGCTGGACGAGCTTCTGCGCCTCGAGTCGATCCAGGTCTCGCTGGATCTTGCGAAGAAGGGCGCACGTGCTCGAGCGCTCGCTGCCCACGGGGCGCGACCTGTCGTCGCAGTACAGCCCGATCAGCACGGGAACATCGCGCGCCATCACGTCATAGCAGGTCGTGCGCGCAGGCTCCGCGTTGGAGCCAAGGACGTTGAGCGACTCCAGGAAGAGCTGCGACGCATGCAGGCCCGTGTCGATGTCCGCGTGGTCCACGGCAATCGCGCGAAACGCGACGGCTGCCTCGCCAAAGTGATTCGCCTCGAACAGGGTGCGCGCACGGAGAAACGCCTTCTCCGCGAGCTGCGCCCTGACCTCGCGTTCGGGCGCGTCGCGGTGAACGCGCATGAAGTCAAACGCGTCCGTGATGGCGCGCTGCTGCTCCTCCGTGAGCGACTTCGCCGCTCGCCGCTCATCCGCGAAGTGCGCATCACCGCTGGTGCAGGCGACGAGCGGATCGGATGCTGGAGGAGGAGACTTGGCGCGCGACTGGCTAGCGCTCCTAGGCGGCGGAGGCGTGGAAGGGAGAGTCGCGGGCTCCACGGGCGCACGCGACGATGGACCGCAGGCGCCGAGCACCACGGCCAGCAGCAGCGGCGTTGCGGCCATGACCGTACGTTTACGGGATCGCTTCGCCATCTCTTCGTGTGGCAGATCATAGCGCGTGAGCTCCACGCACCAAGGCACACCGAGCGAGATGCCGCCGAGTCCGGCGTCCGACGCCACCCCGGAATGATCTTTCCGACCGACGGGCACATCCTCGCGAAATTTCCGAGATCCCATGACCCGTGTCGCGTGAATCACGCGGCACGTGCCTTGCTCGATGGCGCGCATGGGTTTTTTCGACAAGATCAAGGCGAGTGTTGGTATTGGCGGCGCGAAGATCGAGCTTCTTTCTTCGCCCATCGTGACGAGCGGCGCGAAGCTGCCCGTGCGGACTGTCGTACGAGGCGGCAAGCTCGCGCAGACGCTCAACGCCGTGGAGCTCACCCTCGAGGTGTGGCCGGAGAAGCAGCCGCCGGTGGAGGGCAAGCCGGCGCCCGGCCCCGCCGTCACGAGCCTGGGCAAGATGGCCGGCTCGGAGGGGAAGGCGATCGCGCCCGGCGCGGAGCTCTTCTTCGAGGGAGGGCTCGAGGCTCCACTCTGTCAGGATCTCTACCAGGCCGACCCCACGCGCTATGCGGCGCTCCTCCTCTCCTGGGAAGGAGACGAGGAGACGGCGTGGAACCGCGAAGGCCCGGTGCCCATGACAGACTCGTGGGAGTCAGCCACCGCATACGTCGTCGCCTCGGCGGACATCCCCGGCGCGATCGATCCGTCGGCGAAGCAGCGCATCCACGTCATCCCCGAGGCCGCGGGCAAGATGTCTCGCGCGCCCCTCATGGCGGACGACGCGCTCACCGGGATGCTCGAGGCGCGCGGCGCAGAGCGCGTCTTCGTGTCGAACTCGGGCGACGTGTGGTTCGCGTGGTGGTCGCGTGGCGACGGCCGCGTGGTTGCGTACAGTCCGCTCCAGATCGTGTGCTCGGTGCGCCCCGACGGCGTGCACCGCGCGTGCGACAACGAGCGCATCCCCGCGCCCTCGCGCTTCCCGAAGCAGGCCTCCGAGTCGACGCTGGTCCACGCGGGCGAGCTCGACGAGGCCTTCGCGCTCGCCCGGAGCCTCGTGACCACCGCGCGCGCAGGCGTGGTGATGCCGCGCCCCATCGGCAATGCCGTCGCCGTGCTGACCGAGCTGATGGTCGTGGACTGATCGAGCGGGCATCGTCATCGAAGGACTCACGCTCGCGCCGAGCGACGTCTCGTTCGCAGCGCGGCGGTGAGGCGCAGGCGGCGTCGGCCGCCGCCATTACTCGGCGCCTGCGTGTCGTGCGTGCTGCACGACCTTCGACAGCGCGTCCCACCGCTTCTTCAACCCCGCGTCGACCTTCACCGTCACAAGGGCAGGGCCCTTCTTGCCCTTCGCCGTCTTTCGCCCGCGTGCCTTCTTCGTGGTCATCCGTGTCGTCCTCCCATCGCGAAGATCGCATGAAGGCATCAAACGGTGAAGGGCAGAAAGCGGCGCGTCAGTCGCTGCCCGCGTCGCTGACTGCGCCGCCACACAACAACATCACGCCGCGGGCGGGGCTTCCGCCGGAGTCGAAGCACATGCTCTGGACGCCCGCGAGCGCAGACAACCCGCCGCAGTTCGTGATCTTCTGGTCCCTGTATCGCTCGCAATCTCCAGCGAGCGCACCGGCGACGCACTCGTCGTTCGTGAGGCCAGGGCACGTCGTGTTGCCAATCGTGTCCCTCGGACATGCGGCGTCCAGGCAGGACTGTTGCTCCTCGGCTCCAAGGCCGCAGTCCGCGTTGCCGCCTGAATACGGTGAACCGAAGCACGCGCCGGCATTCACCACCGCGGCCGTGTGAGTGCCGTCGGTCCAGATGAAGAACTGGGAGTTCGTAGTATCCGCGGCCTCGGAGAAGAGGCAGCCCGCGCACGTCGCGCTGACGCCTGCGAGGACGTCGGCGAAAGGACCACCCACGAGCGCGAGCTCGGCGTTGGTGCACGACCCGCGCGTGTTGGGCTTCGGAGGGTGGACCTTTCGAACTGCGTCCAGGTTGACCTGGAGAGGACACGCGCCGGCGCTGTCGGGGACGGGTCCAGCCTCGGCTTGATTGAAGCAATCGCACGGTGCGCCGACTGGCGCGCCATCTGGGGCGGTGCGGCAGCCGGCGACGACGAGAGCGATGCACCCCGCGAAAATGAGTCTCCACCGCAATCTTCTCATCGCCTCCAAATGTGGCCGCCTCAACGCCATGCCGTCAATGAATCGATCCGCATCGCAAGGCGACGTTTCGCGGCTCGTGGGTTCGTGCCAGAGGGACATGGCTGCTCGTCTCTCCTGCTCAACGCCTCTCCGATGACCACTCACGGGGCGAACACCACGAGGTACCGGTCGGTCCCGTTCGTCGCAGCCGTCACCTCGACGGCGTAGTCGCCATCAACGAATCGGCGCGTGTTCGTTGCGACGATTGTCACAGTCGCGTTCGCCCAACCATATTGCTGGAGGGCCTCCACCGGGATTGAGGCGCTGTGCGACGCCGCGTCGAACGTGCAGATGGCGGTGGGTACCTGAAGGGGGCAGGTGTAGTCGTCACTGGTGTCGAAAGTATTTCTGATGCAGCCATCGTCGCTGGCTCTCAGATGGACTTGAACTGTCTCGCTCGGGCCGCCGCTCCACGATATTGGCAGCGGTTCCGTTCGGGCAGCGAGGCAGCGGCCATTGCCACCATCGACGCAGCCCACCGGAGCCGTGAGCCTGATCAGCATGGGCATCATCAGGTCCACCGAGAACGCTGGGATGGCGCCTGCCTGCGCGTTCACATGCACGGCCGTGCCAGGATCCGCCCGGAAGATGCCGGAGCTTGCATAGGCGGTGTCCGTTCGTGCTCGCGGCTCGCTGGGCGCGAAGTTGATGTTTGCTTCTGTGGGGGGGCCGGCGCTGCGATCCGTGGAGGTGATCGTGACCACAGAAATGGGCGTGGTCTGCGTGGGGTGCGGTGCGTTGCCGCAGGTCGTGACGAGGCACGGCCCAACCTGGGATGACACGCAAAATGCTTTGGCGTCGGCTATCGGGGTCGCGTCGGTAAACGACACAAACGTGTCCCACCGGAGCGACCCCCCAGGTCCCGTTGTCATCAAGATCTGGCCCTTCTTGAGCGGGTTCGCGCTGGCAGCGTCGCTCGCGTCCGCGACCCCGTCGGCCCCATTGGCGGGCCCCGCAACGTCCGTCGAGCATCCCGCATGGAGGAGCGCGAGCGAGACTGCGATCGTCGCGCCGCCCGCTGCCGCAACGGCGCCACGGCGGGTCAAGAGGCGAACGTGATTGGGGGGATCCATCGAGGTTACTTCACGCAGGCGCCTACGCCCGGGCCCTTGGGGTCGTTCGTGAGGTACATGATCGCGCAGTGGCGGCCGCCGAAACAATCCAGATCGCTGCGGCAGACGTTGGCCTGGCAGGTGCCGTTCGTATCGCAGTGCGTGGCGCGCGAATAGAAGCTGACCCCTGGGGTGTTGTCGACCATGCAGCGGTTGGATGCGCTGACCATCGGCTCGCCGTTGCCAGACGCGCCAGCGCAGCAGGTGCCGCCCTCGAGGCAGTCAACGTCGGCGCCGCATCGCAGCGGCCACCCGCCAGTGAAGTCCACGATTGGTGGGCAGCCCGCCTCCACGTAGTCGACGCAGGTTCCGTCGGGACACGCGTTGTGTCCTTGTGCAAAGCACGCGCTGGTGAACGTCGGGATCGTTCCACAGTTGGCATCGGTGCCTGGTCCCGGAGGACCTGCGTCAGGCGTCGGACCCGCATCGACGCTACCGTCGGTTGTGTCGGACCGCGCAGGATCGTTCACGCACAGGTCGGAGAGGCACGTGAGACCAGCGAGGCAGGTATTGTTGGGAAAGCACGCGCCACGCTCGCTACCAGTGGCCGGCTGGGCACTCGTCTGCGACTGACCGCAGGCGATCGCAGTCAGCCCCAGTGCACTGCCGATGCTCGCGATGCCGAGCAGCCACCGAGCGCGAACGAGGGGATGCGACGAGCGAGCGCTGGAAAGAAGCCATTTCATGTCCTCAGCGTAGCATCCGCAAATGCCGCACAACGAAGGCGGTCTCCAGTCTCGCATGAGAGAGCACCGGCCCATTCCGGCTATTGCCGCTCACGTCGGCGAGCGGTGCTTCCGCCCTCGAATCAGCGACGGAAGCGATTTGACTCTGGCGCGATCTGGACCTGCCTGCTCTGAGCGTCGAGGTCCTACCGCGACGTGGTCCGCAACGTCGCTCAACACGGATGACCGTGAACTTCGTCGCAACGCCAAGCAAACGGGCAACGCCCGGCGTCAGTGCGGCGTCGCAGGTGCCCTGCGCTGCTACCCGATGCCTGCGAGGTTGGCGCGCGCGAGCGGCCTCAGCGCGACCTCTGGGAGTAGCTCTGCGTAGCTCGTGACCGTGACTCCCGGGAGCTCGCTCTCCACCATCTTCTTCACGAAGCGGCGGATGTCTGGCTGCGTGAGGATCACGACGTGGTGCGGGGGCTGCGCGGACTCCGTCACGGCTCGCTTCACGGCAAGGATGATGTCGCGGCCCGCGGCGGGCGCGAGCGTGAGGAATGCGCCCGCGGGCGTTCGTGTGACTGCGCGGCGCACGGTGTCCTCGATGAGCGGGTCCAGCGTGATCACGCCGAGCTGGTGTTGTCCGCGCGTGAGCTTGTGCGTGACGGCGCGGCGCATCTGCGCGCGCAGCTGCTCGCTCAGGTTGAGAGCATCCTTCTCCGTGGCGGCGAGCGTGGCAAGGTTCTCCAGGATCGCGCGCATGTCGCGGATGGAGACGCCCTCCTCGACCAGGCGACGGAGGATGTCCGTGAGGAGCGTGAGCGTCACGGGCTTCGGCACCACGTTGCGGACCACCGCGGGCGCGAACTGCTCCAGCTCGTCGAGCAGGCGCTGCGTCTCGGAGAGGCCGAGAAAATCTGCCGCGCGCGAGCGGAGCAGCTCCGCGGTCCGCTCCAGGACGAACGTCGCGACGTCCGCATCCGCGACCTCCTTGGGAACCTCGACGACGCGCGCAGGGACTTCGAAGAGCGAGAGCGCGAACGTGCGGTCCGACAGGTTGGGCGCGACGCGGACGCGCGGGGCGGGCAGGGGCACGCCGAGCTCCGCGAAGATCTGCTCGCGCAGCCCCGTGATGCGTCCGCGCAGACCCGGTGTCTCGTCCTTGCGATCGCTCTTGTCGTCCAGGAACTCTTCGAGCGACGCCGACAGGTCGATGGACCACGGCACCACCATCGGCACGAACGCCGGGCCCGCGCGCCCGTGTCCGGCTTGCAGGGCCTTCTGCGTGGGCTCCACTGCCGCGCGCTCGTCGTCGCGGGTCATCGCCTTGCTCCGCGCACGCGCGATCAGGAGCAGCGCCGCGGCGATCACGATGAACGGCAGCGCAGGCAGCCCCGGCACGAGCGCCAGCAGGAACACGAACCCCGCCGCCACGCGGAGCGCCTTCGGCATGCCGAACAGCTGACGCGACAGCTCTTCGCCGAGCGGAGTGTCGGGCTCCTCACTCGCGGTGCGCGTCACGAGCACGCCTGCTGCCGTGGAGAGGACGAGCGCGGGGATCTGCGACACGAGCCCGTCACCGATGGTGAGCAGCCCGTACTTCTTGAGGGCGTCCACCGCGGGCATGCCGTGCTGGCCCACGCCAATAGCGAGACCGGCCAGGATGTTGATGATGGTGATCACGAGCGACGCGATGACGTCGCCCTTCACGAACTTCATGGCGCCATCCATGGAGCCGTAGAACTGGCTCTCGCGCGCGAGCGAGCGGCGGCGGCGGCGTGCCTCGTTGCCGTCGATGGTGCCTGCGCGGAGCTCGGCGTCGATGGCCATCTGCTTGCCGGGCATGGCATCCAGGACGAAGCGGGCGGCCACCTCTGCGACGCGCTCGCCGCCCTTCGCGATGACGATGAACTGGATGATGGTGAGGATGAGGAAGACGACCGCGCCCACCACGTAGTTGCCGCGCACCACGAACGCGCCGAACGCGTGGATGACGTCGCCGGCGTCCGCCTGGAGGAGGATGAGGCGCGTGGACGATACGTTCAGCGCGAGCCTGAACAGGGTGGTGAGCAGCAGCAGGGTGGGGAACGTGGCGATGCCCAGCGCATCCGGCACGTAGAGCACGACCAGCAGGATCGCCACCGCGAGCGACAGGTTGGTCGCCAGGAGCAGGTCGAGAAGATGGGTGGGGAGCGGCACGATCATCATCGCCACGATGGCGATCACGACCATGGCGAGCACGAGCTCGGCCCCCCCGATCTTTGCCTTGCCCCCGGGAAGCTGTGAAAATGCACCCTTGGACACGGCCTGGTACCTTATACAAGCGCGGCGTGCACCGCTCGAAAAATGGCCTATTCGGCCCCCGTTCCCGCCCGGGAGCCGCCTCTCGCGTCATTGTTCCATGAGCGACGAGCTTCCGGCGTTCCAGTCCCTGAAGAAAGGCTCTACGCTGAGGCCTGTAGCTAGAGACGTTGATGCAGCCTTCTGAGCCCGGCCCAACCATGGGTGCACCTCTGCGGAGAATCGGCACCGGACTTTCCGACGTAGGTCGGAAGCGCCAGTCGAATGAAGACGCGTACTTCTTCGATGACAGGCTTGGTTTGTACATCGTCGGAGACGGCATGGGCGGCCACGCTGCCGGAGAGATCGCCAGCCAGGAGGCGGTCGAGACCGTCTACGGCATGGTGAAGCGCGGCATCGGCAACCTGCACGAGCTCGCGGACCCGGTCGTCGAAGAGGACGCGCACGCGGCATGTCGCCTGATGGAGAGCTCCATCCAGGCAGCCACGTACATGGTCTTCTCCATGGCGGAGATGGACAAGTCGAAGAGCGGCATGGGCACCACGCTCAGCGCGCTTCTGGTTCTTGGTGAGTACGCCGTGACCGCGCAGGTCGGTGACAGCCGCATCTATCGCGTGCATCAGGGCAAGGCCGAACAGCTCACGGAAGATCACACGCTTATCGCCTGGCAGTTGAAGCAGGGCCTCATCACGCCGCAAGAAGCGAAGAAGTCACCTCACAGAAATGTGATCACGCGCGCGGTAGGAAACAGGGACTACGTGCAGGTCGACACCGGCCTCGTGAAGCTCCACCCAGGCGACAAGTTCCTCCTCTGCAGCGACGGTCTCCACGGCTACCTCCGCGACTCCGACATAGCGCCCATCATGGCGCTCGGAGCCCAGTCCACGGTCCAGAAGTTCATCGACCTGGCCAACGAGCGCGGCGGCAAAGACAACATCACCGCAGTGCTGATGGAAATCGAATAGCCCGGAGGGCCTGCTCGTAAACGTGTCGCTCGCTGTGCCACCGCTGGTTTTGTCGCGCGGGGTCTAACGACCCCCTCGTCAGCTGCGGCTGCGCCTTTCGTCGCGCGGGGTCTAACGACCCCCTCGTCAGCTCCGCTGCCGAGCCTCCCCTGCCTTGGCTATCGCCAACTTCGTGCTTTGCACGAAGGGATGCGGGCTTGAGGCGGTTGCTCTAACGCATTTGCGTTTGTGCTTCGCTCGTTGCGGTCGTTGTCGTTGACGAAGTTGTCGTCGTCGTCGTCGTCGTCGTCGTCGAGGTCGATGTCGAGGTCGAGGTCGATGTCGAGGTTGTTGTTGTTGGTTGTCGCAAAGTTGACCCTTTGCGGCCTTCCCTGTTAGGTCCCGTGTTGCATGACCTTTCCTTGCCGCGGGGTGTGGCGGGTGGGACACGTCCTGGAAACCTTATTCCGCGAGATGACTGCGCTTTCTTGTTGGCCCGAAGGGTGAACTCTCCCGATGCGAGCGAGGACATTAATCAGATGACGCACGGCATGTTTGGGCGGGTTGGGGTGATCATGGGCGGCACGAGCGCGGAGCGAGAAGTCTCGCTTCGCACGGGCGAGGGTGTGGCGGAGGCTCTGGAAGAGCGCGGTCACGACGTCGTTCGCATCTCGTATGGCGCCGCCACGCGCGGCATCGACGAATTGATTCGCGCCGCCAACATCGACGTCGCCTTCCTCGCCCTTCACGGTCGCGGCGGTGAGGACGGCTGCATCCAGGGGCTCCTCGAGCTCTTCGGGATCCCGTACACCGGCTCCTCGGTGCTCGCGAGCGCGCTCGCCATGGACAAGCTCAAGGCGAAGGAGCTCTTCCGCCTGCACAACGTGCCCACGCCGCCGTACTACGTCGCGGCCGAGAGCGATCTCGCTGACCTCGAGGACGTGCACGGAAGCTTCGGGTTCCCCGCGATCGTGAAGCCCCGCTCGGAAGGCTCCAGCGTCGGCCTCACCAAGGCCACCACCATGTCCGAGCTCCAGGCTGGCATCGAGCTCGCGCTCGCGCACGACAAGCATGCCCTGGTGGAGCGCTTCATCAAGGCGACCGAGGTCCACGTCGGCATGCTGAACGGCCGCGTCCTTGGCGCGATCGAGGTCGTCCCGAAGAGCGGCCTCTACGACTACCGCTCGAAGTACACGTCCGGCATGACCGAATACATCTGCCCGCCGCGCCTGCCTGCCACACGCGTCCGCGGCGTGATGAACCTCGCGGAGCGTGCGGTCCGTGCGCTCGGCTGCACCGGCGCCTGCCGCGTCGATCTCCTCGTCACCGAGGGCGAGAACGAATACGTGCTCGAGGTCAATACGCTCCCCGGCATGACGCCCACATCGCTGCTCCCCAAGATCGCGAAGAGCGCCGACATCGAGTACGGCGCCCTCTGCGAGATGATCCTCGACTCCGCCACGATCCACAACGGCAAGCCGATGCGCGAGCCCGCGCGTCCCTCGTCCGTGGTCTTCGTGGGCGAAGAAGAGAGCCAGCCGCTCGGTCGCCGCGCCGCGGGCTGACAATCAGAGGTCCGAACGGTCACGCCTGAGGCTGCGCGCTCGCACAGAAGCCGTTCTTCACGCGATCGATCGCGCCGAGCACCCGCTGCTGCGCATTCTGGCCCTTCTTCACGTGCGCGCCCACGCGCAGCATCCATGAGCGCTCCTCGACGGACAGCGGCCCGCGCTCGATCGCAGCGAGGCCCTCCGTGAGCTCGCTCGCGTCCTTGGCGCCGCAGAGCGACGCGTGCACGTGCGGTGACGAGAGCGCGAACCGATAGCAGTCACTCGCGCGCGGCGCGCGTTCGTCCTTCGGCAACAAGCGCGGATCGAGCAGCGTTCCCCACCGCGTGGCCGTGAAGGCGAGCACACCGGGGTGATCGTTCTCGTCCGTGGGCAGGAGAGGGAACACGTCCTTCTCCGCGCCCGGATGCCCCGCGTTGTAGCGCACCATGATCGAGTCCACGCCGGCCACGCGCGCAAAGTGCGGCAGGTTCGGGCGATGATGCCCCGACAGCATGATCGTGCGGATCTTCCCGGCCTCGCGCAGCACGCGCGCGGCGTCCAGGATGCGCTCGGGCGGCTCCTCGTCCCACCACGCCACGCAGAGCACATCCAGGTACGGCGTCTTCAAGGTGCGCAACGCCGACTCCACGCTCGGCGCGACCAGCGACGCCGCGCGCGAGTAGGTCTGCGCGCACAGCACCATCCCCTCGCGGTCCTTCTGCGCGATCGCCCGGATGCCCTTCGCGAAGTCCGAGCGTCGTCGCAAGCCCCAGAACATCAGGTTCACGCCGCTAGCGAACGCCCGCTCGACCTCGCGCCCCGGCAGTCCGTAGCTCGAGCCAAGACCAAGCGGGCTCACCTGGAGTCCAGAAGAGCCAAAAGCACTGCGCATGGGGAAAGAAGGCATGGGAGAGTCCTGTTTTGACTGGAGGAGTTTTGTGGTCACGAGAGATCGGAGGTCAGGAGGTCGAGGTCGAGGTCGAGGTCGAAGTCGAGGTCGAGGTCGAAGTCGAGGTCGAGGTCGTTGTCGTTGTCGAGGTCGAGGTCGAGGTCGATGTCGAAGTCGTTGTCGTCGCTACGTCGGTCGCGCGCGAAGTCCGTTCAGCACTATCCCGATGCCCGCGGTCTGCCTCGTTGCGAACGTCTCGTGGTCTCGCCCGTAGAGCACCTGCGCGGAGAGACTGAAGTCCTGCAGCGCGCCCGCCACGGCATCCACATCGAGCGTTTGCTCGAACAGCCCCTGACGGACGCCGATGCGAAGCACCTCCGCCACATTGTTCCGACCGAGCGCGCGCAGCTCCTCGAAGCGCCCGCGCCACGAGGGCAGCGCACGTGTCGTCTCGCCTATGAGAAGATCACGCACCAATGGATGCTGGTCGAGGTAGGCCTTCGCCGCGGTCAGCAATCGCACGAGCAGCTGATCGGCGGGGACGCGCGGGTCGATCACCTTGGAGCACTCCGATTGCCATGCGCGCATCTCGCGATGCAGCACCTGGTAGAAGAGATCCTCCTTCGACTCCGCAGCAAGGTAGACGGTGCCCTTGCCAACGCCGGCCTCGCGGGCGATCTCGTCGATCGACGCCTTCTTGAAGCCGAAGCGCGCGAACGCCCGCGCCGCCTCCAGCAAGATGCACTCTTTCTTCGCGGCTTCCACTGGGTGACCAGTATGGTTTCCCAGTCAGTAAAGTCAAGGACGGGGTTGGGGAAAAGGTTCAGGGCGAGGACGAGGTGGAGGTGGAGGGCGAGGGCGAGGGTGAGGGCGAGGGAGGGCGAGGGCGAGGGCGACGTTCGCTGAATCCTGCGGAAATCGTGGAGGATCAGTCCATCAGGAGGGCGATTGTCAGCACCCGGAGGCGGGCCTCGTCGTCGTCGTCGCGGTCGTCGCCCATCTTGTCGAGGGCCCTTTGCTCTTCATCCAGCTTCGCGAACTCCGTGTAGTCCAGCATGCGCATGTTCTTGCCGAAGTAGACATGGCGCTCGCGGTAGTCCAAGAATCGCTTGTGAACGTTGGCGTCGTGCTTCATCATTTCCGTGGAGGAACGAGTGACTAGCACCGAGGCGTTCGATCGGCGACTCCTCGGGGGGCGCTACCGTCTCGAAGAGAAGATCGGGCAGGGTGGCATGGGCCTCGTCGTGCGCGCGATCGACGTGGTTCTGTCGCGTGAAGTGGCCATCAAGCTGCTCATGGAGGAGGCTGCGACGATCGACGAGGAGACCGCCTCCAGGTTCCTCCGCGAGGCCCAGAACACCGCGCGGCTCGCCCACGAGAACATCGTCAGCGTCTACGACTACGGTCGCGAGCCAGACGGCAGCCTCTACTTCGTGATGGAGCTCTGTCGTGGCGAGACCCTCTCCAGCGCCCTTCGGCGACAGACCCGGCTGCCGGTCGCCGAGGCGGTCCACGTGGCGACGCAGATCTGCGCGGCGCTCGGAGTCGCGCACCAGCACGGCGTGATCCACCGCGATCTGAAGCCTGCGAACGTGATGCTCGTTCCCACCCCGCAAGATCCGCTCTTCGTGAAGGTGCTCGACTTCGGCGTCGCGAAATCCATCCAGGCCGGTCACGAGACCACGCAGCTCACGCGCACCGGCATGATCGTTGGAACGGTGGAGTACATGGCGCCCGAACAGATCATCGGACGACCTGTCGACGCACGCACGGACATCTATGCGCTCGGCGTGTTGCTCTACCGCATGCTCGCCGGCAGCCCGGTCTTCATCGAGCAAGGCGTGCCCGCGATCATCCACAACCATCTCAACACCGAGCCCGAGTCGATCTGCAAGCGGGCGCCAGAGGCGAACGTGCCGCGGGCGCTCGACAAGGTCGTGCAGCGCTGTCTCGCGAAGCGGCCCGAGGGACGGTACGCGACGATGGGCGAGGTGACGCGAGCGATCCGCGAGGCGCTGGATGCGGGACTTGCCGCGCTTCCCGACCTGGGCTTCGAAGAGGAGCGGGAATCGTGGGCCAAGACAGAGGTCGCCGCGTCGCCTTTCGATGACGTCTACGATCCGCACGCGCCCACTGGCGAGGCGCCTCACGACGAAATCAGCGTCGAGATCGATCTCGAGGACGAGCTGCTTTCGTCCGCGGAGACCCGGGTGGCGCGTAGGTCGGCGGCGACCATCGACACGCCCATCCCTCCAGCGCTCCAGCGCTCACAGAAGGCACCGAAGACCAAGCGCTGAGGCACGCGCCCGAGAGCAGCGCCACGCGAAGCGCTACTTGCCGGCTTCCTTCACGTCCTTGACGACCTTCTTGCCCTTCACGAAGAAGAAGACGACCGCGCCAAGACCCAGCGCGAGCATGGCCATCGCGAACGACTTCTTGAGCCAGAAGCCCTTGTCGCCGAAGTCGTCCACGTCCGTCACGGCGGCCTTGCCGCTGGCGCTCACGGTGGTGGGGCTCCCGCCGCCTCCGCCGCCTTTGTCGGCGCTTCCGCCGTTGTCCCCGCCGCCGCCGCCGTTGCCACCGTTCGCGCGCTCCGCGGCCGACTGGCCCACGCTGGACTTGGACGTGGTGCGAGCCTTCTCGTCGCTGCCGCTGCTACCGCGGCTCCCTCCGCCTCCGCCGCCTCCGCCCAAGCCACCGCCGCCGCCCTTGCCACCACCAGCTGCCGCGCCTCCTCCTCCGCCGCCTCCGCCTCCTCCGCCTCCTCCGCCTGACGTCGTGGCGACATCGCCGGCGCCATTGACGCGCGCCGCGATCTTGGGGCCCAGCAGCTTCATCGCGCCAGCACCGATGAGCAGTACGCCCACGAGGAGGACGGCGTACTCCACCAAGCTCGCCCCCCGCCGCCGACCGAGACTCGTGCGCATGGGGTGATGGTAGCAAAGCCCTGGCTGCGTGGCGAAGTTGCTTCTGCCGAAGTCTGGTAGGTTCGGGATCGCCATGGCGATTCTGGAGCTTCGCTCCCTGGGCAAGACGTACGGGGGGGTCAACGTCGCGGTGAAGGACGCGAGCGTCGCGTTCGACAAGGGACGCGTGCACGCGGTCTGTGGGGAGAACGGCGCTGGCAAGAGCACGTTGCTCCGCATGGCGGCGGGCCTGGTGCTCCCAGATGAGGGCGGAGTCCTTGTCGATGGGAAGCCGCTCGCCCCGCACACACCGAGTGGTGCAAGGGCCATGGGCGTGGCAATGGTCACGCAACACTTCGCGCTCGCGCCCGCGCTGACCGTGCTCGAGAACATCGCGCTGGGTGAGCGTGGACCGCTCGATCTCGAGAAGCTCGCGGTGCGCGTGGCGGTGGTCGAGAAGCGCCTGGGTGTTTCGCTGCCGCTCTCCGCGCGCGCGTCGGAGCTCTCCGTTGGCGACAAGCAACGGGTCGAGCTGTGCCGTGCGCTGCTCTCCTCCGCGCGCGTCCTCATCCTGGACGAGCCCACGGCAATCCTGGCGCGCTCCGAGGTGACTGTACTATACACGCTTCTTCGGAAGATCGCCGACGAGGGCGCCGCCGTGGTGGTGGTGACGCACAAGCTGGACGAGATCGCCGAGTTCTGCGACGCCGTCACGGTCATGCGCCGCGGCGTGATCCTGCTGACCTCCGACGTGCCAGAGGGCGACCGCGCGAGCGACGAGAAAACGGCGTTCATGCAGGACGTGACCCAGCGGATCATGGGCGAGGCAAAGGACATCTCCAAGGACCGCACGTCACCAGAGCCCGGCGCCGCGCTCCTCTCCGTGGCTGACGTGCCCGGTCTTCGCGGGCTGTCGCTCACGGTCCACGCAGGTGAGGTCGTCGGGGTTGCAGGGATCGAGGGCAATGGACAGTCCGAGCTCGTCCTTGCGCTCTTCCGCCGTGCAGACCCGGACATCTCGTTCGTGCACGAGGACCGGAATCTCATGGGCCTTGTTCTGCAGGCCACCGCGGCCGAGAACCTCGTCCTGGGCGATCTCGATCTCGTATCGCGCGGCCCGTTCATCGATCCCGCGCTCCTCATGGCCGAGGCGGAGTCGCGCGCGAAGCGCTCGGCATACACGCAGAGCCTGTCGCTCCTCGCGAGCGAGCTCTCCGGCGGCAACCAGCAGAAGCTGGTGGTCGGCCGTGCGCTCGGACGCAAGAAGGCGCGCGTCTTCGTCTTCGTTCATCCCACGCGCGGCGTGGACATCGGGGCGGCGCGCGAGATCCACGCGCGCATCCTGGACGTTCGTGACAGCGGCGCGGCGGTCCTGGTCATCAGCTCCGACACCGACGAGCTCCGCGCCCTCTCCACACGCCTCGTGGTGGTGGCGAAGCACGCGTTCGCAGGCGAGGTGCCCCCGGATGTCCCCGAAGAGAAGCTGGGACGTCTGATGCTCTCGGGGGAGGCGTAGATGCCGGCCACTCATCCCGGCGCACGTGTCCTGCTGGGCGTGCTCGTCGCATGCATCGCCTTCGAGGTGATGGTCTTTCTCTACGGCGAGTCCCCGCGCGAGATGCTCACGCTGCTCTACGAGGGAACATGGGGCTCCGTCTTAGGCGTGGGGCAGGTGCTCTACAAGGCCACGCCGCTCTTCATCACCGCGCTCGCCGTGGATTTCGGTCTGCGCGCCGGACTGTTCAACATCGGCACCGAGGGTCAACTCGCCATCGCAAGTCTCGCCGTCGCGGTGGCGGGCGCGCACCTCGGGATGATGCCCGGCGCCGTTGGCACCGTGATCCTGCTCGCGGTCGCGGTGGTGAGCGGCGCGCTCTATGCCGCCTTGCCGGCGCTCTTGAAGGTCCGCTTTGGCGCACACGAGGTCATCTCCACCATCATGATGAACCGCGTGGCGGACGGGCTGGTGGGCCTCGCACTCGGCGCGGGCCTCGCGCTGCCGGGTACCGTGCAGACCACCCCGCTCGCGCCGCAGCTCACGCTGACCAAGCTCGAAGCGTGGGTGCCCGGCCTCTCCGGGAGCTCGGTGAGCACGGCGGTGTTCATCGCCGCGCTGGTGGGCATCGCGTACTGGGTATTGGTCTCACGTTCACGATTCGGTCGTGAGGTGACGTTCGTCGGTTGGAACCCCGTCGCATGCGCGCACGAGCGGATCCCCGTCGCACGCCGCACCGTGCAGGCGCTGCTCCTGAGCGGAGCCATCGCCGGCCTTGCCAGCTCCGCCACCGTGCTCGGCGCAAAGGGCTACTTCGAGCAGGGCCTGGGCGCTGGCGCCGGCTTCTCGGGGCTCGCGGTCGCGCTGATCGCAAGGCGCAACATCCCATCCATGCTCTTCGTTGCGCTGCTCTTCGGCACGCTGCAGCAAGGTGGATTGTTCATCAACGGGCACGTGCCCAAGGAGGCCATGGAGGTGCTCTTCGCGGTCGTCATCGTCGCGGTGGCCCTCACGGATTCGCCGTCCGTGCTCGCGCTCTTGACCCGACGTCGCGCGCGCGCAGGAGCACCCTCATGAGCATCCTCGGAAGCGTCGTCCCGGAGACGCTGCGCATGAGCGTGCCCTATGCCATGGCGGCTGCAGGCGGCGTGCTCTGTGAGAGGAGCGGCGTCGTCAATATCGGCCTCGAAGGCGTGCTCCTCACATCCAGCTTTGCGTCGGTCGCGTGCGCGCTCGCCACGCACAGCCCCGTGCTCGGCGTGGTCGCCGGGCTCGTCGCCGGCGGCGCGGTGGGGCTCCTGCATGGCGTGCTGTTCGCGCGGCTTCGCGTCAATGCCATCGTCAGCGGCGTGGCCATCAACATTGCAGCAGCGGGCGGCACGCGGTTCCTGCTCCGTGGCTGGTTTGGCTCCAGCTCCAACTCGCCCTCCATTCCCGCGCTCGTCGAGCTTCCTGGCGGCCCGTTCACGCGCACGCTGCTCGACCCGCTGTTCTTGCTCTCGGTGGTCTCCGTCGTCGTGCTCACGCTCGTGCTGTCCCGAACGCGCTTCGGGCTCGACGTTCGCGCGTCCGGCGAGGACCCCGTCGCGGCGCATGCGCTGGGCGTCGACGTCGTGCGTACACGTATCCTGGCCGTCACGCTCGGGTCCGTCCTGTGCGCGCTGGGCGGTGTCGCGCTCTCGTACGATCAGCACCAGTTCCAGAGCGGTATGAGCGGAGGCCGCGGCTTCATCGCGCTCGCCGCGGTGATCCTCTCGCGCTGGCGTCCCGCGCTGGCGGTGGTGCTCTGCCTGGGCTTCGCGTCACTCGACGCGCTTGGTAACGTGCTGCAGAACTCCACGCACCTGCCGCCGGATGCGCTGTCGATGCTCCCGTTCGTGGCCACGCTGGTCTCGTTGTTCTTCGTGAAGCGGGGGCAGCTCGCGCCAGAGGGCCTGGGCAAGCACGCGGACTGACGCAGGACCGAGCTCAGCCCGCCGCGTGGAGCGTGCGGCCTTCGCGGACGACCAGGCGCGTTCGTGACACTCCCCACGGCTGCATCAACGCGTCCTCATGCGGCAGATCCCACGCGACCAAGTCAGCGTGCGCACCGACGAACAGCGCGCCCCGCTCTGGCTCTGCGAGTGACAGCGCGGCGTTCCGCGTGGCCCCGAGCAGCGCCTCCTCGGTGGAGAGACCATAGAGCCGCACCGCGAGCGAGAGGGCCAGCACCAGGCTCTCCGACGGCGCAGTGCCCGGATTCGAGTCGCTCGCAACGACGAGCCTGGCGCCCACGCGGCGGAGCAGCCCGACGTCCGGTGGGGCTTGCTTCAGCGTGAAGCTGGCCGTCGGCAAGAGTGTGCAATATACACCTTTATCCGCGAGCGCGTGGGCGCCCGCCTCGCCCAGGTTCTCCAGGTGATCGCAGGACGCGGCTGAGACCTCGGCGCCCAGCTCGGCGCCGCCGATGTCCGCGAACTGCCCCACGTGCAGTCGAATGCCGAGCCCCGCGGCGTGCGCGGCCGCGGCAAGGCGACGAGCGTCGGCCACGGAGAACGCGTTCTGGTCCACGTACGCATCCACGAAACGCGCGAGCTTGCGAGCAGCGACCGAGGCGACTGCGTGCTCGCAAACGGAGGTGACGTACTCGTCCTTGCGCTCCTTCATGTCTGGCGGCAGCGCATGAAGCGCCAGGAACGTCGGCACCACGCACGGGAGCGAGCGATCGCTTGCGGCCTCCGCGATGGCGAGCAGCTGACGCTCCTCGAGCTCGAAGGTGAGCCCATAGCCGCTCTTCACCTCGCACGTGACCACGCCCATGGTGGCCATGCGGGCAAGGCGCGCGCGCAGCGTGGCGTGGATATCGGCCACGCTGCTCGCCATCAGCGCGCGGTGACTCGAGACGATGCCGCCGCCCTTCGCGGCGATCTCGCGGTAGTCGGCCCCGCGCATCTTCATCATGTACTCCTCGTGGCGGGAGCCGACCCATGCCGCGTGCGTGTGCGCATCCACGAGGCCCGGTGTCAGGAGCGCGGAGCCCAGAT
>JBBRNJ010000016.1:0-123174 GCA_038230375.1 Polyangiales bacterium | reverse complement strand
GTCGGCGAAGTCGACGTTGACCATGCCGTTCTGCGTGATGAGGTCGCTGATGCCCTTCACGGCCTGGAAGAGGACCTCGTCGGCCTTGCGGCAGGCCTCGATGAACGTGAGGTCCTCGTCGCCGAGCATGAGGAGCTTCTGGTTCGGGATCGTGATGAGCGTGTCGACGTGCTCACTGAGCTGCGCGAGGCCGATGTCGGCGCGGCGTGCGCGCTGACGGCCTTCGAAGAGGAAGGGCTTCGTGACGACGCCCACGCAGAGAGCGCCTTCTTCACGGGCGATCTGCGCGATGATCGGCGCTGCGCCTGTGCCGGTGCCGCCGCCCATGCCCGCGGTGACGAAGACCATGTCCGCGCCGGAGATGAGCTCCTTGATCCGCTGCACGTCCTCGAGGGCCGCCTTGCGACCGCGCTCGGGGTCCGCACCTGCGCCAAGGCCGCGCGTCACGTTCTGACCGATGGTCAGCTTCGTGGGAGCCGCGTTCGCGTTGAGCGCCTGGACGTCGGTGTTCACGACGATGAACTCCACGCCTTCGAGGCCGAAGCTGATCATCGTGTTGACGGCGTTGCCACCGGACCCGCCGCAGCCGATCACCTTGATGCGCGCCTGGTACTCTTGGTTCTCGTCCGCGAACTCGATCGAAAAGCTCATGATGTGTGTCTCCCAGGCCGGAGACCCCATGGTCTCCTCGTTACGCGTGTAGAAGCACGCGCGCCGTGTCTCCTCGCGCAGTTCTCGGGCGCCTCTCCCGAGCAGTCACCGCGCGATTCATTCAGGTTTCATCGGGTGTAACGGTTCGATAAGCAGCGGGCCAAGTTTTGGCGTCGCTTTTTTCCAGAGCGCGTTGATCGTCCGGGAATATCCCTCGATTCGCACCCGCCAACACCGCTAAGCTGGAGACATGTCTGGAGCCAAGCTCGTGGCGGCCGTGGTCTCTTCGGGCGTGAGCGCGCTTCTCAGGAAGAGCATGTTCGTGCGGAAGGGGCTGGTCTTTCGGCGCGCCGCTGGTGGCAACGTCATCCAGGTCGTCGAGGTGAAGATGCAGCGCGGTGCCCATCCGGGCGAAGCTCTGCTGGTGCTCGAAGTCGGTACATACCTGCCGCGCCTGGTGTCGCTGCTGCACGAGCGCGCGATCGCCAACCCGCGCGAGTACGATTGCACCATCCGAACGCGCGTGGGCCCTCGTACCCGTGGGAACGACCCATGGTGGCCCGTGATGCCGGGTGAGGAGGCGCGCGTGGGCTCGTTGGTTGTGTCCGCGCTGGATCAACGCGTCTTCCCGTGGCTCGACCTGACGAGCGATCCGAAGAAGCTCTCGGCAGCGCTCGACCACGACGACCGGAGTCTCCTGTGGGCACCGAACATGCTCACGCCAGCCGCGCTGGCCGTCGACATGGGCAAGAAGACGCTCGCGAAGCAGAGGCTCGCAGCGGCTGAGGGATCGATTCGTACAACGCTCGCCGAGCGCGCGGCCGACTTCGGAAAGAATGATGCGTTTGGCAGCGACGTGTTGAAGCTCGCCGCGCGTCTGCGCAAGGAGCACGCGCTCTAGGGTGTAGCCCACACAAGAGCGCGCGTGGCTACTGCCGGAACGCGCGGACGACTCGGCCGTTCGTTGGTTGCACGGGCCTGGCGTTCCTTCCGCCTATCGCCGCGGTGAGCTTCGCGAGCTGCGCATCCGAGATCTCCAGGGGCTCCGCCAGCACGAACCACGAGACCTCCTCCGAGCACGGCGGCGTCGTGAGCGAACCCCAGGACGCCGAGCTCACCCTTCTCGTTCTTGTGGACGAAATGCAGGTCGCGAACTCGGGCGCGAGCTCGGCCCAGCTCTCGGACGGCTCGTAGCTCCAGTGGGGCGGGCCCTTGTGCGGCTCGGCGGCGCGCCAGGACCACCTGGGAGAGCGATTGCAGATCTGGACATGCTGCGCTTCTGCCTCAGGACGTGCGAGACGCCCAGTGCACGAGGTCGATCGCGCCCGCATCGCGTAGCCACGGCTGGTCGTGTGGGCCGGGGAACGAGCGTGCCGTGACGTCTGCGCCAAGCTTGCCGAGGTGGCGTCCGAGCGCGACGTTCGCGTCGTGATACGGGTCCGCCGAACTGGTTGCAAAATACATCTTTCGCACGCCAGCGGTCTGGAGGTCGGTCGCGATCCGTGGTGCGTCGGCGACGGAGATCGCCGCCTGGGTGCACGCAAGCAACGGAAACGTGGCCGGGTAGGCCGTGGCCGTGTTGATGCTCGCGTATCCGCCGAGCGAACATCCGCCGAGCACGGGGTCGCCCGTGAACGCGGGGAGCTCCGCTCTCAGCGCGGGCATGAACGTATAGGCGAGCCACTGCGCGTACGCAGGCGTGACGGGCACCGGCATGTGCGGACATGCGTACGCGAGCTCAGCGAACGGCGCAGCGGCCAGGTCCGCGTTGATGCGGTTCGCCTCGGTGGCAGGAAGAAACCCGCTGGTGCTGGCCGCGACGGGCGGGTGACGAAGGTGCGCGTCCGCATCGAGCAGCCCGTAGCGATCGGCCCACGCGCGCGCTCCGACCTCCGGCGTGTGCGCTTCGCCCAGACCATGCAGCAGCACGAAGACGCGCAACTTCTCGGGCATCACAGCGGGCGTGGCGAGCAGCACGCGCCGCCCCGCAAGCGTGACGACACGCACGATCAACGACGACGATGGCACCACGGCGGGCGATCCGCCGAGCGACAGCAGGCCCAGGGCACCGGCGGCGAATCGCCTCCGCGTGAGCTTCACGATCACGTCGAAATCCTAGCACGGCCAGCAAGCGCCTTTCCCGCGAGTGCGCGCAAACGGGTGAATCGTTTCCCCGTTGGAACGAATTGGTTGCCCGCATGGCCCGGGCCGATGCGCATGGAGAGCGTAGGGTGCGCGCTCTTGCAACCGGAGGATTTCATGTTCACCAGATACGACTTCATCTTCATCGCGGCGTTCGCCGCACTCAGTGCTTGCTCCAGCTCCAGCACCACAACGAGCTCGACCGATGGCGGAGGCGGAGGCGGAGCAGACGCGGGAGGCGGCACAGGCGAGGTAAGCGCCGCGTGCACCAAGGACCTGGACTGCCAGTCCGGGCTGTACTGCTCCACCGGCGACCCCGGCGGACAATGCCTCAAGGTCTGCCACGCGCAGAGCGAGTGCCCCATGGGCAGCACCTGTACGGACGAGAACAAGTGTTACAAGACCTGCACCGGCAAGACCGATTGCCCGCGCGACGGCTACGCGTGCGTCGACTCCACGAAGCTGGACATGAGCGCGGGCAAGACCTGCGACATTGCTCCGCCCGCGGACGCAGGCGGCGACTGAAGGAACGCAGACGGCGACGGCGCGCGGACGATCTCAGTCCGCGTGCCACTGTCCGCGTTCGAAGCGGACGAAGCTGCCGTCGCGCCGCGACCAGTCGCCGACGAAGTAGACCTGTCCCTCGGGTGCGTCCGATGGGAGGTCGGCGGGCGCGCGCACGTGCTCGCCCTCGAAGCGCGAGGTGGGACGCCCTGCGATCGCGCTCTCGAGCGCGACGAGCGCGACGCCGTTCAGCTTCTCCCACTCGCGGTACGCATTGTACGCGCCGACCCAGCGCTCGATGTGGTTGCCGGTCACCAGCATGTGCCAGCGGTTGGCGGTGGAGGAGCGCACGGAGCCGGCGTTATAGGCCGCGCCGTACTTCGGCGGGTCGTGATTGTGCTGGCTGACCTGGTAGCTCGAACCCATGTACTTTGCACCGATCTCGAACGAGAAGTCGGGCGTTACGTGCATCTTCGTCTTGCAGGCCGCACTGCTGATACCGCCGCCCGCCACGGCCGCGCACGTGGAGCCGGTCACCTGCATCGGCCCCGAGGAAAGCCCATCGCTCGAGCCCGCTGGGTTCGTGCACGAGGACTCCGTGAGCGCGGTGGCAACGACGCTCGCGCGCGAGACGTTGTTCGCATCGGCGTGCTTGATGATCGACGCGCCGTACGTCTTCATGCACGTGGCCACTGCCGCAGGATCGGTGGGCGGTGGGCTTGCAACGTTCACCTTCTGACCCGACACGGACCACGAGATGCCGCCGAACACGTTGTGGAGCGGTTTGTCGGGATCGAGGAAGCCGCGGAAGAGCGCCGTCCCGCCGTCTCCGCCAGCGTCGACCTTGCCCGCATCGAACGCGCCCGCGTCCATGGCGGTGAGAGTGTGCACGTCGATGGTGAGCGTTGCCGTGTGGTCGCCCGTCGACGACGGCGCGGTTGCGCCGAGCGTGTGGGCGCCCGCGAGGTGGAAGGCGGTCGTGGTCTTGAAGAGGCCGTCCTTCATGCACTCGTCGGGGCCAGCGGTCGTGTCGCATGTGTCTAGCGGCTTGTCGTCCAGGGTGAAGCGAACGAGCTTCGCGTCCGGAGCGTTCACCTTCACTGAGAGCTCCACCACCTCGTCGACGTTGATCGTGGAGTCGGGGCTGGGCGAGACCCACGTGACCGCATCAGGGGTGCCGGCCGGCCCGTGGTCCGCAGGGCCCGACGCGGCATCGCTTCCGCACGCCGACATCACCGAAAGCAGCGCGGTCGCGGACGCACCGCACGCGCACGCAATCGCTCCACGCGCGACGGTCTGGAGCCACACCTGGCCGAGCTTCGCCATGGCGAGTCTCTACCAGCAACTGCGCGATACGCCACGCGAAGTCGCGCCGGACAGCCACCGCGGAAATGTCCGCCGCGAGTGTCGTACGGCGCCGTCCCGCAGAGAATTTGGCAGCCAGGGGAGAAAGATGCGCGGGCTTCGTAGGCTCTGACACCAGGCTCATGGAAGTCGCCACCCTCATGCAGAGCACGTTCACCTCGAGCTCGGAAGACGACCGCCGGGCGCGCGAGAGCGAGCTCCGTTCGCTCGAGGCATATCGCCTTCGCCTGGAGCACGAGACGCGCGTCGCCGACGAGCTCGTTCGCATCGACATCCTCGCGCGTCGCCTCAGCTCGCGACCGCCGCCCGCCCTCGCATCCATTCCGGTGCCAGCGCCCTCCGCGCCCCCGCCTGCGATGTCGTCCGGCCCGCAGCTCCCGTTCGCCGACGCATCGTCGGGTGGATGGCCTGCGCTCACGATGGACGTGGTCCCCGAAGAGCGCACGGCCACGACCTCGGCGCCCAGCAAGCTCTCGTTCGTTGCTGCCGCCATCAGCGTCTCGGCGCTGATCTCGTTCGTCATCCTCGCACTCGCGCTTCGCCCGTCAGCGGCGACTGCAGACAATGGAGCACGCGCGGCGAACCACGCGGCCTCCGAGCCGAAGGCGATGCCGGCCCAGCCGCCGCAGCAGCCCGCGCAGGCGTGCGGTACGGATGCAAAGGAGCCGGCACCCGCAGCGTCCGCGCCCGTCGTTCCTGTTGCCCCGGTGGCAGCGGCTCCGATCGCGCCCACGCGCACGGCGACGCGCGCATCGCGAGCGCCGCACTCCACGTCCGCCGTGTCCCCTTCCCCCGCCCCAACGTCCGTGAGCGCAACGACAGCGACGCCGGCACCGCAGATCGATCAGGCCGCGCGCACGGCTCAGATGCTGCGCGAGCAGTTAGGGACGACGCTCCACTAACCGTGTATCTGTGCGGGTGAATGATAGGAGCGCGTAGAGTCGCCTGCCTGTTCGGCGTCGCGGCATGGAGCCTGGCCGTGCCGGCATTCGCGGCGGAGCTCCCGGAGGGGTGGAAGAGCGCGGACGCCTACGCGAAGTCACTCGACGCCGAGGCCGCGCGCACCGCAGGCCTCTGGGAGAAGTGCATGGAGGCTGACCTTGCCGCCATCGAGCTCGAAGACCACACGTTGACGCGCGTGCACTTCGCCGGCTGCGCGGATCGCGCGGGCAAGGTGCTCGCGGCGCTACGGCAGCTGCAGGTGGTGCTGGACGCCGCAGTGGCATCCAGGGATGCGGAGGTCGCGACGCTTGCCCAGCAGCGTGTGGAGCAGCTGCTTCGCCGGCTCGGCGCGCTGACGGTCGACGCGCCCGCCACCGTGAAGGATCTCGCCGTGACTGTGGACGCCGTACGCCTGATTCCCGAGCAGTACGGCAAGCCCATCCCGGTGGACCCAGGCAAGCATCGGGTGCACGCCGACGGCACGCTCGAAGGAGCGGTGGCGACCTTCGACGAGGTGGCTGACCTGGACCCCAGCGCGCACGCGACCGTCGTGATCGCGCTGCGTCCGCGCGCGACCGAGTTCCTCACGCCGGGGCAGCTCTCGTGCATGCAGCTGGCGAAGACGCAGGCAGAGGTCATCCAGTGCCTGCCAGCGGGAAAGAAGCCGCTGGTCGTGCTCGCCGCGATGGAGATGAGCACGTACGCAGATACGTTCAACGTGGAGATCTTGAACCCTGCGCTGCGCGCGAGTGTCGCGTCGCCGACGGCAGGCTGGCACGTGGGCGCGGCGTATCTGATCGACGTCATCACGGCCGCATCACCGGATTTCATCTCCACGGCGTCGCCGGCTGGACACGACACGAGGCATGCCGTGAACGCGAACGGTGGCTACAAACCCGGCCTCTACGGGTTCGAGGCCACGGGTGGGTACTCGACCGAGTCGGACTATGTCTCGCGCAGCGGCTCGCTCGCGTTGCTCGGCGACTTCATGGAGAAGCGCGTCACTCCGCGCCTCGGGTGGTCGTATTCGAACGACACGATCACGCGTGGCGGCACCCCGACGTCCGTCTACTCGCACGCGCTCGAGACCCACGAGGGCGCCGCCAGCACCAGCGTCATCCTCTCGCCCACGTCGATCATCGTCGTCGGCGGCACGGCTGCGTTCGAGCGCGGCGACCAGTCGAAGCCGTACCGGCTCATTCCCATGTTCGAGCCGGGCGTGACGCTCCCACGCGGCGCAAGCACGGATCTCGTGAACGCCCAGCGGCTCCCCATCCGCCCATACGAACAGCTTCCGCGAGAGCGCGACCGCTTCGCGATCGGCGCACGCTTCATGCACCGCTTCACGCGCTCCACGCTCAGACTGGAGGAGCGCCTGTACACCGACAGCTGGCAGAACACGGCGACCGCCACGGATGCTCGCTTCCTCATCGACTTCGGCACGCGCGTGACCGCGGGCCCGCACGCCCGGTTCACGGCGCAGACCGGCACCGACTTCTTCCATCGCATGTATTATGCACAGACAGAGCCCACCATCATGGTCCCCACGTTCCGCACCACGGACCGTGAGCTGGGTCCGCTCTGGGCGGCGACGCTCGGCGGCTCCATGTGGCTGCGCCTCACGGGAGAGGGCGCGGGTGTTGGCTTCCTGCTGTACTCGTCCGCCGACCTCCTGTGGTCGAACTACCTTGATTCGCTCTACGTGAAGGATCGCGTCGCTGGATACGGCACCGTCGGGCTGGAGGCGAAGTTCGAATGACGCGCTCTCTTCCCTTCCCCATCATCATGCTGGTCGTCGTGCTCGGCGCATGCTTCCCCGACCCGGTGCACGATCGCGCCGTCGACGCGCTCGGTCCGGAGGAGCCCGCAGGCACGGGTGAGCTGCATCGCGCCGGACAGCCGTGCGGGACGTGCCACGGAAGCTCTGGCCCCGCCACGACGGACTTCTCGGTCGCCGGGACCGTGTTCGCCGGACCCACGATGCTTGTCGGTGTCGAGGGCGCCCGCGTCGATTTCACCGACTCCATCGGCACCAGCCCGCCCTCCACCACGCCCACGCTCACCAACTGCGTCGGAAACTTCTTCGTGCAGCGGAGCGTCTGGAACCCTGTGTTCCCGGTGAAGACGCGCGTCACGCTCGGGACGGTGACGTACCAGATGAACAGCCCGATCGGTGGAGCCGCCTCCTGCGCAGCCTGCCACAAGACCCACGTCACCTCGGCCCTCTCGCAGGTGGGTCCCGTGTTCGCCGTCCCTGCGCAGCAGGCTATACCCCCGAGCACCTGCCCCGTCAGCCCGGTGCTCCGATGATCATGCGGAACCTCTTGCTCCGCGCGATCGCTCTTCTGGTGCTCACTGCGCCGGTCGGCATCGTTGCATCCTGCGCGAGCACACCGGACAACAGCGCGACGCCGAACCTTGCCATCGGCTCGCTCGGCGAGACGACGTATGCGAAGCTAGTCCAGCCGGTGGTGGAGGCCCGCTGCGGCACGCTCGACTGCCACGGCTCCCTGCCGCGCGGGCTCCGGGTCTACGGCCACAACGGGCTGCGTCTCGCGAACGACGACGGCGGCGGACCCGGCGTGCTCCCGACCACACCAGAGGAGGCGCGCGCGACGTACGAGTCGATCGTCGGCCTCGAGCCCGAGCAGACCAATGCGTTGGTCGCAAAGCCGTCGCGGACGGAGGCTGATGCATACGCGCTGACGTTCATCCGCAAGGGCACGGCGACCGAACGGCACCGCGGCGGCGTGGCGCTTCACAAGGGCGAGCCCGCGGAGCAGTGCATCGTCACGTGGCTCATCGGAGCTGCGGACCCGACCCTCTGCGCGAAGGCCCTCACGCCCTGAGAGGAAATCGTTTGCGCCGAAACGCGTGATACGCTGCGCTCATGTCGCTTCGTAAGCTCTTTCCGGTGCTCGTTCTGGGCGGTGGCGTGGTCACCGGCACCACCGGCTGCCCGACGCGCTCGGACGCTCCCAGCAACGTCGACGCCGGCACCTCCGCCACACAGCCCACCGGGGCTTTTGCGCCGAACACCGGCGCCTCCTCGGCGGCGAGCGACGCGGGCACTGCCGGTCGCGGCGGCGCCCCCAGCGGCTGGTGAGCGGCCGGTGAGCCGGTGACGGAGGAGCCCGCGCGCAGCTGGGCGTTCCGCTGGAGCGTCGAAGAGGCCGCAGCGCGCGCGTTCGATCGGCTCGCGGGAGAGTTCACAGCGCTCGGCTATCCAGAGCAGTTCGCGCAAGCGTGTTGCAACGCAGCCACCGACGAGCGGCATCACGCGATCCTGTGCGAGGAGCTTGCGCGCACGTACGGCGCGCACGAGAAGGCCGCGCTCGACGAGCCGCTGACGTTCGCGCCGGATGGAATGTCGCGTGAGCAGGCGCTCATCTACGACGTGGTCGCGCGCTGCTGCGTTGCAGAGACCGAGAGCATGGCGACGCTCGTCACTCTTTCGCCCCTCTCGCTGGCGCGCGCCAAGGAGGCCGTGCGCGAGATTGCCAAGGACGAGCTGACGCACGCAAGGCTTGGCTGGCACCTGCTTCGACATCTGCAAGACCGCCACGTCGACCTCCTGTTCCTGGGCCCACATGTGACGTCGATGCTCGCGGCCAATGGCGGCGCCACGCTCGACGCACCGGACGCGGCGAACACCGAGGGTCACGAGCAACATGGGGTGCTCTCCGCGCGAACGAAGCGCGACGTGTTCGTCGCGTGCGTCACGGACGTGGTCCTGCCGGGCCTTGACCTCTACGGCATCGACACGAAACCAGCCCGCGCGTGGCTCACGGCGCGCACCGCACGCACGCCCTAGAACGCGGCCTTGATCCACTCCCAGAGCCGAGAGGACTTCGGCGGCTCGCCGTCGGTTCCGGTGGCCTGCCCTCGCTCGTCGACGACGGAGCCGCCGCGCTTGCTCACGGCCGCTGCGGTCATGCGCATCATCGAGTGAGCAGCCGGGGCGGCCGCGCGCGACTGCGCCTCGAGGATCTGCTGAACGCCGTACTTCACCAGCCCGACACCGGTCGCATAGCCGGGGCCGTGGATGGCCTGGGTGATGCCAGAGACGCCCGTGGGCATGCCGATGCGGACGGGCATGCCCAGGATCTCTTCGGCGAGCTCCGCAGAGCCCTCCAGGAGCACCGCGCCGCCGGTGAGCACCGCGCCCGCGGAGAGCTGCTCGAGCATGCCGCTGTCTTCGATGCGCTTTCGCACCGCGCAGAAGATCTCCTCCACGCGCGGCTCGATGATGTCGGAGAGCACGCGGCGCGAGCAACGCCGCGGCTGGTGACCGCCCACGCCCGGGACCTCGATCTCCTCGTCGTCGCGCACCATGCGACCCAGCGCGCAGCCGGAGAGGCGCTTCAGGCGATCGGCCTCTGCCATCGGCGTGCGCAGCCCCGCGGCGATGTCGCTCGTGATGTTGTTGCCGCCGACGGGGATGACGCTGGTGTGGGCGATGCCGCCGTCGATGTAGAGGATGAGATCCGTGGTGCCACCGCCGATGTCGATGACGACCGTACCGATCTCCTTCTCGTCGTCGGAGAGCACGGCCTCTGCGCTGGCGAGAGGCTCGAGCACGACGTCCGCGACGGCAAGGCCGCAGCGCTCCGCGCAACGAATGACGTTCTGCACGCAGCTCGTGGCGGCCGTGACCAGGTTGACCTTCGCGCCCAGGCGAACGCCGCTCATGCCGATGGGATCGCGGATTCCGTCCTGCGAATCGACGACGAACTCACGCGGCAGCACGTGGAGGATCTGGCGATCCGCGTCGACCGGGATGGCGCGCGCGCCTTCGAGAACGCGCTCCACGTCAGCGCGCGTGACCTCGCCACCAGCGATGGCCGCAACGCCGTCCGACTGCTGCGAGCGAATGTGACTGCCCGCGACACCGGCGTAGACCGTCCGGATCTCGACGCCGGCCATCATCTCCGCGGCCTCGACGGCCTCCTTGATCGAGCGCACCGTCCAGTCGATGTTCGACACGATGCCCTTCCGCAGCCCACGGCACGGCACCTCGCCCTTGCCGAGGATGGTGATCCCCTCCTCGGAGATCTGACCGACGACGGCGCAGACCTTGGTCGTGCCGATGTCGAGACCAACGACGATTTCACCGAGTGAGGGCGTCGACGCAGAGTGAGTGCTCATTCTGCTATCGGGTGTCGCACGCTGCCCGGACGCGGGCCAAATAATGTGAGCAGTTCTACGGCGCGAGAATTCGGCCGGGAGCGCCGTTCTTGCCCGCCACCGTGTGGCAGGAGTTGCAGTCGCCGGAGGTCACGGTCCCGACCATGGCGCGGGTCGCCACACCGTCGCTGAGCGAGGCCTTGAAGGGAGCCTTGAGTGGCGCTCCACCTGGCTTGGGGATGTCGAAGTTACCGGCGTTGTTGACGACGCCCTTCACGGTGCGCTTGTTGACGTCCGTGATGGTCACCGTGATCGTGGGCGGCGGGCTCTGACCGTTGCAGAGGTCCGGCTCGTGCGCGGTCTTGTAGACCGTGCCGGCGAAAAGGAGGTTCGGGCCGCCCATGACCTGGTGGCAGGCGCTGCACGCCTCACCCGGATTCATCAGCGGTGATTTCGTATTGCCGCCGTCCCAGTACGACCTGCTCGTGCAAGGCGACGCGCCATCCAGGCCGCCGTCGAGCGAGCCCGAGTCAGCGCCGCCCTCGCCCGATGGCGGTGGTGCCGTCGTGCATGAGATCTTGTTCTCTGGGGTGCCACCATCGACCCAGACGGCCATCGCGGCGATCTCGTCGGGGTCCGGTGGCGCGGCGGGCTTGGGCGGCATGGGGCTGGTCGCGCTCTGCATGCGCACGAGCGTCTCTTGCGCCATGTTCTTGGTGGGGTCGGCCTTCGACTTGGCGATCAGGTCGTTGTAGTTGTTCAGCGGCGGCGCAGCGACCATGGTGCCGTCGTGGCAAGCGAGGCAGCGGTTCTCGAGCAGCGCCTGGACGTCGCAAGGAAGCCCTGTCGCCGCGCCGGTGCCAGCGTTACCGAGTCCTCCGTCGGTGTCAGGGGTCGGGTTCGTGCCCGGATCACCCGCCTCGTCGCCAGCGTCGCCGTCGTCGGTCGTTGTGTTGGAGTCGCTGCTGGAGCACGCGATGATCGCGCCGCCACCCATCGACAACACCAGAGCCCCAAGCATCAACAAGGAACGACGCATCGGATCCTCCCGCGAAGAGAACACTCCCCGCACACGTATGATCGCCCGTTTGGGGCCGCCGCGCCATGTGTGCAGCGCAGGAAACGCATGGCCACTGCAGTTACCAGGCTCGTGGCGGATTGTTGCGTCGGCTACGTCGGCGTCAGCGCATGCGAACGACCACGCGCTCGGGATGAGCCTCGTTGTCCAGGTACAGCGTGTCGGGCTTCTGCCCGCGGCGATCGAGCTCGGCGAAGATGCGCACGGCCTGATCGAGCTTGCGCTTGTACGGCGGATGACCAAGGGCCAGCACGGTGCCGCTCTTGCCGACAACGACGGACATCGCGCCGTCCTTCTCGTAGTGGATCTCTTCGATCGGCGCACGCTGCCCCAGGCCCGTGCGCTCGTAGCTCTCCGTGAAATCCAGGCCGGCCTTCACCATCTTCGCGGCGCCATCACGGTCGTCCAGGAGCGTCTGCGTGGAGATGCCGGTGATGATCGGGAAGTCCGCCGGGTCGCGCGCCTCCAGCGATTTGATGGGCTGGCCATCGCGCGTGTAGAGGTACGTGTCACCCGATGCGACGAGCACCGCGGGCTCCTTCTCCACCACGGAGACGGTGATCTTTCCGGGGAGCTTCTTCTCCACAGTGGCGTCCTTCACCCACGGGTCCCCGAGCACGCGGCTGCGCGCGCGCCCGGTGTCCACGCCGAAGATGTTCACCCCCGTGGAGAGCTCCGCGACGTTCGTGATCTCCTCCGGGCTGCGACGGTGCGTACCGCTCACCGCGATCTCGGTGACCGCGAACCGCGGCGACGTCTTCACGTAGCGGCGCGCCCCGAGCGCCATGCCGACGGAGAGCGACACCACCAGCAGGCCGCCGAACGCCGACTTCGTGAACGCGAGGGCCTTCGCGCGGCGCTCGGGCGAGAAGAGCGGCTTCTTCGGCGTGGCTTCGAGAGGCAATGGCAGCTGCGTCGCCGAATTCCGTGACCGCGGCGCGCGCGGCGCCCGCGACGGCGGGACCTCGCGTGAGGCTCGCGCCTCGGAAGCGTCGGGACGCCTCGCGATGGACGCAACGCCGTCATCCTTCTTCCGGCGGTTCCGGCCGCTCTCGGGGGGGACGACGCTCATCGAGCGGTCCATATGACGGCAGGCTCCGGCAAAAATACAAGAAACCGGCGGTTTACGGGCCGCGCGGCGCCGGCTCAGCGCAGCTTCAGGCCGGGCTTTCCAGCCTTCGACAGAGCTCGCGGACCTGCGCGTTGATGTCACCGGCACCGAGCGCGATGACGAGGTCCCCGGGTCGGGCGATCTTCTCGAGCTCCTCCGCGACCTTGGTCTTGTCCTTCACGAACGACACGGCGTGATGGCCGTGGTCGTGGATGGCCCGCGCAAGCGCTTCTCCCGACGCGCCCTCGATGGCCTTCTCACCCGCGGCGTAGACGTCCGTGACGATGAGCACGTCGGCCTTGTTGAAGGCGCGCGTGAACTCACCGAAGAGCGACTGCGTGCGGGTGTAGCGATGCGGCTGGAACGCCACGACCACGCGCCGGTCGAACCCGCGCTGGGCCGCGTCCAGCGTGGCCTCGATCTCCGCGGGGTGATGACCGTAGTCGTCGATGATGAGCACGTCGCCAGTGACGCCGTCCTTCGTGAGCTTTGGCTGACCCACCACGGTGAAGCGGCGCTGCACACCGTGGAAGCTGGCGATGGCCTCGCGCGTGACGTCCAGGGGGACGTCCAGCTCGTCTGCGACCGCGATCACCGCGAGCGCGTTGAGCACGTTGTGTGCGCCGGGCATACGCACCGTGAAGCGACCGAGCGCCGTGCCGCGACGATGCACGTTGAAGTGCGTCTCGAACCCTGCAAACTCCGGCTTGGACGCGCGGAAATCGGCCTGGCGCGAGACGCCGTAGGTCACGTGCCGCCGCTCCACCTTCGGGATGATCTCCTGCACGTGCGGGTGATCCATGCACATGACGAGGAGCCCATAGAACGGGACCTTGTTGGCGAACTGAAGGAACGCGTCCTTCACCTTCTCGTGCGTTCCGTAGAAGTCCAGGTGCTCGGCGTCGATGTTGGTGATGACACCGATGGTGGGCGTGAACTTCAGGAAGGAGCCGTCGCTCTCGTCGGCCTCTGCGACGAAGAGGTCGCCCTCGCCCAGGCGCGCGTTGGAGCCGAGCGCGTTGACCTTGCCACCAACCACAACGGTGGGATCCAGACCCGCCGCGCGCAGCACAGTTGCAACCAGCGACGTGGTCGTGGTCTTGCCGTGTGAGCCCGCGATGGTCACGGCGTACTTCGTTCGCATCAGCTCCGCGAGCATGTCCGCGCGCGAAATGATCGGGATCTCCAGCGCCCGTGCGCGCACGATCTCTGGGTTGTCCTTCGCGATGGCCGATGAGTAGACGACCACGTCCGCGTTCGTGACGTTCTCGGCGCGGTGCCCCAGGTGGACCGTGACGCCCATGGTCTCCAGGCGCTTCGTGATGTCGTTCGGCTTCATGTCGGAGCCGGACACGTCGAACTTCTGGACGCGGAGGATCTCCGCGAGACCGCTCATGCCGATGCCACCGATACCGACAAAATGCACGTGCCTGACGCGACCACGGAACATGCACGCCCTCTTACCGCGAAACCGCCACTTCGGGTACTCTGGGATCCGATGGCCTCTGTTGTTGGACCGACCGACGCGACCGTCTTCGCAGACGACGCGCGAGAGCTGTCCGAGCACGTGGCACCCACCGTCGTCGCGGGTCGCTACGAGATCCTCGGCCTCCTTGGCATGGGCGGCATGGGCCGCGTCTACCGTGCAAAGGATCGCGAGCTGGGAGAGACCGTCGCGCTGAAGGTCCTGCACAGGGACTTCGTCGGGTCCGACGAGATGATCGAGCGCTTCCGTCAAGAGGTGCGACTGGCTCGCAAGGTCACCCACCGCAACGTCGCACGCACGTTCGACATCGGCGAGCACGAGGGCGAGAAGTTCCTGACCATGGAGCTCGTCACAGGCGAGGCGCTGTCCGCGCGCCTCGAGCGTGGGCTCCTGGACACGCGCGAGGCGATCGCGATCGCGTGTGAGGTGGTTGCGGGCATGGCGGCGGCGCATGCCGTGGGCGTGGTGCACCGCGATCTGAAGCCGGACAACGTGCTGCTCGAGGCCCTGGGAGCCAGCGCAGGCAGCGGGAGCATGGGCCGCGTGGTGATCACCGACTTCGGCATCGCCCGCGGCGAGCTGGGCGGCAGCGCTTCCAAGACCAGCGGTCGCACGATAGGGACGCCCGCATACATGGCGCCGGAACAGATCGGCGGCCAGGCGGACATCGACGCGCGCGCAGACATCTATGCGTTCGGCGCGATGCTCTTCGAGATGCTGACGGGTCAGCGCGCGTGGCCCGGCACCTCCGCGCTCGCGGTCGCCGCGGCACGCCTGGTACAGCCGCCCCCAGATCCGCGCGTTCACCAGCCCGGTCTCTCGCCCAGCGTCGTCGCCGTCGTGATGCGCTGCCTCGCGCGCGATCGCAACGAGCGATTCGCCACCGACGCAGAGCTCCTCCAGGCCCTGCTCGCGGCGGACCCGTCGGGCGCAAAGACGCCGTCCATTCTGCCGCGCGCGATGCCAGAGACCGAAGCTGGCCCGCGCGAGCGCTCCATCGCAGTGATGCCCTTCCGCAACCTGGGCCCGGCAGAGGATGCGTACCTCTCGCTCGGGCTCACGGAGGACCTCGTGGACGTACTGTCGACCGTGCGCGGTCTGCGCGTGCGCGGCCGCGGCTACGACATCGAGGAGGATCGCGATATCGTCGACACCGGGCGCCGCCTGGGCGTGGACGTGGTGGTCGACGGCTCCGTACGCCGCGCCGCACAGACACTGCGGGTGAGCGCGCGGCTCGTTGGCGTGGCAGACGGGTTTCAGCTCTGGTCTTCGCGCTTCGACCGGCCCGTGGGGGAGGCGTTTGCCTTGAACGACGAGGTCGCGCATGCGATCGCCGCCGCCCTGGCCGCGGAGCACGCGGTGGACGCACGCGCGCAGCCCACCGATCCCGCCGCAGTGGACCTGTATTTCCGCGCAAAGCATTCGGTCGGCCGCTTCTGGACCATGACGGGTCCGGCGGAGTCGCGCGATCTGTTCGTGAGGGCGCTGACGCTCGCACCGAACGATCCCACCATCCTCGCGGGCTTCGTGAGCTCGCAGGTCGGTAGGAACTTCTTCGCGCCGCTCGATGGCAACGAAGCGGCAACCCTGGTCACGCGTGCGCTGCGCGCTGGTGAGCACCTGGCTGACCCATGGATCGCGCTCGCCGCCGTGCGCTTCAATCACTCCGACGACCCACCGGGCGCCATTCGCGCGCTCAAGCGTGCGCTCGTCCTGTCACCCAGCAGCGCCGACGCGCACGATCTGACGGGCCGTATCTTGCTCGAGGCAGACCAGGTCGCGGACGGCGTCAAACACCTGGAACGCGCGCTCTGGACCGACCCGCACCAGCGCTGGGCACGCGTTGACCTGATCCGCGCCGCGGCGCTGCAGGCGGACTGGACACGCGCGCGCGAGCTCGCGGTCAACGGTCCCGGTCCAGAATGGCTGGGCCACCGCTCCGTGCACGAGGCGCGTCTCTGGTCATGGCCCGGCGCGCCGAAGATCGACGAACCGCCGGTCCCCGTGGAGGCGGACTACCGTTTCGGCACGCTGATCGCTCTCTTCAGAGGCGCGCGCGACGGGCGGTCGTGGGTCACCACCTCACGCGCACCGGGAACCACGCGTCGCAATGGCGACGTGATCGGCTCGATCCGCGCCGCGACGGCGAGCATCATGGGCGTGGCGCCGCCGCGCAGCCGCTCACGACGGTTCTTCACGCAGCTCATGGCGGAGCTCGCGGCGATCACCGGACACGAAGACGTCGCGTTGCAGTTCGTGGAAGAAGCCGTGAACGATGGCCTCCTCGACCTTGCGTGGCTGAACCGGCTGCCGCTCCTGGAGCCACTGCGCGGCAACGCCAGGTTCGAAGAGCTACGCCAGCTCGTCGCCACGCGGGCGCAGGCCGTCGTCGTCGCATGGCAGGGGCCCGCGGAGACGCTCGCCGACGCGCTCACCAGCCTCGAAGCGTCCATGACGCCCAGACCCACGCCCTGACGCGCGCGCGGTCACACGCCGTGCGTGATGCCGGCCAGATCGAGCAGGTCGCGCGCGATGGTGCTCGCCGCGTCCGGCTTGCCGAAGAGCCGCGCACGCGTCGCCATGGTCCGCCGCAGCGCCGCGTCGCCCAGCAGACGTAGGAGCTCGCTTGCGATGCGCGTGTCGTCGGCGGCCTCTTGCCGGAGCCATACGGCACCGCCCTGGTCGGCGACAGCGCGTGCGTTCGTGGCCTGATGGTCGTCCGCGGCGTGCGGAAACGGAATGAGCACGCTCGCGCGGCCCACGGCACAGATCTCCGACACGCTGCCTGCGCCTGCACGCGACACGACCACGTCGGCACGCGAAAGCTCGGCGGGCACGTCGTCGATGAACGGCACGACAGTCACGTTCTTCACCGACGCCCGCGCGTACGCTTCCTGCGTGCGCTGCACTTCATCCTTGCCGGTCTGGTGCAAGATGGTCAGCTGCGGGTGCGTCGTCAAGAGCCGCGACGCAGCGCCCGGGATGCGATCGTTGATCGCGCGCGCGCCCAGGCTGCCGCCGAGCACCAGCAGATGGAGCGACGATCTGGGTTCGTACGGAGAGGCTTGAAATCCCCTGCGAAGTGGCACACCGAACGTGCGCACCTTCTCCTTCGCAAAGTCCTTCGCCACGGTCGGGAACGCGATGTACGCGCGCGCGCAGAACGGGGAGAGCCAGCGATTCGCAAGACCGGTCACGCTGTTCGGCTCCAGCACGGCAACGGGAATGCGGAGAGCGGCCGCCGCGAGCGACACGGGACCCGCCGCATACCCGCCGACGGAGAGGACGGCGCGGGGCCTTCGTCTTCGAAGGAGTGAGAGCGCCGACACCGAAGCACGCGCCGCCACGAGAAGTCCCTTCGCCGCGCGGAGAGCTCCCCCACCCTTCAGCGGAAGCACGTCCAGAAGCTCCAGTGCGTAGCCGCGTTCCGGGACCAGCCTGGACTCGAGCCCGCGCGCTGTCCCCACGAAGACCACCTCTACATCTGCGAGCGTGCGCGCGGCCTCCGCAACCGCAAGGCCCGGGAACACGTGTCCGCCAGTCCCCCCGCCCGCGATGAACAGGACCGGCCTCACGCCCTCGCCACCGCTCACGACGTCGCGGGCTCGCTCGCGCCTACGTCGGCGACCTGCGCATCCCCGAACACGTCGCCCATCGCCGGATCTTCCTCGGCGTCCGGCGCCTGGTTCTCTGCCTCATGCTTGCGGTCCGCCTTCTCCTCCTCGTAGTCGCCCTTCTGCTGCGCGTGGCGCGAGATGTTGAGGAGGATGCCGGCGGCCGCTGCGTTCACGAGGAGCGACGAGCCGCCGAACGAGATGAAGGGCAGCGTCAGGCCCTTCGTCGGGAAGATGGAGAGCGCGACGCAGAGATTCACGAGCGCCTGCACGCCGAACATGGTGGAGATACCGAAGGCGAGATAGCTGCCGTAGTCGTCTGGAGCACGGAGGGCCGTGCGCACACCGCGCCCGACCAACGCAAGGAACGCGAGGCACAGGCAGAGGATGCCGACGAAGCCGAACTCCTCGCCGATGATCGCGGCGATGAAGTCCGTGTGCGCCTCGGGCAAGTAGAGCGTCTGCAGACCGCGGCCAAGGCCCAGGCCCCACGGCCCGCCAGAGCCGAAGCTCATGACGGCCTGGAACGGCTGGTAGGCCAGGTCCTGCTTGTGCGCCTCCATGTCCATCCACGCCAGGTACCGCTCGTAGCGGTACGCCTTGAAGCGAACGGCGGCGACGGCGAGCGGCACGCCGATCATGAATGCGCCCATGATGTAGCCAACGCGCGCGCCTGCAACGAACAACAGCGTGAAGGTGAGAAGCAGGAGCACGACAGCGCTGCCGAAGTCCGGCTGCTTCATGCAGAGCAGCATGTACAGGCCGGCGACGATCATGTGCGGCAGGAAGCCGACGGCGAAGCTCTTCACCTTCTCGGCCTTCTTGCTGAGCGAGTACGCGAGCCACGTGACGAGCGCGAGCTTCGCCATCTCGGCGGGCTGGATGTGGACGGGGCCGACCGAGAGCCAGCGGGCTGCGCCGCCGCCCGAGTGACCGAAGCCCACCACGCACATCAAGAGGAGGATGCCGACGCCCACGAGCACCGGATAGGTGAGCTTGTAGAGGCGGTGATAATCCACGTGCGAGATGCCGAACATCAGCACCAGCGCAGCCACCGCGTACGCAGCCTGGCGCTTCAGGAAGAACTGCGGATCGTGGAACTGCGTCGTGGCGTACACCTGCGACGCGCTGTAGACCGCGACCACGCCGAACCCGATGAGCGCGACGAGCAGCGCGCCCAGCACCACGTCCACTGGGTTCTTGTCCGCGGCGGCATTGGGCTTTGCGTCCAGCGGCGCGGGCGCGACGATCTCGGGGACGTTCACCTTGCGGACGTTGCGAAGCATCATCGGTTCTTCTCCGTCACCTTGCTCGCGCCGGCGGTCTGGGCCAGCGAACACAGCTTCTTCACCGCAAGGACGAACACGTCACCGCGGTGCTTGTAGTCCTTGAACATGTCGAAGCTCGCGCACGCGGGCGAGAGCAGCACCGCGTCACCCTCGTGAGCGAGCTCCGCGGCGGCCGTGACGGCGTTGTCCATGGTCTTCGCATGGACCACGGGGAGGGCCGGGAGCTTCGCGTGCAACTCGCTCTCGATCAGCTTGGCGGCCTCGCCGATCACGATCACGCCGCGACCCTTGTTTTTCAGGGCTTCCGCGAGGTCGGCATATCCGCCGCCCTTGTCCTTGCCGCCTGCGATGAGCACGCACTTGTCCTCTGCCAGGCCAAGAAGCGCGGTCACGACGGCGCCGACGTTCGTGCCCTTGGAGTCGTCGTAGTAGCGGACGCCAGAGATGGTCTCCACGAACGCCATGCGGTGCGGAAGCCCCTGGAAGGTGCGGAGCGTCTGGCGAATGCTCGCCTCGGGCAGGCCAAACGGCGCGACCGCGGCCAGCGCCGCAGCGACGTTCAGCGCGTTGTGACCACCCGACAGCCCGATCTCTTTCGTGCGGAGCGTGAGGCCGGCCCGCGTGTCGGTGATCTGGTCCTTCGCAGCCACGACGTCCGCGCCGGCACCGCCAAAGGTGACGCGTGCTCCCTTGCCGCGAGATGCTTGCATTCTACACACGTCGTCGCCAGCGGGGATCACGGCCACGTCATCTGCGTCCTGACGCACGAACGCGTTGCCCTTTGCGGCGGCGTACGCGGCCATGTCCGCATAGCGATCCAGGTGGTCCGCGGTCACGTTGAGGAGCACGCTCACCTTCGGCTTGAAGGTCTCCAGGCGCTCCAGCTGGAAGCTCGACACCTCGAGGACGATCACGTCGAACTTCTCGTCCGCGTGCGACGCAAGCGGCTCGCCCAGGTTGCCGCCCGCGAACACGTTCTTGCCCGCGCCAAGGAGCAGCGCGGCCACGAGCGATGTGACGGTGCTCTTCCCGTTCGTGCCGCCGATGGCGACGATCGGCGCCGGATGCGCAAGGAGCGACGTCGCGAGCTCGATCTCCGAGATCACTGGAACACCTTTTTTTTCCGCGGATTCCAGCGCGGCGAAGGACGGTACGCCCGGCGAGATCACGATCAGGTCCGCCTCGGACAATCCCGCGTCTGCGTGCCCGCCGAGCGCCAGACGTACGCCCGCGCCCTCCAGCGCGACCAGCTCCGACGATGCTTGCTCACGCGTCTTGCCGTCCGTGCCGGTGACCGTTGCGCCGCGCGCAGCACACAGCCGGGCGGCCGCGATTCCGCTCGCGCCGAGCCCCACGACGACGACCTTCTTTCCGCGGAGGTCTCTCATCGATTCACCGCAGCTTCAGGCTGGAGAGCGACACCAGCGCGAGTAGGACCGACACGATCCAGAAGCGGACGATGATCTTTGGCTCAGGCCAGCCCTTCTTCTCGTAGTGGTGGTGTAGCGGCGCCATCAGGAAGACACGCTTGCCCGTCAGCTTGAACGAGAGAACCTGCGTGATCACGCTGACCGCCTCGAGGGTGAAGACGCCACCAAGGAGGAGCGCAAGCACCTCGTTCTTGGTGAACACGGCCACCATGCCAAGGCCTCCGCCCAGCGCGAGCGCGCCCACGTCGCCCATGAAGAGCTGCGCGGGATACGTGTTGTACCAGAGGAACCCTATGCCGGCGCCGACGAGCGCGCCGCAGTAGATGGAGAGCTCTCCCGCGCTCGAGAGCGGCGGAATGTCCAGGTACGACGCCACCACGAAGCGCTTCTCGAGCACACCCGGGATACCGAACGAGGCGCCAGCAAGGTACGCCCAGATCAGATACGTGCCTCCGTTGATGATCACGGGGCCGATCGCGAGACCGTCCAGGCCGTCCGTGAGGTTCACGGCGTTCGACATCCACACGACGATCAGGACCGCGAGCGCCAGGTAGAGCCACGGCGGCAGGCTCATGTGGTGCTTGTGAAAGGCCACGAACGGCAGGCTGACGCGATCCTTGATGGCCCACCAATCCGCGGGGACGTGCTCCTTCGTGGTGAACACGTAGTAGAGCGTGCTTCCGCCGATCGCGAACTGGCCGAGCAGCTTGTAGCGGCCCGGAACGCCCTTGGAGTTCTTCGCCTTGATCTTGAGGTAGTCGTCCAGGTAGCCGATGACGCCATAGCCGGCTGTCACCGCGGTGGTCGCCCAGACGAACGTGTTGTGCGGGTCGCACCAGAGCATGGTGGGAACGAGCACCGACACCAGGATGAGCGCGCCGCCCATGGTCGGTGTCCCGCGCTTCTTGAAGTGTGTCTCCGGGCCGTCGTCGCGAACGACCTGACCGATCTGCTTCTGCTGGAGCTGGCGGATGAACCACGGGCCAAGCATGAAGGAGATCAGCATCGCCGTGAGCGTCGCGAGGATGACGCGAAACGGGACGTACTTGAGGACGTTCAGGAAGCCGAGCCACTCGGCCTTCTTGTGGAGCGGATACAGCAGCTCGTAGAGCATCAGATGGGTTCCTCGGCACGCCCCCGAGATGAGATGAGCCGGGCGACGATCGCCTCGGTCCCGACGCTACGCGAGCCCTTCACGAGCACGACGTCCCCTGCCCTGACGAGCGCCGCTGCGAGATCCGCCGCGCCCTCCGTAGAATCCGCGCGATGGACGACAACGCCGCGCGCCTCCGCGCGATCGAGCGTGCGCGCGACGAGCCCGCCACAACCAATGGCGAGGTCCACCGAACCATCGGCAAGTGTCTCTCCGAGCGCTTCGTGCTCCATCGTCGCAATGGGGCCAAGCTCTTTCATCTCTCCCAAAATAGCCACTTTTCGGCGCTCTTTTCCCCCGGCCTCCCGGAGCGCCGCAAGGGCCACGCGCATGCTCGCGGGATTCGCGTTGTAGGTGTCGTCGATGAGCAGCGTCCCGTCCGAAAGCCGCACCATGGCCAGGCGGCCGGTCATGGATACCGTGGCCATGGCGGTCTCGATGTCGTCCGAAGAGAGCGTGCGGCCGGTGGTGGCCTCCACGGCGGCAAGCGCGGCGAGCAGATCGATGGCCTGCGCCTCGCTCGGCAGCGGGAGGCTCACGGTGCGGGACAGCGGCGCGACGCTCGACCACGGCAGGCGCGACGTGAACGTGAGCGTCTGCCCGAGCGCCGTGGGCGTGCGCGACGCCATCGCGTAGTCGCCCGTGTGACCGAAGCGGACCACGCGGCGCCTTCCAGCACGAGCAAGCTCCCCGAGCACGGCGTCGTCGTCCGCGTTGGCGATCGCGATGCCGTTCTCCGTGAGCGCCTCGAACATGGCGCCCTTCTCGCGCGCGACATCCGCACGCGTGCCACCCACGCCCTCTGCGTGGCCCACGCCGATGTTGGTGATGATGCCGGCGTCGGGGGTCACGATGTGCCCGAGCGCCTGGATCTCGCCGCGCAAGCTCATGCCCATCTCGATGACGGCATGCACGTGCTCTTCCGTGAGCGTGAGCACGGTATGCGGAACGCCGATGCGGTTGTTCAGATTCCCGGTGGTCGCCAGCGTCGCGCCGAGCCGAGAAAACAAGGCCCGCGCGAGCTCCTTCGTGGTCGTCTTGCCCGCCGTTCCCGTGATGCCGACCACCGCGCGTCTGCCGTGAGGGAAGAGCGCCCGCCATGCGCGAAGATGCTCCCGCGCGAGCTCCCCCAGCGCGACCAGCGTGTCCTTCACCTGGATGACGCTGACGCGCGACCCGGGACCCAGCTCCACCGGGTGCTCCACGAGCAACGCGATGGCTCCTGTCTCTGCCGCCTTCTTCGCATATGCGTGCCCGTCGTGCGACTCCCCGCGAAGCGCGACGAAGAGCGTCCCGGGAAGCGCGGCCCGGCTGTCCGTGGTGACGCCGTGCCCCTGCGTGACGGGACCGCGGACGGTGAGTGTGCCCCCCGTCGTGAGAACGATCGAGTCGACATCGAAGGGCGCGCGGTTCGCGGGGATGGGGGTCGCCATGATCCCCGCCTTCATTACCAGAGTTTCGGCGCCTCAGAACCGGCGCGAATTCAGCGAAATAGCGTGTACTTTGCAGCCAATGCGAGCGTGGAGAGAGCGCCCGTGAGCCACAGGCCCAAGAAGACGCGATAGACGCGGAACGTCGTCAGGTCGCGGCCGATGTACGTGCGGAGGAGATCGCGTGTCCCCTGGAAGACGACCACGCGGGCCGCGCCGTCGCGCCGGTAGAAGCGCGCGGTGCCGCTGCCGCGGTAGTCCTCTGCAGCCGGCGCGCGCGAATCCGCGCCTTGCGCCGAGGGACCCACCAGGACGATCTCCGAGCCAGCCGGCATTCGCGTCACCCGGACGCCGTAGCGGTTCCTCGTGAACGTGGGGCCGCCGTAGCGGCTGCCTCGGACGTCGTGACCGTCCTCGTTGTCCTGCGTGCACTCGCCGAAGAAGTTGCTCGATGAGCCGTCGCACGTGGAGCACACGTCGTCGTGCGTGACCGTGAACGGGTCGGGCTCGACATAGGTGTGGATCTTCGAAGAGAGCGCGCCCTTGGAGGTGAGCTCGTAAACCTCTGTCGCGATCACTGGCGGTCCCAATTCGCCTGGCTCACCGCCGGGACGCGAGAGTGTGCCCCACGCGGCGGTCACGCCAGAGACCTCCACGCCCGTGAGCACGACCCGCAGCCGGACGCGAAGCGCGACGGCACGCGCATGCCACCGCAGCACCACGCCGAACGCCGAGAACGCAAGCACGTAGAGGACGATCGGCGCGAGGCTGTGGAACAGCATCAGGTACGACGTGACGCCCAGCGCGAGCCCGACGAACGGCATCGCGACCGCCACCGGTGAGCCCGGTAAGCCTTTGGTCAACGCCGCGCCGAAGACGTTGGACAGGTGCGTCGGCGTGCGAAGCACCGACAGGAAGAGCGCGAGCCACGCGAAGCCTCCCGCGAACGCGAGGGGCCCGAGCGAGCACAGCATCGCGTCCGTGCCCAGGCGCGACACGCGTGCGTCGCGCGTCTCCACCATCGCGAGGACGCGACCGGGGATGGGCTGGAGAACCCCATCAGAAGACGCCTGCCCGTCGACGGTCACCTCCCACGGCGCGCTGAAGCAATCGCGCACGTAGCGGAACGTGCCCGTGGTCGGTGAGGCCGTGGGCAGCATCTCGATCGCCTGCGCATTCGTGAGCATGTCGCGCCCACCCACGGGGAAGCGATGAAGCTGGACCTCCACCGATCTCCCAAGTGTGAACTTCTCATCCGACACGACGAGCGCCGAGCCGTAGGAGTAGACGGGGCCATCGTCGTACCAGCCAGAGTTCTTGCCGCTGCGATAGCGCTGCGCACGCATCGAGCAGCCGTGCCACGGATCCGCGGGCCGGAGCTCGCCCTTGTCCGTTCGCCCAGGTCGGAGCTCCTCGATATGACCAGAGAACCAGAGCTGACCTCGCGCGACCTCGTCCGGGTCGGGCGCGCGGTGGAGGCGGTTCGGCTCGCTGTTCGGCGAGAGCGCCATCACAGTACCGACGACGCCCAGCACGCAGAACCCACCGAGAAAAACGAGCCCATGGATGAAGAGGACGATGACGAGGGCGATCTGCCTCTTGGGGCGCGCAGTATCGAGCTTCATCCGCTGACGCCCCGGAGCCGAGCCAGCACGCGGCGCGCCTCTTCGCGATCGTCGAAGTGCCGCTTTTCCTGGCCGATGATCTGGTACGGCTCGTGGCCCTTGCCGGCGATGAGCACGACGTCACCGCGGCGTGCGCTCTCGATCGCGAGCTCGATCGCCTTTTTGCGATCGAGGACGGCGATCGCGCCGCTTCCGCCCGCGCGGAGGTCCTCCGCGGACACCAGCGGCTTCTCCGCGCGCAAGACGCCGAGGAGCACAGCGCGCGCGATCTCCTCCGGGTCCTCCGTCCGCGGGTTGTCATTCGTGACGATCGCAACGTCCGCGCGCGAGGCCGCCTCGAAGCCCATGGGCTCGCGCTTGCCGGCGTCGCGGTCGCCACCGCAGCCGAACACGCAGAGCACGCGTCCCGTGCAGGATGCACGCACCGCCGTGAGCACGCGTGCAAGCGCGTCGGGCGTGTGCGCGTAGTCCACGAAGACCGCCGCGGGATCTCCATCCTGATCGCATCGCTCGAGCCGTCCAGGTGCCCCTGTCTCTCGCGCGAGCGACGCAGCGGCCCGCGCGACGTCCAGCTCGAGCGCCTGCACGCAGCCAAGGACGAGCACGAGGTTGTCGATGTTGTGCGCGCCCGTCAGGGGAGACGCCAGGTCGATCGTGCCGGACGGCGTGCGCACCTTTGCCGTGAGCCCGAGGATGGTCATCTCGGTCGACAGCACCGCGATGTCAGCGTCCTTCCGACCCTTGCCGCTGACGCGCAGAACGATGCCGTGCGCGGCGCGGGCGATCTCCTCGCCGAACGGGTCGTCCATGTTCACGACGGCCACCGACGGCGCCAGCTCCGTGAAGAGCGCCTTCTTCGCCTCGCCGTAGGCCTTCATCGAGCCGTGAAAATCCAGGTGATCCTGCGTCAGGTTGGAGAACGCAGCCACCCGGAAGCGCACGGCCCGCACGCGACCGAGCGTGATCGCGATCGACGACACCTCCATGGCGACGTGCCGCGCGCCCTTGTCCTTCATGCGCGCCATCACCCGCGCGAGCTCGTCCGCCTCTGGCGTGGTGTGCGACGCGTCGAGCGTCTCGCCTCCGAAGACGTGACCCACCGTCCCGATGATCCCGCAGCGCGGCTCACCGATGGCGCCGTCAACGGCGGCCCTGAGGAGGTAGCTGGTCGTGGTCTTGCCGTTCGTGCCAGTGATGCCGGTGATGTCCATCCCGAACGCGGGATGCCCGTAGACAGCGGCGGCCGCGAACGCAAGACCGGCCGCGACGTCGTTCACGATGATGCGCGGGAGCTCGGAGCTCACGTCAGCGGCGTGCTCGCGACCCACGAGCAGTGCGGATGCGCCGCGCTCCGTGGCCGCCGCGACGAAGCGTGCCCCGTCGCTGGTCTGCCCCTTCTTGACCACGAACAGATCGCCTGGGCTCACGCGCCGCGAGTCGTGATGCACGCCGGACACGAGCGCGGCGGCGTCTCCCGTGATCTCCGTTTGACCCGGAATTTCCCGGGCGATCTCCGAGACGCGCATGGGCGCCACCACCCCCGGATCACCGACACTCAAAATGTCCCTCCGAGGGCCGCTCCACGCGTCGTCTCCGTCATGAACGGGACGACCCACGCGCCGCTGCTCACGGTCTCGGTCGAAGCCTTCGGGCGCGCGACGAAGTAGTAGACCAGACCTCCCGCGGCGATCACACCGCCGGCGATCGCGGTGCCTAGACCGATCACCTTCCAGCCGTTCGCGGCGCCCGCATCGCTCTGCCGCTGCCTGTTGGTCGCACTCTGAGAGCAGCCGTTGAGGACCGGATTCGTCGCACACGGCTGGGGCTTACCGGTCGTCGGATCGGTGACAGCAGAGATGGGGCTGGCGTTGAGGGTTCCATTGTCGAAGTGGTTCTTGCAAGTACCATTGCCGCAATCGGGCGGAACGCTCTGCCCCGGCACGAAGTAGAGCACCAGCCCCGTGGCGACCGCCGCGCCGCCCACGCCCACGATGATCCACGGCAGCACGCCCGGGCCGGTGCTCTTCTTGGGCTCGTCGCTGGTCGACGCGGTTCCTACGGCCGCGTGTGCGCCCAGCGTGACCTCGACCTTCCGCGCCGTCTCGCCCTCGCGAACGATCACCTTCTTCACGACGGGTGCCTCGCCGGCTCGCTCGAAACGAAACACGTGCTCGCCCGGACCGACCGAGAGCGACTTGCCATCCAGCTTCGTCGCAAACGGCTTTCCGTCCATCGTCACGTTCACGTCAGCAAGGTCTTCACCCGTGCCGTCGCGCGCCACCAGCACGATCGACGGCATCAGTGCATTCACCTGCGACAGCCACGACGCGCAGTCCGCGCGCACGGCGCCCGGGCACGCATCCGACGCGCATTCCACGAGACGCTTCTGGGCTTCGACGAGCTTGCCGTCCATGCGCAGCTGCTGCGCGCTCTCCGACGCCGTGATGCACGCCTGCTTGTGCTCCTGCGCGACGGCCTCCGCCGGTCCAGCCGCAAGGGCTGGCCCCGTGACACACATGAGCGCTCCCATGAGGAGCATCCGGGCGCTGGCACCGAGATGGCTCCGAAGTGCTCGCACATGCAGCTTGCGCATGCCTCCGACAATAGCGGAAACGATCGCGTGGTGTCTTCGAGGAAGCGCGCCCACCAGCCCCCGATTCCGCGTAGTATGGCCAGCGTTGCATGAAGTCGCTGCTCTCGCTCCGCGCGATCTTGGTCACCGGCAAGGGTGGCGTGGGAAAGACCACCATCACCGCCGCCCTGGCGCAGACCTTCGCGGGAATGGGCAAGCGGACGCTCGCCGCGGAGATGACCGCGGACGGAATCAGCACATCTGCGCTGGGCGCTGCGCTCGGCGTCGAAGGGCTGTCCGAGACGCCCATCGATGTCCGCGAGAACCTGCGCGCGACCCTGCTGGCTCCCACACTGGGTCACAAGAAGTTTCTCGAGGACGTGCTCCCCATGAAGCTCCTGGCGGACGCGGCCATGCGCTCCGCCGCCATCCGGCGCTTCCTGATGGCCGCACCCACGTTCCCAGAGATGGGTGTACTCTACAGGCTCCTGGACCTGGTGCGCCAGACCCGCTCGGACGGCGATTGGGAGCACGAGATGATCGTCGTTGACCTGCCGGCTACGGGCCACGCGCTCGCGCTCGCGCAGATCCCTTCTTCGCTGCTGCGCATCATCCAGGTGGGTCCGATCGCGAACGCCGTGAAGGAAGGGCTCGCGTTCCTGCTGGATCCGGAGAAGTCGGGCGCGGTCATCGTGACCTTGCCGGAGACGTTGCCCGTGAGCGAGGCGATCGAGCTCGCGGCAGGCATCCGCGAGCACCAGATCCCGCTGCGCCACGCCTTCCTGAACCGCGTGCCCAACGATCCGTTCACCGGCGACGAGCGCCGCGCCATGGCGGAGCTCATGGCCTCGCTGCCGCCCACGATGGGCGTGCGCACCCTTGATCGCATCGCGCGCGCGGATGTCGCACGCTCTCGATTCGCCACGGGCGTGAAGACAAACGTCACGGAGCTCCCCGACACCTTGCACGCGGGGCCGGACCTCACCATGCATATCGCTCAGACGTTTGCCCAAACGCTCGCGCAAGAGGCTGTGTCCCCCGTCGGGGATCACGAGGCGCGGCGTTGAGCCAGAGACCCCCGGACTTCCCCCCTGTGATCGTGCACGAGCCCACCTTCCTGGACGCCCTCGTTTCGACGAAGAAGGTCATCGTCTGCTGCGGTGCAGGCGGCGTGGGGAAGACAACCACGTCCGCGGCGCTGGGTGTCGCGGCAGCGGCGCGTGGCCGCAAGGTGCTCGTCCTCACGATCGATCCGGCGCGGCGTCTGGCAGAGGCGATGGGCATCCCCGAGGCAGCGCGCACGCCGTCGCCCGTTCCGCGCGAGAAGCTCACGGAGCTTGGAATCCCGGCCAACGGTGAGCTGTGGGCGTGGATGCTCAGGCCAGAGGTCGTGTTCGAGTCCATGGTGCGCGGCCTGTCGGACAGCGAGGAGCGCACGCAGACCATCTTGCAGAACCGGCTCTACAAGCACCTGTCGCAGATCGTCGCCGGCATGCAGGAGTACACAGCTGCAGAGGCGCTCTACCGGCTCTCCACGGAGGGCAACTACGACCTGGTCGTGCTGGACACGCCGCCGTCGCGCAACGCGCTGGAGTTCCTGGAGGCGCCGCGCAAGCTCTCCATGTTCCTGGACGAGCGCGTCATCGGCGTGTTCCTGCCCAAGAAGCGCGGCGCGTTCTGGGCCGCTGCATCCAGCCTCATCGACACCGTCTTCACGCGCATCTTCGGCGCGGGCTTCTACCAGGAGCTGCAGCAGTTCCTGGGCGCCTTCAGTGGCATGTTCGGCGGCATGCGTTCACACGCCGAGGCGGTGCGTACGCTCCTCACCAGTGAAGAGGCGACCTTCGTGCTCGTGACCAGCCCCGAGCCGTCGGCGCTGGCGGAGGCCTCCTTCTTCAAGAGCAAGATAGCGGAGCTGGATCTCCCGTTCGCGGGCTACGTGCTGAACCGAAGCTGGGCGTACACGCGTGGCTTCGGCGCGCCCTCCGCGATCACACTGGGGGACTCCGTGGACCCCGCGCTCCACACCGCGCTCCCCAAGCTGCAGGTCCTCGCGGCCGAGGAGACGGCCCGCGCGAAGCGTGACCGTCGGCTCTTGCTGGACCTCAGAGCACAGACCGGCAACGACGCCGCGATCGCAACGCCGCATCTCGGCGGCGCGATCGAGGACCTCCGCGGCCTCGCAGCGCTCGCCCAGAACCTGGTGAAGCTGGAGCCAGACGGCTCTTAACGCTTGAGCGGTAATGAGGCGTCGCTCGCATCGGACAACAGCAGATCGGTCCGCGCCCCTGGTTTTTAGGCCGTTCCGTCGCGCACTGGACATCTGGAATCACCCCGCACGGTTGATGATCGCGCGTTGCGGAACGGTCCGCTTCAAGTCCGTCCTTGATCCGCGGAAGGAAGAGGCTTTCAATCAGGAGAGCCTCGGCAGCAGCGTGCCCCTGACGACGTTTAGGGTCTCGCATCCGAAGGTGGCATACTCGGACAACTTCTCGACAGTCCTCGCGCAGAAGGAGACGCTCGTGATGGCCCGCGATCCGAACGAGTACGAAGCGACGCTAGAGGCTATCGGCGGCGGTGACGTCCTCCAAACCACGCAGGAGTTTCTTGTAGCTACGGTCACTCCATTCGACGTTGCGCCCTCGTGGCAATGCGACGTGCCGAACGGCGTCACGCTCCCCAACGCCGTCGCGATGCCGTTCCCCGAAGCGGTTCAGCGGCCGTTCGGACCGCCGGGTGCCGGCTTGGGAACACCCGTGCGCAAGTCACCGTCGACTGCGCGAGTGGATCTCCTGCCCCCACGCTCGACATCATGCCGTTCAGCGCGGTTGGGACCATCTGTGGTGGCGGCGGTAGAGGCTGCGGGAGCTCGGCTCACTGAGCTGAGAAGCACGGAATGCGCATTGTCCGAACACTCACCTTCGTCCTTGGTGTCGCGAGCCTCACTGGAGCCCTCGTGCACTGCGGACTCCTCGCAAGTGAGCCGAGCGCTCCAACCTCTGAAGGCGGCCCCGAGGACAGCGGTTCGCTAGCAGCGCTGATTGCGGACGCTGGTGTCTGCGCATCACCCACTGGGATCGCCGTTTGCGGGGGCCCATATCATTGCTTCCCCGACGGCGGAGCGCTCTGCGACGACTGCTCGCTGGCGATCAGCGACATGTTCACGGACGCGTACTCGCTTGGCCTTTGTATTTCTCCGGACCTCAGTGGCACGCCAGGGCTCTGTAGCGACGACTGCGTGTACGTCCAACTCTTGGACCCACGGGTTCTCTCGCACTTGCCATTCGAAGTGGGCCCTCTCTTCGCCGCCAACGGTGGTGGTGGTCGGCTTCGCTACGCCGACTTCAGCGCATGGACAGGCGATGCGCTACCACCCATTCCCTCGTGCACCATCCCAGGTGGCGCGCAAGGCTGCGGCGGGAGTTGCGCAGCCTGCGCTCCTGATCGCACTTGTACTGGCCGCTCGCCGCTTCATCCGATAGGACTCTGCGTGCCCACAACCGGCCACGGTTGCAGCTCGAAAGAGGCTTGTCCCGGCGGCCAGGCATGCTTCGCCTGGCAGACCGAGCCCGACGCGCAAGCCGATGTGAACTCGTACTACGCTGTCTGCCTTCCGACGAAGGAGTGCGAGTCTGCCGCAAAGATGCCGGGCGGTGGCTACTGCACGAATCCGCAGATGTGAGGGGATGCGCTGGAGATCCTGCGGAAGCGCCGCGCACTCTAGCGCGCGGTACCCCGAGTTCGACTAGACTGCGCTCATGCTCAAAGACGAGATCAAGAAGCGCATCAACCTTGCGATGAAGGAGAAGCGCGAGGCGGAGCGCGACATCCTGCGGCTCACGTTCGGCGAGATCCAGACCGCGGAGGCGCGCGCGGGGAAGGACATCACCGACGAGGAGGTCTCCCAGATCGTTCGCAAGCTGATCAAGTCGAACGAGGAGACGCTCACCGCAACGGCCGACGCGGCCGCGAAGGCGGTCCTCGCCAAGGAGAACGAGATCCTCGCGACTCTGCTACCCAAGGCGCTCACCACCGACGAGATCGTCACGCATCTCACCGCAGTGAGGGACGCGATCGGCGCGGCGGGCAACGACGGTCAGGCGACGGGCGTGGCGATGAAGCACCTGAAGACGCTGGGGCTCACCGTCCCCGGCGGAGACGTCCAGGCCGCGATCAAGGTCCTGCGCGCGAAATAGCGCTGCTGCAACGGAGCCGGTCCGCTACGCTCGGTGCATGGGTCGGGGCGCAGTCATTCTCGTTCTCGGAGCCGCGGGGCTCGTGCTCGCGCAATGCGGGGCGTTCGGCGGCTCCGACGGATCGTCATCGAATGATCCCGCGAAGGATGCAGGCTCCAGCGACATGAGCGACGGCGCCGTGAGCGACGGCGGCATGAGCGACAGCGGCGCGGCGAGCGCGAAAGACGCTGGTGGCGGGCCAACACCATGCACTGGCTCGCATGCGCTCTGTGATGATTTCGAGCGCGGCAATCCGGCGTTCGTGAGCCCGCTCTGGGGCGCCGACGAAGGCGTGGCGTTCCACACCATCGGCACCGAGCTCGGCGCGACCTCGGGCACACGCGCCCTCGTGATCGGCCAGAACGACGGCGGGACGGACTTCTACTACCTGAAGAAGAGCTTCACGGGACCGCTCCAGAGCATCCACTGCTCCTTCTCCTACTTCGTGAAGGCGGCGCCTGGGGCGTATGCCTCCGTGTTCCGCGCGGAGCTCACTGGCGCGAGCGGCGACTACGCCATGACGCTCGACCTTCGTCCGGGCAACGACAGCCTCCCCGCGTTCGTCGAGCAGGGACCGCAGCCCAACCTGGCCTACGTCCCGATCGGCCCCGGCGTGTGGAACAAGATCGAGTTCGAGCTCCCGAAGCTTCGGATGTGGGCGAACGGCGTGGTTGTGCCGATCACGACTGACGCCGGAATTCCGCCGGCGGGCCCGTTCAGCGTCGGGACCGTTCACTTCGGCCTGGAGACCAACACCGACAACCCGGGGTGGCGCGCTGCCGTGGACGACGTGGTCTGCGACACGAAGTGACGTAGGCGGGCTACGAGCCGACCTCGAAGACGAGATGGACGCTCGTGCCCTTTGGGACCTGCGTTCCTGGCGGCGGTTCCTGGCGGGTGAGCTTGCCCGAGCCTTCGATCTCCGGGACCAGGCCTGCCGCGGTGACGGCGCGGACGGCGTCGCGCGCGGCCATGCCCGTGATGTCCGGGACCTTCACGTTGGACGGAAGCGGCGGGCCGATCGGCGCCGGCTGCGGTGCTGCCACGGCCTCTGGCTTGGGCTTCATGACGGCGAGCGTGATGTCGGCTGGATCGTCCGCGCGTGACACCTTCGCGAGCTTGCCGCCACCCTCGGGCATGACGCCGAGCGCGCGCAAGCTGGCCTCTGCCACGCGGCGAAATACCGGTCCGGCGAGATCGCCGCCGTAGCGACCGATCATCGGCTCGTCCAGGACGACTGCGATGACGAGGCGCGGATGGTCAGCCGGAAGGAAGCCAACGAAGGATGCGGTGTACTTGTCCTCGGAGTACTTGCCGGTCTCCGGATCGACCTTCTGCGCGGTGGCCGTCTTGCCCGCGACGCGATAGCCGTCGACCGCAGCCTCGACGCCAGTGCCGCCGTCCTCGGCGACTGCAGTGAGCATCTCCGCGACCATGTGCGCGACGCTCGCGGGGATGACCTCGCGTCGCACGTGCGGCGTGTTCTCGCGGATCAGGTTGCCGCGCGCGTCGGTCACCTTGCGCACGAGCAGCGGCTCCATGAGACGACCGCCGTTCGCGATCGCGCCCATCGCCACCGCGAGCTGCACGGTGGTGACGCTGATGCCCTGACCGAACGACGCGTTCGCGGTCTCCACCTCGAACCACGGACGCCCCTTCGGGCGCAGCACGCCCGCGGCCTCACCGGGAAGCGGCAGGCCCGTGGGCTCACCGAAGCCAAAGCGACGGAACGAAGAATACAGGCCATTTTCGCCCAGATTCAGCGCGATCTTGAGCGAGCCGATGTTCGAGCTCTTCGCGAGGATCTGCGTGGGCGTGAGCCAGTCGTTCTGGTGCGTGTCGTGGATGGTGACGTTGCCCAGCTTGTACGTGCCGTGCTCGCAGAAGATGGTGTCGTTCGGATGCAGCGAGCCAGCGGCCAGCGCGGCGGAGACCGTGAACACCTTCATGACGGAGCCGGGCTCGAAGCGGTCCGTGATGGCGCGGTCGCGGCGCGAGTCGACTTCAGAGGCGCCGTAGTCGTTCGGGTTGTACCCGGGGGACGTGGCGACCGCGAGGATCTCGCCCGTGTTGGGCTCGAGCACGACGAGCGACGCGCCCTTGGTCTCGTACGTGTGGAGCGCGGCGTCGAGCTCGCGCTCGGCCACATGCTGGATGCCCTCGTCGAGCGTGAGCGTCACGTCGTGACCTGCGAGCGCGGACTCGTCCGTGGTGCCCTCGGAGAAGATGAGGCGACCGGTGCGATCGCGGACGCCCTTCACCTCTTCGACGTGACCGCGGAGCTCCTCGTCGAATGCAAGCTCCAGCCCGTCCTTGCCGAAGCCGTCAGGCGCCACGAAGCCGAGCACGGGCCCGCCAAGCTCTCGGCCGGGATAGTAGCGGTGACCCTCGCCGTCGATGGTGAGGCCCTTCAGCGGATGCGGCGTCTTCTTCGGGTCGGAGATCTCACGGATCGCGACGGCCTCCTCGCTGGAGATGCGTCGCTTCAACCAGACGAAGCGCTTTTTCTGCGCGAGCTTGTCGTAGATGTCGTTCGCGTCGATCGCCAGGATTTTTCCGATGCGCGCGGCGGCATCACGGAGTGTGGGCTCGCGGTCCTTCGGATCGTTGCCGCGCAGCAGCTCGACGACGTCCGCGGACACGCTCGGGACCTCCACGCTGACGGCGAGCGACGTACCATTGCGATCGTAGACGGTGCCGCGCTTCGGCTCGACGTGGAGGCGACGCTGACGCTGGTTCTCCGCGGCCTCGCGCCAGCTCGTGGCGTCCTCCACTTGCACGCGATACGCGGACGACACGAACGCGCCGAGCCCGAGCGCCATGAGCCCGGACAGGATGCCCATGCGCAGGCGAATCCACTTTGCTCTCGACTCGGAGAGGTTCCTCACGGCTTGTTGCTCGCTTGGCTGCCCTGGATGAGGGGCTTCTCGTCCGGATCCGCGGCCACCGGGCCCATGGGCACGATGCGATCCGACGTGGGCGGCTCCATCCCCAGCAGCGAGCGCGAGACCATCTCCACGCGCTCTGGTGTCTTGTAGCTCGCGGCCTCCACCTCGAGCACACGCTTCACCTCACGCAGACGAGCCTGCTCTCCGCGCGCCTTGCCCAGGTCGTAGCCAAACTGCACGGTGCGGCCGCGCAGCGCGAGGTGCACCACGAACGCACAGACCACGGCCGTGACGGCGAGCGTCCACGTGACGATGAAGGCGCGCGCGCGGGTGCGGGTCACGGCTCGTCCTCCACGTCGTCCATCTCGAGGACCTCGCGCACGTAGACGCGGAGCTTGGCGCTGCGCGAGCGCGGGTTCGCGGTCTGCTCCTCCTCCGTCGGGTAGAGCGGCTTCTTCGAGACCGGCTTCCAGCCTTCGCGACCGGCGAACGCGTGCTTGATGGCGCGGTCCTCCAGCGAGTGGAAGCTGATCAGGGCGACGACACCACCGGGGGCGATCACCTCGTCCACCTGCGCGAGCAAGGAGTCCAGCTCGCCGAGCTCCTGGTTCACGGCGATGCGGAGCGCCTGGAACGTGCGCGTGGCGGGGTCCACACCACCGACGCGAACGGGGCCGACCGCACGCACGACGGCGCGGCGGAGGTCGAGCGTCGTGTGGAGCTCGCCATCACCCAGCGAGCGCTTGATCGAGCGCGCGATGCGGCGCGAGCGACGCTCCTCGCCGTACTGGTAGATGATGTTGGCGAGCTCGTCGTCCTCGATGCGCTCGATCAGTTCGAGCGCGGTCTCGCCCTGCGATTGGTCCATGCGCATGTCGAGCGGGCCTTCGCGCCGGAACGAGAGGCCGCGTGAGGCTTCGTCCAGCTGCGGGGAGCTCACGCCGAGGTCCGCACAGAGCCCCTGCACCTGCGTGACACCAAGGTTCGCGAGCGCATCCTTCAGCGTGCCGAACGCGGCGTGCACGAAGGTCACACGCCCTTCGAAGGCGAGGAGCCGCGCGCGCGCCGCAGCCAGCGCGACCTCGTCACGATCGATCGCGATCACCCGAACGCCTGGATGCGCCGCGAGGAGCGCCTCGGTGTGACCGCCGCCGCCAAGCGTGACGTCGACGAACGTGGCGCCGTCGGCCGCGTCGGCGATGAGCGCCTGCGTCACCTCGAGGCTCATCACGGTGGTGTGCGAAAACGCGGGGCTGTCCATGTCGTCGTCCGTGCCTTCCTCGGTCCACACCCAGTCGACCTCGGCCTCGGCGTCGCTGCCCTGCGCCGGCGCCGGAATGCCCGGCAGTGCAAGCTGCTCCGCGGTCTCCTTCGCGGTGCTCATAGACCAAGCTCCGCAAGGCGGCGAGAGATGTCCTCGCGCTCTTCATCCGTGGTGCTGAAGCTCTTCTTCCAGGTCGCCAGATCCCAGAGCTCGGCGTACTTGCCGCTGCCTGCCCAGAGCACGTCCTTCGTGAGGTTGGCGTGGTCGCGCAACGTCGGCGGAACCAGGATGCGTCCCGAGTCGTCAACGTCGCACTCGACCGCGCCGGACACGTAGATGCGCTTCAGCTTCTGCACCGAGCGATCGAATTGCGGGAGCTTCGCGAGGCGCTCCTCGAACGCGAGCCACTCGGGCGCGGTGTATGCGACCAGGCACGGGTCGAGCGCAGACGTGAGGATGATGCGGCGCTCGGCCTGCGACGCGAGCACGTCACGATACCGAGCGGGCAGGCTGGTCCTGCCCTTCGCGTCGATCGTGTGCTCGTAGCGCCCTCTGAACATCCTCGCCTTGGCGAGCGGGAAGAGTCGCGAGGAATGCCGACGCGGCATGCCGTGGCCCCGGCTGCCTCTGTCTGGCACTTCACGCCACTATTTCCCACTTCGTTTGGCGAAAGTACGGAGAGTCGGGACCACTTGTCAACAATGCGGGGAGCGATATCTCTACGGAAATGTAGGCAAAATCATTTTTTGGGGCAAATTGTGGGGGTGAAAATGTTCGGCACGGACGCGGGTGGGCAGGGGCGGGTTCACGTTCACGTTCACGGGTCGGATTGAAGAGAGATCGGGAACGCGCTCGGGTGGAACTCACTGGGCGGGGGCGGCTCAGATCGGGATAGGATCGGCTCATGCGTTTCGTCGATCTGCTCGCCGTGTTCGTTGGTGGCTCGCTCGTCGCTTTTGGTTGCTCGTCCTCGAGCACCACGCCCGTCAACGTGGGCACGGACGCTGGGCCTGGTCTCAACCACGGCATCGGCGAGACATGCCCTGCGGGCGATCATGACTGCGCCACCGGCCTCGTCTGCGACACGTCCGACCATAGTGGGCAGTGCTACAAGGTCTGCTCAGCGAGCAAGGACTCGGACTGCGGAGACGTCACGAAGTACGCCTGCAACTACGAAGGTCACTGCTACAACCGCTGCACGAACACGTCGGACTGCAAGCGAGCGTCGGAGGGCTACGTCTGCGAGGACGACACCCCCGCAAGAGCCGTAAAATTCTGCGACGCCGCGCACTAGCTCCACGTCGCTAGGTCGAAGTCGAGGTCGATGTCGAGGTCGAAGTCGAGGTCGAAGTCGACGTCGCTAGGTACACTTCGCGAGACAGCTCGTCTGCTGACACGTGGAGTAGTTCGACTCGTTCGTGACCTGCGAAGGATGCGCTGCGCGACACGCGTCGCCGCAAGGGTGCGTGGTACCAGCGCCTCCGCCTCCGCCTCCCCCTCCGCCTCCACCTCCACCTCCACCTCCGCCTCCCCCTCCGCCTCCACCTCCACCTCCGCCTCCGCCTCCCCCTCCTCCGCCATCACCACCACCACCGCCCGCGACGCCCGCATCGTTCTGCCCCACGAGCACCGTGGTGTCCGTGTCGTTCGCGGGGCACGCGCTCAGACATGCATGCAGGTCCACGCAGTCCTGGTTCTTGGAGAAGCACGCGACGGTCGCTGCACAGCAGCTGTCCTGCATGCAGCTCTCGCAGTCGGGCGTGGGGTAGCCGATGCCGCTCTGCTTGAGGCTGCACGCGCCGCCGCCGCTGGCCCCTCCGTCCCCCGTGTCCTGGGGTGAGCCCGCCCCACCAGTGGTCGACGCGGGGCCATTAGTCCCACATGCGGCAACCAGGAAAACTGCCGCGAATCCGCCAGCACACGCGAGTACGCGCAATCCCATGCCAGAAGTGTAGCAGGCACCACGCCAACGTCGTTTTCGTCGGTCGAGTTCTCCAAGGGCGACCACAGGGCGCCTCCTCGATCTCGCGCTGCGACCCGACGGGCTCGTGGGCGTGCACGTGGTGTCCAACCACGACGAGAGCGTTTCATCGTCCGTGACTTCACCGCCGGGTGCAACGATCGCCTGCGGACGCTGACGGCGGCCCATCTTTTCCTGGTCGTTTCGCATCTGGTACGGCCTCTGCAACTACGAGGTAGGCCATGAAAGGGGAGCCCACCGCCCAGGAGAGTCAGAAGCAAGCCGTTCCAGAACAGAGCTTCCCGCTGGAGGTTTTGGTGGTGGATGACGACGCGACCACGCGCGAGCTTGTTGCCTTGGCGGTGTGCAGACTGGGGCATTCCTGCAGGACCGCCCCGGATGGATTCGCAGCGCTCGAGCTTGTCACGCAGCGTCACCCAGATGTCGTGATCAGCGACTGGACGATGCCCGGGATGTCCGGCGCGGAGCTGTGTCGGCGCACGCGCGCGCTGGCCGAAGACACGCCCTACACGTATTTCATCCTGCTGACCGCTCACGCTGATCGCGAGCACCTGCTCGGCGGAATGGCGGCTGGCGCGGACGACTATCAGACCAAGCCGGTGGGTCTGGACGAGCTCGAGGCGCGCCTGATGTCGGCGACACGCGTCGTTGCGCTGCACCGCAAGCTCGCGCTCCGAACGGCCGACCTGCGGCGAGACAGCGAGCGCTTCTACCTGGCGTCGCGCACGGACGCGCTCACGAGCATCGGCAACCGGCTATCGATGGACGAGGAGCTTGCGACGGTGCGTGATCGCGCCACGCGCTATGGCCATCGCTTCTGCATCGCCATCGCGGACGTGGACCGCTTCAAGGCCTACAACGACACATTCGGCCACCTGGCAGGCGACGACGTGTTGCGCCGCCTTGCCAACACGATCCGGACGAGCGTTCGCGCGAGCGACCGCGTCTTCCGCTACGGCGGCGAGGAGTTCGTGATCGTGCTTCCGCAGCAGCCGCTCGCGGAGGCGTGCGCTGCGATGGACCGTGTGCGCCTCGGGATCGAGTCGCTGCAGCTCCCACACGACACAGGGCTCGTGACGATGAGCTTTGGCGTGGCGGAGCTGCACCAAGAGAAGATGGATGAGTGGCTTGCCGTTGCTGACGCTGCGCTCTACGCGGCGAAGCACGCAGGCAGAAACCGCGTCGTGGCGGGTTAGTACCTAACGACGCCAGCCCGCGAGGAAGCGTTCGAAGTCGCGGGACGCTATGGAATAGAGCGCGCGCCATTCCTCTTCGAGCGCGTCGCGTTCGAAGCTCGACGGGAGGCCTGTGCGAAGGCGCGCGAAGTAGTGATCGAGCGCGCTCGCTTGTGCGGCACGCCCGCTTCCGTGAAGCAGATACGCCACGTCGCTCACGCCCACACCACCGCCGACGTACTGGAAATCCACCGCAGCCACGCGGCGACCGTCGGACGTGAAACAGAAGTTGTCTGGCTTCGCATCGCCGTGGACCAGCGTCTGGAACCGCGCGGCGCGGAGGCGGCGATCCAGTTCGTCTGCGAGCCGACGCAGCGTCGCGTCGTGGATGTTCGCGAGCTCGTCGCGGCGCGTGTCGAGATGCCAGTAGGTGCCGATGCTCCAAAGACCAGGAGGACGAGTGCCGCACGCGTCGTGAGTACCGGTGGCGGACATGAATCGCGCGTGGAACGCGGCGAGCCAGTCGAGGCACGCGAGGAGCTCGTGACCGCGCGGCGAGTGGTGGCGCGCCGCAAAGCCGGCCGCATCCAGATCGGTGAGGAGCATCAACCATTCGCCCTCGCGCTTGCGGCCGGCGAGCAACTGCGCCGTCTGGCACGCTTCATCGCAACGCGGCGCGACCTGGCGATAGAAGGCGAGCTCCACGTCGTACGAGCGGCACTTGCGCGCGTGGGACACGGCGTCGCTCGCGCTACGATCTCCGGCGGAGCGAGGCGGCTTCACCCACTTCAAGACGGCGGTGGTGGGCAGGGTCGCGCCGCCCGGTCGACGCGCTTCGCCATCCCCGACGAGCGACACGCGTGTGATCTCGCCATAGCCGCTCCACAACGACTGGATCGTCTCGGTGCGCGCGACATCGAGCGCTCCCGTGGCCTCTTTGATCCACGTGAAGAGCTCGACGTCCATCTGTGCGTGGAGTTCAGCCCAGCTTCGGCGCGGTGTTCTTCCACGCCGGAAGCTCATTCATGCGTCCGAGCCACGCCTTGATGTTGGGGTACTTGTCCATCGGCAGGCCGGACGGCTCCGCGAAGCTGAAACATGCGCCCACGCTGAAGTCCGCCAGGGTCACCTCGTTGCCCAGGATGAACTTCCGGGACGCAACCTGCGCCTCGAGGATCGGTGCGCACGCATGCCAGTCCTTCTCCGCTTGCGCGAGCGCCACCGGATCCGCGTCCTGCTTCATGAACATCTTCTTGAACATCGTCTCGAACGCAAAACCGCCGGTCCCACGCGACAGGTGCGCCGCCTCCCAGAACTGCCAGCGCGAGATGTCAGCCTGGCGCGCGACGTCATTCGGCCAGAGCGTGTTGCCCGCCTTCTTCGTCGCGAGGTACTGCATGATCGCGCGGCTCTCCCAGAGGCGAAGGTCACCGTCCACGAGGAGCGGCACCTTGCCGTTCGGGTTCATCGCGAGGAAATCGGGCGTCTTCAGATCGCCAAATCCCTGCTCTGCGATCTCGACCTCGAGGCCGAGGTGCTGGATGGTCGCATTGACGCGACGGCAGTTGTTGGAGAGGGAGATGCTGTAGAGCTTCATGGTGACTCCTTGGGGTTGAGCCGAGGAGTGGGCCACAGCTCGCATCACTTGGGAAGACACGCCGGGACGCGTGCTCAGGACGCCGAATAGTGCGGTCGATAGGCGCTGGCGCGGATGAATGCGCCCAGGTTCTCCGGAAGAGAAACGCCGCCAAGGCCGCGAGCGCGCACCACCTCGGCGACGCGCGTGGCTGCGTGGAGCGACGTCTCCAGGATCTCCGATTGGGGAGGATAGAGAAGGCCCACGTCCAGCTCCGCGCTGGTCACGCACTCCGCCACGCCACGCGCGGCCGCGATGAACATCTCGTCCGTCACGCGCTTCGCCTTCGTCGCGTAGACAGCCATGCCGATCGCAGGGAAGATGTAGACGTTGTTCCCCTGCCCTGGCACGAACGTCTTGCCAGCCACTCGCAGCGGCCCGAACGGGCTGCCACTGGCGAATACGGCGCGACCGTCGGACCACGTATATGCCTCCTCCGCCGTGCACTCGGAGTGCGAGGTAGGGTTGGAGTACGGGAAGATGATCGGGCGCTCGTTCTTCCGCGCGATCGCCTTGATGACGCCGCGATGGAACGCCTTGGCCACGGTGCTCACGCCAATGATGGCGGTGGGGCCGATGGACTCGATGGCGGCGACGAAATCCATGCATGGTGCATGTTCTTGAGCGTAGTCCCGCTGGAAATCCAGGAGGTCCTGGCGCTGCGAGTGGAGGAGCCCGTTCTTGTCGAACATCCAGATGCGCGCGCGCGCGTCTTCCTCGCTCGTGCCCTCCAGGACCATGGCCTGGCGCAGCAGCGATGCGATTCCCGTGGCCGCGGCGCCCGCGCCCAGGAACAGCAGGCGTTGCTGGGAGAGCGTGCTCTCCGTGAGGCGAACTGCGCTGAGCAACCCAGCTAGCGCGACGGCCGCGGTGCCCTGGATGTCGTCGTTGAAGCAGCACGTGGTGTCGCGGTAGCGCGCGAGCAGGCGCACGGCGTCCACGCCTGCCCAGTCCTCGAACTGGATGCAGCAGCCCGGGAACACTTCGTTGACGGCGCTGACGAACTCTTCGACGAAGGCGTCGAGCTCCTCCTTGGAGGGCCGCGGCTGGCGGAGGCCCAGGTAGAGCGGATCGCGCAGGTTCTCCTGGTTGTTGGTGCCGCAGTCGAGCATCACGGGCATAGCGACCTCTGGAGGCACGCCGCCGCACGCGGTGTAGAGCGCGAGCTTGCCAATGGGGATGCCCATGCCGTTCGCGCCCAGATCGCCAAGGCCCAGGATGCGCTCGCCGTCCGTCACGACGATGAACCGCACGTCCTTCTCGGGCCAGTTCCGCAGCACGTCGCGAACGCGACCCTTGCGCGCGATGGAGACGTACATGCCGCGGGGGCGCCGGAGCAGGTGGCCGAAGCGAAGACAGGCCTCGCCCACGGTGGGCGTGTAGACGAGCGGCAGGAAGCGCGCGGGGTCCGACATGACGAGCGCGTAGAAGAGCGTCTCGTCGTGATCGAGCAGCTGCGACAGGAAGATGTAGCGCTCGAGATCCGTGGTCTTCGCGTCGAGCTGCTTTCCGGCGCGGAGCAGCTGCAGCTCCATGGTCTCCACGCCATCCGGCAAGAGCCCGATGAGGCCGAGACGTTCGCGCTCGGCTTCGGTGAAGGCCGTGGACTTGTTGAGCCGAGGATCGTGAAGGAGCTCGGCGCTGCGCTTCTCGGTCACGGGGAGCCTACGGGGGACCGGCGGTGATCCACGCGTTGATGACGGCGGAGCCCGTGGGGTCCACGCGCGTGCGGCTGAGGGGCGGCATGCGCAGGTCCACGTCGACCGAGTTGATGCGCTGCATGAGCAGCGAACCCGCCGGATTTCCTGGCGCGATGAGCGGCGCGTTCGGGAGCCCGAACGCCTGCGCCATGGGGAAGTTGGCGGTCTGCACGTTGACCAGGCCGCGGCTGCCGATGGGCACGCCCGGCTTGGCGTTCCACGTGGTGCCGCTGCCAAGGAACGAAGCGAAGCCGTTGTGACACGAAGAGCAGTTCGCAGCGAGCCACGCCTGAGCGCGCGCGTCTATCGTCTGCGCGCCGTCGGCGGGCGACACGAGCGGCGCGGGCGAGTTCGCGATGCTCACGCCGTCGAAGACGTTCTGCGTGGCCAGATACGAGAGCTGGTTCATGCCGCCGCCCAGCGTGAAATTCATCTGCTCACCCTTGAAGCCGAGGATGCGGTTCTCGGGACGGTGGCAGGACCAGCACTCGCCCTGGCTCGGGAAGTGCCAGTCGCGCGCCTCTGCGCCGTTGACGTCGTTGATGTGCTCGTCGATCGCGTCGTACATGAGGTCGGCGTCGGAGCCGTCGGCGCGCCAGCGGTACGAGACGCCGTACGTGGTGTCGGTGCCCACGACCATGACGCGTGTCTCGAGGCGCTTCGTGCGATTGATCGGCTGAGCGATGGCCGGCAGATCGAACTGCTTCACCATCATGGAGCCCACGGGCAGCGTGACCGTGCCGTCCGCGTTCATGGTCGCGGTCTGTCCCGCGGGGATGATCGTCCAGCGCTGCTTCGCGGCCGCATCGGACCAGAGCGGCGACATGATCGAGTACGGGATCAGGTACGAAGACGTCTTCAGCGTCTGCAGGTTGCGGAAGAAGTTCGTGTCCGACAGCTTCGCGGGAACCGTATGCGGCGCAGGCGCGCGCACGAGCTTCAGGATGCGCTTGAAGGAGATGATGTAGAGCTCACCGTTGAGATCCTGACCGAAGCCGAGCGGCGCGTTCGTCCAGTTCGTCTCCAGGAGGGATGTGCGCACGCCGGTTGCCGTGTCGAGCGCCCAGATCCGGCCTGTGGGCCAGTCGGAGAAGATGAACTTTCCTGCGAGCTCCGGCAGCGCGGCGCCGCGGTACGGATAGCCGGCCATGGTCGCGGTGAGGTCGCCGATGCTTGCGTGCGTGTAGGCGAACAATGGCAAGTACGGGACGCCGATGACGGTGTTGCCTGCGCTGCGGCGCTTGTCGCCCTCGAAGATGGGCCAGCCGTAGTTGCCGCCCGGGAGGACCTGATCGACCTCTTCGCGCCACGTGTCGCCGACGTCGCCGAGCCACAGGTTGCCATTCAACTTGTCGAAGTTGAACGAGTACGGATTGCGGAAGCCGAGCGCGTAGTACTCCTCCGCCACGCCGGCCTGACCGACGAACGGATTGCTGTTCGGGATGAAGTAGCCCTGCGTCACCGCGTTGAGGGGCTGCTTCGGCGGAGCGTGGCTGATGGCGCCGCCCTGCATGTCGACGTCGATACGGAACACGCCGGAGAAGAGGCCACCCTTCAATGTCTGGGTGGTCACGGCGGTGTTCTGGTCGTCGCCGTTGCCGAAGTAGAGGAAGCCGTCCGGGCCGAAGCGGATGTGCGCGCCGTTGTGGAAGTGCGTGGTCTCCGTCTGATCGACGAGGACGAGCTCCGACGCGGCCGAAAAGACCTTGGTGCCAGGGTTGTAGGTGAAGCGCGAGAGCTTCTGGTGCGTGGTCGCTCCGCCGTTGTTCGTCCAGTTGTACCAGATGTACGCGTACGGGTTCGTGGTCGCGAACTTCGGGTGGAGCGCCATGCCGAGCGCGCCGGCCTCGTCGTTGGCGTACACCTCGCTCGAGAAGTCGAGGATCAGCTCGCGATCGCTCGCGGCGGGCAGACGCAGGATGTAGCCCTGGCGGTGGAGGTAGAACGGCGCCGCAGTCCCCGTGGCCCAGTCCATGTCGATCGCCCCGCAGAGGCCGCACGGCGCCTGCACCACGTTGGGGAACGCGTCCTGGAGCGTGTACCCGAAGAGCAGCGGCGTGGTCGTGGGGAACGGTGCGGGCGGAAGATCGGGGCCGTCCTGTACGGCGCCATCGTTTGCGTCGAAGCCGGCGTCGAAGCTAGCGTCGACCGAGCTGCCGTCGACCGAGCTGCCGTCGACCGAGCTGCCGTCCTTGCTCGACATGCTGCCGTCGCTGGCGCCGCTGCCGTCGGTGACGGTGGCGTCCTTGCCACCAGAGGTGGAGCCGTCAAGGCCGCTGACGGATCCGTCGCTGCCCGGGTCGCCGCCCTCGTCTGCGCCCGCGTCGTCCGAGCTTGTTCCAGAAGAGTCGCCACCGCAAGCAGCCACCGCAGCCGTGGCCGCAAGGACAACGACAAAGATACGATTGAAGTGAGTTCCCCGCATGATCCGCACCCTAGCACCCAGCCGGACGTCTGCATCTACATTGGATCGGACCAGACCCGGCCATCCTGGGGGGAGACCTTCTCGAGCGTTGGCGTTGTATGTTGGAGGCCGTGGATGACCCTTCCCTTGCCCCCACCATGTCCTTCGGGCCATTCCCGATCGGGGCGCGGCTTGCGGGCCGGTACGAGATCCGCGCGCCGCTCGGCGAAGGCGGAATGGGTGCAGTATACAAGGTCATCGATCTGGAGCTCGAAGAAGAGGTCGCGCTCAAGGTGCTGCGGTCGGAGCTCTCGAGCTCACCCGACGCGCTCGCCCGATTCCGTCGTGAGGTGAAGCTCGCGCGAAGGGTCACCCATACGAACATCGCACGCACCTACGACCTGGGCGTCCACGAGGGCAGCCGCTTCATCACCATGGAGCTCATCACGGGCGAGGCGCTGTCGGTCGCCGCGGGCCGCGGCATCCCGCTTCCCGAGGTGCTTCGCGTGGCGCAAGAGTCGTGCGCGGGCCTGGTCGCGGCGCATGCGGCCGGCGTGGTGCACCGGGATCTGAAGCCAGACAACATCATGCTGACAGGCAGTCGGGTGGTGCTCACGGACTTCGGTATCGCGCGCGCGCTCTCTGGTGATGACGCTCATGCCACCATGAACAACATTGTCGGCACGCCGGCGTACATGGCACCGGAGCAGGTCGAAGGCCTCGCCATCGACGGTCGCTCGGACATCTATGCGCTCGGGGTGATGCTCTTCCAGCTGGTCACGGGCACGCTACCTTTCGGCGGCGATTCTCCCTTTGCGATCGCGGCGGCACGGCTCACACGGCCTGCGCCGAACGCACGGAGCGTCGCGCCTTCGGTGCCGGACGGCGTGAGCGCTCTCATTGCGAGCGCGCTCGAGCGGCGGCGCGAGGACCGCCCGGACGCGGCGACGTTCGCCGAGCGCCTGGAGATCCTCCGCGGCATGCGGGCCCGGCCGAGCGCGGGTGGCGCGACCATCCGCATGGATCTGCCGAGCAGCGCTGAGCGGAGCGTGGTCCTCCGCAACTTCGAGGGTGAGCCCGCGGAGCTTGCGCTTGCGATCGAGTCGGCGCTCGCGGATGGCCTTGTGGGCGCGAAGGGCGTGACGTTCGCGCGGGAGCGCACGCTTCCCGCCGCCACCGGGACGCTGAGCGTGGAGGGAGGCATACGCGCCTCGGGCGCGAGCGTGCGTGTGCGCGTGCGCCTTGTCGATCGCAACAAGGCCTCGGTGGTGTGGGCAGACCAGGTCGACGGCAAGATGGATGACACGTTCGGCCTGGAGGACGCGGTGCTCGCACGCGTGGTGCCGGCGATCCTGCAGCGATGTGGGCGCAACCAGGGCCCGGACGATCCTGAGACCAGAGCAAAGTGGGAAGAAGCCAAGCAGCTCTTCGCGCTCTTCGATCCGGAGAGCGTGCAGAAGGCCACGCGCATGGCCGAGGACATGCTCTTCGCGGCGCCCGACAACCCATGGGTGATGTCGCTGCTCGCCCTCTGCCAGATCCGCACGTTCATCCAGAGCGTGGGCGCGGACCGCAGCCTGTTCGTCCAGAGCGAGGAGCTCGCCCTGCGCGCGATCGATCTGGACCCGTCCGTGAGCGACGCGTACCACGCCATCGCGCTCATCCGTAGCACGATAGGCGACTATCGCGGCGTGCTGCACGCAGAGGAGGAGGCGCTCCGGCGCAACCCGCTCATGGCGGAGGCGCACTACACGGTGGCCGGCGTGCTGGCAGATACAGGCCACTTGCCGGAAGCCCTGCAGCGAATCGAGCTCTCGCTCCGGCTCGATCCGAAGGCGTTCGGCGCGCACACCACGCGCACGCGCATCCTCGCGACGATGGGCCGCTTCGAAGACACGAAGCGCGCCATCCAGCACGCCCGCGAGCTGGGCGGTGGGCGAGCGATTGCCATCTTCGAATCGCGCCTGGTCTACTGGACGAACGATCGCGCGCGTGCGGTGAGCCTGGCGGACGAGATCGAGGCGAACGCGGAGAACGCCGCCTGGAAGAACACGATCCCCATGCTCCGCGCCTACGCGAACGGACAGGAGCACGAGCCCGTCTTCGAGCAGATGTCGGGCTACATCGCGCGCACCTTCGGCCCGCGTCAACAGGGCTTCCTCGCGCAGGTCACCATCGAGTACTACGGCGCGCTCGGCCTACGCGACAAGGCATTGGCCTTCATGGCCAAGATCGACTGGGGCCACTTCTGGGACCTGGGCTGGCTGGACAACTGCGCCGCGCTGACAGTGATCCGGGACACACCAGAGTTCGCGGAAGCAAGAGCGAGAACCGCAGAACGAGTGGCGCAGCTCTTCGCGTGAGCGCCGCAGCACGTCGAGCGCGGGCGTTCGCGCGTGACAGATCGGCGCTGGCGCCACATACGTGGCGTCGTTGTAGACGCGGGTTTGCCGTGGCGGGAGTCCCGTCAGCTCTTGCGCTTCTTCGCAGCGACCTTGCGGTCTGCGACCTTCCGGTGAGCCACACGCGCCGCACCCTTGGTGGCAGACGATGGCGACGCCGCCTTCGCCTTGGCCTTCGTCTTCGTCTTCCCGGCGAGCACTTGCTCGAGGTTCGCGCGGAGACCAGCACGCCAGTCTTCCTGGAGCGCCTTCGCGAAGCGCGCTTCCATCTTCGCGCCGAGCGCGAGCAACTCGGCCTGCTTGATCGTGTCGTTGATGTCGGGAAACAGATCGTCCTGCTCCTCCTTCACGTGGTGCTGAACCACTTCCTTCAGCACGTGGACGCATGACTCGAAGTAGTCGCCGTCCTTGCACCGGTCCGCGCTGAAGATGCTGAATTCCACGAGACCATGCTCGACCAGCGACTCCTCCAGATGGGGATCGTCCTTGCCAAGGGCGGCTTCGCACGCCGGGTAGAAGATCTCCCGTTCGATCGCGTCGTGCGCGACCAGCGTGGCCGCGATGCGCTCGAAGACCGCCGCCTTCTTCGCCCCCGGTGCACTCTCGAACTCCTTCCACAGAGCGTCGATGAGCTCGTGCTGCTGGATGAGGAGGTCCGTCGCGCGAATGGGCGCCCCTGCCTCGCGCTTCGCAGCGCCATTCAGATGCAGCGTCGATGCGACGCGCTGAACGATGCTGGACAGCGATCTGGTAACGGAGCTTGAGTCTTGTGTGTTGGTGGTCATGACCCCACGCAAGCAACCCTCGTGCCTTCGTCGCTCCACGCGATGATGCTGCACGCCATCACCGTTGAATGGCGATCAGCGCGCATCTGCATTCACGCCACATGCGCGGGCGTGTGAGGGCCAAATGCCCCGGGCGCGCGCCGGTCGCCCGCACGAATTTCCGCGGAACTCGCGCGGAACGAGGATTGCTTTTGGGCTCTCCGAACGAACACCCGAATGGGTTCCACCCTTGGAGAAAGTCATGAAACTGTCCTCGCTCAGTTGTGCCCCTGTTCTTGTCGCGATGGTCCTCATGGGCTGCGCAGACAACACGAGGCCCGCCGAAAGCCCGTCCATGGAGGCCCACCGCACGTCCGCGACGCCCACCACGCCCGCGTCCACGAACGCGGAAGCGCCGATGCCCGTGGCGACCACCACCACGGCGACGATGACACCCACGACCACGGCGACGCCCACGGTGGTCCCGGCGCCGGCAAACGGGCAGACCCCGCCGTCCAATGATGCTGACAACACGGCCATGAACACCCGTGACCGCAGCGCCGCATTGATGACGCCCATGGACCAGGGCAACAGCATTTCGGATATCAAGATCACCCAGAAGATCCGTCAATCGGTCATGGGCGATCCCAGCATGTCCTTCAACGCGAAGAACGTGAAGATCATCACGAAGGACGCCCACGTGGTGTTGCGCGGAGTCGTGAACACGATCTCGGAACGCCAGGCCATCGAGGCGAAGGCAAAGGCAGCGCCTGGCGTCGTGGACGTCAGCAACCAGATTGACGTGAAGAAGTAAGCAGAGAAAGGAAAGAGGCAATCAAATGAAGAAGGCAGTTCTGTGCTTGGTCGAGACTCTTGCGCAGGCAGAGGCGCTCGTCACCAAGCTCACCAATTCAGGTTTCTCGAGTCGCGATATCTCGGTTCTGTTCCCGGACAAGACGGGCACGAAGGACTTTGCGCATGAGCACAACACCAAGGCGCCTGAAGGCGCTGTCGCTGGTGCGAGTGCGGGCGGACTCCTCGGTGGCGGTCTGGGCGTCCTTGTCGGTGTAGGCGCGCTCGCCATCCCCGGTCTCGGACCGTTCATTGCGGCGGGGCCGCTCCTTGCGGGCCTCAGCGGTATTGCAGCGGGCGCCGCGGTCGGTGGTGTGGCCGGCGCGCTCGTCGGCATGGGTATCCCGGAGATCGAGGCGAAGCAGTACGAAGGCAAGCTTCGCGGCGGCAACATCCTGGTCTCTCTCCACACGGAGAGCGGCGAGGAGCGAACGAAGGCGACCGAGGTGATGAAGCAGTACGGCGCGCACGACGTGTGCTCCGTGGCGGAGTCCGCGGTTCCGGGCAAGTCCGCGAACGGCAGCAAGGAGGGCGAGCGCCACTCGCGCCCCTGAGCTCAAAACGGCGACGGAGCGCTCGCGCGCCTTCGTAGCCTTCATATCGACCTTGCGGAGCGGCCAGACAGCCGACTCCGCACTGGTCGTTTTGTCCTCCAGACCGCGGCGGTGTCGGGTCAGCCGCCCATCAGTAGATGCTTTGCGATCACCATGCGCTGCACTTCGCTCGTGCCTTCGCCGATCTCGCAGATCTTTGCGTCGCGGAGGTGGCGCTCCACGGGGAACTCGCGGGTGTAGCCGTAGCCGCCGTGGATCTGCAGCGAGCGATTGCATGCGCGTGAGGAGGCCTCGCTCGCGAAGAGCTTCGCCATGGACGCCTCGCGGCTATACTGCTTGCCCTGATCGCACAGCCACGCCGCGCGATAGGTGAGCAGGCTTGCCGCGTCCAGCTCCGTCTTGGTGTCCGCCAGCATCCACTGCACGGCCTGGAACTCCGATATCGCCTTTCCGAACTGCTTGCGGTCCTTCGAGTAGCTGACCGCCGCTTCCAGCGCGCCATAACCAAGGCCCAGCGCCATGGCCGCGATCGAGATGCGACCGCGGTCCAGGATCTTCATGGTGTCCGTGAAGCCGTGATCGAGCTCACCCACGCGGTTGTCGTCCGGGACCCACACGTTCTCGAACGTGAGCTCGCAGGTGTCGCTCGAGCGGCAACCGAGCTTCTCCAGGTGCTTCGACGCCGCGAAGCCCGGCGTGCCGTGCTCCACAACGAATGCGGTGATCCCCTTCTGCTTCGAGACCTCAGGGTTCGTGCGCGCCAGCACCACGCAGAAGCCACCGACGCTGCCCTGCGTGATGAACATCTTCGTGCCGTTGATCACGTAGCCGCCGCGCTCCGGCTTGGCCGTTGTGAGAAGGCCCGCGGAGTCACTCCCGCTGCCCGGCTCCGTGAGCGCCCACGCCGCGAGCAACTCCCCCTTCGCCGCCTTCGGCAAATACTTCTTCTTCATCGCATCCGACCCGAACGACAGGATGTGCCCCGTGCCCAGCCCGTTGTGCGACGCGACGGTCAGCGCGAGCGACCCGTCCACGCGCGCGATCTCCTCGACGCAGATCGCGTAGCTGGTCGTGTCCATGCCCGACCCGCCGTACTCCTCTGGGATGCGGATCCCGAGGAGACCGAGCTCCGCCAGACGCGGGACGATCTCCTTCGGGAAGCGCTCCTCTTCGTCCCACTTGCGCGCATGAGGTTTGACCTCCGCGTTGGCGAAATCGCGGACGGTCTTTCGGAGCAGCTCGTGTTCTTCGGAGAGGGAAAAATCCACGAGATACTCTTACGGGTGACCGCCCCCGATTTCAATGCTGCCGGTAGAATCCCGGCAGAGGCCTTGGGCACGCAGGTCAGTCGTGGCGAACGCAGACATGGCTGGCGTCCGTGGCCTTCTCGCAGTGGAAGCCGTCCGGGCACCGATCGCCCGTTCCGCAGTGGCGCGAGCAATAAGACGGCGCCGTCCCGCCCGTCCCCCCAGGTGCCGGCTGCACGCAGAGGCCGGTCGCGCAGTCGGTCGCCTTCGCACAGGTATTGCCGACGTCCGAGGTGGGCTTTGACTTTCCGCCGCTCTTCGCGGAGCCAGCCCCCGCATCCACCGGCGCAGGCTCCGGCTGCGACACGTGATGGAACGCGTCCTCCACGAGCGACGCGAACGCATCCACGCGCGTGTAGATGTTGTGCACGTTCTTTCCCACGCACGAAGGACCGCCGCGGGACACGACGCCGATCACCTCGGACGTCGACTCGTCGAGCGCAGGCCCGCCGGAGTCTCCCTGACACGTCGCCTCGCCCACCATGAGCTCGGTCGCGGAGACGCTCTGCACGAGGACGTGCTCGCGGAGCAGCTTCACGCCGGCTCCGCTGTTCGGTCCGGTCATTCCAAAGCCCACGGCGCGCACGTGCTCGCCCGCCTTCACCGGCGACCGGCGGAAGCCCACCGGCGTCACGCCGACGACGGGCCGATCGAGGACGATCAGCGCGATGTCCGCCTCGCAGAGCGCATCACCCGCAGGCACGACCAGCGTGCGCCCCTTCGCCACCAGCTTCGCCGTGGCGATGTCGTCACCGACCAGGATCCCGAGCGTGCTCGGCACGCGGTTCTGCGTGATCTGCGGCCCCGTGGGCGGACAGCTCACCTGCTCCGTGGTCCGCGACACGCAGTGACGCGCCGTGAGGACGATCTGACTCGCGATGAGCGTGCCCGAACACAGCCCCTCCCCCGCCACGTCGATCGCGATGACCGCTGGATCCCGCCCGCGGTCCGGCACACCGCTCACGATCTCCACCTGGTCCGCGCCGATGCCCCCACCCCCTCCAGCCGACGCAGCCGGCGCCGGTGCCAGAGGTCCGCCGGGCGAGTCCTCCTTTGGATCAGATCCACACGCCGCGGCCAACACCATCAAGAACGCGCACACGATTCCCTTCTTCATTTGAAACCTCCGCGCCCCCGTGAGCGAGCGCCGTGCCTGCACAAAACAGCTATTTTTCAAGCCTCTGGCGAATGCGCGCCTGACCACGGTCACTGCGCGCGGTGTCCACGGTCACCACTCCCCATCGCGAGGCCCGATGCGAGATTTCCATTCGTTAAGGACCCCTGCGACCTCATGCGTGCGCCGGAGCCTGGTGGTAAGCACAGCCGTGCGGGGGATAGATGTCCGAGTCGCAGGAAGCAGAGCTGGGACAAAGCGCGCGTGAGGATTGGCGCTCCGAGCTGCGCACACGGACGGTCGCATCCGTAGCCTGGCTCTCACTCGGTGCGATCGCCGCCGTCCACGTTGCGATGTTCGCGTACTACTTCCTGGCGCGCGTCCGCTTCCCGCTGGCCATAGACTGGATCGAAGGCGGAGGCATGGTGGAAGCAAACCGCCTCGCGCACGGGCAGACGATCTACCCGACCGACCCCGCGACGTTCGTCCCCTATGCGTACCCTCCGGTCTACTACGCAGTGGTCGCGCTCGTCTCGAAGCTCACCGGCGGGGTGACGTTTGCGGTGGGCCGATCCGTGTCTGCTGGTTCGTTCTTCGGAGCTGCGGTGCTCGCCGGAGTTCACGTACAGCGCACCCTTCGCGCGCGTGCGACAGCCAGCGCGTCTTTCGTGGTGCTGGGGCTTGCGGTGGTGGGGCTCACCACGTCTGGCATCGTGACGGTGCGCGGTGGCCTGGACTCGGTGCGCGTGGACTCTCTTGGCGGAGCCTTCATCGCGCTTGGCCTCGTGGTCGCCGCCGGCGCGGTCCGTGAGGACGCGACACACCGGGCGTGGCGGGCCGTTGCCGCCGCCATGCTCATGACGCTTGCGGTCTACACGAAGCAGACGCACTTGCTCCTGGGCGTTGGCGTCGCGCTCCTGCTGTTTCGCGCGCACGCACGCACGGGCGCGATCTATGCGGTGACCTTCGTCGGCCTTGTCCTTGGCGCGTTCGTTGGCCTTCAGGCACTCACCCACGGCGGCTTTGCGATGTGGATGTTCGGCATGCGTCACCACGATTTCTTGCCGGACCGCCTGGTCCTTGGCTGTCAGGTCCTCGCGCTCAGTGCGCCGCATCTCTTCCTGTCGTTGGGCATCGGCGCGCTCGCCTGGAAGCACCTCTCCCCCACCACGCGCTTTTGGGTGCAGGCCACGGCGCTTGCGATCCCGGGTGCCCTGATCGGCTTCGCGAAGATCTGGGGCGAGGTGAACAACTTCATCTCGCTCATGGCCATCGTGGCGGTGCCGACCGTGCTCGTCTTCGCGGACGTGTCCGCTGCGTTCTTCGGTACGGGCGCACGCAGCGCACGACTGTTCGCCGGTGCGCTCGCCATCTTCCTTCTCGGACGGCTCGCCGAGGAAGATCATTTCAGGCCTGCGCTCCGCACGCAAGAGCGCGCGAAGCACCTTGTCGACGAGGTGGCAAAGCTCGATGGCGACATCGTGTCCCCGACAAGCCCATTCATGGCGCAGGTCGCGCGTCACGACACGCCTCAGGTATCGCTGCTCGCCGTGCTGGACGCGCAGGCCTCCCAGGTTCCCGGGGTCAGCCGCGACATGTACATCGCGGCGCTGCGCGCGCAGAAGCCGCGATATTTGCTGCTCACGGGGCACCCGGTCGAGAAGACACTCGCGCCGCTCATCCAGAGCGACTACCACTTCGTTCGGGAGATCGAGGCACCCGGGACGCACGAGCTTCTCATGACAGCGGTGCCGAACCTCCTCTACGAGCGCAACCCACCGAACTGAACGCCTCCCATGTCCGACCGTGCGCCCACGTGGCTCGCGCTTCTCTTGCTCATCGTCCTTCACGCGCTGCTGTACGGGTTCCTCGTCTTCATGCGGGTGCGCTATCCGTTTTCGATCGACTGGATGGAGGACGGTGGAATGTACGAGGCGCGCGAGATCGCGCTCGGACGTCCGCTCTACCCCGTGGCCGGCGGGACCTTCGTGCCGTACGCCTACCCGCCCGTCTACTACGCGGTCGTCGCGCTCGCCTCGAAGCTCACGGGGGGCGTGACGTTCGCTCTGGGTCGCGGGGTCTCGAACGGTGCCTATTTGGGCTCTGCGGTGGTCGGCGCGCTCCACGTACGGCGCGTGCTCATGGCGAAGCTGTCATTCGATCGCGCGCATGCAACCGTGCTCGGTCTGTCCGTGATCGCGCTCTCGACGTCGGCCGTCCTGGGGGCGCGCGGCGCCTTCGACATCGCGCGCGTCGACATGCTGGGTGGAGCGTTCCTCATCTGCGCCATCGCCGTCGGCGCGAAGATCGCGTCGGAGGAGCGCTTTCAGAGGCCCATCCATCCATTCGTCGTCGGCGTGCTCATGACGCTCGCCCTCTACACCAAGCAGCTACACCTGGCCTCTGGCGTGGCGATGGGGCTCTTGCTCGGCGGCTCGCACCTTCGCAGCGGGCTCATCTACGCGGTCACGTTCGGCGCGCTCTCGGTCGGGACCTACGTCGCGCTGCAGACCTCGAGCCACGGCGGCTTCGCGATCTACATGTTCGGACTGCGCCACCACGTGTTCCTGCCGGGGCGCGCAGTCACAGGTCTCTCGGTCCTCGTCATCGGCTCCGTGCAGCTGCCGTTGACCATCCTGCTCGGGCTCGCGCGCTTCAGGAAGCTGTCACCTGGCACGCGCTTCTGGGTGTTCTCGACGCTCGCGGCGATCCCGGGCGCGCTCATCGCCTACGCAAAGATCTGGGGCGACGCGAACAACTTCTTGCCGCTGCTGATGCTCACGCCGATCCCGATGGTGCTCGTCCTGTCGGAGACCGCGTCCACCTGGCTCGGCGAGGGCACGCGGCCTGCGCGGGTCGTCGCGCTGGCGCTCGCCGCGTTTCTGCTCGGACGCGTGACGGAGCAAGACCCCTTCCGGCCCACGCAGGAAGCGCAGCGCCGCGCGGAGCACTTTGTGGATGAGATCGCGAAGCTCGACGGCGACGTGGTGTGTCCAATCTATCCATTCCTGCCTGTGCTGGCCGGTCACACCGAGCCGCAGACCTCCTTGCTATCGCTGCTGGACTCGCAGGCAGCGCACATACCGAACGTCACGGGCGACGCGTACCTCGCGGACCTTCGTGCGCGCAAGCCGCGCTACTTCCTGCTGACCGGCGAAGGCGCAGAGGCGCTGCTCCAGGGCATGCTCGCGAGCGACTACCACTTCGTGCGGAGGATGGAGTCCGTGAACATGGCGGACGTGGTCGGGCTGTACTCGGTGCCCAACCTCCTCTACGAACGGAACCCTCCCAGACCATAGCTCACAGGCACTTAGTTAGCTCACAGGCGACGCGCTCTTCGCTTTGGATAGAGGCCGTACGCGCGGAGCTTTCTTTTCAGGGTATTGCGCTCGATACCCAGTGCAAGCGCGGTCTGCTGGAGGTTGCCCGCGTGCACGGACATGGCGCGCGTCACCTCCTCGCGCTCCACGTCGAAGATCGTCTCTGCGAGGGGACGCACTTCTGCCGAAGCGACCACACCCGGCTGCTGCGCGGTCTTCGCACGTCGGCGCGGTGCCGGGGCATTCACGATCTCCGGCGTCAGATCAAGGACCCCGACGTCGTCATCGCAGAACACGAGCCACCGCGCGACCTCGCTCTTCAGCTCGCGTACGTTGCCGGGCCACGCGTAGCCGGCGAGCACGCGTATCGCCGCGGGGGTGACGGTGAGCTTGCGCGCGCGCCGAGGCGAGCCCGCATCTGCCAGGAACGCGCGCACCATGGCGGGGATGTCGCTCACGCGCTCGCGCAGCGGAGGCACACGCAGCGTGGCGCCGCGCAACCGATAGTAGAGATCCTCACGAAACGTGCCCTTCGCGACCATCGCGGCGAGATCACGGTGCGTCGCCGCGACCACGCGCACGTCCACCTTGAACGTCTTTTCGCCACCCACCCGACGCACGAGCCCCTCTTGCAGCACGCGCAGGAGCATCGCCTGTACCTGCAGCGGCAACTCCGCGACCTCGTCGAGGAAGATGGTGCCGCCGTGCGCCTGTTCGAAGAGGCCGCGGTGCCGCGAGGACGCGCCCGTGAACGAGCCTGCCGCGTGACCGAACAGCTCGCTCGCAAGCACGCTCTCCGCGAGGGCGCCGCAGTTCTCCGCGACGAACGGGCCCTGCGCGCGCGCGCTCCCATCGTGAAGCGCACGCGCTACGAGCTCCTTGCCGGAGCCGGTCTCGCCCGTGACGAGCACGGGCAGCTCGCTCTGCGCCACACGCACCACGCGCGTCATGAGCTCCTTCATCGCGGGACTCTCCGCCACGACAGCCGACGCACGCGCGCGGACCTCTGCGCGGAGCCGCGTGACCTCCTCGCGGAGCACGCGAATCTCGGGGAAGCCTTCGATGTCGAGCGACACCTCGCGAATGGCGCGCGGGTGCGGCACGGGCACGAACGCCGCAGGGATCACCTGGAGCAGGCGCGCGTGCAGCATCTCCGCCTGCGACAGGATCACCCAGAGCGTCTGCGCCTGCGGAGTTCCCGCGGACAGGAGCACGTCCACGCTCCACGCCGACCTGGGAAACGAACGTTCGATTTCACGCGCCAGCGGCGCGAGCGCGGTGAAGAGCTCCTTGTAGTCGGAGGGATCGGAAAGGGCGATCGCGCGAACGTCGACCTCCCGCACGCGCGCCTTCATGTCAGCAGCCAGCGTGCGGGCAAGCGAGAGGCCCCGCGGCACCGTCAGCACCAGGGCATGATCGTAGGCTCGCGATGGCTCGGTCTCCGCGAGCAGCCGCAGCACGGGGCCATGATCGCTCGCGGGTCGCTTTCCCTGGTGCGAGGGCGCGGGTCCGTCGATGCCGCGATCGGACCATGTGAGGAGAACCCGCTGCACTGGTTCATCATAGACCATGACTGGTTCTTTGAGGACCTTTGTGGTGGTTCATGGAGAACCACCCAGGCAGGAGGACTCGAAATCCAGCCAGGATCGGCGCCCGCGACGATGGCACGGCGGATGCTCATGGGCGATGAAGCGATCAAGCCATCATGAACCTCGACACCAAGAACCATGCAGACGACGACGAGCGGCGCGCCCACGCAAAGGGCCTCAAGCTGCACATGCGCCTGCTCTCCGTGCACGGATTCACGTTCCGCGTTGCCACGCTGCGCGCAGGGACCGCGGCGCGCTTCAGCATGAACTACTTCCACGACACCTGGCACATCCTCACGGACGCCGAGGGCGCGCAGGTGCTCGGGCGCCTCCTCTGGGCGCTCTCGTTCCAGCGCTTGTCGGGCACGTGCGTGCTCATCTGCGGCCCACATCTCTCGCCCACGCCGTTCGAGGCCGATCCCGCGCTGCCGATCCTGCTCATGCAGGACGGGCTCGCGCGGATCGACGCGGACCTGCTCGTTGCCCTGCGCGGTCGCCTTCGCGACGACGCCACTGGCACCACCATCCGGTTCCACACGTTCGGCATGCCCGACGCGCGACGCGAGCGCGACGACGCGCGCGATCAGCGACGCTACACGTGGACCCACGACGACATGCGCGCGCTTCGCGCACGCGAGAAGATGCAGCGCCTGGGCGGCTTCATCGTGTACTCCGCGCCGCCCGGGATCCTGCGCGAGCAAGCGCTCACCATCCACGCCATGGAAGGCAACAAGTGGGGCCAGTACCACTACCTGGCGGGGGGCAAGAGCCACCACTCGCGCCACGCGCCGGAAGGCGAGGTGCAGGTGTTCGATCGATTCAAGGACATGGTATCCGCGGCAAGGGTCGCGCGACACGAGGTGCTCGGACCGATCCGTTCGCGCAAGCCGCGCATCCTGAACGCCGAAGATGAGCGTGCACGCGTGCAGCGACGGGCAGAGTGGGCCCGCGAGCGACTGGACCGCGCGCGCGGCTCGTGCGAGCCCACGGACTGATCACGTCACGTGCTCACTCGCCCGCGTCCGGGTGCGGGGCTCCACCCTCGTCACCAGTGCCGCCGTCACCGCTGTCCATGGCCGCGCCAAGCCGCGTGATGCTGGTGAGACGGAACGTGACGGGGACTGCACCTCCCATGGGACATCCATCGTAGGTCACCGCAGCCGCCGCGCCGCCGGGCGTGCCGGACGAGGCGCAGTGCAGCATGGCGTCTGTGGTGTCGCCCACCGTCACACCGCGATGGAAGCCTTCGAGCTCGGGGCTCTTGTCCCAGTTCTGAAACTCCGTGCCGCCCGGCTTGTCCTCCAGGTACGAGACCTTGGCGAATTCGCTCACCCACGACGAGCCGCCCCGGTAGATCGTGCGCGTGTCGACGCCGTAGATGGTGTGGTTCGGATCGTCCTCGAGCGTGTAGAGCTCCAGACGCAGCCGGAAGGCGCTGCCGACATCCGCCAGGTACGTCTCGCGCACCGCACGTGTGCTTCCCTTGTGCGGCACCGGCGTGAGATCGAGCGATGGAATGTGAAGCTCGCGTGCGCCCCCTCCTCCCCCATCGCCGCCTTCGCGAAGCGTGCCAGAGCCGGGCACCGGTCCGCCGGTGACGAGCGCATCTGGGTCGAGCGTGAGATCGAGCACGAAGGCCTCACCGCTCGTGACGTCCCCAGCAGCGATCGAGAACGGATGCTGGAACCGGAACCACGTACCGCCATTCGCGGAGAGCACGACAGCCTCCGATGCAGGGCCGGTGGTGAACGGCGCGCTGGACGTCGTGACGTAGTTCGGCACCATGTTCTGCACGGTGCGTGAGGACGTCCCGTCGTGCGTGTACCACGTGGAGCCGTCGCTCATGGGAACGCTGGCGGTGAGCTTCACCACCGGCACCCAGGTGATGATCCCCCAGTTGTAGGTGTGGGCGTCGGCATCCTTCAACATGACGCTCGCGCCGAGCGTCGCGCGCGACGCGGGATTCAGGAGGTCCACGAAGCCAACGTCGCTCGCACGCGCTGCTGCGGCCAGTCCCGAGTAGTCGAGCATGGGGTCGTACGAGAACGCGCCGCGGTCTGCATGATAGATGTCCAGACAGTTCTTCGGATTCTGAAAGCCAGAGCCACCACCCGTGTCGAGCTCCTCGCAGATGCTGACGGAGGTGATGTAGTACTTGAGGCTCGTGAGCGAGTCGGTCGTGGACTGACCCATCGTGTACGCATGCGATGCGCCTTTCGGTTGGCCAGCCGCGCCCACGCGCAGGCTGAGCGAGCCGCCGCTGTGGCCGCTCGCGTTGGCGCCCGACCCGCCCGCGCCGCTGCCTCCGTCGGAGCCGGGACCACCAACTCCTCCCGCAGTACTGGCTCCGCCTGAACCACTCCCCGATGTACCGCCGCTGCTACATGCAGCAAGCACGACGACACCGCTGACGAGCCCGACGACCGAGAGAAGACAGAACCTGCGCATGATGACCCCTTCTGCGACTGAACCTCTCAGGGGAACGGTCGCGGCAGGTGGTCCCTGTAGGTGAATCCACAAGACGACGCGTGGACGTGGGTTCACGGTGGAACGTTCACGTGAAGCCGGCTCCGCGTGAACGCACGTTGCAGGCATATTTTGCGGCCTTTCGTACGAAAGGGCGCGGGCATGAGCGTTGCTGGATGCGGGGTGTGAACCGCTTCATCAGACCATCGGCCCGGGCGGGCGCCGCGTTGCTCGCCATCGCTTCGTTCACAGTCGGGGCCGACCGGGCAGAGGCTCGCGGCCTGCTGTCCCCCTTGAAGGACACCCGGGTGCAGGTCACTGGTGAGGAGGTCGCGACGACCTTCGGCGCCGACCAAACGACGAGCTGGACCCGACTCGACGCGAGCTCGGGCGGCTTCGTCTGGCTCATCCCGCTACCGCCGGGCGCGCGCGCGGACCTCGGTAGCGACGCATGGCTTGGCGCTCTGGACGTCGCGTATGCGGCGCGGATCGTCCCGCCTGCCGCGCCAGCGCCGTGCAACGCTCTCGGGACCGCGGAGGTCTCGACGACGGCAGCGCACGGCGCGCGGCTCTCCCCATCCGATGCTCGCATTCTCTTCGGCGACGCCGACCTCGCAACCTATGGCAGCGACCTGGAGCTGGACGGCGAGACCATCACCGCCGCGCACTCCGCGTTCCTCGCCGGCTCTGCGCTGCTCGCGCTCCGCTTCGGTGCAACCCAAGGTCCCGTGCGCACGCCAACGGTCCGTGTGACGTGGCCGAGCGCGGCGAACGGTTCGCCGTCCACCAGCGTCGGTGCTGGTGTGCATCCGTCGTTCAGCACCGTGTACGCGATCGGACCTGGTCCTGCGGCCTTCGGCGGGGCACCCGTGCTCCTCGGCGCAGTCGCACCGCCGGAGATCACGTGGGGCGCGCGCGGCTCGAACTATCCAACGGTGCGCTGGAACGCGCTCGTGGGCGTAGGAGAGGGTCGCTTCCTGATCGAGTCCGCGAGCCATCGTGGCCTGTTTGTGGCGCGCGCTGATCAATCGCTCACCATCCCCTCCGTCGCTGGATCGTACTTCGGACCAGACACATGCGGCCTTGCGTCGCAGCTGCTCGCCGCTAGCAACGCGCGCGTGTCGCACACGTGCGCGGCCGGCGCCCTCGCGTGGTTCGGCGGCGCGTCGTGTGATGAGGGCGTGCTCGCAGGCGAGACGGACGCGCACACGCTCCGCTGCGGAGGCGACGACTTCGCGCTCGCGCTCTCGAACGCCACGCCCGCCGCGCTCGCAGTGACGCGCGCCGTGACCACGGGCGACAGCACGGCCAACGTGGTCCTCGGTGGCGCGGAGCAGAGCACGGTGGTCGCGTCGCTCGAGTACGATCTGGCGTGCCGCACGGCGGGCGAGACCGCAGGCAGCGCGGGCGGCTTCGGCGGCGCCAACGTCGGAGCCGGCAGCAGCGGCGGAGGCGGTGACTTCGGCAGCAGCGACTACGTCGATCCATCCGCGGACGTCGGGGTGGCGGTGGACACCTCCGGGGACAGCTGCGATTCCAGCAGCAGCAGCAGTAGCGACTCGAGCAGCAGCGATGGGTGCGGCTCGAGCTCCGATTCGAGCGGTAGCGACGGATGCAGCGGCGACAGCGGCGGCGGCGGCGGGGATGGGTGCAGCGGCGGTGGTGGTGGTGGCGGAGCCGACGGATGCAGCGGCGGTGGCGGCGGTGGCGGTGGCGGTGATTGCTCAGCGGCGCGCCGTGGCCATGGAAAAAAGAGCCCAGTCTCACGCGTCGCGCTCGGCGCCGTTGCGCTGCTTCTGGTGTGGCGCCGGCGAGGTCGCGCGCGCTGAACCTCTGCAAGCCTCAGCCGGGAGGCGCGACCTTCACGGGGGCTTCGCGCAGGCCGGGCGCACCGTCCGGCGCACCGCCGCGCTCGTTGGAGCCCCAGCAGTAGACATCACCGCCCGCGGTGCGCGCGCACGCATGGTCCGCTGCGGTCCCGATCTCCACCACCGGCGGAAGATCCATGACGACGGGCATGAGCTCCGTGCTGCCCTTCTGACGCGCGCCGCGCTGCCCGTGGTTGTCGTCACCAAGGCAGCGGACCGCGCCCTGCTTGTCGAGCGTGCAGAGCAAGTTGTCGTTGCCAGACCCGTGATATGCGGAGATCTGCACGAGATCATGCTGCGCAGCGAGCTCTGGTTCCCAGGTTCGTTTCAGGTCGGTCGAGCGACCCCACGGAAGGTTTGCGCCCGTGTAGCACTCTGCCGTCCCGGAGGCCGTCCGCGCGCAGACGACCTGATTGAACACGCTCGGCGGCGCGAGCAGCGAGGTCACCTCCACGAACGGCTGCGTGCCGTGGATGCGTGTCATCACCTTCTTGGCCTCGGCTCCGTTGCACCCGCCGCAATGGCCACACACCACGTCGCCGTCTTGGGTCACGCCGCAGTAGTCATCCGGCGCGACGCTTGCGATTCGAATACCGGCCTTCTCGAAGTCCTCCGGCTCGGTGACAATGCGCCCGCCCTCCCAGCCGAAGCCGAATGCGCGGTTGTCGTCCGTCACGACGGCGCCGTTGACGATCCCCTTGATCTTTCGATGCGGCAACGTGACCGGCATCCAGTCCGCGCCCATGAGACACGACGCACCCGCGGGCCCCATCGCGCACAGCACGTTGGAGAGGCGCGACCCCACGAACACGTTGCTCGCTGCAAACGGCGGCGTGATGCGCACAGGCGTGAACTGTTCTGACGCGCGCGAGCGCACCGAGCTGTCGTCCCGCCACGCGCCCCAGCAGGACAGCGCGCCGTCCTTGTGGATCACGCACGTGAGCTCTGGCCCCACGGAGAGCCGCATGGCGTCGTTGATGTTCGGGACCTTCGCGGGACGCGCGTGATTGTACGGCGTGCCGTCACCGAGCTGTCCCCGGCTCGCGCTGCCCCAGCACACAAGGCCGTCCGCGCCGATCGCGCAGGCGTGCCCCTCACCGACCGAGACGGCGCTCGGATGCCCGAGCGTCCTCGCGACGCGTCCGAGGTGGCTCTGTTCGAAGTAGTCCGCCGCGCACCGTGCCTCGCCGGAGTCCAGCCTCACGCACGCGAACGCATCGGTCGCGTCGAAGAACGAGGCGGCATGCCCGTCGCCGACGGCGCGCGCGAGCGTGATGCCCGGGACGTCACCTTCACCGTCGCACGTGCTCGATCCGTTCTGGAGGATCGCGCAGACATGGAGCGTGTCTTCGTTGAGCGGGAGCACGTCGCGCGCGTCAGGCCACTTCGCGAGCTCCACGATGGTGCGTTTCAGCGGCGAAAGGCCCGCGTCGACGTCCGCGCCGCCTGCTCCCTTCTTGAAGGGCGCTGCACGTGGCTGCGGGAACGGCGACACGCAGAGCGGCACCCCCGTCTTTCGCGTCACACAGGTGTGGCCGGCGAAGTTCGTGTGCATCGTGAGCACGTCGTGAATGCCAAGAACGGGCTCTACAACGGGGAAATCGTCCGCGGTGAAGCGCGCGTGGCGCCAGCACCAGAGATCGCCAGATGCGATCGCGCAGCCGCCTTCGCCGTTGAGAGCAAATGAAGACGCAGGCGGCAGTCCCGTGATCTTGTCCGGACCATCGGGTTCGTCGTGCGTTGCGCGCCGCTGCGATCTGCCGACGCACGTGATCGCGCCGTACCTGTCGAGCGCGCACACCTCGGTACCGCTGCAGCGCGTGGCGACGACCGCGCGAAGGCCAGGCACCGCGACGGGACGCGGTGAGAGATCCTCACCCCACCGGTATGCGAGGTGATCGCTGCCCGTCGCGCAGGTGCGATCGCCAGTGACCTGCACGTCGGTGAACGAGAACCGGGCAGGTGCTCCTGCATCAGCCGCTGCGACGGCGCTCGCGCCAGGCGCGGTGTGAGCAATGGCTGGCGCATCGGCCGGGCTGCACGCGATGCCAACGACGGTTGCTGCCGCCACAACGAGAACCGCGGCGGGCAGTAGCCTCACGCGCGCGGCGCGACGTTCGTCTGCACCCAGGTGATGATCTCGTCGAGCCGCGTGCCCGGCGTGAAGACGCCCTTCACGCCGGCGTCCTTCAGGGGCTGCATGTCACCGTCGGGGATGATGCCGCCGCCGAACACCACCATGTCATCGACGCCCTTGGCCCGGAGCGCCTGGATGACCGCGGGGAAGAGCGTGTTGTGCGCGCCACTCATGATGGACAGGCCGACCGCGTCGACGTCCTCCTGGATGGCGGCGTTCGCGATCATCTCGGGGGTCTGGTGGAGGCCCGTGTAGATGACCTCGAACCCGGCGTCGCGGAGCGCGCGGGCAACGACCTTCGCGCCGCGGTCGTGGCCGTCCAGGCCGGGCTTCGCGACGAGGATGCGGAGTTTCTTCTGCTCGGTCATGGCTTCTTGTGCGTCTTGGTTCTGGTCGAGACGTGAGCCGCTGTCAACCTGCGCGAGCGGGGCGAGCCCGCGGCACCAGGCTCTTCGTCCGTGTCCGGGCCTGCAGAGGCCATCGGGTCATCGCTCGGAGCCGCCTTGGTCTTCGCGTCCACGTCTGCGTCGCAGCGCTTGCCAGAGCCCTCGAACCAGCACGGGTCATCGAAGACCGGCACTGGGCCGACCTTGTCGTCGCGCAGCCGTGCGATCACGTCCTTGTCGCCCTCCGGTGAGAGCATGCGCACGTCGATCTTGGGCATCTTCGCCGCCTTGTCGTTGGCGTGCTCGTTCTGGATGTAGACCAGGTGCGACGCATAGGAGAGCGCCTTGTGCGTACCCGAGAACGAGAACGCGAGGTCCGCGAGCATGCCAAGCCGCGTCCAGCCGTTCACGCACACCAGGTGGCGGTCCGTGCGCAGCACCGGGAACATCGGCGGCTTCCACGACTCGCCCTGGTTCGTCACCAGGTTGCCGAGGCTCGCGAAGATGGGGACCGTGCGCCCATCCTTCGTCGTGTGCTTCGTCATCGGCGACACGATGTGCGGGTGATGCATGATCACCGCATCCGCGCCTGCATCGGCGGCGCGCATCGCCTGCGCCATCATGGCCTCCGTCTGCGGGGCATACTCGGCCCCGCCGTGGAAGATCGCGATGACCGCATCGCAGCTCTCGCGCGCCTTGGTCACAGCTGAGACGATCTGTGCGGTGCCGCGGCGCGTGGCGGGCGCGTATGCGACGAGCGTGGAGCCGTCGCACGAGTGCGAGTTCATCAGGTTCGTCCACGCGACCGCGCAGACCTTCTTGCCGTTCTTCTCCGCGATCACGCGATACGTGAACGGAGCGCTCGCGGAGTCCACGCCGATGGCGGTGAGGCCCGCGGCACTGGACGACGCGAGCGTTGTGCGCACGCCCATCTGACCCATGTCGCACGAGTGGTTGTTGGCCGCCGTGATCGCCGTCACGCCGCTCTCCTTCAGCGCACCGAGCCACTCCGGCGGCGCGACGTACGCCATCTTGGTCGCGTGATCCGGATCGCCGGTCGCGGCCTCGAAGTTCACGACCACGGCGTCCGAAGACTGGAAGAACGGCGCGAGCGGCTCGAGCGCCGCGTGGATGCGCGCGGGCTCGAGGAGCCGCGGACGATGCGGAAGCACGTCACCGCCGATGAGGACCCGGAGCGTCGTCGCGGTCGAGCGAGGAGGAAGCTCGATGTTCGGAGACGCGGGGCCTGCGAGATCTCCGAGCGGGTCGGAGGGTGCATCCTGTGCGGGAGCCTTCTGCGAGCACCCGACGCTGATCGCCGCACCAAGCACGATCGCAGCGAAAAACACGGGGGACGAGGGCATGTAGGAGGTTATCGCACCCAGCGGAGGCGAGGGCCCAATTTCCGACGCAACGACAACGACTTCGACAACGACTTCGACGACGACGACGACCCCGACCTCGACCCCGACCTCGACCTCGACCTCGACCTCGACCTCGACCTCGACCTCGACCTCCACCTCGACCTCGACCTCGACCTCGACCTCGACCTCGACCTCGACCCTGACCTCGACCCCGACCTCGACCTCGACCTCGACCTCGACCCCGACCCCGACCCCGACCTCGACCTCGACCTCCACCTCGACCTAGAGTGCAACGCATGCGCCGGCTGTTCTCCTTGCTTGCCCTCTCTGCGGTCGTGGCCTGTGGTGGCGAGACCGAGCGTGCGAACGTGAAGTCTCCCGTTCCTGGTGCCTGTACCGGTGACCTTGCGGCCGAGAGCAACGCTGGGCACGAGTTACGTAAGCTGTTCGATGAGGAGTGGGAGTACGCGATGAAGGACTCCCCTACGTGGGCGTCCGAGCTCGGCGACCTTCGCTACAACGATCGCTGGGACGAGACCTCGCTCGCCGCCGTCTCGCGTCGCCAGGCTCACGATCGCGAGGTGCTCGAGCGCGCGCGAAGGATCGACGCGAAGCTCCTTCCCACGGACGCGCGGCTCTCGCACGAGCTGTTCGTGCGGAGGTACGCGCTCGCGGTGGAGGCAGCGCCGTTCCACTTCGAGCTGCTCCCGGTCGATCACCGCGGCGGCATCCAGACCGCCGACGAGCTCGGTGACTCACTGCAGTGGAACGACGCAAAGAGCTTCGAGGACTGGAACGCACGCCTTCGCGCCTTCCCGACGTACATGAAGGGCGTCCTCGAGCTGCTGCGTGAGGGCGTGCGCCTTGGCGTGACCCACCCGAAGGTCGTCATGGCCCGCGTGCCCGCGCAGCTCAAGAAGCAGATCGTGACGGACGCAGAGAAGAGTCCATTCTTTGCCCCGTACGCGCACATGCCGGAGGCCATGCCCGCGGCCGAGCGCGCGCACCTCAGGGAGGACGCGAAGCGCGCGATCATGGCGAGCGTGGTGCCGGCGTTCCAGGAGCTCGACCAGTTCATCACGTCCACCTATCTGCCCGCATGCAAGGACGACGTGGGCGTGTGGGCGCTGCCGAACGGCAAGGCGCTCTATGCGTTCGCCGTGCGACGCCACACGACCACGAACAAGACCCCGGAGGAGATCCACGCGCTCGGCCTGTCCGAGGTCGCGCGCATCCGCGCAGAGATGGAGCGCGTGAAACAGAAGACCGGCTTCGCTGGCTCCATGAAGGAGTACTTCCAGTTCCTGCGCACCGACCCGCGCTTCTTCCTCACGTCGAAGGAGGCGCTCCTCACGGCATACCGCGACGTCGCGAAGCGCGTGGACCCGCACCTGGTGAAGCTGTTCGGGAAGCTGCCGCGCACGCCATACGGTGTCTCGCCCATCCCGGACGTGGCCGCGCCGGATACGACGACGGCCTACTACCGCGAGCCCGCTGCGGACGGCACGCGCGGCGGCACGTACTTCGTGAACCTGTACAAACCGGAGACGCGCCCCACGTGGGAGATGGTCGCGCTCACGATGCACGAGGCCGTGCCGGGCCATCACCTCCAGCTGGCGCTCGCGAACGAGCAGACGGATCTGCCTAAATTCAGGCGCTTTGGTGACTACACGACCGCCTACGTGGAGGGCTGGGCGCTCTATGCGGAGAGCCTTGGCGACGAGATCGGCATGTACGACGACCCGTACGCGAAGTTCGGGCAGCTCACCTACGAGATGTGGCGCGCCGTGCGCCTGGTGGTGGACACGGGCATCCACGACAAGCACTGGCCACGGCAACAGGCGATCGACTTCTTCATGGAGAACGCGCCGAAGCAGAAGCTCGAGATCGAGAACGAGATCGATCGCTACATCACCTGGCCGGGGCAGGCACTCGCGTACAAGATGGGCGAGCTCACGATCAAGGAGCTACGCAAGAAGCACGAGTCGGCGCTCGGTCCGAAGTTCGACGAGCGCAAGTTCCACGACCAGCTCCTGGAGCACGGCGCGTTGCCGCTGGATATTCTCGCGCGCGAGATGAACTGATTCAGTTCTACATCATGGTCGCGTTGGGGCTGATCGTGCCGGTGGTCGTGATCGTCGGAGCGAAGATGAAGATCTGCCCGGCTGCGCCGCCGCCACCACCGGCATTGAGACCACCCGCTGGCGTTGTGGGCCCTGCCGCCGCACCTCCCGCGCCACCACCGCCACCGGTACCGGAGCTCCCGCCGCCGAACGCAGGCGTGGAGCTCGCCTGTCCGTCCTGTCCTGCAGGTCCATTGGTCTGGCCGTTGGGCCCGCCGCCGCCGCCGCCGCCATTCGCTGCAATGGCGCCCTGAACGCTGACCGACATGCGCGACTCGAGGTAGACAAGCCCCCCCGAGCCGCCGCCAGCGCCGCCGTGGCCGCTCCCGCCCGAAAAGCAGCCGCCGCCACCGCCACCGCCACCAGCGAGCACGTTGCCCGCGATCGACATGGAGCCGAGCGACGAGATCTGCAGCGCGCCCCCAGCGCCCCCGCCGCTGCCGCAGCCCATTCCCATGTAGTTGCCCGCGCCGCCGCGTGCGCCTCCCACGAACTGCGCGTTGTCAGAGTACGCGGCCCCACCGACGCCGCGGTTGGTCGTGACGGTGCCTGCCGTCGAGAACGCGCCATCTGCACCCTTGGTCGCGTGGCCAGCGCCACCGCCGCCGTTCTGATCGCCGCCGGGGTCCGCAGGCTTCCCCTGGCCCGTCGTCGGCTGCAGCGCGTCGCCGCCCGGACCGCTGATGGAGAGGTTGGCGCTGGCGTCCACGCCGCCAGTGATGATGGTGCTCCGCCCGACGACGATCACGAGCCCGCGCGTCCCGGTCACGCGCACGTTGGAGCCGAAGATGGCCGTGTCGAAGAAGAACGCTGCCACGTTCCCCGCCGGGAGCGCGAACAGGTTTGGCGAAGTCTTCGACGTTGTCGAGTTGCACGGCTTGTATGTGAGCGCCGTTGTGTCGACCGCGCAGACCTGACCCAGGTCCGTGAGCGGCGCGGGCGGCTTCAGTCCGGGGAAGTGCGTGGGGAAATCGGACGGCCAATCGATGGGGGGGAGATTGGCGTCGAATTCGCTCGCGCTGCCATCATCACCGCTCGCGGCTCCATCACCCGTGCTCGCGCCGTCATGGCCGCTGCCGCCGCGACCGCCATCGGCGCCGGCATTGTCACCGTTGACGGAGTAGCTCGTGTCGCACGCGACGAACGCCGCGACCATGAATGCGACCGCGAGTGGACCGCGCATGAGGATGAAGGACGGTCGCACGCCCCTTCAGGATAGCACCAAAGGTCGGGCGTCGCGGGTGGCCGGGACGTCGCTTCCAGGCGACGGCTGCGGGCTGAGTCATGGACTGCCGCGCGGCGTCTCTTCGATCCTGCGATCCGCGCGATCACACCCGTTTTTGTGCGGGTTTCCTGATCCAATTCAAGGCCAGCGAGCCGTTTCGCCTGGTCTCCGCCCTTCGACAGCACCATCGGCACCAGCACCTGGAGGGACACCGTCCGCGTCGGGTACTGCGACACAAAGGGCAGCTGCATCGGTCGGGCGACCCCGCACGCCACAAGGCCCACGGTCCATCTGCCTTCGAGCGCGCTCGCGCAGAGCTACACGGACTCGGTCACCGGCGGTGCCTCGTCGATCCAGACCATGATCGACGCGAACATCAAGAAGGGGACATTCCCCGCGCCCACACCAAGCACGCTCTACATGATCTACGCACCCGCGAGCACGACCTTCTCGCTCGACGCGCTGGTCAGCTGTCAGGCGATCGCTGGCTATCACCTCAACATGACCTCGGGCGGCGTCACGTTTGCCTACGCGATGATGGCGCGGTGCCCCACGGGCCAAGGTGCGCAGAGTGATTTCGACGCCTTGACGATGACCGCGACCCACGAGCTTGCCGAGGCCGCGAGCGACCCGTTCCCGCAGCACGGCTCGACGTTTTCGTATTCGGGATTTGGCAGCTACGTCGACGCATGGGATTTCGTAGCTAGCGGCGAGATGGCCCTTTGCGGTCTATGCCCGGTAGCGCCAACGCGCGGTCGTTGGCTACAGCTTCTTCACGGTGAACGAGAGCACTTCCACCTTGGCTCCGCGACGGCCGTAGAGCACGATGCTCCCTGCATCCATCGTGTGCGGGAGCGTGCCATGGAAGGTTGCGTTGCCGACGCGTGCGTCGACCTTGGTTCCCTTCACCTGGATGCGCACGTGCATGGGGCCCGCGAACGGACCGTACGCTGGCGCGGACATGTACGCCTGATGACGGAGCTCCTCCGCGGTGACGAGCGCGACGCGCGGATTGTCGACATCCGGAACAAGGGCAACGAGGCCGCCGAAGAGATACTCCGTGGGCGCCTTGCTGCGCGTGTCGCGGAGGGTGCGCGCCCGGAAGCCAATGCCACCTTCGCCACCGTCCACAGAGAGCTCGCACTCGATGACGAAGTCGTTGCCGGGCGCCGGCGTGGCGATCACGTCCGTCTGCGATTGCGCTTCGAGCCTGATGTGCGGGCCAGGTCCCATGCCCGCGCGCGGTGTTCCGAGCAGCTTCGCGAACGCGACGCCGCCATAGCTCCATGTGGAGGTCTCCGTCATGGCCAGACGCGCGGAAGACAGCATGCCCAGGTTCACGGGCTGGCCGTCACGGCGGATGCCGCGCACCGCGAACGTGACCTCGTCGCGCTCGAAGGTCCATGCGTGACCGCCGAACGTGATCGCGGACACTGCGCCGTTGGGCAGGAGGCGCACGCCAGAGGCGGCCGCGACGTCCGGCATGGGAGAGCTGCCGGGCTTCCCCAGTGACAGCGTGAGCTCTTGACCGGCGTGCGGAGGCGACAGCGCCGCGAGCACCCCGAGCGCGTCGCTGAGGATGGCGGCGGACTCCGGCTTTGCGGAGAGGAAGCGCGCGAGCGCCCAGTCGAACGCGCGCGTGGCGTCCACCAGGAGCAGCTGCACGGCAGCGCCGATCTGCCCCTCGAGCGAGGCGTCGAGCGGACGTCCGAACGGCCTGTCCTTGTCCGTGAGCGCGACATCCCGCTCGGCGAGCGTGCGCAGCTCACCGCGATTCTGTAGCGCGCGCGCCGTGGCGCTCTTCGCGAGCTCGCCGATGAGACCGGTGAGCGCGGAGCCGTCGCCAGCGTCCACCTCTTCGCCCCAGAAGCTGGGCGGAGGCGTGACAAGGTCCGAGACGAGCCCGAGCGTGCGCCCGCGAGCAACCGCCCGCGTGCTCTTGTCGCCAAGGACGATGAGTGAGATGTCCGTGCGTGCGCCCTGCATGCTGACGAGCACGGAGCGAAGGGCAACGAGCTTTGCTTCGTCGGCGCCCTTGCCGTCGAGAACGAGCAAGCCCCACTCGAGCAACATCTGGCGGCGCGCGCCGCGAAGCCCGAGCTTGTCGGCGGCGTCGAGGCGCTTTGTCGGACCTTCGGGCAGCATCTCGAAATAGAGGACGTTCGCCTGCCCGCGCATGCTCGCGAGCGCCGTGGCGCCGCCGTCCACGCGCAGGTGCTTTGGGTTCTTCTCGATGTGCTCCAGGACCGCCTTTGCGCACTCATCGCGGGCCGCGCGCGTGACCTTCGCGTCGGGTGCTTCCGCGATCTCGCGCACGAGGAACGAGTAGAGAAAGACAAGCTCGTCGGTGGCGCGCGCGTCTTCCGCGTTGGCAAGGCGACCGAGCACGTTGTCCGCGCGGGTGAGCAGCGCACGCATGATTGCGGGCAAGAGGACCTGTCGCGAGGCCTCCGCGGCGGGAGCGAACGCAACCTCACGAAGGACAGCTGCGCGCTCAGGCGTGAACGGCACCGAGCCCACGGCGTCGCGGAGGGCATCCGCGGACTCGGCGGCGGACAGGTCGGGGCGCGCGACCAGCGAGCGGATGCGATCCGACTGGTTCTTCGCGCCGGCGCGGTAGAAGTCACGGATCTGCGCCTGCTCGCTGGACGTGAGCGCGGCGAACGCCGGATGCTCCCCTGCCGCCGCGAAGACCCCGAAGGTCAGCGCAGCAGCGAGGAGTCCCCGGCTTGCGAACCGAAGACGCCCAGGACGACTGGAGACGTCAGGCTTTCGGCGACTTCTCGCCGTCATCGCCGCCGCCGCCCTCAGCCTCTTCTCCCTCATCGTCGTCGTCGTCGTCGTCATCGTCGTCGTCATCGTCGTCGTCATCCAGCCCGATGGAGGAAACGGAGGACGGCTCGGGCGGAAGCTCTCGGCCTTCCTTCTCGGCGAGCTGACGCTCCTTCTCGCGCTGCGCCTTCAGCTGCGCGACCTTCTGCATGATCGCCGGCTTCGGCGCGACCATCACGGTCATGGTGCGGGCTTCCATCATGACGCGGGTCTCGACGTTGGAGATGGCCTCCGTGCCGTGGATGCACTCGGTGAGCTGCTCCTGCGCCTTCTCGGGGTGGGTGATCTCGCGACCGCGGAAGCGGACGGTGAACTTCACCTTGTGACCTGCCTCGATGAAGCGACACGCCGCGCGGATCTTGAACGCGAGATCGTGGTCGTCCGTCTTCGGACGCAGCTTGATCTCCTTCACGTCGACGACGGTCTGCTTGCGCTTCGCCTCGCCGGCCTTCTTCTTCTCCTCGTACTTGTACTTGCCAAAGTCGAGGATCTTGCAGACCGGTGGCTCCGCCTTCGGGTTCACTTCCACGAGGTCGAGGCTCTGCTCCTGCGCTTTGCGGAGGGCCTCGTGTGTCGGGAGGACGCCCAGCCGCTCGCCGTTGGAGTCGATGACGAGGACCTCCGGGACGCGGATGCGGTGGTTGACGCGAATTTGAAAACCGCGCTGCTGCTGACGCGGATCGAAGCGGGGACGGCCCATCGACATGTGTAGAAACTAACCTTCCAAATATTAGAGAAAAGCGGGGCTGTGCCACGCGCGGCGCCATCATCACCGGGTTTTTCCCGGGGGTCAACGCTAGAAAGGCGAGAAAAACGGGGGGTAGCTCCGGGTATGCTGCGCGGTGATGGCGAAGGTTGGGCCGTGGGTGGAGTCGGCGATGCGTGATCTCGGGCTCGAGCGCGATGCTCGAGGCCTCATTCCGCTCGCGGACGCTCGCAAGCGCCTTCGCGCCGTGAGCGAGATGGCGCGTGGCGGGTGGCACCGGATCGACGGCCAGGTCTCGCAGCCGACGGATTTCGACTTTCTGTGGGCGGCGCTCCTCTCGCTCGCGGACGCGGGTGAGTTCGTGAAGGAAGCGAGCCGCCTCGTGTGGAAGTTCAGTCCTCGCGGCTTCGACAACATCGCGCCGCTCGAGCGCTACGGTGACGCCATCCTGCCGTGGCTCGCGAGCCGGGTCGATGACACGGGCACGCTCGACTCGAGCCCTTGGTGTGTCGTTCCGTGCTTGCTGGGAATCTCGAACAAGGGAGCGCTCGACGTGCTCGCGCGCATCCGTACCCGTCCTCAGGAAGACAAGGAGCGCATCCGTACCTGGCAACGAACGCACGGCGTCCCCAACCGGCCGACGACGACGCTCGACGAAGCAGGGATCCTGCAGCTGCTCGATGACGCCGCGTCCGCGGAGGAAGACTCACCCATGCCATGGCCGCGCCTCGAGAGCGGGGCTGGGCACTTCGAGCGGCACGCGATGCGCATCATCGCAGCGCGCGAGAAGACGGGCGACGACTGGGGCGTGCTCATCGAGGTCGTTCAGGGCGATCTGCTGAACGGTCCGGGCGAGGAATATCGTTGGCCCGCCACCATCCAGCAGTACCGCTACGGATCGAAGGTCCCCTCTGGCGGACGGTACCTGGAGGACGCGCGGCCCATCGGAATCCGGCGCGTGCTGCCAAAGGGCTTTGCGCTCACGTCGTCGGAGGTCCCGCGATCGTTCGACGGCATCAAGGTCATCGGGCCGAAGGGCACGGCGCCGTTCACCATGACGGACGCACTCCTCTCGAAGCTCGGGCTGGTCCCGAAGCGCACACGCACGACGAAGGTTACGGACTGGACCGCTGTGCTCGCCGTGAGGGCCCGCCTCTGCCGCGATCCCGGCGCGTTCTGGTCCGACGCACGCCCACTCGCAAGGAAGGTGCTTGGTCTCCGCGCGCCCGTGCTCGTCGTCGCAACCGACCGCTTCGAGCACGTGAGTGGTCCCGCATCAGCTGAGCGCGGCAAGGCCAGAAGGCTGCCGAGCAAGTCGAAGACGTTCTGTTCCGTCGCTGCCGCGTTGGTCCATCGCGACCCCGCGCGCTTCATTGCGGGCACGCCGAACAAGGACTGGCGCGGCTGAGAAGCTGTCGTGTGTCTCTCTGGCGCATCGCCGGATAGGCGGGCTCCCACCGGATTCGCGACGCGATCCATGTACGATGCAAGCGTCCATCGGAGCCATTTTTTCGTTTTGCACGTCCTTGTGCAGCGGGAACAAAAAGATCACTGCCCTGGTGGAACGCGCGCCTCGATTTGCAACGGCACGACGGTTGCTCCCTATCGGTGCATGAGCACTGACGTAGGGAACGAGGTCACGAGCAAGCGACGCCTGGGAGCGCTCGCACTCGTGTGGTGGGGGTTCCTGGCAATCGCGATCGTGTACGCCGTGCACGGTTCGATGGACGCGAGCAACCCCGTGCGACTGCCTGGCGAGAAGCAGCTCGGCACCGTGTCCTATCTGCCCGAGGGCTGGAAGTTCTTCACGCGCAACGCACGCGAGGACATCTCCTTCCTCTACAAGAAGGACAGCGCGGGCCACTGGATGCGCGCCGACAGCGGTGAGAACGCGTCGAGCCACAACCTGTTCGGGCTGAGCCGCGCGGGCCGCAACGAGGGCATCGAGTCAGGCCTCATCCTCACGAGCATCCCTTCAGAGGCCTACGAGGACTGCGAAGCGAACGCAGAGGCGTGCCTCTCGAGCCGTCAGCCCAAGCTGATCTTCCACAGCAACGCGACGCGCCCGGTGTTCTGCGGAACCATGGGCGTGGTCGTCACGCCGCGAATCCCGTGGGCGTGGGCCAGCTCTCCGAAGCCGCCAACGATGAAGTCGAAGGTCGTGATCGTAGAGGTGTCATGCTGACCGCGGTCGGGAACCTCGTGCACCGCTGGAGCTCCGAGTCCAAGCCGTGGACGAACGTCTACGGGCTGGCGCGGACGCTCCTTGCCACCGGCACCTTGCTCACGCTGCTCACGAACGACGTGCCCGCGCTCTTCCCGCGCATCGCTGGCATGCCGGAGCCGCCGATCTGCACGGGCAGCCTTCAGGCGGGCCTCTTCTGCATGTTCCCCAGGTCGCGCCTCGAGATCGCGCGCTTCGTGTGTGTGGTCCTCCTTGCGCTCGTCGCCACCGGCTGGCGCCCGCGCATCACGGGCATCATTCACTGGTTCGTGGCGCTCAGCTTCCAGCTCGGCGCGTCCTCGCTCGATGGCGGCGATCAGGTCACCGCCGTGCTCACGCTGCTGCTCTTGCCCGTGACGCTGACGGACAACCGCAAGTGGCACTGGGATGAGTGGAAGGAAGACCCGAACGACAAGTGGCTGCCCGCGAAGCGCTTCCTTGCGCAGACCAGCATCACGCTCTGCCGCATGCAGGTCGCCGGGATCTACTTCCACGCCGCCGCCGGCAAATACGCGACGCCCGAATGGAGCAACGGCACCGCCATGTACTACTGGCTCAGCCACCCGCTCTACGGCGCGGCCGGATGGGCGCGCCCCGTGGTGATGCCCATCCTCACGCACCAGACCGTGGCGGTCATGACGTGGGGAGTCGTGCTGGCGGAGTTCGCGCTGATGTGCGGCCTCTTCGCTGCGAAGAAACACTGGAAATACTTGCTGGTGCTGGGGCTCTCGCTCCACATCGGAATTGCATTGCTTCAGGGACTGGTGAGCTTTGGCTTTGCGATGAGCGCAGCGCTCATCCTTTATCTACGCCCGACGGAGAACGTCTTCTTATCCAACCGCGCGGCCCGCATTCGTGCGCGTCTCGCCCACTTTACAGAGCTTGGTGCGAGGTTCGCCTCGACCATGCTCGGAGGCATCCAATGAAACGACACATCACCAAGGTCTTCGCCATCGCGCTCCTCGTCGCCAGTGCCGCCACAGGTGGCTGCAGCTCCAGTGAACAGCCTCGCCAGTACACCGGCGAAGAGCTCACGCAGGGCATGATGGGCGTAGGTCCCGCAGCCGAGAAATTCGGCCAGCCCATGACCGTGAAGGATCGCCTCGAGAACACGAAGCAGGCACTGAAGGCTCACGCAGTCCCGGCGCAGATGCTCCAGAGCTACGTGACCGACATGGCAGCGCAGCCCGGTGATCCGTTCCCCGCGCCCAAGCAGCCGGGGCGCCCGCCCACGGAGCTGGAGCTCGAGCAGCTGGGCAAGGCCATGGACCAGGTGTGGATGCCGACCGAGGCGCAGTTCGCCAAGATCGTGGACTACGTGATCGCGGAGATCAACCGCCGCACGCCGAAGTACCTGCCCATCTTCGCAACGGAGCTGCAGAGCGGTGACCCCGCGCGCGTCAACAAGGCGCTCAAGGTCATGAAGCGCACGATCGTCTCCGTGTTCGAGAGCAACGAGCTGGCAACGCGCCTGAAGCAAGATCCCGAGTTCACGAACGTGAGCGGCATCGGCACGAAGAACACCGGCGGCACGGGCGGCGACCCGGGCGCGAACGGCGGCGACAACAACGCAGCTGCGAACGACGCGAAGGCGGAGCCCGTGGATCCGAAGGCGGACAAGGGCATCGATCCGGTGGTGGTGCCGAACCAGCTGCCGAACAACAACAACAGCATCAAGTGGGATCAGTACTGGGTCGGCACGCGCGTCGGCGTGGGCGCGTACATCGGCGCTGGCGTGGCCGTGGGCGTCCTCATCTGGGCCGTCGCCGTGAAGGGACTTGGTCCGTTCATCCCGTTCGCGAACGCGCAGGACCAGAACCCGGGCGACCCGCTCACCGACGAGATGAGTGTGGGCAACATCACGACCAAGCTCGCCCGCTGACGCCGAGAACCCTGCTGGCGCTGTTCAGTGGCGCAGCTGCCCACGGGCAGCGCCGAGCAGGTAGAACGCGTGCTCACGATCGAAGGCGTCGTTGCCGTCGTTCAAGATCATGCTGATGAAGAACCATGTTCCGTCGCTGCCGCGGGCGATGGCGTAGCTCACCGAGAGCACGCCGGGCTCGCTGCCGGCCTTGTAACCAAGGCCCACGTAGTCGTTGCGCAGGTCCGGAAGGCCGTGGCTCTCGAGCAGGATGTCGAAGCCCTCGCCGGTGCGCATCAAGCGCGCGGTCACGGCGCAGAGATCCTTCGCTGACGCGAACCAGCCCACGCTGTCGAGCAAGCGCGGTGCGGTGAACGAGAGCAGCGCAGCGTTCGCGGCGTCGCGTTCGGGCGCGGCGTGCGGGACCATGTCGAGCATCGCGCGGCGCGCCGCGACATCGGCCGCGACATAGGCTTGCTGCTGCGCGGGCGTCGCCAGGAGCACGAGCCAGAACGCCTCCCACGTGGAAAGAAACGGCAGCATCCTGGACGGAGCGGCATGCCCCGAGTCCGTCACGGCCTTCTCCACGGTAGCCCGACCAAGCGTGTAGAGAAGGTGATCGGCGGCGGTGTTATCACTTGCGGAGACCATGCGCTCGGCCATGTCCTGGAGCGTGTGCACGGTGCCTGCGGCCTCGAACTCCAGCGGCGACAGGCTCTTCCAGTCGTCGCGAATGGCCACCGTGTCGGTCCATGCGCGCCGGCCTTCCGCGATCTCGGTCCCGAGCGCCGTCAGGATGTAGAGCTTCAGGTTGGAGCCGATCGCGAGCTCGCGCGTGGAGCCCAGCTCCTGCAACGTGCCGCAGCCGTCGGGACGGAGCGTGGCAGCCACGAAGCCCAGGTTGGGCGTGAGCGCGGAGAGAGCGTTGATGACGTCCGGCCAGGTCTGCAGGGCGGGATCCAGATCACCGTTGGGTGCGATGGTGAGCGCGCTCATGCGATGCGGCGAGGCGTCCTCCGTGGTGAGCCCGATGCGCATCCAGCGCGATCGCGAGTCCTGCGCGCGGACGAGCAGCTGGCCCGGCTTCGCGGGGAGATCGTCACCCATGAGCGCAAGCGGAGCCTGCTTGTCGTGGACCTTCAGGAGCGCGTCGGCGAGGGCCTTCGCGGGGTGCGTGGCCAGGTACCCCTCCGTGAAGTGCTCGGTGATGGGCTCGCTCGCGGCGTCACCGCTGTTGATCGTGTCGAGGAGCCACTGGAGCTGCGTGCTGGCGGGCGATGTCGGAGCAGCGTCAGAGCCGCACGCAGATGCGGTCGCCAAGGCCGCAAACACGCACGCGCCACGCAGCAATGGCAGCCACCTCACAAGTACAAGTGTCGCACGGTTCTGCGGGTATGATCGGCCCATGTTCCAGCACCTCCTATGCACCAGTGCCGCCGCAGCGATGCTCGGGTGCGCGCCAGCACCAGCGGCGACCGCGGGGGCAGCGCCAGCAACGACCTCGACTTCGACCCCGACCCCGACTTCGACATCAACTCCGACTTCGACATCAACTCCGACCTCGACTTCGACCCCGACTTCGACCCCGACCCCGACCCCGACTTCGACTCCGACCCCGACCCCGGCCCCGACCCCGGCCCCGACCGCGAAGCCTCCCCTTCCCTCTCCCACCAAAGCCATCGCCCGCCTGGAACTTCGCGTTCCTTCCACCGTGACGATCGGGAATCCGATCCCCATGGAGCTCGTCAACGTGGACGACCACGATCACGCGTTCCTCGTCCGTGCTGGCACGAGCTGCACCGGGCCCTTCCACGTGTCGTTCACCAGGGGAGGCACCGAGTACGCCGAGGACCAATCCACGATGGCGTGCGGCCAGAGCGTCACCCCCGAGCACTGGTTCGTCATCGCGAAGGGCCAACGGACCGGGTTCGATCAGCCGACCGACATGTCCGTCGTCTCCATGACCGCGCCGCCGCTGCCCTTCGGCGTGATGGGGCCGCGGCTCGCGCCCGGTAGGTATACGCTCCGCGTCACCGGCCTCGACATCAACGCGAGCGCGCCGATCACGCTGGTCGCAAGGAGGAAGCCGTGAGCCCGAGTCTTGGGTGCTCGGAACGGCGCCTCGCGCTCTACTGGTTCCCCACCGTGCCGAACCAGATGTTCGACTGATCGCCGAGCGTCGACACGACAGCGAAGAACTCCGCGCCGAAGCTCTTGTCCTTTGAGAGCACCTTGATGGTCAGGTAGACCTTCTCGCCGTTCTGACCGGTCTGCCGGTCCAGGCTCATGACGAGCTCGGGCTTCTGCTTCACCCACGTGAGCGGCTCCACCACCTCGAGCTTCCACGGCGCGCCCGTGTCGCCCAGGCTGAAGAGATCGAGCTCGATCGTCTTCGTCTGCCCAACGGGGATCAGGACGCCCGTCGACTGCACAGGCGTGCCGAAGTAGCTCCACTTGATCTTGTCCGTGAGCACGGGGGCGCTGTTGAAGTACGGCAGCTTCGACACGTGAGGCACGCAAGGATCATGTCCCAGCGCGGCCTCCTTGTTGGACCACATGCGCTGCACGGAATGCGTGAAGCCGCTCGGAACGAAGGACGAGTTCGGGTTGAAGCCGCACATGTCGCCGACCTCGCCGCCCGGTACCACGAGCCACCCCGTGTCCACCGCAGCCGGCTGCGCGAACGCGGGCGCAGAGTCAATGTGCGGATCCGTCATGGCCTCCACCCACTCGTGCGAGGCCACCGTGGTCACCTGGTCCAGCCCCTTGGGTCCGGCGAACGGGCTGGTCGGGAACGTGTCGCAGCCGGCGATCACCGCGTAGACGATCGGCGTACCGTCCGCGAGCGCGATCTCCGAGTGATAGCCATTGAAGCCGCCGACCGCGCAGCTCACGCCATTGGGTGCGGTGATCCTGGTCGCGGTCGGGTAGAACAATGTGTAGATTGCACTCTTGTCGGGAGCGCCCCACGCGGGCGTGGCGCCGCTCAGGCTGGCGGTGACCAGCTTCTGGATGTCGCCGTCCGTCGTCATGGTTGGCGCTGCGTCTGCAAGATGGATCGGCGTGGCGGCCGTGGCAGTGCCGACTCCATACTCCGTGGTCGCCGCGCGAAGCGTGTCGCTCGCGGCAAGCGCCGTCGCGAACGACTCCAGGTCGGCCGCGCGGGCGTCGCCAGCGAACGTGATCGCCACGAGCTTCGGCGCCGTGAGGACGTCGCCCCCGAGGCTCATGGTGCTGGGGACGGGCGGGTGCGGCGCCGGGTAGCTGGTGCTCGGCTTGCCGTGATCGAGACCCGCATCGGCGGTGTCGCCGGCGTCGGCTGGGTCCGAACCAGCGTCGGCGGTTGCGGTGACGGTGGACTGGGACGAGCTACAGCCCATCATCAGGGCAATCGCGAACGTCGCTGCGGCGCCAGCGTGCGGAGGAGAAGGCAAGGTCATGCCGCGCGCTACGCAAGCGGTGTGCCGCGCTCGAACGTCGAAAATTCAAGCTCGTTTCGGTGCTGCGTGCGATTGCTGACGCGCGCGGAGGCCGACCGTCAGCAACGCGATAGCGGTGAAAATGCGAGCGGAACGACCGCGGGGAGCGGCGCGCCACGCACCATGAGGAAGTCGTAGAGCGACGTGGGCAACGCTGGAAGCGAGCGCGCGTCACTGAATGCGTCGGTGCCGAAGAAGACCGTCACCTCGCGCACGCCCGGCCCAAGGTGAGAGACGAGCGCCGCGAGCGCAGGCAGTCGGCTCGCCACAACGTCGTACAGTCGAAGCACGCCATCGTTGATCTCATAGACCGCGATACAATCGAGCGCGGCGACATGCGCGACGATGGGCGCTCTCTCGCCCCACAGGGCAAGGTCGATCAAGAAGAGCCAGCCGGGCTCCCGCGAGCCGCACAGGGATGACACGGGCGAACGCGACGCGAGCATCGAACGAACAAGCGCGAGATCATCCGGGACGCCCAGTGAGAGCTGGCGTGCGTCGCTCGCATCGGCGTTCAAGCTGGGCCCGTCAGGCGCGAAAGCGAACATCGACTCGGGCCGTGCGACGAAGCCGAAGCGCTCGTAGATCGCCCGGTCGTTGGCCCAGAGCACGGCGGACGGATAGCGAGCGTCGACCCAGGTGAGCGCACGGTCCATGGTCCTTCGCATGAGCCCCTGCCCGCGGTGCTCGGGATGCGTGCATACCGCATGTATTCCGGCAAGCACCTGCTCACGACCGTCGATCGTCGCGGCGATCTCCATCACGCCTACGTGCGCGACCACCTGCCCGTGACGCACCTCCACGAATGCCTCTGAATGCGCGACCCAATCCGCACCCCACCCGCGCGCGCGGGCCACGGCTGTGGGAAGCCCCTTCCACACGCCGCCGAGCAGATCGAACGTGCCCACCAGGAGCGTACCTAGGCGCGGGCGCGCACTTCGCCGCGGACGCGGTCGATGAACTGCGCGACCGGCATGGCGCCAAGGTCCGCCCCGCCTTCGCGCAGGCGCACGCTCACGGTCTTGGCTTCCACGTCGCGCTGACCGAGCACGAGCATGTACGGAACGCGAGAGAGCTGCGCGTTGCGGATCTTCGCGTTGAGCTTGTCCTTGGAGAGGTCGTCGTCCACGCGAAGGCCGTTGTCACGGAGCTCCTTGATCACCGCGTGCGCGTACTCGTTTGCCGTGTCCATCACGGTGATGACCGTGACCTGCTTGGGCGCGAGCCACACCGGGAACTTGCCGGCGCAGTGCTCCACGTAGACCGCGAAGAACCGCTCCAGCGAGCCGAGCACCGCGCGGTGCAACATCACGGGGCGGTGATCCTTACCGTCGTCGCCGGTGTACGCCAGGTCGAAGCTCTCGGGCAGGTTCGGATCGTACTGGATGGTACCGAGCTGCCAGCTGCGCTTGAGCGCGTCCTTCACATGGAACTCCAGCTTGGGACCGTAGAATGCTCCCTCGCCCGGCATGTCGTCGTAGCCAAGGCCCGCGGCCGTGAGACCGTCGCGCAGCGCGCCCTCCGCCATGTCCCAGTCGGAGTCCACGCCCATGCGCTTCTCCGGGCGAAGCGAGAGCTTCACGGAGACGTCGCCGAATTTGAATGTACTATACACTTCATAGAGGAGCTTGACGAACGTCGCGATCTCCTCTGGCGCCTGCTTCTTCTCGCAGAAGATGTGCGCGTCGTCCTGGCAGAAGCTGCGCACGCGGGCGAGCCCGTGCACCACGCCGCCGCGCTCGTAGCGGTGAAGGCGGCCGAAATCCGCCATGCGCCACGGGAGCTCGCGGTAGCTGCGCTTGCGGGCACCGAAGATCAGGCAGTGGCTCGGGCAGTTCATGGGCTTCTGCGCAAAGCTCTCTGCCTGCAGCTCTCTCACGAGGTCCGCCGGAAGCGGGCTCTTCTTGACGCCGTCCTTGCCGACCTCCTCGTCGAACTGGTCCTCGGTCCACGCCCGGTACATGTTGTCGTTGTAGTGGCCCAGGTGGCCCGACGTGCGGAACAGCTTCGGGTCGAAGATCTGAGGCGTGATCACCTCTTCATAGCCGTAGCGCTCGTACAGCTCGCGCATGTACGTGATGAGTGCATTGTACACATATGCGCCCTTCGGCAAGAAGAACGGCATGGCGGGCGCGAGCGGATCAAAGTGAACGAGCTCGAGCTCCTTGATCAGCTTGCGGTGGTCGCGCGCCTTCGCGTCCTCGACCATCTTGAGATGCTCTGCAAGCGCTTCCTTCGAAGCGAATGCGGTGCCGTAGATGCGCTGGAGCATGGGGTTGGCTTCGTTGCCGCGCCAGTAGGCGCCTGCGACGTGCGTGAGCTTGATGGCCGCGAGCATGCCGGTGCGCGGGACGTGAGGACCTTCGCAGACGTCGACCCACTCGCCCTTGTTCGGCTCGCCATGGCGGTACAGGCTGACCTCTTCGCCGTCGGGGATGCTCTTGATGATCTCGACCTTGAAGCGCTCGCCCATCTTCTCGAACATCTCGATCGCGCCTTCGCGGGAGATGACCTCGCGACGGAACGGAGTGTTGCGATTGATGACGCCGAACATCTCCTTCTCGATCTTCTTGAGATCGTCCTCGGTGAAGGCGCCGTCGGGCTTGTCGAAGTCGTAGTAGAAGCCGTCCTCGATCGAGGGGCCGATGGTGACCTTGGTGCCCGGGAAGAGCCGTTGCACCGCGTCCGCCATGACGTGCGCGGTCGAGTGCCGGATGACCGCGAGCCCGTCCGGATCCGAGGCGCGAACGACCTTGGGCGCGGTCCCGGCCTCTGCGACCTCTGCCGCGGTGAGCGGCGTGAAGAGGTCGACCGTCCTGTTGCCAACTTTGATGGCGACGACGTCCTTGTCGAGCTTGCCGAGAGATTCCAGGATTTCGCGAGCGGTCTTTCGGTCCATGATCAGTGATTTCTCGGACGGAACCCTATCACGAAACCGCCGGGGCGGCGGGACGACGACCTCGACCGCGACCTCGACCGCGACCTCGATGACGACCTCGACTTCGACGACGACCTCGACTTCGACCTCGACGACGACCTCGACCTCGACCTCGACGACGACTTCGACCTCGACGACGACCTCGACCTCGTGGCCATGGTGTAACTTGAAGTGGGTGAGCCGCGAAGCGAACCCGTCGCCCTTCGACCTGCGATCGCTGCTGGGCGACACGCCGGACGCTGCGTTCGTCGATGCGTTCGTCCGGAAGGAGCGGATGCTCGTGACGGGCGGCGATGCACGGCGGGCGGAGCCTCTGCTTCCGATGTGGATGCTCGAGCGACTCCTGTCGTCCGAGCACCTGCCCGCGACGCGGCTCTCGGTACTTCGTGCGGGGGACGTCGTGCCTGCGAACGCGTTTCGCACGGCGGAGGGGCGCGTGCGGAAGGACGCTCTCGACACCTTGATCGCGGAAGGCGTGAGCTTCGTCGTGGCTGCCATCGACGAGGACGTGCCGGATATCGCGCGGCTCTCCGCGGCGCTGGCGGAGCGGCTCGGGCATACGGTCTGGGCGAACGCGTACGTCACGCACGGAGCGGGCGGCGCGCTGGCACCGCACTACGACGACCACGACGTGCTGGTGCTGCAGGTGCTCGGCGCAAAGCGGTGGTTCTCGCACGGGACGCCCACGCCCTCACCCATCACGCGCAGCCCGGACGGCGTGGATTTTGGTGCGCCGCAGTGGGACGGCCTCGTGAGCGCCGGCGACGTGCTCTATCTGCCGCGCGGCGAGGTGCATCACGCGGAGGTCCTGACGTCTCCTTCCGTGCATCTCACGTTCGGCATCGACACGAAGCGCGGCGTCGATTTCGCCGCGTCGATCCTCGAGGATCTCGCGCACGAGCAGCTGTTCCGCGAGGACCTCACGCGCCTGGGTGGCGAGGACGCGCTGCGCGAGAGGGAGCGCGCGCTGAAGGAGCGTCTTCACGCGCGCATCGACGCCGCGGATGTGTCGGCGTTTCTGGCGGCATCGACAGAGACCTCAACGAAGGGCCGCTAATCCGTGGCGGCGCAGGTTCGACCTCACCAGGGCTCGAACGTGCGCAGCATCTTCACGAGCTCATCGCAGTCCGCCCTCGTCGCGCACGTGCTGCGAATGCCGACCGAGACGGGGTGCCCCCCAGCGAAGTACATGTTCTCCGGCGTGACCTGGCTGGGGACCCTGGGCGACCACACGGAGACGTCGAACGGGCCGTTGGCATCCGCGTCGAACGGCACGGTGATGTCCAGGCGCGCGCGCGCTCCGCCGAGCATCATCTCTTCGCCCCGCACGATGCGCCCGTCCGTGCGTGCGGGAATCCCGCCTTCCGGCAGTGGCTCCACGTTGAAGCCCTGCACGTCGAACGAGAACAAGTAACTCGGGTTGCCGAAGCGCGTGACCCAGGAGTCCTCGGGGATAAGTCCACCCAGGCCGATGTCCACGACATCCCCGGGCGCGAAGAACGTGAACACGCCAGGAAGCTGCAGCCGGTGCCACGAGCGCGGAACGAAGTCAGGTGGTTTCTCCGTGCACAGCTGCTGCTCGCAGATCGCGGGGCGAGGCACGACGCATAGGCGGTACTCGCCCGCGCATCCGCCGGCTTGCCAGCGCTGGGCTCTGTCGTCCGCGACGAGCAGGTCCTTGCTCGGCACTGCGAAGCGCGCGCACCCGTCGAGGCCCGTCATGTAGAGACCGCGCTGCTCGGCGACGCAGTGGCTGTCCTGCGTGCACGCGCGCGCCTTGTCGAGCGCGGCGTGATAGTCGGCCAGGAGCTGCACGCACGCGAGCGAATCCAGTCTCGCGGCCGAGGGCGCAGGCGATACCGGTGGGGCGATCACTTGCGTCTTCCGCAGCCAGTACACGAGCGAGCCCGACGCGCAGGCGAGCACGAAGAGCGCGAGCACGATTCGCCGCGCCGAGATCGGTGGTCGCACCGCGCCAGCAAAACGCGCGTGCTCTTCCTGCTCCTCGCGACGCCGCTCCTCGTGGATGCGCTGCCCCTCGCGCGGATCACGATATGGGTCGTCCTCTGCCACCTCATCGACGCTACCGCGAGAGCGTGGTCTGGAACAGCTCACACGTCCAACTGCGCGCAAGCACAGCTCCCGAGGCTTCCCTCCCCTACTCCTTCGCCCTCATGCGCGACCGCACGATGAACGCGGTGAAATTCATCGCGAACGAGATCACGAGCAGCACGAGCACCGTTCCGTAGAGCAGCGGTCTTGTCTGGTCGACATTGGGTGACTGCGTGGCAAGCACGTAGACGTGGTAGCCCAGGTTCATGAACGGATCGTTCATGTGCGTGGGCAGCTCCGGCAGGTAGTACGCGGCGCCCGTGAACAGGATGGGCGCGACCTCTCCCGCGCCGCGCCCGATCGCGAGGATGGCGCCCGTGGGGATTCCGGGGAGCGCGCGCGGGAGCACGACGCGCACGATGGTCTGCAGCTTGGTCGCGCCGAGCGCGAGGCTTCCGTCCCTCATCTCCCTTGGTACCGCGAGCAGCGCCTCCTCGGTCGCGACGACCACGACAGGCAGCGTGAGGATCGCAAGGGTGGCGGACGCCCACACCAGGCAGCCCTTGCCGTAGGTGGTGTGACCGCCGAAGAGCGCGCCATCGAGCCCGCTGCCCAGCGCGGCCACGAAGAACCCCACGCCGAAGAGGCCGTAGACGATGGACGGCACACCCGCGAGATTCTTCACACAGAGCCGAACGACGTACGCGAGCCTCGAGTCCCGGGGCGAGTACTCGCAGAGGTAGATCGCGGTGAGGACGCCCGCGGGGACGGTCATCACGGTCATGAGCAGCGTGAGCAGCGTGGTGCCCACGATGGCGGGCAGGATGCCGCCCTTCGTCATGCCCTCGCGCGGGGGCTGGGAGAGAAATTCCCACGAGAGCACGGGTAGGCCGTGCCGGAGCACATCCACCATGACCACGCCGAACATGAGGATCAGGAGGAACGCGCAGCCTCCCGTGAGCGCGGTCGTGAGGTAGCTCGGCACGAGGTCGATGGGACGCGACGCAAACGAACGCGCTTCACGATCGGCGACGGGGGAGATCACGCCCCACCACCCAGCTTCTTGCGCATGCGTGCAGACGCGCGCTGCGCGAGGATGTTGATGCCGAGGGTGGAGAAGAAGAGCGCGAGGCCCAGGACGAAGAGCATGCGGTAGTGCGTGCTGCCCACCACGACCTCACCCAGCTCCTGCGCGATGGTCGCCGTGACCGTCCGCGCAGAGTGGTCGAAGCGCGCGTCCAGGAGCGCGGCGTTGCCGGATGCAAGGACGACAATCATGGTCTCACCGATCGCGCGCCCGAAGCCGAGCATCACCGCCGAGAGGAGCCCGGGGGCCGCAGCTGGAAGGAGCACGCGGAAGATCGTGGTGGTGCGACTCGCGCCGAGCGCGAGGCTCGCGTCCACGTACGCACGAGGCACGGCGCGCAGCGCGTCCTCCGCGAGCGAGAAGATCACGGGGCACACGCAGAACGCGAGGCCAAGACCCGCCACGACCGCATTGAGGCGATGCTCCGCGCCCAGCAGGGACTGCGTCCACGTGGCGAGCACGACGAGCGCGAAGAACCCGACGACCACCGACGGAAGACCGGACAGGAGCTCGACCGCGGGCTTGATCAGCTCGCGCATGCGACGCGGCGCAAGCTCCGCGGTGTAGACGGCGGCGCCCAGGCTCACGGGGACCGCCACCAACATCGACACCAGCGTGATCTTGAGCGTGCCGAGCAGGAGCGGCCACACGCTGTATCGGGGCACCTCACTCACGGGCTGCCACGCGGCCTTCTTCGAGTCGAAGGACAGCATGTCCGAGACCGAGATCGGCTCGCTCCCTAGCAGCGCCTCCTTCAGGACGAACACGACGATGAGCAGCAGCGCCAGGATCGACAGCAGCGCCGTTACCATCACGACGCCCTCCGCGATGGCCTCCAGCGGCCTCGTGGATGCCGTGAACGGGTTCTTGCCCGTCTTCGGCGCGGTCCTGAGGAGATTGGCGCTGGAGTGCTGCATGTTCAGTTCCTGACCAGCGGGTAGTACCCGACGCTCTCGATCACCTTTTGCCCCGCGTCGCTCTTCACCCACTCGACGAAGCGCTTCGACGCACCCGCGGGCTCACCCGCCGTGTAGAAGTACAGAAAACGAGCGAGCGGGTACGCGCCGCTCTGCGCGCTCTCGAGCGACGGCTTCACCGCTGGCGATGATGCGTCCTTCTTCACGTTCAGGACGTGGATGCCTTCGGAGAACGCGATGCCCCCATAGCCAATACCGTTCGCGTCGCCCTTCACGGCGGCGACCACGGCGGACGTGCCGGCCAGCGCCTGCGTGGATGAGGCGAAGTCCTTGTTCTCCAGCACGTGCTCCTTGAAGAAGCTGTACGTGCCCGAGCTGTTCTCTCGCCCGTACAGGACGACCTTCGTCGCGGGTCCCCCGACCTCCTTCCACTGCACGAGCTCGCCCTTGAAGATCTTGCCCAGGTCCGGCAGCGCGATCTCCGTCATGGGGTTCTTCTCGTTCACGTAGATGGCGAGCGCATCCAGCGCGACCTTGATCTCCACCGCGGGCTGACCGCGCTTGGCCTTGAGGTCGTCCTTCTCCTTGTCCTTCATCGGACGGCTTGCCTGACAGATGTCCGTGGTGCCGTTGATGAGCGCCGCGATTCCCGTGCCGGAGCCACCGCCCATGACCTGCACAGAGACAGCCGGGTTCTCCTTCATGAAGCTCTCTGCCCAGCGCTGGCCAAGGATGACCATCGTGTCCGAGCCCTTCACCTGCAGGGAGCTCTTCTCCGTCATGACTGACGTGGACGACGTGGACCCGGATGGCCCCCCGTTCCCCTGCCCTCCCCCATCTGTGCGGGTGCAGCCAGCGAGCGCGAGCGAAAACATGCAGAGTGCAAATATCGTTCTCATCCAAACCTCCCCGTGACGTAGCTCTTCGTCCGTTCCTGCCGCGGTGACTCGAACAGCTCCTCCGTTGGGCCGACCTCCACAAGCTCGCCCAGGTAGAAGAATGCGGTCCGGTGCGCGACGCGGATCGCCTGGTTCATGCTGTGCGTGACGATGACGATGCACAGACGCTTGGCCAGCTCCACGACCAGCTCCTCGACCTTCTCCGTGGAGATCGGATCCAGCGCGCTGGCAGGCTCATCCATCAGGAGCACGCTGGGCTCGCACGCAAGCGCGCGCGCGACGCACAGGCGTTGTTGCTGGCCGCCGGAGAGGCTCAGCGCCGACTCCTGGAGCCGGTCCTTCACCTCCGCGAACAGCGCCGCGCTCTCGAGCGCGCTCTCCACGCGCTGCGCGAGCACCTTCTTGTCTCGTATTCCCGCCACGCGCATCCCATACGCCACGTTGTCGAAGATGCTCTTCGCGAGCGGATTCGGCCGCTGGAAGACCATGCCCACGTGCCGCCGAACGAGCACCGGGTCCACGTCCTTGGCGTAGATGTCATGCCCCAGGAGCTCCACGGAGCCCGTGACCCGCACGCCATCCACCGTGTCGTTCATGCGGTTCAGGGTGCGAAGGAAGGTGCTCTTGCCGCAGCCGCTGGGGCCTATGAGCGCGATGATTTCGCGGTCGCGAATGTCGAGCGAGACATCCTTGACCGCGACCTTCTCTCCATACGCGACGGTGAGCTGCCGCGTGCGGAGCACCTGCGACTCACCACGCTCGAACGTTGCGGCTGCGGCCATGTAGCGCAAGGTGCAGCGGCCGGGCGTGTACAGCGTGAAGCTAGGGTGACGATCTGGTGACTCCATCCTGGAAGCCCCGGTTGTCGGGACCAAGAAGCTCGCTCAGGAGCGCAAGAAATGCCTCCTCCTCTTCTGTCTTGCGTCCATCCGCCGCGATCACACGCGACGTCGCGGACAGACAGAGCGCACGTTCTTCCTCACCCACGGATGCAGGGTCCACATCCTCCGGCAACGGCGGCCCTCCCAGCGACGATAGGAAGCGCGCACGACCTGCGGGTGCTAGCTCCAGCTCGTCCGCGATCTCGAAGAGCACCGCGACCTCGCGCTCGTCGAGCGACAGGTCCGCCCACGCGGAGGAGACGGCGAATCTGAGAACGCGCTCACGCTGAACCTGCGTGAGATCGGCTACTACGTGCGTGCTTTGCATCGACATGAGGGGACCTGCCTTTTCGGAGACTCCCTTCGCGAGCACCGTGCCAGCGCGCGTCTGCCCCATTCTGCTGCAAATTGCCCTGGCCTGTGGCCATCTGGTCGACCATTGGCTGACCAGAGCTGACCGTGGTCACGTCACGTCACTTCGAGCACGAGCTTTCCGATCGTCCTGCCGGACTCCAGCGCGCGATGCGCATCCGCCACGCGCTCCATGGAAAACTTCTCCACGCGCGGCGCACTGAGCTTTCCTTCCTTGACCCAGCCGAGGAGCGCGCCCATGGACTCGGCCATCAGATCTGGGCGGTCGAAGAGATAGGAGAGGTTGAACGCCATGACGCTCTTGTTCTCGTTCGTCATCGCGAGCGGATCGAAGCGCGGCGTGCGGAGCCAGTCGACGGCGAGCTTGCCACATCGCGGTTTGCCGGGTGTGCCGTCGTCGCTCTTCGGCAGCATGGTGGCGAAGCCATAGACGACGAGACGTCCCGTTGGCGCGAGGTGCGTGAAGCTCTTCTTGAGGGTCTCCACGCCGTTCGCATCCAGCACCACGTCGTAGCCCTTGGGAGCGAAGCGCTCGGCGGCCTGCCACAGGTCCTCGCGCGACTTGTCGATGACGAGGTCAGCGCCGAGCGCGCGCACGTGCGAGACCTTGTGCGAGCCGCCCACGACGGCGACCACGCGGCAGCCGGCGATCTTCCCGAGCGTCACGAGCGACGAGCCCACGCCACCGGCAGCGGAGTGCACGAGAAGCGACATGCCAGGCCGCAGCTTGCAGAGCTCGTGTAGCGCGTAGTACGCGGTGAGGTTCACGGCAGGAAACGCGGCGGCCTCCGCCATGCTGAAGCCCTCCGGAAGCGGAAACACCTGCCGCTTCGGAACGACGACATGGGTCGCATAGCCGCCGAAGCGCGTCAGAGCGAGCACGCGTCTGCCGTCGGGCGTCACACCTGCGATCTCGAAGCCCGGGGTGATGGGCCAGCCCACGTACTCCTTGGCGGAGGCATAGAGTCCCATGCGGACGATGCAGTCCGCGTAGTTCACACCGATGGCCTCTACCCGAACGAGCTCCTCATCGGGCCCCGCCACCGGATCGGGCGCGTCCTCGAGCGTGAGCTTCTCGTAGCCACCGGCAGATCGAATGAGGACGCGTCGCATGGCAACGTGTCTACTCCACCCGCGGGGTCACCAGGCGATCGTCACGCCCGTGATGGTTCCGCTGCCGCCGCTGCAGCCCTTCGACGGATCGACGGGCGTGTCGCCGAGCGCGCGGATGAGGCCGTTCGAGCCTTCGAAGTGCTGATGCGAATCGGACGACTCGACGCGCGTCGCGGTGACGCAGGTGGTGCCCTTGCAGAACTTCGCCTTGCCGCCGCAGCTGACGGTGTGGAGCGGCGCAGAGAAATAGAGATCCGACTCCGGATACGTGTCGACGCTCTGGCCGCAGCCGTACTTGCCGCCGGCGCAGCGCTTCAGGAACGCGGGGCTGCCAAGGTAGAGGAGTGTCACGGTCTGCTTGTGCGCGGCCGTCGGGCTCGCCTGACCGCCGCCTGTGCGGCCCATGCTGCTCGCGCCCGCGGAGGACTTGCCGTCGCCGACCTTCGGGCCGCTCTTCGGAGTCATGCCCACGCCGCGCGCCGCGCCGCTCGGTGCGCTGCTTGCGTTGCACGAGGAGCTGCTGCTCGACTCGTCGCTCGACTGGTACTGATCCGTGGTGCCGCACGCGCCACTGCCGCCGCTGCCGCTACCACCGGCGCCGCCGGAGGAGCCGCCCGTGTTCTCCAGGTTCACGGTCTCCGAGGCCGGCGCGGCGTCCGTGAGCAGGCTGTCCAGATGGAAGCTGCGCTCGATGTTCTTGAAGCTCTTGAGCGTGAGGACGTTGCTTGCGTCGATGCTGTAGACGCCGGTCTCCTCGCAATCGGAATCGCAGTTCGCGGTCACCATCTGGTAGTCGCCGTTGCCGTTGAACCAGAGCGAGCTGATGCCGTACAGCTCGGACGTGGGCGCGCCCTCCGCCGTCATCGGTTCATAGCGACCCGAGAGCGACTTCTTGATCTGCACCGGCGACTCCGTGATGGTCCCGTCGGACGGGGCATCTGCGCTCGAGCAGCCAGCGGCGAGGCAGCCGACCAGGGCCGTCGCGAGGGAGGAGATGGCAAGCCAGCGAGACGCGGAGGATGTCGTCGTGCGGAGCATGTGTAGTCAAAGTGCACACGGCATGCCGGGCGAGATGACCCCGTATTTCAGGCGATTTTGGGGAGGCGTCGTACAAAAAGCGGCCGTGTACCCCACACGTCGGCGAGCGGACGATCCACCTGGAGAGGTCGGGGTCGAAGGTCGGGGTCGACGTCCACGTCGGGGTCGAGGTCGGGGTCGAGGTCGAAGTTCGAGGTCGAAGTTCAAGGTCGAAGTTCAAGGTCGACTACTCCAGCTCGATGCCCGCTCCTGCGAGGAGCTCCCGGATCACCGTGTTCGGTACCAGGCCCAGTGCCTCTCGCGACTTGTTCGGGAGCACCACCTTCGCTGCTGCGGGCTGCGCTAGCGCGGCCTTGCTCGCGAACACGTCGAGCACCGCCTTAGCGCGGGCATCGTCGAAGCCGTAGCGTTCGCCTAGCTTCGCTACGCACTTCTCCACCTTGTCGAGCTCTGGCTCCACGAGATGCCCGCCGTCCTCGAGACACTTCGCGAGCGACTTTGCGGAGGCGATGCCTCCCTGCGCGTCACTCCAGAACGCCGCCGTCAGGCGCGGGACGTCCGTGTCCAGCGACATGAGCGGGAGGGCCTCGCGCTTGGCGACCTGGAGGATGGGTGGGGGCGCGCCCTTCAGCATGGCCGGGATGTCCGACGCCTTCTTCGTGGCCTTGTCTGCGATGCGCGGATCGAAGAACACGCCGATGGCGCCCGCACGTCCGAAGACGATCGCGCCCGACGCGCCGTTCTTGTCCGCGCGACGATAGACGAGCCCTTCCCACGCGACGTCGTACGGACGATCGGAGTTCTTCGCCACGTAAGAGGCGAACATGAGCGAGTGCACGCGCGCGCCGCGCCTGAGTTGGTCGACCGTGCTTTTCAAGACTGGCTCGTCTGCGTGTTCATCGCGACAAAAACGCTATCTATGATTTTCGCGTTCGTCACCGGACAAGGTGGCTGGCGACCTCATCCGAAAATCGTTCGATGGCGTGCCATGCGGAGCTTGACCCGGACCTCGTAACCATCCCCATGTGGTCGGGCGGCGGACCGCCGTCGTCGGCGCGCGCAATGCGGAAGACCTCGTGCGACCCGGCCGTCGCACGCGCGAAGCGAGCTCCGCAGTCCGGATGACACATGAGCGCGTCGCCATCACTCACGACCGACAGCACTGGAATCCTGACGCGCATGAGCGCCTCCGTGTAGTCCACACGACCGTCGTCGCTGCACCACGCGCCGCTCGTGACGGGGCGAAACACGGCAGAGATCAGCCGTGCGCCAGCGTCGTCGCTGCCAATGCGCAGGCGCTTCGCCGGCATGCGGCCTGCCATCCGCGTGACCGAGAGCGTGGCGTGCGCGGTGAGCACCTTTGCCTGCCAGCGCGCGACGCTCGGCTCGAAGCGGCGCAGCCACATGTTCCCTCCGACAAGGACCAGCGCGTCCGCATCCAGGAGACCAAGGCCGGACGCCGCCGCTGCCGCGTGACCACCAAGCGAGTGGCCCACGACGATCACGGGGCCGGCCGTGCGAAGGCGCACCGCGCGCACCACCTCTGGGAGATCGCTCTTCACGAGGTCGTCGTACGAGACGTCGTCCGCCGAAGGCATCGCGCTCTCGCCGTGACCACGGAAGTCGAACGAGCACACGTCGAAGCCTTGCTGCGCAAAGTGAGCTGCGAAGCCCGCGCGCGCGAACTCGCTCTTGTTGGCGAACATCGCATGCGAGAGGACGAGAGCGCCGCGGCTCTTCGCGCGATGCTCCGGCATCCACGCGTGCGCGCGCAAGCATGCGCCGTCCGTCGTACGGATCTCCACCTCCGCATCGGGCACGTCGTTCACCGGACGCGCCTCGTGGGCCGTCACTCGAGCGGAAGCACCCACGCTTGGCTTCCCACGTCCAGGCCCATGTGCTTCGCGACGTCCTCGCCGATCGCACCGCCGTCCTCGCCGACCTCTTTCCACGGCGCGAGCACCGCGCGGAAGAACGGCGCGTCTGGAGTGCTGACTGCGACCACCGCGCGGGCTTTCGGGTGGTCGTTCGGGAGCAGCTTCTCGATGTTGATCTTGCGCGTGCGCTGCACCAGCGACACCTCGTCGGTGGGGGCGGTGAAGTGCGGACCGCCATCGAACGGGTCCACGCGCTCTGCGTAGCGGAAGCCAACGCGACGAAGCATCTTCTCCACGCCGCGCGTCTGCGCACCGACCTTGCCGATCACGTCCTGCGCCTGCTTCGGCAAGAGCGACGCGTAGATGGTGCCCTCCGGGAAGAGACCGCGAACGAACTCCTTGTTCTGCTTGGAGAGACGGTCCGCCTCCGCGTACGTCATGTCCGTGAAGTGGCGGCCAAGCGCGTCCCACAGGTGCGACGTGCCGTCCTTCTCGAGCGGCGGCAGGAGCTCCGCGAGCACCTCATCGCGGAACAGCTCGCGATGCATCTTGATGTAGAGGAACCGCACGTACGAGATGAGCGTTCCCAGGCGCTCCGGCACCAGGCGGTACTCCGGGGCGAGCACCAGGCCGCCGATCTCCGTGGGCCCGTTGTACGAGTAACCGATCTTCAAGGTGGTGTGCTTGAAGTGCTTGTCGAGGGTGTGTGAGTAACGCTCCTCGTCGATGACGTCGAGATAGATGTAGGGTGCATCTCGCCGTCCGAGCTGCGCGATGATCATGGATGTGCCGATGATCTTGTTCTTCGCGAGATCGCGCAGCACGAAGACGTACTCGCGGCGCTTCGGATCCTTGATGGCGCCCGTGAAGCTCTTGTGCGTGTGGTCCAGGATGCTGGCCACGCCCGCGCGGTCGTCCGGCAGGTTCACCGTGTTCAGATGGTGCGCGACTGCGAGGAGCTCGTCTTCGTCGGAGGGTAGCGCTGCTCTGATCTCGTAGGAGGGCATGCATGCGCGCCTTGCTGAAGCGCGCACGTGTGCTCTAGCACTACTCCGTGGGGGCTGTCAGGCGGGCGTTACGGCGTGGGTGTTTCAGCCCGCGCGCTTGACGTGAATGGAGAGGCCCCGCGCGCAGGCGTGGATCCCGTCGAAGAACGGCATCTCGCAGCGCCGGCAGATCGCAAGGCGCTCCTCGTAGTCCTGCGGGCGCGCGACGTAGTCCACGGCGATGAGCGAAAGCATGCGCTCGTACAGCTTCATCTCTGGCGCATCCACGGGGCAGAGGCCGCGCGTTCCGCTCTCGTCGCGACATTCCGTGATGAAGCCGCGGTTGCGCGCGTCGAATGTGAAGCTGGTGTCCTGCTCCCGCAGGTTTTTCAGGTGGCGAAGCGCGACGAGCGCCTCCTCGCGAGCCTGCAGCGTGAGCACGTCCACATGGACATCCACGGAGCCACGCGCCACCGCGAACGGCGTTGGCGTGCGCCCGAGCATGATGCCTCCGGGCGACACGGCGCGGCGATACGGCCCCTTGAACCACTCCGCGAGATCCGCGTTGCGGAACGGGCTCACCGCGCTCTTCATCAGCGCGAGGTAGGCCGCGCGTGACTGGTCCGCGATGTCGGAGATCGTGAGGTGCTCTCCGGGGGGAGAGAGGACATAAGAAGAAACTGCTTTAAGTCGGATTTGTGAATCGTGCATAGCGCTACTCGGTGTTGCATCTTGCAGGCCAATCCTGCGGGGGCTGTCGTGTGCGCCGGCTCACGGGCCGACTTCGTGAAGAAAACCCGCGAGCTTGCCGGGTATTCCTGGGAAAACTGGACACGTGCCGTCACGTTCCATCCCTGGAATGGGTGACCATTCGCGTCACGTGGGACATGTAAAGTGTGCGTGAATCGACGCACTGTCACAGGCCCAACGCCTCTGGTGTCATGGTTTGCCGTCGGTCGCGGCGACGCGCTCCTGAAGTGAGAGGTCGCTCACACCGGTCTGGAACTCCACCTTGGCGACCATCAGCTTCTCCTGTAGGCCCACGACGTCCACTGTCGCCTTGGAGAGCTTCTCGCTCATCTCCTGCAGCTTCTTCTCCAGGTGTGCCATCAGCGGCCCTGCGGTCTTCACCATCTTCAGCGTGACGAGCTGCGCGTGGAGCTCGTCCATGCGCATGCGGTACTCGTTCATCTGCTCGTGGACGGTCTGGATCTGTTGGGTGACCTTGGCCATGTCCACATTCAACTTGATCAGGTGCTCGAGCTCCGTCTTGAGCTTCCCGTTCTGGACCGCGGCGCTGCTCACGTATGCACGCACCAGCTCGAGGCCCGCTTCGGTGCGGATATCGGTCGTGCGAAACACCGGCGTGGCCTCCTCGATGGAGACCTCCGTCTTGCCGTTCGGCTCGACCTCCACCTTGAAGAGGCGCGCGCCACCGAGATGCTCGTCCTTGGTGTCGCCCTCAGACATGCTCGGAGCGTGCGTGAGCTTGTAGCCTTGCGGCACGGTGTGGCGAAGATAGACGGTCGCGCGGTCACCGGAGCGGTTGTAGAGCGTGAACGCCTGCTTGCGCGTGTGCTGCACCTCCGTGGAGAACACGCCGCGCTGCACGGTGATGATGCGGGCGATCTCGTCGTGGTCCTGGTCCTTGTGCTCGACGACGATCTGGCGATCGAGCGCGAACGGAACGAACGCGGTCGACTTCGCGGGGATCGGCTCTGCGAGGCCCTCACCAATGAAGCGACCTTCGCCGAAGACGCTGAACGGGCCGCTCTCGAGCGCGGAGTCCGTCGGGTTCTTGAAGCGCAGCGTCTTGAACGCGAACTGCGCATTGCCGCGCGCGCTCTCCGGATCGTAGAGGTATATGATCTGTCCGTCCGTGGGTCCTTCGAAGATCGAGATCATCGCGGACGTGCCCCGCGGCACGGTCATGGTGCTGCCGGACTCGAAGTGCGACGTGCCGATGGGCTCGAGGACCTCCGGCGCGATGGGCTTTCCGTCCGCGCCTGTCAGCGGCGCCTTCGCGGCCGTGCCGTTCGGCGCGATCGGCGGAGCGGCAACGACGCGCGCGCCGCCCCTGCGTCCATCTGCTTCGCCCTTGCCGAGCGCGACCACCTGGTTCGGGCTCACGCCGGCGCGAATGAGCTGATCGCGCAGCTTGTTGGCGCGATCGAGCGAGCTCGTCATCTTGTCCTCATCGTCACCGTTGGCGTAGCCCTCCACGACGACGGTGTTGCCGTTGGAGCGGAGCATCTGCGAAATCTGCGCGACCTGCGCCTGCGACTGAGCCTGCGCGGCGTTGATGTTCGCGTTCGGATCCGCGGGAGGCATGGTCGTGGCGGTGGTAGCGCCGCGACCATGGCCCGCGCCACCAGCCTTGGTCATGGCTCCGGCGAATCGGTCGTGGGGCGCGGCAGCGGCGACGGCCGGCGGAGGTGGCGGCGCATCGATGTTCTTCAGTGACTCCTCCGAGATGTCCGCGAAGAGGCGCGTCTCGGCGTTGCCTCCGAACGTCGCACCGCCTGCGGGCGGAGCCATCGCGAACGCCTCGGTGGGCTTCAACGTCTCGCGCTGCACCATGCGCAGGCTGCGCAGGTCGAAGCGGAAGGACATGGCGGAGCTCGAACCGACGCCGAGCTTCACCTTGTTCCAGTCCTCACCCGACGTGTTGTCGACGACGGCCCATGCCTGGAGCGACACCTTGCCATCCTTGCCGACGACTGCGCGGTAGCTGGGCTTCCAGGCAGGCGCGTCCGTGACGTAGGAGAGCTTCAGGCGATGCGGCTTGCCGTCGGACGCGGGCAGCGAGATCTTCATGTCGATGGGGCCGGTGCCCGAGGCGCCGTTCGCGCCGAGCGACGGGTACGACACTGGAGCAGGTTTCCCGGTGGCGACGTCGATGACCGTGAGCGACTTCAGGAAGTCATCGACCTTGTCCTGGGGCACGTTCACGGAGAGGTGATCCGTGTTCACGTCGGCGTACCGCTCGTAATAAGCCACGCCGTTGCGATAGACGACCACGCGACCGAGCGTCGCGTCGGGGGTGGGCTTCACGTAGCTGGTGGTGGTGGTTCCGCAGCCCACGAGGGCGAGCGCCGCGCCGCAAAGGAGGATCTTTCTCATGGTGGCGTCGGACGCACCAGGGAGGGAAAGGATTTGGAATGGACCGCGCTTTAGGGAGAAAGGGCCAGCCTGGGTTGGGGTTGGGGTTGGGGTGCCATCGTGCTCGGCCAGTTCAAGGCCATGCCAGCTGCGCTGGTCGCCCTGCGGGCGAGCCTTGAGCTGGCCTCCGCTCGATGCCCCGACTGGGTCGAGCGAAAGGAGCTCACACATGGACTTGGAGATTTATTCGGTGATCTTGGAGACGGTTGGGATGCTGAGAATGGAGATGGAGGTGATTCGACGGCAGGATCCCGAGCTTGAAAAACAACTTCGGCGCGCGGCGGCCAGCATCGCGTTGAACGTGAGCGAGGGCTCGTATTCGCGGGGCCGGAACAAGCAGCTGCGGTATCACACCGCCCTCGGCAGCGCGCGAGAGACGCTCGCATGCATCGAAGTGGGCGTCGCACTGGGATACCTCCCCCGCGTACGCGAAGAGCTGCGCATCCGCATGCGCCAGATCCTCGGCACGCTGACAAAGCTCACACGCTGAACAGAACGCGCCGCCGCGGGTCCACACAAGACCCGCGGCGATCACGCAGACCCCGAAGGCCCAGATCTTTCTCCCGTCTCCCTGCAAAACCCCTCCGGGACGGGAACGGGGTCGAGGTCGGGGTCGAGGTCGAAGTCGAGGTCGAGGTCGAGGTCGGGGTCGGGGTCGGGGTCGAGGTCGGCGTCGTCGGCGTCGTTCTACGCCTTCTTCACGATTGCGATTCTTTCCTGACTCGCTCGGTGTCGGTGACACGCTTGCTTCACGCGGCACAGCGCATCGAACGACACTCGGCTGCACTCCTTGCACACCGAGATCAACCCCAGGTAGTCACCCGGTCTCACCAGGTAGTCCACTGCTATGAGCGATATCGCGCGCTCCGACAGTCGCATTCCTTGGCGATCGACCGGGACCCAGCCCTTCGTGCCCTGATCGTCCTGACAGCGCTCGATGAACCCGCCGTGGATCGCCGCATAGCTGAAGGAGATGTCCGTGCTCTCGGCGACGCGCGCGAACGCGGCCTGGACCTCGCTGCGGGTGTCGGCCAGCAGCTCCTCCAGCCTGTCGACGGGGATGGGCATCCGGCGCGACGACGGCGGCATGCCGATCTCACGCGGCTTCGCGAAGCTCGTGGGCCAGCGATACGGACCGGTGAGCCACTGCGCGAGCTCCTGCTTGCCCCACGGAGGCTGACGCGCTCCGTGATCCCCGACGGGGGACTCGCTCTCGAGCAGCATGAGGACTGCACCACGGCAGCGCGCCGCGACGTCCGTCACGGCAACACCGTCAGGGAGCTGCACGGCGTTCGCCTCCATCAGCGAACGGATGTCTGAGCGTCGATCGATCGTCACGATCTCCCATCAAGCAAGAAGAGGGCCTTTGCTGGAATCTACCGTGAACGGATTTTCCATGACCGCGGCCCGGCTAACCCATGGATCGTGTTGGCGAAGGTGGGCTTGCAGTGCGCTGTGTCTCCTCCGGGTGATGGACCGAATGGGATCCACGAGCCCCACCGTCATGCCTGGAAACATACCATACGGTATGGTATGTTCTTGCCATGTCCCAGGGCATCGTTCTCTCGGCGTTCACTCTCTACGTCTCCTTCGTCCACCTGATCATGGGGCAGAAGCACGTGGTCGTTCCGCTCGAGGCGGATGCCATCGCGCCGTTTCCGAAGTCCACGCTCTTCGTGGTCTGGCACATGGTGAGCTTCACGCTGGTGGGGACGGCCGTGATGCTCGTCTACCTGGAGGCGCACCCCAATCCACCACTCCGGCTCTTTCTTGCGGCGGAGCTGGCGTTCGGCGCTGCGATCTTCATTGCGCGCGCGGCACGCGTCCATGGTGCGGGCTTCGCGCTACCTCAGTGGATCTTGCTTGGGCCGCTCGCGCTCTGCATCGCGCTCCCGCGGGCGGGTGCGCCGCTGACGCTCGTGCTACTCGCGCTCATGCATGTCGGATGGGCCGCTGGCATGGTGTTCCCCTCACCCTCGCGTGAGCTCGCACCCACGTACCTCATTGGATCGCGTGCGGGTGGGCTGGCGCCGGGACGCCTGGCGACCGTGCTCGTGGCGGTCACGCTTTGCGCGATGGCCTACGCGTCACTCAACGGCCCGCGCTGGGCCGCGCTGATCGTGGCGGCCGTCCTGCTGACGCGAGGCGCGTTCGGCTGGATCGAAGGCCGGGTACGGCCTCGCATCGCGAAGACACCCTACCGATTCCTGAGCCGCGCGTTCTACTCGCCGTTGTGTCTGCTGCTCGGTGCGGTGACACTCTCCTCAGCATGGTGAAGAAGGCAGCGTGGATCGATGCTGGTCTCTCGCTCGTGCGTCGCGACGGCAACCAGCGGCTCACGATCGAGCGGCTCTGCGCTGCGATGCGCAAGACCAAGGGGTCCTTCTACCACCACTTCGCTGACATCTCGGCGTTCGAGGACGCGCTCCTGGACGCGTGGAAGCACGCGCACACGCTCGCGCCCATGGCTGCGGCGGAGGCAGAATCCGCGGTCGCCGAGCGCCGGCGCGCGCTGTACCGGGCCGTCGGGAAGCTGGATCTCACACTCGAGGTCGCCATTCGTGCGTGGGCTGTCGGAGACGTGCGCGCGCGACGGGCGCAGCTGGACGTGGACACCACACGTGTCGCATATCTCGCGTCGCTCTGGGGCAAGGGCAAGCGGGCGCGAACGTGCGCGGAGCTCGAGTACGCCGCATTTCTCGGGCTCATGGGCCAGCACGGCGACGCCTTCCCGAGGCACGCACATCTGATGGAGATACTGCTGCGCGCGCTGGAGGCGACGTAGACCTCGACGCAGACCTCGACATCCACCTTGACCTTCCCGCCTCGGTCGACTTGTAGTCACTCCCATGCCCGAGCTTGATCCCGGTCTTGCCCTCTCGACGCTCATGCGCCGCATCGTCGTGCAGGTGCTCGGCTCGGAATACGCAGACGTGGATCCGCAGGTGCGCCTCTCCGATCGCGCGGACCTCCAGGCAGATCTCGCGCTGGGCCTCGCGAAGCGCACGAAGCGGAAGCCCCGCGAGATCGCCGACGATCTGGCCAAGGCGCTCGCGGCGGACACGAACGACCTGGTCGAGAAGGTGGAGGTCGCGGGCCCCGGGTTCCTCAACGTCACGCTGCGCGCAACGTGGCTCGCACGCGCGGCAAACAGCGCCGTCGCGGACGCTCGCGTTGGCGTGCCGGAGGCGGGCAAGAAGGACCGCGTCGTCATCGACTACTCGCATCCGAACGTCGCCAAGGAGATGCACGTTGGCCATCTGCGCAGCACCGTCATCGGTGACTCGCTCGCGCGGTTGCTCTCGTTCCGCGGGCACACGGTGCTCCGCCAGAACCATATCGGCGACTGGGGCACCCCGTTCGGCATGCTCATCGAGCACCTGCTCGATCTTGGAGACGCCGCAGCGGAGCGCGATCTGGCGCTCGGTGAGCTCGCTGCGTTCTACAAGGCAGCGCGCGCCAAGTTCGACGCAGACCCCACGTTCGCGGACCGCGCGCGCAGCCGTGTCGTGCTCCTGCAGTCCGGCGACGCGGACACGCTTGCACGCTGGCGCACGCTGGTCGCGCTCTCCACCCGCTACTTCGAGACCGTCTACGCGAAGCTGGACGTGACGCTCCGCCACGACGACATCAAGGGCGAGAGCTTCTACAACCCCATGCTCCAGCCCCTTGCCGACGAGCTCGAGAAGAGCGGCGCTGCAAAGATCTCCGACGGCGCGCTGTGCCTCTTCCCCAAGGGGTTCAGCAACAAAGAGGGCGACCCGCTCCCGCTCATCGTACAGAAGACCGACAAGGGCTTCGGCTACGCCACAACGGATCTCGCCGCCATTCGCCACCGCGCGAAGGATCTCCGCGCCACGCGCATCTTGTATGTCGTGGGTGCGCCGCAGACGCAGCACCTGGCCATGATCTTCGAGGCCGCGAAGGAGCTCTCGTGGCTCCCCGAGGGTACGCGCGCGGAGCACGTGGCATTCGGCTCGGTGCTCGGCACCGACAAACGCATGTTCAAGACGCGGTCAGGTGACACCGTGCGCCTTGTCGACCTCATCGACGAGGCGATCGATCGCGCGACGGACGTGGTGAAGGAGAAGGCGCCCGAGCTGCCCGAAGACGAGCAGCGCCTGGTCGGACAGATGGTGGGCGTGGGCTCGATCAAATACGCGGACCTCTCCTCGGATCGCGTGAAGGACTACGTGTTCGACATTGACCGCATGGTCTCGTTCGTCGGCAACACGGCCGGATACATGCAGTATGCATATGCTCGAACGCGGAACATCTTCCGCAAGGGCGAGCTCTCGTTCGACCACCAGTCGGCGCCCATTGTCGTGGAGGCAAAGGCCGAACGCGCGCTCGTCATTGCGCTGCTCGGCTTCGGGCGCGCGGTCGCCGCTGTCGAGGAGACGCTCGAGCCGCACAAGCTCGCCGGCTACCTCTACGGCGTCGCGACGGCGTACAGCACGTTCTACGACGAGTGCCCCGTCCTCAAATCCGAAGGTACAGTCCAGGCTTCGCGTCTCTCGCTCGCGAAGCTGACGGCAAGGACGCTGGCGACCGGACTCTCGCTGCTCGGCATCTCGGTCCCCGAGCGCATGTAGCGCGCGGGCGTGACTCGCGGGGTCGGCGAGCCCTAGAACCTGGGAGCGAACGCGCCGTACCCTTCCGCCTCGAGCTTCGCGACCGGGATGAACCGGAGCGACGCCGAGTTGATGCAGTAGCGAAGACCGGTGGGGGCCGGGCCGTCGTCGAAGAGGTGGCCGAGGTGCGCGTCGCCGCTCTTCGAGCGCACCTCTGTTCGCTTCATGCCGAGCGTGACGTCGGTCTTGTCGACCACGTGCCCGTCCGCGATCGTGCGAGAGAAGCTGGGCCAGCCGGTGCCCGACTCGAACTTGTCGGTGGAGGAGAAGAGCGGCTCACCCGTTGTCACGTCCACGTAGATGCCGGCCTCGTGGTTGTCCCAGTAGAGGTTGCGGAACGGCGGCTCGGTCGCCTCGTTCTGCGTGACCTGATACTGCAGCGGCGTGAGCTTCGCCTTCAGCGCGTCCGGGGTGGGCTTCGGGTACGTGCTCGCCGCGGCGACGTTCGCGACCGCGCCGACCCCGATCGCGGGTTCATCGGAGGCGGATGCCGCCGTGGTGGTGCCCGAGCCGGCGGAGGGGCGGCACGCGTTGATGAGGACGAGCAACGCAGCACAGGCGAAGGGCACGCGGTTCATGGGGACCTCTACACTGTGTACGCCCCGGTTCCGCTTCGGTTTCGCCGGAGCGTACGGAGGCGCATATATTGGCGTGAAAGCGGCTACTCGACGTCGACCCGGATATTGTCGAGGCGCACGTGCCCGGCCGCGCCGGCGTCCTTACCCGGCCCCTGATCGAGCCCCACCGAGGCGTAGCCCATGTCTGCGCCGACAGCGACGTCAACCGACTTCAGAGCGACGGTCGCCGGGATCTGGCCGTTGAAGCTGAGCGACGCGCTCTGTGCCGTGAGATCGAGCACGAACGTCACGTGATACCAGCCGAGACCGACGGGATTGGGGATCGCCTTGGCGACGTACTGATTGGAGTCCTTGGAGCCGCAGTGGGTCTGGATGCCGAAGTCCATCTCGTTGGCGTTCAAGGTCTGCAGATACGCGTAGCAGTTCTTGAACGCGGGGTTCACGAAGGCAAGCGCGAAGAGCGTCTCGTCCCCCGCGGTCGGGCCGAGCGCCTGGAACAGTACGTCGAAGCGGGCGGTCAGCTTGTGCGCCGTGAAGCCGAGGGTCTGCGCTGGGGCGCTGAGCGTGTAGGCGACGCCCTTCATCTGGATGTCTAGCGCGTTCGCGCCGCACGTCGCCCCGCCGTCGTCGACACGGGCCACCGTGGGCCCGGCTGCCAGCGGCAGCCCCGATTGCTTGCCCAGCACGTAGAAGCGCGGCGGTGTCTCCTCGAAGTTCGCAGAGAGGAACGCGACGCCCGCGTCCGGCAAGCATCCCGTGTTGTTCGCGGACGCGTCCTCGCCACCGCCACCGTCACCGCCGTTTGAGGTGACCAACGCGCTGTCGCTTCCACCGGCGTCAGCCGCGTCCTTGGGGATGCCCTTCTCGTCGGAGCCAGAGAAGGAGCCGCATGCGAATGCCGCTGCGCCGCAAGCGGCGACCACGGACGCTACGTTTTCCAGCCTCAAACGCATCGAGAAGAGCGTATCACAGGCGGATCAGTTGAACGTGCCGACGGGGGTCTTGTTCTGGCAGATGAGTCCTGTGCGCTTGTCGAAGTCGGCCAGGTTGCCGAGCACGAGGCTCTGGTAGAGCGCGCTGTCGCTCGTGATGGTGCCCATCTTGAACTCGCGCCAGACGCCGTAGAAGTGCGCGGTGTGTCCGGGCGTGCGCTCCCAGTAGAGCTCGATCTGGTAGTCCTGGTTGAAGTCCGCGCCCTGTCCGTTCTTCAGGAACGTGGCGGGCTTGGTGAGGAACGTGCGCGAGAAGAACATGGGCTTGCCGCCGGGGCCGCCCGTCTTGAAGTAATGGTTACCGCCGTTCAGCAGCGACTCGTACTGGCGGCTCAGGAGGCTCGCCGTGAGATCGGTCTGCCACTTCACGTCGTCGGTCTTGCGTGCGGCGTAGTCGGGCTGGCTCGAGAGGTACGTGCGCTTGTAGGCGTCGTACGTGCTGGGGTAGAGCTGATCCTGGTTCGTGGCGATGACGAGCTTCTCGATGTCGGCGAGCGTGCAGGTGATCTCGCTCACGAGGAGCATGCCGGCGGCGAGGGTGACGTCGTTCTGATCGAGCCCGACGTTCGCGACGTCGCCCTTCTGCAGATTGGAGATCTTCGCCTGCAGAGGAGTGCCGCCTCCACGCTGGATGATGCCCTCGATGTCGGCGGTGAGCTTGGCGACGTCTGCCTCCGACGACGAGTACCCCGTCCAGAACGAACGCGCCGCAACACTGACCTCGGTGGGCGCCTCCACCGCCTGATCCTGCGAGAGCGACTCGAGCGTGCCAAAGTCACAAGCCGGCACGAGCGCCAACGCAAAGCACACGAGGATGGAACGGAAAAAACGGCGCATCGAGCCCGCGGACGGTAGCAGCGGTGCGCATCGGCGCAACGGCTAAATTCGGCTGCAAACCGGCGTGGGAGTGGGCTATAGCTCGCGGCCTCGATGGGGAAGGTGAAAGCAGCGCGGAGAGCGGGGCTGGTCGCGCTGGTGGCGGTGACAGTGCCGCTGGTTTCGATCGGGGCAGCGAAGGCACAAGAGCCGACAGCGACGGACGCGACAACGACGACGACACCGACAACGACGACGACACCGACTTCGACGACGACGTCGACCTCGACCTCGACCCCGACCCCGACCCCGACCTCGACCCCGACCTCGACCCCGACCTCGACCCCGACCTCGACCTCGACCCCGACCTCGACCTCGATCTCGGCCTCGACCTCGACCCCTTCCCCTTCCCCTTCCTCCGACCCTCCCCCTCGCTCCGTCCGCTACGGCGGCACCCTCGGCATCGTCAGTCTTCCCCGCGTCCTCTCCCTCGAGGCGCTCGTCCGTTGGAAGCAGTGGGGCTTTGGTGCAGAGATCGAGTATCTGCCGCCGGGGCTCGTGAAATTCGGCGATGCGACGACCCTGTCGTGGCTCCAGGTCGACGCGCAGGCGCGCTACTTCGTGTGGAAGCCGATCTTCGTGGGCGCGCTTGCGGGCTATCAGTTCTCGCGCGCGGACTCGACGAAGTTCGGGGCCCAGGTGAACTACATCTCGACCGCGATGGTGGTCGGTCTTCGCGCGGGCGTACTGTTCACGCTGAAGAACGGGCTCGCGATGGGCGGCGACTTCGGCGTGACCGTGCCGCTGTTCGCCAGCCTGGAGCTCAACTCCGACGGCACAGAGGACTCCAACGCGCGCAAGGCGGCGCGCACGTTCGGTGAGTTCGCGATGCCGTACTTGAACCTCTTCCGCATCGGCTTCTTCTACTGAGCGTCATGAAGCCTCGATCCTTGCTCGCGGCCCTGTCTCTTGCATCGCTCCTTCCTGGGTGCGCCCTGCCGGAGCGGCCCGTGGCGATCTCGCCGGTGGCGGCGACGCGCTTCCACGATGCGATCGACTGGAGCAAGGCAGGCGACGAGGCGGTGGAGACGCTGCGTGGGTATCTGCGCGTGGACACCATCAACCCGCCCGGCAACGAGACACGCGGCGCGCGCTACATGGCCGACATCCTGGACCGCGAGAAGATCCCGTACGCGATCGTCGAGTCGGCGCCCGGCCGCGGCAACCTGATCGCGCGCCTGGATCCTCCGCCGGGCACCGCCACCGAAGCGCCGCTCTGCCTCTTCTCGCACATCGACGTGGTGACCGCGGAGACCGAGAAGTGGCCGAAGGACACGGGTCCGCTCTCCGGGGCGATCGCGCCTGGCGGTCTCGGCGCGGACAAGGACAAGCCTTACATCTGGGGGCGCGGCGCGCTGGACATGAAGGGGCTCGGCGCACTGGAGCTCGAGACGATGGTGCTCTTGAAGCGCCTCAACGTCCCGCTCAAGCGCAGCGTGATCTTGCTGGCGGTCGCGGGCGAGGAGACGGACTCCAGCGGCGCGCAGTTCGTCGTCGATCATCACTGGGACAAGCTGCAGTGCTCGCAGTCCGTCAATGAAGGCGGCATCGGCATCAAGGATCTGCTGGTGCCGGGGCAGACCGTCTACACGATCTCCGTGGCCGAGAAGGGCACGCTCTGGCTGAAGATGACCGCGCACGGCGAGGCTGGCCACGGCTCCACGCCAGCGCCCGGTCGCGCGCCCGATCGGCTGATCATGGCGATCCGCAAGCTCAAGGCGCGTCAGGACGAGCCGCTCATTCATCCGTCGCTCTACGAGCTGGCCGCGCGCGTGGGCCACGAGCACGGCGGCATCACTGGCTTCGTGCTCACGCGGCCGTGGCTGGTGGACCGCCTGGTGCTGGATCAGCTGATGGAGAATCCTGCGGCGCGCGCGACGCTCTTCAACACGGTGAACATCACCGGCTTCACTGGCATGAAGGCGCCGAACGTGATCCCGAGCGAGGTGTCCGCGATCATCGACGGACGCGTGCTCCCGGGAACGTCTCCGGAGAAATGGCTCGAGGAGATCAAGAAGACCGTCGACGATCCGAACATCACGTTCGAGGTGATCGACGCGCACGGCGGCAACGGGAGCCCGTGGGACGATCCCTTCTTCGACGCTCTCGCGAAGCACGCCGTGGATGGCCGCGCTGGCGTGGTCGCGGGGCCGGCCCTGTCGCCCGGGTACACGGACTCGCTCTTCCTTCGCAACAAGGGCGTGCACGCGTATGGGTTCGTACCGTTCGAGATCAGCAAGGAGGAGCTCGCCTACTTCCACGGCAGGGACGAGCGCGTGAGCGTGGAGAACGTGAAGCGGGGCCTGCGCTCGCTGTTCCGCGCCGTGGTCGACGTCTCCGTGAAATGAAGCTGCGCTCGTGCGTGCTTCTGATCCTGGCCTGGCTGTTCGTGAGCGCGAACGCGCGCGCGGATGCCCCTGCGGGCACCGAGATGGAGCCGCCCACGCCGGCGCCGCCCGTCCACGAGGGCCTCTCGCCACCCGAGCCTGGTGAGGAGGCCGTGGAGCTGCCCGCGAAGATCGACACGGTGATCGTGAACGGGCTCACGCGCACGAAGCCCTTCGTGGTGAATCGCGAGCTGGGCTTCGCGGCGGGTGACACGATCACGCGCGAGCAGCTGGATCTGGCGGTCACGCGGCTGTGGAACACCACCATCTTCGCGCACGTGAAGGCGCGCGTGGTCAGGAAGAAGGGCGGTGGGCAGGTGCTCGCGGTCTTCGATCTCGAGGACCGCTGGACGCTCAACCCGCTGCTCGGCTACGGCGCGGGCGGAAGCGCGTTCACCTTTCGCGTGGGCGCAGCAGACAACAACGTCGCGGGGCGCTTCCTGGAGGCTCAGGCCCAGTACCAGTACTTCGACGGCTTCCACGGTGGGCAGATGATCCTGCGTGATCCGCGCACGTTCAATCGCCGCATCGAGACCACGTTCCAGCTGGAGCGCCTGGTGCGACCGCGCCCGGACTTTTCCGATCAGCGGACGCTCGCGCGCCTGGAAATGGCCACGCTCGTGAACGACGATTCGCTGCGGCTGGGCATGCGCGTGGACGGCTTCATGGATCGCTTCCTGCCGCCGCTCGATCCGCCGAGCAACCTGCCGGCGGCCACGAACACGGTGCTCTTCGAGCCGAACATCCGCCTGGGCCGCGTGGACACCGTGCGCCTCATGCAGAAGGGCGGCAGCGTGGAGCTGCGTCAGGGCTTCGGCATCACCGACTCTGAGAGCGCGCCGACGTACACGCAGACCACGGTCGAGGTGCTGCGCTTCGTCACCATCGGCTCGCGCATCAATCTCGCGTTGCGCGCGCGGCTCGCGAACATCTCGCACGTGCCACCGCACCTCCGGCTGTACGTGGGCGGGCTGGATCTGCTCCGCGGCTACCAGGACAACTTCGTCCGCACGAACGGGTACATGCTCTACAACGCCGAGTGCCGCTACGTGGCGTACGACTCCACATGGGTCGCGTTCATGCCGGTCGCGTTCACGGATGGCAACCTTTCGCAGGACTCCCCGCACGCGCTCTTCTCCGCGGGTGTGGGCATCCGCGTGCTGGTCCCGAAGTTCGTTGGAACGGGCCTTCGCGCAGACCTTGCGATCCCGTTCGAGAACCCGCACGCGGAGCCCAACTTCGGCGTGTACCAGTTCTTCTGAGGTGGTCCGCGTACGGCGCAGTGGTTAAACTCGCACGCATGCGCGTTCGAACCATCGGCAAGCTCGTGCTGACAGTGATGCTGGCGACGTCGGCGCTCACCGTGGGCGGTTGTTACGTCGAAGAGCCGGTCTACTACGAGGAGCGTGGCTACGAGCCGCAGTACTACGACGGATATGTCGTCTACTACGACGCGTACGGGCATCCGTATTACTACGCGGAGGGCGTGCCCGTGTGGGTGCCGGTGGAGTCTCCGTACTACGGCGTGTACGTGAATCACTGGCGTCTCTACGCGCCCCAGTATCGGGTCTGGTACGGGCACTACGGATACCGGTATCGTGGAGTTCGGCCGTACACGCACTACTACGGCCCTCACCGCGGCTATCACCACCACCGCCGCTGACACGACATGATCCAGATCTTCGGCACTGCCAAATGCAAGGTGACGCGCGCAGCGCAGCGCTTCTTCGCGGACCGCAGCATCAAGGTGCAGTTCGTGGAGCTGCGCGAGAAGAGCCTCTCGAAGGGCGAGCTCGAGAGCGTCGCGAAGGCCGTTGGCGGCGTGCGCGAGCTCTACGCGGCGGACTCACCGCGGGTGAAAGAGCGCGGCCTCCAGCACTCCGCGCCCAGCGACGAGCGCATCACGGAGCTGCTGCTCACGGACCCGCTGCTCCTCCGCACGCCCATCGTACGCGACGGAGCGCGAGCTGCCGTGGGCGACGCAGAGAAGATCTGGAAGACGCTGCTGCCACCAAAGGCTTGAGAGCATTCACGCGCGAGGGGATACTTTCTGCCATTGCGTGCCGAAGCACACTTCGGGCCCTACACACGCGTTAGGCTGTCTGGACGATCCATGGACGCGAGAGAATGCGCACGCACGATCAACGAAGCGATGAGGACGCTCCCCGACGGCGTCGCCCTCGAGGCACGCTCCGAGGCTGGCGGCGTTGCGGTGGTGTTGACGCTCTCTGACGAAGTAAGGGCCCCGCTCGACGTCAAGGAGTCGCGCCTGACAGAGGAGCTGGTCAGCGCAGCATCCGCCACCACGTCCGATCGGTTCATCGCGTTCCTCGGTGCAACGGCGCGCTGGCTGGGCGCGCAACGTGAGCGTGTTCTTGCCGGGATCTATCCCCACGAGGTCTTCCTCTCGGCGGCCCTCGCCGACGTGCGCCTCACCTCGCTCGCGGACTTCCTGGCCGCCCTCGAAGATCCGCGCCGTCGCCTCGAGTACGCCGCCGCGTCGGGCCTGGCGTAGAGGCCTGGCGTAGAGGCCTGGCGTAGAGGCTGGCGTAGAGAGAGACGCTCTGCGGGGCGCTCCGTGATAGCCTCGGGACAGCGTGAACGAGAGCCTTCCGCCGCATTCGCCCGTTCAAGAAGGGCAGATCATCGCGAAGAAGTACCGGGTCGAGCGCGTGCTCGGCGTGGGTGGCATGGGCGCGGTGGTGCGGGCCACGCATGTGGAGCTCGACCAGCCCGTCGCCGTGAAGTTCATGCTGCCGGAGGCGCTACAGAGCGCAGAGGCCGTCGCGCGCTTCCTGCGTGAGGCGAAGATCGTCGCGCGCCTGAAGAGCGAGCACATCGTGCGCGTGTCGGACCTGGGCACACTGGAGACCGGGCAGCCATTCATCGTGATGGAGCTCCTCGAGGGGAACGATCTCCGGCACCGCATCGACAACGGCCCACGCATCTCCGCATCCGAGGCGGCCGCCTACGTGCTGCAGGCATGCGAGGGGCTCGCAGAGGCGCACCGCAGCGGCATCGTGCATCGCGATCTGAAGCCCGCGAACCTGTTCCTCACGCACAGGCCCAACGGACGGCCGCTCGTGAAGGTGCTTGATTTCGGCATCTCCAAGGGCGTGGCCATGGGCGATGCGTCGCTGTCAGCCACGAAGACGAACGCGCTCCTTGGCTCGCCCTATTACATGTCGCCGGAGCAGATGACGTCGCCCAAGGACGTGAGCCACCTCACGGACGTGTGGTCGCTCGGCGTCATCCTCTACGAGCTCGTCACCGGCAAGATGCCCTTCGAGGCCGACACGCTGGGCGCGCTCTTCCTCGCGGTCTATCAGACAGCGCCCACGCCGCTCCCCAGCCTGCGCGCGGATCTCCCGCCGGAGTTCATCGCCATCGTCATGCGATGCCTGGAGAAGAACCCAGCCGCGCGCTTTCAGAACGTGGAGGACCTGGCCGTGGCGCTCTCGCCGTTCGCGCCGGAGGAGTTTGGTCCGCAGCGCATGAGCACCACCCCTGGGCTCGGCACCGCTCCACCCGGGTCGAACGCCACGCCAGCGCCCGCGCCGCAGCCGGTGCAGGCGACCTCACCAAATCTGTCAGGGCCCGCATCTTTGCCCATCTCCGGGCCGATCTCCGGGCCCATCTCCGCGACCAGATCCGCGCGCGAGCAGGTCAGTGATGGAGGCATCGGCGTACAGGGTGGCTCCTTCGGGAAGGTCGCCGGCGTGACGTTCGCTGCATTTTTCGTGGGTGGTGTGCTGCTGCTCTTCCTCTACTTCCGCTTCGCGGGGTCGCCCTGATAGCTTCGTCGTCTGTGAAGATAGAGAAAGCTCACGCCACGGTCCTTGGTCTCTCGCTCCTCCTGTCCGCATGCAGCGGCTCTTGCGGGAAGGGCAGCACGTCGGGCCCAGAGAAGCCCAAGGTCGTCGTCTCCATCTTCCCGCTCTACGATCTCACGCGGCGCGTGGCGGGCCCGGACGCGGATGTCACGCTGTTGCTACCGCCAGGCAAGAACGAGCACACGTTCGATCCCACACCGAAGGACGTCGCCACTGTCGCGCAGGCGAAGGTGGCCGTGATGGTGGGGCTTGGCCTGGACACGTGGATGGAGAAGCTTGTGAAGGAAGCGGCACCGCAGGCGCGCGTGCTGAAGGCAGGCGATCGCGTGCCCACCATCACCATCAAGGCAGACGTGCTCGGTGACGAGGAGGCGGACGCCGCGCGCGACGGTGGCGAGGAGGATCACGATCACGAAAAGGGCGCAACGGACCCGCACGTGTGGCTCGATCCGCAGCGCGCGCGGCTGATCGTGAAGCAGATCGCAGAGGAGCTCTCACGCGCGGATGGGCCGCACGGCGCCGGCTATCGCGAGCGCGCGGACGCACTGGACGCGGAGCTGGACAAGCTGGACAAGGATCTGGAGACGCGGACCGCGGCGCTCAAGACAAAGGGCTTCATCACGTTCCACGGGAGCTTTGGCTACTTCGCGGATCGCTACAAGCTGCAGATCCTTGCGGTGATCGAGCCGTATCCGGGCTCCACGCCGGACAGCAAGTACATCTCCAAGGTGCTCGCCACGGTGAAGGCGAAGAAGGTGCCCGCGCTGTTCTCGGAGCCGCAGCTGGACGCGCGGCCCGCGCAGATCCTCGCGGACGAGGGGAAGATCCCGCTCGGCGTACTCGACCCCGTCGGCGGCAGCACCACGGACACCGACACCTACGAGAAGATGCTTCGCTTCGACATGGCGTCGCTCGAGAAATATCTGAAATGAGCGGAGGGGTCTCCGACGCACCGCCGTCGATCGGGCTCTACGTCGAGGGGACGGAGCCTTCGTCACGCGTGCCGCGCGTGCTGGACGTGAAGAACGTCACGGTGAAGTTCAGGAACAAGACGGCCGTCGAGGACGTGACGTTCCACGTGCCCGTGGGTGAGTTCCTCTGTCTGTGCGGCCCCAATGGCGCGGGCAAGAGCACACTGCTCAAGGCCATCCTGGGCCTGGTGCCCGTGACGAGCGGACAGATCATGATCGGCGATCTGCCCATCGCAGAGGGGCGAAAGAAGATCGGCTACGTGCCGCAGCTGAAGCGCTTCGACCGCGATTTCCCGGCCACGCCGGTCGACGTCATCGTGGCGAGCCTCCGCGGCAAGTGGCCCCTCTTCATCAAGAAGGAAGAGCGCGAGATCGCCATGCGCATGCTCGAGCGCACCGGCGCCGCCAGGCTCGCGAACAGCGAGATGAAGAACCTCTCCGGCGGCGAGACGCAGCGCGTGTTCCTTGCGCGCGCGCTCGCCACGAAGCCCGAGCTCTTGATCCTGGACGAGCCCACCGCCGGCGTCGACGTGAACGGCCGCGCGGCCATCATCGAGCTCATGGCGGAGATCAGCGCAAGCGAGACCATCGCCGCGATCCTGGTCACGCACAACCTCCACGCGATCGCGCGCTGCGCGGAGCGCGTGCTCTACCTGGAGCGCAAGGTGCGCGCGTGGGGCCTGTGGAGCGAGCTCAGTAACAACCGTGACCTCAGCGCGATCAACATCGCCACGGATCACAGAGCCCTGGACCTGGACGGCGACTGAGGCAACACGCCTCGCCTCGCCTGTGGAGAATGGGCCCGTTCGTCGTCTGGAAGTGATCCGGATCGGCTTCTTTGCCCCACCTACATGGACGCGACGTAATGTCGGACGGTCGATGGTACCGGGGGGATCGAGGTGCTACCTTTTGTACGGAAGGAGGAACGAGTACGTCCATGCGTGACACGCCCAGCACACCGCTCATCCTCTGGATCTGCGCGGCAGTGTGCGCCCACTTCATGTTCGCCGAAGGCGGCGGCGTGGTGGCGGAGGTGCATGACGATCACGCGTTCCTGAAGCACATGGCCTCGCAGATCCGCGACACGGTTCGCGACAGCGAGCAGACCTTCGAGGTCGGCACCGTGTCGGACTCCGTCACGAAGCCCGAAGAGAAGCCGCCCGAGCCGCCGCCTCCGCCCAAGCCCGAGAAGAAGGAAGAGAAGAAGAAGGACATCGCGCTCGACCAGAAGAAGCCCGAGCCGCCGAAGCCCGAAGCCAAGAAGCCGCCGGAGGTCGTGAAGATCGTGGTCACGCCGAAGGATCCGGCAAAGGCCCTGGAGCCGCCGCCCATTCCGCTGAAGGACAAGCGCATCGCGGTGAAGCAGCACGTCACGCCGGCGCAAGAGGACAACCCGGAGGCGCGCTTCATCGGCGACGAGGCGAACCACGTGAAGGAGGAGTCCGTTGCCACGGTCACCTCACACGATCAGGACGACAAGAACCCCACGCCCGGCGGCAACCACGCAGGCCCCAACGGGCAGCCAGGCGACAGCGAGAAGACGCGCGTTGCCGACAGCGAAGACCACAAGGGCGAACAGAACCGCCGCCCCGGCGAGCGCGGCACCGAGTTCGACGTCCAGCGCATGCCCATGCCCGAGCGCCCCATGGGCCCCGTGGCGATCAAGGCGCAGCCGAGCCAGGAGCCGCCGCGCGCCGGTGGTGACGGTCGCACGCCGCAAGAGGCAAAGGCCGCCACACAGCCGGAGCTCGCGCAGGGCGGCGCATCACCGCCGTCGCCAGAGGTCGCGCAGGGCGCAGACGGCAACTGGTCGTTCAATCCCGTGCGGCCTGGCGCAGGCCTTGGCTCCGCGCTCGAGCCTGGTCAGGGAAAGACCGCGCGCTCGAACCCCGCGCCTGGTCAGACCAAGTGGCTCGGCCTGGGCGGACAGGTCGGCCCTGGGCAGATCAACTTGAACCTCACGCAGCAGGGCGTCGTCGCCGTCGTTGGTCAGGACGAGCTCCGCAAGGAGCGCGAGGCCGACGGCGAGCGTCGTCGCAGCGAGCATCGCGGCTCGTGGCAGGCCTCGAACTTCGAGCGCTGGCGCAACGCGATCGAGAACTACGTCTCCACGGTGAAGCCGGGCAACCAGACCGCGCTCAACACCGCGCGGTCGCCGTTCGGCACGTACCTGGTGCAGATCCACAACCGCATTCATCCCATCTTCGCGGACAACTTCCTCGGCTCGCTCGACAACCTGCCCAGGGAGCATCCGCTCAACAACCAGCGCCTCGTCACCAAGCTGGAAGTGGTGGTCACGAAGGAGGGGCGCGTCATCAAGATGGGCGTCGTCAAGCCCAGCGGCGTCACCGCGTTCGACATCGCCGCGCTCGACTCCGTCCAGCGCGCGTCGCCGTTCGGCCCTGCGCCCTCCGCCATCTTGTCGGGTGATGGCAACGTGTACCTCCACTGGGAGTTCCACCGCGAAGAGGCCATCGCCTGCACCACGATGAACGCCTACCCCTACATCCTGAACAACGCGCCCAAGCCGGTGGACCCGGGCCACCTGCCGCCCAACACCCCGCCGGGCGATCCGGAGCGCCCCGCGCCCACGCAGGAACGCGGCGCGCCGCCGCCCGCAAACATCAACGAGTCCCGCTCGGGATCGCGTGAGATCCCGCTCGAGAAGCTTTCGAACGGCGCGCCGGGCTGATAACACCGTCAGACTTGGAGTCCGGCGAAGCTTCACCCGATCCCGTCCCGGAGGCCCGTCCTTCTGGAAACACGCTCGCGGCTGTTCCAGTTGGAGGCACCGCAGGCACCGCTTCCGCCACACCTGCGCCGGGTGAGGGCCGCGGCACCGAGCTCGTGACGCCGGTCGTGTGGTCCTTCACGCTGCTGCGCGTGACCGCGATCCTTGCGGCGATCTCCGGGCTGATGGGCCGCGTGGTGGTGCCGGGCGCACGCGGGACCCTTCAAGAGGGCACCGTCGTCCTCCTGGAGCGGGGATCCGCGACCGTGTCGTATGCGCTCGTCGGGCTCATCACGGCGCTGCTCGCCGCGGGCTCGTTCGAGCTCGCGCGCATACACCGCATGAACGGGCTCTTTCGCGGCTTCATCATCGGCGTGATGAGCCTGTCCCTCGCGATCGCATCGCCAGCGCTGGGGCTCCACCTGGGCCCCGTGCCCGAGGTCGCGCTGTCATTCTCCGTCACCGTGGTCGTCCTCACGTCGGCCGCGGGCTCGTTGCGTCCGCCGCACACGCGCGCAGCTGCAGCGGCGCTCCTCTTCGCTGGACTTGCGAACCTGGCGCGGCTCGTCGCGTGGCTGTTCTCGCAGAGCGCGGTGGAGGCGGCGGACATGGGACGCTACGGCTTCGCGCGCGGCCTGGCCACGCTCGCGACGATCGCGGTGATCGCATCGCTAGGTCTTGCCACAGTGTGGATCGGAACGCGTGGCGCTTCGCGTGGTGCCGCACCCACCATCCTCGCGCTCGCGGTGGCCGCCGTGCTCACGTACTTCGCGCTGCGCGAGGCCGAGGCCCCGTTTCCCCTCCTCGCCGTCGTGCGTCGCACGCTCTCTGCCGCGGAGGGCGCGCCTGCGCCGTTCGGCATTGGTCCGCTCGCCGTCCTTGCCTTCCCCGTGGCGATCACGCTGGCGCTCGCGGCAAGCGCGCAGAAGCCACATCATGCCGCGGGCCCGCTGCTCGGCCTCACGCTCGCATCGTTCGCCACATTCGACGTGCCCATCGCCGCGCTCACTGCGCTGGCCGCCACGGTGTGGTTGCCGCTGCTCGCTCAGGATCCGCGTCTGCTCTGGCAGTCACTCATCCTGGGCAAGCGCGAGGCAAAGAAGAGCCGCGAGTCCTCCGCTCCACCTCGCTAAAGTGAGCGCGAGCACCGACTCACGGCGCGGTCGCGTTCGCCGTGAGCGACTGAAGGAACGGCACGAGCACCGGCTGTACGGTCGCGTCGAACTTCGGGAGCCACGGCTCCGTGACCCCGATCGCGTGGATGTCACCCTGCGCGAGGCCAGCGATACCGTAGATCTTCGCGATGTCGAGGAGCGTCGTGACTGTGCCGCCGTGTCCGTAGGGGGCGCTTTCGGCCACGCCGCGCAGCGTGGGCGTCTTGAACGCGCCGAGCAGCGAAGCGGACGCCGTGAGGTGCGACGTTCCGGAGTGCGGCGACGGTGCGGCGCTGTACGCCCCGCTCGAGATGAACTCGCCCGTGAGGACCTTCGACACGACGTCGATGCGTCCGCGATCCGCCGTGCCATCCTGCTTCCCTGTTGGAAAGCGGGTGTTGTGGAAGGCGTCATCGGTGAGGCGCGGACCCCAGTGGCACTGGAAGCAGCCCAGCTTCATGGCGGCGGAGAGGCCTTTCTTTTCGTCCAGCGCGAGCGCGGAGAAGTCACCACCCACGTACGTGTCGAGCTTCATCGGCTTCACGCGGAACGTTCGCTCGTACGCCGCGATCGACTTCCCGACGTTTGCGAGCACGCGGGTGATCGCGGTCTTGTCGGCGCTCGTCATTGCGTCGTAGGCCGCGTCTCCGGGCGCTCCATTCGGTGGGAACCGGACGTTGTCGGTCAAATCCGGCAACGGGAAGGCCGTCCACACCGCTTCGTATTGAGCCTTGTATGCCGCGTAGATCTGGTGCGCCACGAAGAGGCGGGATGCGCCGAACTCCTTCGACGCCTCGAACGGCCCAGTTGCTTGCGCCCAGAGCGAGTCCGCGCGTCCATCCCAGAACTGCCAGCGCGCATGGGAGGCAAGCGCGATCGCGGGAGCGTTTCGATCGACCTTGGTCACGCCCTCCGATTGCGGAAGGCCGTCCGACGTTCCCTTCGCGAAGTCATGGCACGTCGCGCAGCTCACCATGTTGTTGGGTGATAGCGTCGTGTCGGAGAACAGGGCCTTGCCGAGCGCAGCAGCGGCGGCATCATCGGCCTTCTCGTTGGTCGGATCGGGGGGCGGCGCGGCGGGCACCTTGGTCTCCTGCAGGATGGACCATTGATCGGGCGTCCACTGACCGTCCACCAGGGTCTGCGGCGGATATGCGGGGCGAGCCGCATGATCGAGCAGAGCGAGCTCGTCGCCAAATCGGTATGCCAGCTCCGCGGGGTCGGGATTGCCCAGGATGTTCCGGATCTGCATCGTCTTCGTGTCGATGAGCACGAAGAGCGGAAGCAGCAGCGTGGGCGGCGGTGTGAAGAGGAAGCTGACCTTCGGATCGGCAGCGAGACGATCCGGTGAGTCGATGCGTGCGCGGTGAGCCGTGAGATCGCTCACCGCCGCGGGGTTGTTGTCCTCGTCCGCGACCAGGACGTCGAGGAACCGAAGGCGCGACCCGAAGGTGGCGCTCCTGGAGTCGGCCGTGTGCGAGAGCGCGTAGCGGCACGTGCCGCACCACGCCGCCGTCACGCGGACCACGAGGAGGCGCGATTTCGCAGCGCACGGCTCGAAGTAGTCCTGGAGCTTGACGGTGACCGGCTTGCCGCTCTCCTCGAGTCCATCGAACGTGAAATTCGGCACGGTGCTCAGGAGCGCGACCTCGGTCGGGACCTTGGGGTAGAGCCCGTCGACACTGACGCCATTCACGCAGAGGGGGCCAGCATCAGCGGCTCCGACCCCGCCGTCCTCTGTCGGGGGCGTGCCGGCTTCCGCGTGGGGCGGCGCGGCGTCATCGCCGGAGGGGCCACTACCGCCGCCGTCGCCCGAGCACGCGGCGAACCCGAGCCACGCCGCGGTGACAAGACAGCCGAGGCCGAAGAATGATTTCATCGTGCAGTTCGAATAGCACGCAGCTGGGTATGAACCAGGGTTCTAGCGCTTGGGCGAGTAGCAGCCCGGCGTGATGGACGTGGAGAACGGCACGTAGCCGTGGCAGTGGTCCTTCGGGAGGCTCATGAAGTCCACACCGCCGTAGCAGCCGATCTTGGACGGCGCGGGCGCCTCCGAGGTGAGACCGCCGCACGCGCCACTCACGGGCATCGCCATGGCGTCGAAGCATGGCTTGGCCGACGGCACCGCGCAGGACTTCTCGGTGTTGAACTCGCCGCGGACACACAAGCCCTGGACGCCGTCCTTGAGGCAATCGCTGTCCGCCTTGCACGGCGCGCACAGCCCGCCATCGCCGATGCACTTACCCGCGCGCGGGTAGCAGACCTTGGAGGTGACGCCATCGACCGGGGCGCAGAACGCCTCCGAGTTGCAGCCCTTGTCGGCCGTGCATTCCTGCGCGCAGATGGCCTTGCCGTCCTTGTCCGCGACGCAGTGCGAGACCGCGTTGTTCACGGGGAGGCAGTCGAGGTCGGTGCGGCACGGCGCGCAGTAGTCGCGCTTCAGGCAGACCTTGACCGTGTTGTTGGGCTTGCGGACCGTGGTCTGCACGTTCGGGAAGCGGTTGATCGTTCCGCAGTAGTAGCCGGCGCCGCACTGGCGGTCGTCCGTGCAGTCGAACTGCGTGCAGTATGCATTGCCGTCGGTGGGGCTCTCGCCGTTGCACCAGAAGCCGTTCGCCTGATCGCAGTCCGGGTTTGCGTCGAGCCCCTTCATGGGGTTGCAGGCAGCGCCGAACTGGCCCTTCGCGGGCACATAGGTCGTGGTGTTGGCGGCGCAGTAGGTGGTGCCGGTCGCGTCGGGGCTGCAGGTGTAGTTGGCCGGGCAACCGGTGTTCGGGTCCGCGAGGGACTGGCAGAGCCGGCGACACTTGGTCTCCGACTTCTGCGTGACCGGGTCCACCTCTGCGATACAGGAGTTCTGCGCCGCACACTTGGAGGAGTCACAGCTGGAGCTGCTGTTGCTGCAACCTTCCGCTGCGAAGAGAACCAGCGCCGAGACGGCGACGAAGCTGAACAAATTCGCGTATGCCCGGACCATGCTGCACCTGGGTATCTGAAGAGCTGAGGAAGTGACGTCTGCTATACTCGAGCTTCGGGGGATGTCGATTGCACAGCAACCGTTCAGCCTCCTCGCGCGTTATCTGTCAGAATGGTTTGTCGAGGAAGAGTTTGACTGCCGGCCGACTTCGGAGCACAGAGAGCTGTCGCAATCTTTCGTAGGTCCGCAATAGCACACGGTACAAGGTGGCACCATGAGAATTCAGGGCGTTTTCGCAGTCTCCGCGTTGATCGTGTTGGCATTTGGTTGCTCGTCTAGCTCCACGCAGGACCCCGGTCTTGCCACAGGTGGCACGGGTGACATCCAGGGCCATGACACCAGCCCCGATGGCGTAGCCTACCCGTCGACGAACCTGGGTACGAAGCCCTCCACCAACAACCCCGCCATGGACGTCGTCGGCAAGCCCGGCAACACCATGTCGAACCTCAAGTTCTATGGCTATCCCGATGGCGATGTGGCCAAGGGTCTGCAGCCGGTCGCGCTGGCAGATTTCTTCGATCCGAGCCACAAGAAGTGGAAGCTGATTCACGTGCAGGCAGCCGGCACATGGTGCATCTGGTGCCAGCGCGAGACCCAGGCCACGGTGCCGATCTACGAGAAGCTCGCCGGTGAAGGCGTCGCGTGGATCACGGCGGTGGTCGAGGGCGGCGCGCCCGGCTCCGCGGCCTCGCAGAAGGATCTCGACCACTGGGTCACCTCCTACAAGCCCACGTTCCCGACCGTCGTCGACACGGGCAACCACAGCTTCGGCGGGTTCTTCACCGCAGGCGCGCTTCCGTGGAACGCCAACGTCGACCCGGCGAACATGGAGATCCTGAGCGCGGGCGAAGGCGCCCCGTCCAGCGACGGCTCATCGGTCACCAGCATGGACGTGTCGAACGAGGTCGAGCCGTGGATCGCCTTCCTTGCGAAGCACCCTGCCGACCCGATGACCGGCGTTCGCAAGTAGAGCTTTGAACGTGCGCGCATTCCTGCCCTTGTCCCTGCTCTCCGCCGCGCTTGCCGCAGGCGGGAGCGGGTGCGGTGGCGAAGGCGCGTCCAGTCCGGGCGCCGCTGACCCGACGAGCGCGAACGGCGGCGCGGGTGGCGGCGGCGGCACGGGCGGTGGGAACGCAAGCGGGCGCGGCGCCAGCGACTTCACCACGCGTGACGTGGATGGCAAGACCGTGCGGCTGTCCGACCACCTGGGCAAGAAGACGATCCTCATCGACTTCTGGGCGACCTACTGCGAGCCGTGCCGCGCGGAGTTTCCGCACCCGCAAAAGTTGTATGATGCACAGAAGTCGAAGGGCTTCATCGTGCTCGCCGTCTCCATGGACGGCCCGGAGACCATCGCGACGGTCCCGCAGATCGCGAAGAGCTACGACCTGTCCTTCCCCGTCCTCCTCGACGAGGACTCCAGCATCGCGAGCATGTACAACCCGAAGAAGTCGGCGCCGCTCTCGGTGCTCATCGACAAGACCGGGAAGATCGTGCGCGTGCGCGAGGGGTACAACCCCGGCGACGAGAAGCTGGTCGAGGACGACGTCGTGAAGCTGGTCTCCGGCCAGAGCCTCTGACATCGCCAGATGTGTTAGCGTGCCGCGGCCGTAATGCTTCGTGCGCGTACTCTCATGCTTGGTCTGCCTCTGCTGCTCGTCACGACGGTAGCGCCGAGACGTGCGCAGGCGCTCGACCTGCCTACGCTGAAGGACAAGCCCGTCACGCTCGACGTCACGGAGACCACGATCGTTGCGCAGCACTTCAACGCGCGCACGGATGAGGGCGAGCTTGCCCAGGATCAGGGCTACGGCACGTGGATCAATCGCCTCAACACCGCGCTGAAGTGGGACCACTTCACGCTCGGCCTGCGGCTGGACTCGCAGATCTACTGGGCTCGGCCCGAGGATCGCACCTACTCCGACGTGCGCGACAAGCGCAACGCGATCGAGGACGGCGCCTCTCGCTTCCGCGATGCGATCTACCCGAGCAAGATCTGGCTCGCGTACAAGGCGCCCGGCGTCGAGGTCATCGCGGGTGATGCGTACGTGCAGTTCGGGCGCGGGCTCACGCTGTCCGCGCGCAAGATCGACGAGCTCGGCATCGACACCACGGTGCGTGGCGGCAAGGTGCAGATCCAGAAGGACCCGATCGCGCTCACGCTCGTCGCAGGTCTGATGAACCCGAACCGCTTCGAGGACGCGCAGGGGCGCGCGCTGCTCTTGCCCAAGAAGATAAGCTTCGAGCCGTCGAGCCCGCAGCCGGTGTTCGGCTCCGACCGGGTCGTGGGCGCCGAGATCCAGGCGGGGCGCGGCGGTCCGGTGATCCTCTCCACGCGCGTGGTGCGATTCACGCGCTGCGCGCCGATCAGCTACGACGCGTTGGGCAACACGAAGTTCGATCGCGGCTTGCAGGACGGGTCGGGCAACTTCCTCTCCTCGCTCGACTCGCCCATGGGGTCTTGCGATCCCGTGGATTCGCAGGCGTGGCTGCAGTCACTCCCCACCGGCATCAGCCCCAACATCCGCTCGAGTGAGGTCGTGATCGGCGGGCAGAGCCTGGACGTGCCGAACCTGTTCGGCGTGGGCAACCTGTACGTCGAAGGCGCCGTGATGCGCTACGAGGGCGCGACCACGCAGGCGAAGAACACGGAAGGCACGGCGCTCTACGGCTCGTTCACCACGAAGACCGGCTTCGTCACGCACACGATCGAGGGCAAGAGCTACCACAACTACTACCCCGTGCAGGCCGCAGTGGACGCCACGCGCGCCATCCAGTTCTCCAACGTGACGTACACGAGCCAGCCCACCACGGAGCTCATCACGCAGGACAGCATGTTCGGCTTCTTCAACGGCTGCGTGGACGGCGGGCGCCTGCGCTCGGACGCGCGCCTGCGGAAGAACTTCCTGCTCTACGGCGCGGTTGGCTACTACATCAGCAAGAACGAAGAGGTCGGCGGCGGCTGCGACCGCTTCGGCAAGAGCCTGAGCAAGACCCCCGACGACGTCACCACGCAGGTGTGGGATGCGGTGACCGGCCTGGAGTGGCGCTGGAGCGACGAGAAGAGCTACCTCTTCGCGAGCACGGGCGTCCGCGACGACGAGAAGTACTCCGGCTCGCCGTACTACCGGGAGAAGCACTTCGAGTACACGTTCACGAAGCACATCAAGGGCGCGTACTCGCTGGAGCTCACCGGCCGTCATCGCATCCGCTGGCAAGAAGGCGAGAACAAGCGAGACTTCGCCGAGGCCGAGTGGCACGAAGGCGAGCACTACACCGCGCTGAAGATCGCGCCGAAGTGGGTCGTCTCGCACGGCTTCGAATACACGACGCGAATCGGCGCTCCCACCTACTACAACAACGGCTCGCTCCTCTATCGCATCACGGAGTCCTCGAACCTGAAGGTGCTTGTCGGCCAGCAACGCGGCGGCATCAAGTGCGTGAGCGGAGTCTGCCGCAACTTCCCCCCGTTCGAGGGAGCGAGAGCCGAGCTCACCGTGCGCTTCTGACTACCAGCACCGCGACATCGGGAACCGCGGGGACGTTGACGGAGCCCTCCGCATCTTATAGCGCGACCTTCGGCGCGGTTCTGGCAAGCCTGAAGGACTGACCTTGCGCGCGCTCGTTCCATTCCGCGCGACCGTCCAAGGACGCGGGCCGCAACAAGCGCGCGCGGTCTTGGTACGAACCACCCTTGGTTCGGCGCGTGGTCGTCTGGGAGGTTCCGCCTCCGGGGTCCACCATGGTCACGGGCGCGTCCAACGCATCGAACACCAGTTCTGAGGCGTTACCAAACATGTCGAAAAGACCGAACGCCCCAGCGGATTTTGTGCGCGTCGCATGCAGCACGCCCGCACTGTTTCCGCAATACCATGCAATCGGATCGAGGCTCTCGATCTGCCAGCAGTCCGCGGAGGGTGTTGGCGGAGGCGGCGAGAGTGTCCAGCCCAGCGCGGTGTCACGCGACGCAATTTCCCACTCGAGAGCCGTTGGCAACCTGTAGCCGCGGCAGCCATAGACATCATGCCGGCCCGGAGTGTCCGAGGACACCGTCACCGACGAACAGCTGTAATCTACACCGAACGTGCCCGTGCACCCTGAGAGGAGGAAGCACTCCGGAAGTCCTGCGGCCTTCGACACGGCGTTCGCGTAGAGCAGTGCCTCCTGCCAGGTCACGCCTTCGACTGGACAATCGGGGGCCGCGCACGTCGAAGTTGAAGCGTCCGCGCCAGCGTCGAACGAGGCGACTGGCGGCAAGAGCCCCACTTTCTGGAACTGGGCGCGCGTCACCTCCGTGAGCGCCAGTTCGAACAGGAACGACAGCTGGTGGCGCGACGGGGCCTCAGCGTCTGGGTCGCGCTCTGGCTCATCGTCGCTCGAGCCGGCGTAGACGCACGGCGGAGGAGTGCCGAGCGTGATGAAGCCTACCGTGCCAGGCGCGCCTTCGGGTCGCTGGGCCGCCACGCACGCCGCACCTCCGCCGAAAGCGGCGTCCGTTGCGCCAAGGACGTCGTGCGCATCTGTCATTCCGGCGTCCGATGAGCCTAGGACGGTGGTCTGGCTGTCCGTTGACGAGCATGCGCTGAAGCTGCCGACAGTGGCCGATGCGCACAGAACCGCCAACACGAACGTGGACCTCGGCAACTTCACCACTTGCGCGCCTCCGCCTCCGAGATCGTACGCGCAACTCGGAACCCCAAGCCAGGGCTCCGAGCGCCAAAGCCCGGGCTGCCTACTGTGGCCATGCGAAGAGCGGACGGCGGAGCAGTGGCGGTGGACAAAGAGAAGCTTCCCCATCCACCAGAGAGACGACCAAGGTCCACCCTACTTCCTGGATCCGTCTCCGGCGGGAGATTGCGTGTGTCCTCCACTACCCTGTCAACGCGCCACTCCGACGCGTTGCCCATCGTGTCAAAGAGCCCCCAAGCATTCGGGACTTTCTGCATGACAGGGTGAGTAGACGTGCCGGAATTGGCGCAATACCAAGCCGCCGCGCTCAGGTGGTCAATGTTGGCACAGTCGTCGAGGGTGCCCACGAATGCTCCAGAGTAGAAAGCCGTCTGGGTTCCTGCTCGGCTCGCATATTGGGATTCAAGAGTCGTTTGAATCCGGTAACCATCACATTCAAAATAGGATGCGGTCATTTGCGAGACTTCGTCGCAGTCATAGTCGGTGCCTATTGTTCCGTGACAGGCAGCCATCGCTAAGCGCCCGCGAATGGGGAAGTCGACCGATCAGGTCGTTTCGTTTCGAGGTCTGATCACGTAGTTCCAATCGCCATGAAAGTCGTCGCGCTCGATGTTCAGCGTGCGTAGTTCCTTGGCAGACACCTTCTTGCCAGTGG
>JBBRNJ010000015.1:0-123664 GCA_038230375.1 Polyangiales bacterium | reverse complement strand
TCGATCTTGGGCGGCTCGCTCGAGTTCTTGATGATGGCCGGACGCAGGCTCTCGGGCGGCGGGGTGATGCTTCCGCGCTTGCGCGTACGTCGCGCGCGCGACACCGTGTAGAGCGGCGGAAACTTCGCGGAGCGCAGGTCTTCGTTCGTGACGGAGCGCGCTGCGGCGGCGATCGCCTCGTATTTCGGCGCGAACAGCGTCCATGTGCGGACGATATTGTCGCGCCACTCCGCGTGCTCCTTCGGCTCGTCCTCGGCCAGCTTCGCCTCGCACTTGTCCGCGAGCTCGCGTCCCTTCGCAGCGCCGTCCTTGGCGCCGTCAACACTGGCCGCATGCTTGTCCACGAGGGCGGCGAGCGCACGCAGGTCGAGCACCAGGTCGACGTCGCCATCGCCCTTCTTGATGGTGTCCACGATGGAGCGCACGTCCGTGTCCTTGACGTTGACGTCCAGCAGCTTGACCAGCGCATCGCGCTGCTTCACGCCGTCGTCGCGCAGTTCGCCCAGGGGAGGGGCCTTGCCCTCGAGAGGGAACCAGTCGCCGCCGAGCTTCTCCAGGCAATGGAGGATGGCACGGGAGAAGGTACGCAGCTCAGCAAGACTCTCCTCGGAGAGCTCCTTGTGGTCCTTCACCTTGTCCTTGAGATCCGCGTGATCGAGGAAATCGGACGCCAGGAGGGCGGTGACGGCCGCAGAGTGCGGGTCGGCGCTCGGCCTGTCGGTCGTCTTCACGTCGGCGAGCTTCGCCTTCACGCGCTCGAAGCTCTGCAGGGCCTCGTCGGTCTCAGCCGGTTTGCTCATCCCATCAAACATACGGGTTTTTTCCTCTGGCAGGGAAGGCTTGAATTGCAGGGAATGCTTGAAACGCGGCAGGGAAAATGGCAGCTAGGGGCGTGTCGAACACCGCCACCCATGGAATCCGCGTCTCGGTGAAGGCCGAGTACGTTCCTGAGCAGTCCTCCCCCAAATCGCAGCGCTACGTCTTTGCGTACACGGTGCGAATCGAAAACGAGGGCCACGGTCCCGCCCAGCTCCGCAGCCGTCACTGGATCATTACGGACGCTGACGGAAAGATTGAAGAGGTGCGAGGACCGGGCGTGGTGGGCCAGCAGCCGCTCCTCCGTCCTGGTGAGCACTTCGAGTACACGAGCGGCTGCGTGCTGGGGACGCCGCGCGGCGAGATGCGCGGCACCTACCAGATGTTCCGCGCCGACGGCTCCACGTTCGACGCCGAGATAGCGGCGTTTGCCCTCGCGCTGCCCTACTCCCTCAACTAAGCCCAACGTGGAGCAAACGAGCTCAGAGGTGCCTCTTGGATGAATCGCGCTACCAGAAGCTCGCCGACGCGACCTTTCGCAAGATCGAAGATCTGTTTCGTGACGTCGACACGGACGTTGTGGACTGCGAGCGCGCGGGTGACGTCGTGACCCTGGTCTTCTCGAAGGGCCAGAAGTGCGTGCTCAACACGCAGCGGCCCACGCAGCAGATCTGGCTCGCCGCAAACGCCCGCGCCTGGCACTTCTCGTACGACGAAGCGCAGGACGCATGGCTCTCGGACAAGGACCACGCCCAGGAGCTCTTCGCGGAGCTGCGCCAGATCGTGAAGACCTCTGCGGGCGTGGACGTTTGAGCTCGCACAGAACCCCACGTTGAAACCGGGGCGATAACTTCCGCCACTGCTGAACGCGTGAGTCCCTTTTTTCTGGCACACGAGAAAAAACGTCGTATACCCACGGCCGGGAAGAGGAACGGGGTGACGGTGAAGAGCCAGCGACGAACCGAACAGCCAGACGAGCACATCAGCATCTCGGAAGAGGATCTTGCGATCCTCGTGGCCACGCGCAATGGCGCGGCCTACGTGGTGGATCTGCTGTCGCGCTCGGCCCGTCCCGGCCGTGGTGCGGCGCCGCTGCTGCGTGCGTTTGCGGCCATGGCCAGGATCGCGGTCGAGTCGCTCACCGCCGGCCGTCCGCACTGGTTCTTCGGCACGCTGTCCATCGACGTGGTCTCGTCGGGCGCGGGCATCACCGCCGACGTGATGACGGATCACGGTGGTCCGCGCGAGGCGCTGTTCGAGCGCACCTACTTTGCGATCCCGTTCGAGGAGCTCCGCTGGATGGTGGATCGCATTCCGGAGCTCGCCGGTCCGCTGAAGCTCCGCGCGAACGCCGCACGCGCCGCCGCTGAGCAGGATGGCGCCCGCCGCGCGGGCTTCTCCGCGATGCTCACGCTCTACGTGCCGCCGCAGTCCCATCGCGAGAGAAGCGCCGACGCGCTCAGCTGCGCAGACGACACCGCGAAGATCGTGATCTCGCCGGAGTCTCTCTTCGACCCGGACTCCACGTCACCGGTACCTGCGCTCATGGCCGAGATGGCGCACCTCTCGCTGCCGTCCCAGGTAGACCCCCGCGAGCTGTAGCTACTCCACACCGACGGCAACGCCGATCGCCCCTCGGAGGTCGGCGTGTTGGTCGCCGGTGGCGAACATGTAGAGCTCACCTAGTTTTTCGCGTGGCGATAGATCGGTGGGTGCCTGGGCCTCGCGGGCGATCGCGCGACGTGCTTGAGTGACGTCGCCGCAGAGGATGAGGCCCGCGCGTGAGCTGGAGAGGTCCGCGACCTGCGCCCAGCGCTTCACGTCGAAGAGGCTTCCGGCTTGCGTGGCCTCGGAGACGAGCCTTCGCAGCCGCTCGACGTCCTCCCACGTGATCACGGAGCGGAGCTGGTTGTCGAAGCCTTGCGCCGCGGGGTCCTTCGCGGCGCCGCCGTTCGCCAGACGCACGGCCGCTGCGAGCAAGCTGCGCAGCTCCGTGATCGTCGGGAAGAACGCCTTCGCGGCCAGCTCGGGCCGCTGCTCCGCCAGGCGCTTACCCACGAGGTATTGCATGCTCTCCTTCTGCGTCTCGATCGCAGCGGCGTTCACGTAGAGCGCGCCGTAGGGGATGGTCGCCGGAACGAACGGCGGTGAAGCAGACGTGCCCTGCGCCGCAAGCAGCTCCGGTGGGCCGAGCGACAGGATCTCGCATGCGTCACGGAAGGCGCCGTAGAGCTCCTGCGCGATCGGCGTGTGCTGCGGCCCGAGCTGCATCGACTGACGCGCCATCTCCTGCGCGCCCGGAGTCTGCGCACGCGCACGCGCGACGATAGGCGTCATCAGCCCGAAGATGCGTGTCATCACGGGATCGAGCCCGGGATGGAGGATGTGCGAGACCCACGCGGCCTCCGTCAGCTGCCCAGGGATGTTCGCGGGATGGAACGGCGGGTAGTCCGCGTAGAACTGGCCCTCCTGGCCGCGCAGCTCCCGGAACTGCGCGAGCACGTTCAGCGCGCACCACGCCTTGTCGAACTGGTGCTTGCGCAAGAACAGCTCGTAGACCTCGGCGTAGAGCTCTGCCTCGTGCGGGTTGTCCTGCATCTTGTGGCGGCAACGAGAGATGGCGTTGTCGATGTTGTCGGTGACGACGTCGAGCTCCGTCATCATCTTCCGGACCTCGCCGTCCGTGGGGCGCAGCCTGTCCGCCTGCCCCAGCGCCTCGCGCGCCTTGTCCGGCTCGCCGATGCGATCGCGATAGATGATGCCGAGCTGCTTCCACAGCTCGAATTGTAGGTTCTGGTCTTGAGAGTCGCGCATGCGCGCGAGCATCTTGCGGTACGAGCGCTCCAGCGACTGCCAGTCGCGCCGGTAGGTGTGGATGCGGACGATCTGCTCGAACGCGTCCAGCCGCGCTCGGTCGGTGTCGAGCACGCGGTCGTAGATCTCGGCGGCCTGCTCCAGGTCCGCGACCTTCTCTGCGTAGACCTGCGCGGCGAGGAACAGGGATTTCCCTCGCGCTTGTGGTGATTCGGATGTGTCCGCGATCGCAAAGAGCGTGTGGATGAGGCGCTCCCAGGCCTCCAGCTCTCCATAGAGCCGCATGAGCGCGTGGAGCAGCCAGCGGTCCTTCGGCCGCATCGACAGCGCCTCTTCCCAGATCTCGCGCGCCATCTGCGGATCTTTGGCCTTCGTTGCCCAGATCTCGCCGGCCTCGCACAGGCGCTTGAACCGCTCCTCGGGATCGGTGGCGGAGCGCGCGAGTGATACCTTGCAGTCGCTGGCGCCGGCCCAGTCGCCCTTCTTCGCGTAGGCGTCTGCGAGCACCATGGTGGCGCCGCGGTTCTTCGGATCGGCGGCGAGAGCACGGGCGCACACGTCGGCGGCCTCGTCCGTCTGTCCGAGAACGAAGAGCACGGTGCCCAGCTTCGACAGCTCGAGTGCGTCGAGCTCGGTCACGCGCATGGCGATGCGCTCCACCGCGGACTGCGCCTTGACGAGCTTCTCTGGTGCGGCGCGGAGCTGGATGCACAGATCAAGGAGGTCGCCGCGCGAGCCCGGATCGTCGGGTCGCGCGTCGTACGCTTGTACTGCCGCGGCCACTGCGCGTGGTACGTCGCCCTGGGCCGCGGCCACGCGCGTGGCCAGGCGCAGCCGTCCGATGAGCTGTGTGGTCTCGCCGTCGCGCACGGCAGCGTTCACCAGGAGCTCCACCAGTGGCGCCGCTTCCTTCCAGCGCGACTCCGTCACGAACTTGTCGAGCGTGAATGCTGCTGCGTCCTCGTTCGTCTTGTCGGCCTGGACTGCGGCCTCGTACGCCTTGGTCATGCTCGCGTTGTCACCGAGCTCTCGCATGGTCTCCGCGAGCTCGACGAAGACCTGCGCACGCACGCGCGGCGTGGTCGTGTTCTCCGCGCGCTTCTCCAGCACGCGCGCGAGCTTCCGCTTGTCGGTGCCACCACGTGCGAGCCGCGTAAGGGCCTCCCACGCGGGTGCGTTCTTCGGATCCGTGTCCACCGCAAGCTCGTAGAAGCGCGCGCTGCCGAGCTCGTCTCCGCCTGGGCCCGCCAGCGCATCCGCGAGCTGCACGTACTGCTGCGCCTTGCCGCGCGCCGTGGGCTCCATCTCGGCCAGCCGCATGCGGTACTTGGAGACGTCCGGGAAGTCGTTCACCTTCAGGGACAGTCGCGCGGCGAGCTCGATGGCCTTCTTGTTCGCGCCATCCAGACCGAGCACCTGCTTCAGGCAGCGGAGCGCGCCCTTCGCGTCCTGAGATTTGATCTCGTGCACCTCGGCCGCGAGCATGAGGCGCGCGATGCGCGTGTGCGGTTCGGGCGCGATGTCTGCCATGCGCTCCAGCGTGCGCGCAAGGTCCGGCCACGCCTGCAGCGCGCGGTAGCAGCGCTCCAGCGCCGCAAGCGCGTCCTGATTTCGCGGGTCCATCGCCAGGACCATTTCCAGGTCCTTCGCGGCGAGATCGCGCTTGAGCATGCGCCGCTCGTAGAAGGTGGCGGCGCGCATGTGCGTGGCAACGCGCACTTCGTTGCTCACGGCGACGGAGATCTGCGCGCGCAGCGCCCACTCCACCTGACCGAACTTCTCCTGCATGTGCCCGTTCTTCTCGATCGCGGCGAGCACCGCGGGGTCCTTCGGGGCAAGGGAGTATGCGCGTTCGTAGTAGCGGAGCGCCTCGGGGGGCTGGGTGCCGCCGATCTCGGCGAGCTTTTGCAGGACCTCGACCTTCTCTTCCGCGCGGGTCGCGGCGTCGAGCATGCGCTCGAGCGCGTCCTTCTCGCCGCGCGGATCGCCTTGCTGCTTCGCGACGGCCGCATTGCGTCGCAAGAGCAGCGGGTGGTTGCGGTCGATCTTCTCGATCTGCTCCAGGTAGGGCATGGCGAGATCCGACCGGCCGAGGCCGATGTCGTACCAGCGCGCGAGACGCGCCACGAGCGCCAGCCGTCCCTCCGGGATCGGGCCCGTGAGCTTCGTGCGCGCACGTTCGATGATGTCCTGATAGCGACCAAGGCCGCCCGCGACGCGCTCGAGCGCTCGGCCCACGTCGTCGTCCGTGGGCGAGAGATCGAATGCCTCCAGCAGCGCGTCGAGCGCCTGCTCGGGATCGCGCAGCTTGAACTCGAACACGCTGGCGATGCGCGTGAAGACCTTCGCCTTCGCGGGCCAGCTGGGCGCCTTCTGTACGCGCGTCAGATAGAGCTCGATGAGCGCCTCCCACGAGCTGTCCTTGATGAGGCCACGCTCCTCGAGATCGGGATCGATCTCGTACGCGGGCACGATCGCCTCCGCGCGGCCGTCCGCCAGCGCGGGCGGACGATACGTCGGGTGCTTGATGGGAGTGGGCGGGATCGTGCGGCCGCGCGCGCCGCCGGCACCAGTGCTGGTGTCCGGACGTGATCCGCGATCGGGCGAGGAGACGCGATCGGGCCGCGATGCGCGATCGGGCGAGGAGACACGCTCGGGCCGGGATGCGCGTTCGGGGTGCGACGGCTGGCTGCCACGCGGCCGCGGCGATGGGACCGGCTCCGACATGATCATGTCGCCGGTGCCCAGGTCGTCGATCTCGACCTCGCTCTCGTCAACGATCTCTATCTCGGTGCTCTGCGCCCCCTTGTCCAGGTCGAGCGCATCCATGTCGATGGCGTCGGTCTTGAGGCTGGCGTCCTGCGTGGGCCCGCTCTCGGGCGCGTGCTCGTCCTCGAGCTCGCTCGGGTCCAGGGCTGACTTCCGCGCGACCGTGTGCTCCTCGTCCAGAGCGAGCTCCTCTGGGTCGAGGTTCGAGCGCCGCGCCACGGTGTGCTCGTCGGAGTCATCGTCGGAGTCATCCCGCACGATGACGGACGCCTCCTGGCTCTGGCTCAATGTGCTGCGCACGACGGTTGCGCCGGACTTCTCGTGCGTGAGCGCGTTCTCCAGATCGTCAATCGGCTCGTCGCTCGTGAGTTCGGAGAGCAAGCGATCGTATTGCGCCTTCGTCGGGACCAGCGTTGCGTTGCCGTCCGTCTGATCGGGGGCGCTCTCGAAGTCCAGCACTGCGGGACCCGGCGGATCCGTGGGCGGTTGCTCCGACGGCCGCACCGGCGCGCGAACATGCGCCTCCGTCGGGAGCTCGTAGGCGACCTCTGGCGCCGCGCCCAGGATGACCTCGCCGGAGTTCGAGCCGGGCGCGAAATCGGGCCTGTTCGGCAGCACGCCCGTGAACGAGTCGCTCGACAACGGCAGCGGCTGCTCGCTGGTAGGCGCGCTGTCGGTGAGCACCTCGAGATCGTCACCGGAGAGCGATTGCGTCGCCTCCATGTCGAGCGGCGCCACGACCGCGAGGCGGACGGTGTGCTTGACGTTCGTTCTGGCGATGGTCGAAGCGCCGCTGTTCGTTCTGGCGATGGTCGAAGCGCCGCTGTTCGTTCTGGCGATGGTCGAAGCGCCGCTGTTCGTGCGCGCGATCGTCGCGTCACCGCTGCTCGTGCGCGCGATCGTCTCGTCACCGCTGCTCGTGCGCGCCTGGGTCGCGTCGTCCTCCGGGTTGCGCTGCTGCGTGGGCGCCTCCTCCGGTTCGGGCTCTTCAGGGCGCGAGAGCTCTTCGCGGGTTCGCTGCACGAGCGCGTCGTATGCGGAGACGCTGCCGCGTGGGCGCGTCGGAATGATCGTGTCGTTGGGACCGAGGGGAACGCTGAACTCCAGCATCTCCAGCGAGCTCTCGGCGTCCTTGTTGATGGGCGGCGGGCGCGGCCTATCGACGTTGTTCACCTCGGTCTGGTCGTCGAAGCTGAGCGCGTCGTCGAAGCTCAGTGCCTCTTCGAGCGGCGGTGGTCGCTTCGGCGCCCCGAGGTTCGGCCGCGTGAGCGAATCCGGCGCCCGATCGCTCTCCCGCGGACGCGCGATCGGAATGTTGATGTCGGTGGACTCGTCGTCGGATTGCACGGGCCGCTCAAGCGTACCCTTTTCACGCGCCTTGTTCGATGGTTGGGGGTGTGCCCGTGCGCACCCCGAAACCTGCGTGGAGGTGGGTACCGGGCAACTCTCACCCGCACGTGAGAGTTTGGCTTGACCCTGGATGGGTCTACGCCTAGATACAGAAGTAGTCCTCAACCCTCACGCATACGTATGGGTTGGGCTCCTCTCCAAAACTCATGTCCGCCAACGTTCGACTACCCCTGCTGAATCAACTGGATGAGGCCGTTTCCAGCCCCCCCACTGGAGTCGTGCGCGCAGTTGTGCCCGGAGTTCTGCCCATCGGACGTTCCGAGCTGGACGAGAAGGAGCTACTCCAGGTGGGAGACCTGGCCCGCGAGACCGGCAAGACGGTCCGCGCCATCCACCTCTATGAGGAGCTGCGGCTCCTTCGGCCTGCCGCGCGCTCCAAGGGCCGGTATCGCCTGTACGAGCCGGAGGCGCTGGTCCGGGTCCGCTGGATCGGCAAGCTCCAGGACATGGGCTTCAGCCTGTCGGACATCCAGACCATCGTGCGCGACTGGGAGGAGTCCGGCTCCGCTCCCCGCGCCATGGTGAAGATGCGCGACGTCTACAAGGCGAAGCTCGACGAGACGCGCGAGAACCTGCGTCGCCTTGCCGCGCTCGAAGGCGAGATCGTCCGCAGCCTGGACTACCTCGATACGTGCGACGTGTGCGAGCCGTCACGTCTGCTCTCGTCGTGTCAGGCCTGCGAGCACCACGACTGCCACGAAGAAGTCCCCGAGCTCGTGGCCGGTTTCCGCCACAAGCATCAGTCCCAGAACACGCCCAACACCTAAGGGCCCTCAGGTCACACCAACATGTCCTCTCTCCAGTTCCCCATCTTCATGGACTACCACTCCACAACGCCGGTCGACCCGCGCGTGCTCGAGGAGATGCTCCCGTACTTCACCACCAAGTTCGGCAACGCGGCGAGCCGCAATCACGCGTTCGGCTGGACCGCCGAAGAGGCGTGCGAGCACGCGCGCGAGCGCCTTGCGAAGTTCATCAACGCGCAGAGCGAAAAAGAGATCGTCTTCACGTCGGGCGCGACGGAGTCGAACAACCTGGCGCTGAAGGGCATTGCCGAGTTCTACAAGGACAAGGGCAACCACATCATCACGGCCGTCACGGAGCACAAGGCCATCCTGGACACGTGCAAGCGCCTCGAGAAGGAAGGCTTCGAGGTCACGTACCTCAAGGTCGACCGCGAGGGCTACGTCACGCCGGAGTCCGTTCGCGCCGCGATCACGGACAAGACCATCCTTGTCTCCATCATGCTCGCCAACAACGAGGTCGGCACCGTCCAGGACCTCACCGCGATCGGCAAGATCACGCGTGAGAAGGGCGTGCTGCTCCACTCCGACGCCACGCAGGGCGTGGGCAAGACCCCGTTCGACGTGCAGGCCATGAACGTGGACCTCTGCAGCTTCACCGCGCACAAGATGTACGGACCGAAGGGCGTCGGCGCGCTGTACGTGCGTCGCAACAAGCCGCGCGTTCGCCTGGTCGCGCAGATGGACGGCGGCGGTCACGAGCGCGGCATGCGCTCTGGCACGCTGAACGTTCCCGGTATCGTGGGCTTCGGCAAGGCCGCGGAGCTCATGACGGCCGACTTCGAGAAGGACAACGCCCGCATCCTCGGCCTGCGCGAGCGCCTCCGCACCAAGATCATGACCGTGCTCGAGGAGACGTACATCAACGGCTCCATGGCGCACCGTCTGCCCGGCAACCTGAACATCTCGTTCTCCTTCGTCGAGGGCGAGGCGCTCATGATGGCCATCAAGGACGTCGCCGTGAGCTCCGGCTCCGCGTGCACCTCCGCCAGCCTGGAGCCCAGCTACGTGTTGCGCGCGCTGGGCGTCGGCGACGAGCTCGCGCACTCCAGCATTCGCTTCGGCCTCGGCCGGTTCACGACCGAGGAAGAAGTGGACTACGTCGCGGAGCTCGTCATCGCCAAGGTGAACAAGCTGCGCGACGTTTCACCGCTGTACGAGATGCACAAAGAAGGCATCGACCTGAAGAGCGTGGCCTGGGTCGCTCACTGACGCTTCGTGATCCAGCAAACCGCGACTGACAGCGGAAAGATTCAAAGGACAAAGAAAATGGCATACAGCGAAAAAGTCATCGAGCACACCGAGAACCCGCGCAACGTCGGCACGCTGGACAAGGCGGATCCCACCGTCGGGACCGGCCTGGTCGGCGCGCCCGCGTGCGGTGACGTCATGCGCCTGCAGATCAAGGTCGGCGCAGGCGGCGTCATCGAGGACGCGAAGTTCAAGACGTTCGGCTGCGGCAGCGCGATCGCCTCCTCTTCACTCGCCACCGAGTGGATCAAGGGCAAGACCATCGATGAGGCCGAGACCATCAAGAACGTCGACATCGTCAACGAGCTGAACCTGCCGCCGGTGAAGATCCACTGCTCCGTGCTGGCAGAGGACGCCATCAAGAGCGCCATCGCGGACTACCGCGCAAAGCAGGCCGCGCGCGCACAAGCGAAGTGAACGAGGACCTCATGAACGCCGAGACCCACAACCACGAGCAGCCGAAGCCCGAAAAGGCTGCGGCTGCAGACGCTTCTGCAGACGGGCGCAAGGCGACGCTGGCGATCACCATTTCCGCGAAGGCGGTCGAGGCGATCAAGAAGCAGATCGAGAAGCGCGGCACCACGGGCACTGCGTTGCGCGTCGGTGTTCGCGGCGGCGGTTGCTCCGGGTTCTCGTACGTCATCCAGTTCCACGACGGCGAGCCGCAGGCCCGCGACGTGGTCTACGATCTCAAGGCGCAGGACGGGACCAACGTCCGCGTCATCACGGACAAGAAGAGCCTCATCTACCTGAACGGCACCGAGCTGGACTGGGAGCAGACGCTCATGACGCAAGGCTTCAAGTTCCGGAACCCGCAGGAGAAGTCCAACTGCGGCTGCGGGCATTCATTCACGGTCTAGCTTGCCGTCTGATGAGCCTCCGAGATCCATTCGCCACGTTCGGTCTTCCAGCACGCTTCGACGTGAACCTGCCGGAGCTCGAGCGCGTGCATCGTGAGCTGTCGCGCGCGGTGCATCCCGATCGGGTCGCGTCCTCCGCGGGGCGCAAGGACGCCGTCGAGCAGGCGATGCAAGTGAACGAGGCATTCCGCGTGCTGCGAGATCCGGTGAAGCGCGCGGAGGCGCTCTTTCAGCTCCGCGGCATAGAGGTCGGTGAGACGCACGAGCCGAAGCCGCCGCCGGACTTCCTGATGGAAGTGCTCGAGCAGCGCGAGGCCCTCGCGGAGGCGCGAGCCGCCAAGGACGCAGCGCGCGTGTCTGCGCTGGAGATCGCGATGCGTGAAGCGCAGAAGAACGCGGAGAAAAGGCTCGCAGCCGCGCTCGCGCCCGGTGCTTCCGCGGACAGCGCGAAGGCGGAGATCGGCGCGCTGGGAGAGCTCCGCTTCTACAGGCGGTTCCTCGAAGAGGTGAGCGCCATTCACGACGAGCTCCTGGGATAGAACCGATGGCCCTCTTCGAAATATTCGACCCCAAGGCAGCGCCCCGTCCGATCGGCATCGACCTTGGCACCACCAACTCGCTCGTCGCGTATGTGAAGAACGAGCGACCCATCGTGGTCCTCGACTGCGATCAAGAGGCTCTCCTCCCCAGCGTGGTCAGCTACGGCGACAGCGCCACGCCCATTGTCGGGCGCCTCGCGGTCACGCGCGCCACCGAGCACCCGCGCGAGACCATCGCGAGCGTGAAGCGCTTCATGGGCCGTGGCGCGGACGATCCGGAGACGAAGCGCCTTGGTACGTACGCGTTCGTTCCGCGCAAGGAAGGCGAGCCGAATGTCGTTCGCTTCAACGTGGGCTCCAAGATCGTCACGCCGGTGGAGGTGTCCGCCGAGATCCTTCGCGCGCTCCGTCGCCTCGCGGAGGACGAGCTCCAGAGCGTTGGCGGCGCAGTGATCACGGTGCCCGCCTACTTCGACGACGCGCAGCGCCAGGCCACGAAGGACGCCGCGAAGCTCGCCGGCCTCGACGTGCTGCGCCTCCTCAACGAACCAACAGCCGCTGCGCTCGCGTACGGCCTGGACAAGAAGCAGAACGGCACGTTCCTGGTCTACGACCTTGGCGGTGGCACGTTCGACGTCACGGTGCTGCTGCTCTCTGACGGCGTATTCCAGGTCCGCGCAACGGGCGGTGACAGCGCGCTTGGTGGGGACGACATGGATCGGGCCGTCGCGGGCGAGCTGCTCGTGCAAGCAAAGGTGTCCCCCGAGGCGCGCGAGCGTCCCGCGGTGGTCCGCGCGTTCCTCACTGCGGCGCGCGCGATGAAGCACGCGCTCACGGACGCACCGGAGGCGCGCATCGAGAATCCGCTGGGTGGTGAGCTCACGCTCACGCGCGCACGCTTCGACGAGCTCTGCGGGGAGATCGTGGAGCGCACCGGGGCGGTGTGTCGCCGCACCATGAAGGATGCTGGCGTGGACAAGGATGGCCTGGACGGTGTCATCCTGGTCGGCGGCTCGACCCGCGTGCCGCTGGTACGAGGGAAGGTCAAGGAGTGGCTCGGCAAGGAACCACTCGCCGACATCGATCCGGACAAGGTCGTCGCGCTCGGCGCCGCGGTGCAGGCCGATCTGCTCGCGGGCGAGGGAAATCCGGATGACATCCTTCTTCTCGACGTGATCCCGCTATCGCTCGGCATCGAGGTGGGCGGTGGCGTGGTGGACAAGATCCTTCCGCGCAACACCACGGTGCCGGCCGCAGCGCGCGCCTCGTACACCACGCAAGAAGACAAGCAGACGGGCTTTCAGATCCATGTCGTGCAGGGTGAGCGCGAGCTCGCGAAGGACAACCGCAGCCTCGCGGAGTTCACGCTGAAGGGCATCCCGCCCATGGCCGCTGGCATGGCGCGCCTGGAGATCACGTTCCGCGTCGACGCAGACGGGCTCTTGCACGTGACCGCGAAGGAGACCGTGACCGGCAAAGAGCAGACGGTGGAGGTGAAGCCCTCCTACGGTCTCGACGACGACACGGTCGAGCGCATGCTCCTCGAGTCCATCGACCACGGTGAAGAGGACCTTGCCGCGCGCAAGCTGGCCGAGAACAAGGTCGAGGCGTCGCGCATGCTCTCCGCGACCAGGAAGTCGCTCGACGCCGACGCGGACCTGCTCGTGGACGGTGAGCGCGAGAACATCACCAAGGCGATCGAGACGCTCGACCGCGCTCGCACCGGCTCCGACGCTGGAAAGATACAGCTCGCGATCTCCGATATCGACGCGGCCACCAAGGAGTTCGCGGGTCGCCGCATGAACCGAGCGATCGCACGGGCGATCGCAGGCAAGGCGATCGGCGACGTGGAGGCAAGCGTGGAGACGGCGCTCGGCATCGATCTCGCGCACGAGAAGGGCGCCAAGGGGCCGCTCCCACAGCCGAAGGACAGCGAGGAGTAAGCAATGGCGAAGGTCATATTCAAGGGCTTCGGAGAGGTGGAGGTCCCCGTGGGCACCTCACTCCTGCAGGCAGCGGTCGCGGCACACGCGCCCGAGGGCAGCGCATGCGGCGGCGTCTGCGCTTGCTCCACCTGCCACCTCTACGTGAAGCAGGGGCTCGAGCTCCTGTCCGAAGCAGAGGACGAGGAACAGGACATCCTGGACAAGGCGTTCGACGTGCGCGCGCAATCGCGGCTGGGCTGTCAGTCGAAGATCCTGAAGGACGGCGTGATCGAGGTGGAGATCACGCGCGAGAGCCTCCAGGCCTTTGAAAACGAGCACCCCGAAGCCCGCGGCAAATACTTGTAGAATACAGATGAACCGCTAGTTCGACGCGCGCTGCGCTCGCGCTTCGCGGTCCTCGGCGGCCAGCGCTTCCAGGCGGGGAGTGACCCACGTGCGCACGATGTCGCCGACGGCGTGCAGGTGCTTCATGTGGTCCTCCGGGTTCTGGCCGGTGAAGCCGAGGACCTGCAGGTTCTTCTTGTGGGCGCGCGTCCGCAGGTGCATGCCGAACAGGGTCTCGTCCGTGGCGGCGTTCGTGAGGGAGAGCTCGCGCACGAGCGCGTCGGATGTCTCCGTGGTGGTCGCGTAGTCCGTGGTGAGGATGCTCGTGTGGGTCACGACCAGCTGCTTCCGGCCCTCGATCGCCTCGTTCGCGAACCGCAGCATGGTGGCGAGCTGCCCGACGTTCACGCGCGCGGCGCCCTTTGCGGGGCCCTTCGCCTCGCCCGGGCGAAGCTTGTATTGTGCATGTAAACCGTCGAGAAGGACAACGCTGTCCACCATCGCGAAGTAGCGTGGCACCGAAAGGATCGCGCCGACCGCCGCGCAGCCGGCGCTCCAGCCGACCAGCGTGATGCGTCGTGCGTGAAGGCTCTCGTGCTGGTGACGACCCGCGTCGGGGGATGCGGAGATGCGCCCGAGCACCTCGGTGACCATGCGCCCGAAGCGCCCCTGGTCTGCATATGCGTCCTCGTAAGGGCCACTGCCGAAGGTGCTGAACGCCTGGCTCACGATCACCGCGTTTGCATCGCTCCGGCGCCAGCTCTTCTCCGCGAGCATGGCCGCGTTGAAGTGGAACACCAGGTCCACGCCGCCATCCGCGTCGATGAAGTCGCCCTTCGGCGCAAGGTAGGCGCCGAATGACGTGCCCTGATAGCTGCCGTACTCGACCGACGCCATCTCTGCTTGGGGCGTTGCCGCGGGAGCCTCGGCTGGGGCTCCGCTCTTCGGTTCGCTTGCGTGAGCCATGGGCGCGAGTGCCGCGCACGCAATCGCGGCGCAGGCAGCGAGCGCGCGGGCGCCCGTTCCTCTCCTCCGCTCAGCCGACAATGAGCCCCGGCGCAGGGAAGTGGTTGCAGAGCTCACGCACTTCGTTTGAAACTGCCGCGAGCGTGGTCTCGTCGCCGTGCTTCTGCACGACGCGGTCGACCCATTCGGCCAGCTTCACCATCTCGGCCGTGCCCATGCCGCGCGACGTGACCGCCGGCGTGCCGATGCGGAGTCCCGACGGATCGAACGGCTTTCGCGGGTCGAACGGCACGGAGTTGTAGTTCGCGACGATACCGGCCTTGTCGAGCGCCTGCGCAGCCGGCTTTCCTGCGACGCCCTTGTTCGTGAGATCGATCAGGAGCAGGTGGTTGTCCGTGCCACCCGTGGTGACGGCAAAGCCGCGCGCCATGAGCGCCTCCGCGAGCGCCTTCGCGTTGTCGACCACGTGCTGCGCGTAGACCTTGAACTCCGGCGTGAGGGCTTCCTTCGCGGCGACCGCGATCCCTGCGGTGGCTGCGTTGTGCGGGCCGCCTTGAAGGCCAGGGAAGACGGCCTTGTCGATCGCGGAGGCGTGCTCCTTCTTGCACATGATCATTCCGCCGCGTGGGCCGCGGAACGTCTTGTGCGTGGTGCTGGTGACGACGTCAGCGATGCCGATGGGCGAAGGATGCACGCCAGCGCAGACGAGACCCGAGATGTGCGCGATGTCGGCGGCGAGGATGGCGCCGACCTCGGTCGCGATCTCGCGGAAGGCGGCGAAATCGATCGTGCGCGGATACGCGGTGGTCCCGCACCAGAGCAATTTCGGCTTGTGCTCCTTTGCGAGCTTGCGCACCTCGTCCATGTCGATGCGATGGTCCTCGCGCCGAACGCCGTAGGGCACGCTCTTGAAGTACTTGCCGGTGATCGACACCGTGTGACCGTGGGTCAGGTGGCCGCCGGCGGGGAGGCCAAGGCCCATGATGGTGTCGCCGGGCTGGCAGAACGCAAGGTACACGGCCAGGTTCGCGGGGCTGCCGGAGTACGGCTGCACGTTCACGTGCTCCGCATTGAAGAGCTCCTTCACGCGGGCGATCGCGAGCTCTTCCACTGCGTCGATGACGGCCTGCCCCTCGTAGTAGCGCTTCTTCGCGTAGCCCTCGGAGTACTTGTTCGCCAGGCAGGAGCCCGCCGCTTCCATCACGGCGCGCGAGGCGTAGTTCTCGCTCGCGATGAGGCGCATGGTCTCGTGCTCGCGCTTGTTCTCCTCCTGGATGAGACGGAAGAGGTCGGGGTCGCGCTCCGAGAGATGGGGGTCGGAAACCTTGGAGCCTGTCATGGGACCCTCGTTTTTATCCAGAAGCGCATGCTGCGTCGATGGAATAAAGGTCTGGGCGTGTGGGCGCTCCCGTCGTAAAAAGGCTGCGTGCAGATTCGCGGGCTCAAGAGCTCCTCAAGCGCCGTCGTGCTCGCGGGCCCCTTCGTCATGGTTGGCGTCATGGTTGGCGTCATGGTTGGCGTCATGGTTGGCGTCACGGTGGGAAGTGAGCGAACTGCCTTCGCGGCTGGCCCCACGGACCCGGCGACCAACGCAGAGATCGACGTGCCCGCGAAGTTCCGCGACGGCTTCACGCCGTCCGCCACGATGCACACGGGCGTGGCGCACGTGGCGGGCTATCCGAACGACGCACGCGCGATCGACAACCGAGACTTCTACTCTTCGTCCGATCTGCTCTACGGCACGAGCTTCTCCTTCCACCTTGGCTACGCGCTCACGGACTACCTCACCGCGGGCTTCATGATGCAGGTCGACCACTTCGAGAGCGCGCACTGGAAGTCGCACGGCCTGGGCGTGGGCATGCGCCTCGACGCGTTCCCGCTCGTGCGCTGGTACCCGCGCCTGGCGGATGTCGGTATCTTCGGCGAGGTGGGCGTGGGGTCGTCGTCGCTCGAGACCAAGTTCGGCCGCTACCCCAACGTCGACGGCACGCAGTCGTACGTGGGAACGGGAGCCTTCTACGAGCTGACCCTGGCGCGCCTCAAGCGGGGCCATCTCGCGCTGTCGCCGGAGCTGAAATATACGCACATTGATGCAATGTCGATCAGCGGAGACAGCCTGACCGCAGGCCTCCGCCTCGCGTACTACTTGTCCAAGTAGCGTTTCAATCCGCGTGGATCCCTTGTAGGCTGCACCCGTGGACGAGCATGATCCGTTCGGACTCGTCGGGCAGACACTCGACGGGCAGTTTCGCGTCGACAAGTACGTCGGCGAGGGTGGATTCAGCGTCGTCTACAAAGGCCACCACGTCGGCCTCGATGCGCCCGTCGCGCTGAAGTGCCTCAAGCTGCCGTCGGCGCTGCAGGCGTCGCTCGTGGATTCGTTCGTGCAACGCTTCCGCGACGAGAGCCGCCTCTACTACCAGCTCTCGCAGGGCAATCTCTCCATCGTGCGAAGCATCTCTTCGGGGACCACCACCGTCCCCGCCACGGGCGCCGTGCTCCCATACATGGTCCTCGAATGGCTCGAGGGTCGCTCGCTCGCGCAGGACTACGATCAGCGCCGCGCCCAGGGCCTGGAGGGCCGCACGCTGGAGGACGCGTTCGAGCTCTTCTCCGGCGCGGCGGACGGTCTGGGCTACGCACACGCCCAGGGCGTGGTTCACCGCGACATGAACCCGGGCAACATCTTCATCATCGACGACAAGGGAACGACGAAGACCAAGGTGCTCGATTTCGGCGTCGCAAAGATCTTGCGCGACCACACGCTGGAGCTCGGCGCACGCGCCCAGACGCTCGGCTCGATCCGCATCTTTGCTCCCGCCTACGGCGCGCCCGAGCAGTTCGACGATCGCGTGGGTGAGGTCGGGCCGTGGACGGACATCTACGGCTTCTCGCTCATGCTCCTCGAATCCATGATGGGCGAGCCCGTGACGAAGGGTGAGCACATCGGCGACTTCGCGCGCGGCGCCCTGGATGAGGAGCACCGGCCCACGCCGCGCACGCTCGGCCTGACGGTGCCCGACGAGATCGAGCAGGTCTTCGTTCGCTCGTTCAAGGTCAACCCCAAGGAGCGCTGGCAGAACGCGCACGACTTCTGGGTGGTGTTTCGCAACGCGATCCGGATGGCGCGCCACAAGGGCTTCAACGCGCTCTCGACCGTGCCGCTCAGCATGGGCTTCTTGAAGGATCAGATCGATCAGGGGAAGAGCAGCAAAGAGCAGCAGAACAAGACGCTCGCGATGGCCGCGCCGCCCATCGCGCTGCCGCCCGCTGCGCCCATGCTGTCCGCCGCCGCACCTGTGCCCGCCGCAGGCACGCACGCACAGCCAACGACGCATCGGTTGAAGGCTCCGTCCTCACCAGGCCTGAACGCGACGCTCGCCATGCACCAGCGGCCCTCTGGTCTGCCAACGCCCGCGCCCATGGCACCGCGTGCAGCAGGCCAGAGCGCGGTGATCCCGCCACAGCAGGTCGCGCCGCAGCAGACGGGCGCCAACATCACGAACGCCGGCGCGATCAATAACGGGATGCCCGCACCCACGAACCCCGTCATCGTCGATGACGCGTCCGCGCGACCCTCGTACGAGCCGGCTCCAGAGCCACCGAAGAGCAACGGCGCGCTCATCGGCGTCATCATCGCCGGGGCGGTGCTGGTGCTGTTGGTCATCATCGGTGGCGCCGTTGCGTTCCTTCGCCTGGGGAAGGGCGCCAAGATCGATCCGAATGCGGCCCTGAGCGCGAGCGCCTCCGGCCGGCCGATCCCGAGCAGCACCGCGGCCACGACGCCAACGATTCCCGAGCCGACCGCGAGCGTCACCACAGCGCCGACGGATCCACCACCGCCCAGCGCCGCTGGCGGGACGGAGTCGCCGTCTGCGCAGCCAACGGCGGAGCCCCCGACGCAACCCACCACCCAGCCAACAACTCAGCCGACGACACAGCCGACGACACAGCCCACGACTCAGCCCACGACGCATCCGTCGGCTGCTCCATCGGCCGCGCCGGTCGATCCGAACGCCTTCAACGAGAAGGCAGCGCGGGGCAAGCTGGAGACCTACGGCGGCATGATCGGCGGCGCCTGCCACGAGGCGACCGGCGTGAGCGGCCCAGGCACCGCGAAGGTCACGTTTGGTGCGGACGGAAAGATCACGCAGGTCGCCGTCGATCCACCGTACGCCGGCACCACGCAGGCCACCTGCGTCCAGAAGCTCCTCACGCACGCGACTGCTCCGCCCTTCATCGGCGCGCCGGTCACCCTCACGTACAAGTTCTCGGTAGCGAAATAGGAACGACCATGGCCGATTCGAAATCCAGCGAGCTCTTCTCCCGCGCGAAGACGCGCATCCCCGGCGGCGTGAACAGCCCGGTGCGCGCGTTCCGTGCAGTGGGCGGCGACCCCATCTTCATCGCCCGCGCCGAGGGCGCATACTTGTATGATGCAGATGGTGTAAAGTACACGGATTACATCGGCTCCTGGGGGCCGATGATCCTGGGGCACGCGCACAAGGACATCATTGCGGCGATCACCGAGGCCGCCACGCGCGGCACCAGCTACGGCGCGCCCACGGCACTCGAGGTCGAGTTCGCGGAGAAGCTGTGCGAGCTGTACCCGTCGATCGAGATGGTCCGCGCCGTGTCCAGCGGCACCGAGGCGACGATGGCCGCGCTACGCGTGGCGCGTGGCTTCACGGGCCGCGATGTGATCGTGAAGTTCGAGGGCTGCTATCACGGCCACGCGGACTTCCTCCTGGTGAAGGCGGGCTCGGGCGCCGCCACGTTCGGCGTGCCGGACTCTGCGGGCGTTCCGAGCGCCACCGCGGGCAACACCGCAACGCTTGCCTACAACGACCTCGCCGCACTGCGCGCGCTCTTCGCCGACAAGGGCGACAAGATCGCTGCCGTGATCGTGGAGCCGGTGGTGGGCAACATGGGCGTGGTCCCGCCGGAGCCGGGCTTCCTCGAGGAGATCATCGCGCTCTGCAAGAAGCACGGCGCCGTGTCCATCTTCGACGAGGTGATGACCGGCTGCCGTCTGTCGCGCGGTGGCATGCAGGAGCGCGCAGGCCTGCGACCGGACATGACGTGCCTTGGCAAGATCATCGGCGGAGGCATGCCGCTCGCGGCGTACGGCGGTCGTCGCGACCTCATGGAGAAGGTCGCGCCCATCGGTCCCGTCTATCAGGCAGGCACGCTGAGCGGGAACCCGGTGTGCGTGAGCGCGGCGCTCGCGCAGATCGCCCGGCTCGACGCGAAGGTATACACGCGGCTCGAGGAGCTCGGCGCTCGTCTCGAGAAGGGCATCACCGCCGCGCTGCAGAAGAAGGGCGCGAAGGGCGTGGTCCAGCGCGTCGGCTCGATGATCACGCTCTTCTTCACCGACAAGACCAGCATCAAGAGCTGGGACGACGCCAAGGGATGCGACACGGAGCGCTTCGGCTCCTTCCACCGCAAGATGCGCGAGCGTCACCAGTACTGGCCGCCCTCGCAGTTCGAGGCCGCGTTCATCAGCACGGCTCACACCGACGCTGACATCGACGCGACGATCAAGGCAGTCGAAGAATCCATCTAGCCTCTGCGCTCACCGGCGCTCGCCGAGCGCTCACCACGGGGTAGGCTTGTCGTCCCGGAAGAAGCCGCCCGTGGGGCCGCTCTCGGGCAGCAGCGCAAGGAACACGCCCGTGCGTGCGCCTTCCTCGAGCGAACGTGCCGCGCCCGGGCCGCCCATGCGTGAGCGCACCCAGCCTGGGTCGTAGGCGTTGACGAGGAGCTTCCGCGCGTCGCCTTCGAGCTCGCGCGCAAGGATGCGTGTGAGCGCGTTCATCGCGATCTTGGAGACGCGGTAGGCGCTGGTCGGAAAACCACGCGCGGTGTGATCGCTCGTGGGGTGGCCCACGCCGTCGATGAACGACTCCACGATCGCGATGAGCTCCTCCCGGGTGAGGGAAGGGGAGAGGATGCGCTTCTGGAGCTCCTTCGACACCGCCGTGATCGACCCGAGACCACTCGACACCATCACGATGCGTCCCCCGGCGCGCATCTTCGGCAGGAGCGCGTCCGTCAGGTGCAACGCGCCGTAGAAGTTTGCGTCGATCGTCTGGCGCGCGACGTCGCGGTCAAAGCCGTCCATGGACACGCCGGCGTTGTTCACCAGCACGTCGAGCGAGTCGATCTCGCTCGCGCCACGCGCGATGTCGGCCGCCTTCCTGACGTCGAGCGAAGGCCCGTGAGCGCCATCGCGTGAGGCGCGGAGCACCCGGAGACCGCGTTTTTCCAGGTCGTCGGCGATCGTGAGTCCGATGCCGCGGTTCGCGCCGCTGACAAGTGCGCTCCTCATGGCTTCCGGTCCAACACCCCGCGCACGCCGCGAAGCAATGCATCCACCGACACAGGCTTGGCGATGAACGCGTCGTGGATCGGCTCCCGCGTTCCTGAGGCATGGGCCTCCGGCACCCGATCCTCCGAGTACCCGGAGATGAAGACGATGCAGAGGTCCGGCCGGACCTTGCGCAGCCGCGTCGCGAGCTCGGGTCCAGTCATGCGCGGCATGATCACGTCCGTGATCATCGCGTGGATCGGCGTCTCGTGCTGCTCGAAGATGAGCAGCGCCTCGCCCGCATTGCGTGCCTCCAGTACGGTGTACCCGCCGCGCTGCAGTGCCCGCCGCAGGAACTGGCGCACGCCGTCCTCGTCCTCCACGAGCAGGATCGTCTCGGTGCCGCCCAGCTCGTCCTTCTCCTTGTCATGCGGGGCCTCGACGTCGCTCGACGCGCCTTCCACCTGCGGCAGGTAGACCTTGAAGGTCGCGCCCATGCCTGGCTCGCTGTAGACCCAGATGTGCCCGCGGTTCTGCATGACCAGGCCATGCACGGTCGCAAGCCCGAGCCCCGTGCCGCGATGTAGCGCCTTGGTCGTGAAGAATGGCTCGAAGATGTGAGGCTTCACCGCCTCCGGGATCCCCTCGCCCGTATCCGACACGGTGAGCATCACGTAGCGACCGGGCGGCACGCCGTTGTGGAGCCGCTCGTACTCCGTGTCCAGGAAGATATTCGCCGTGTGGATGGTGAGCCGACCGCCACGAGGCATGGCGTCACGCGCGTTGGCCGCCAGGTTGAGAAGGATCTGTTCCACGTGACCTGGATCGATCAGCACGCCGCCGAGAGGCTGCGCAAGATCGAGCTCGATCTCCACGTCCTCGCCGACGATGCGCGTCAGCATGGGCTTCATGCGCTCTGCGTACGCGCTCAGGCTGAGGACGCGCGGCGAGATCTTCTGGTCCCTTGCGAACGCGAGCAGCTGGCGCGTGATCAGCGACGCGCGCTCGGCCGCGTCCACAACGGACAGGAGGAGCTCGCGCGGCGATTCGGCCGAGTCCAGATCGCGGATGGCGAGCTGCGTAGCACCGAGGATGATCGTCAGCATGTTGTTGAAGTCGTGCGCCACACCCCCCGCGAGGCGCGCCACTGCCTCCAGCCGCTGCACCTGCGCGAGCTGGTCCTGCGCTCGCTTGCGCTTGGTGATGTCGTGGATGCTCGCGCGGAACTGCGGCGGCTCGGTGAACGGCAGACGGCGGACGTGCGCCTCCACGATGATGGGCTGCTGACGCGGTCCCAGCACGGTCCACTCGAGATCGGCTCTGCCCGTGTCAAGGAACCCCTGGACGACGGCTGGCAGAAGCTCCGCAGATGACGACCCATCCGGCTGCCTGGCGGGGGACACCTCCGTGGGACCGATGAGCAGCAGCTCGTCGCGGGTACGGCCGAAGAGGTTCTCGGCCTCTGCATTGGCATCCGTGAAGAGTCCGGTGCCGCTGTCGAAGATCAAGATGGCCTCTGGTGCGAACTCCACCATGGCGCGGAACCGGGCCTCGCTCTCGCGCAGCCGCTCCTGCGCTGTCTGCCGGTCAGTGATGTCGCGAGCGACCGCGATTGCACCCTCGGGGTGCGGATAGATGTCCACCTCGAACCAGCGGTCGAGCCTTGGCACGCGATAGCTCACGGTGCACTTCGGGCCGCCGGCGATCACCGCCTCGATCGCGTCGCGGAACGGCGTGCGGGTCGGTGACTCCACCAGGTCCCACACACGGCGCCCCAGGATCTTCTCCGTGGGCATCCGCATCGCACGCGACGCGGCGCCATTCAGGAAGACGATGCGGGCGTCCCGATCGTAGACAGTGATTGACTCGTCGAGTCGCTCGATGAGGTCGTTCATCTGCAAGAGCAAGACTTACTCCCCCCCGGGAGTCCACGAACGGTACGCGAGTTGGCGCGCGTTCGAAAGCCTCCCGTGGAGTGCGACGGCCCATGGCATCATGAGATGGTGACTGACCCTGCGCCGTCCGTAGAGCTTGTCGCTGGCCAGAAGCTCGGTGGTCGCTACGTCGTTCAGGGCGTCCTCGCGAAGGGCGGCATGAGCACGGTGTACGCGGCGACGGATGCGCTGCTTTCGCGTGCGGTGGCTGTGAAGCTCATGTCGGACGTGATGCTTGCGGAGCCAGAGGGGCTCGCGCGCTTCCGCCACGAGGCGCGTGCGTCCGCGCAGCTGCGCACGCCCCGGGTCCCGCAGATCTACGACATCGGCGTTCTGCCCGAGGGCAACCCGTACCTGGTGATGGAGCGCCTGGACGGCAAGGATCTCGCGCAGACACTCATGGACCTGAAGGCGCTGCCGGTCGAGCTCGCCATCGACATGATCCTGCAGACGTGCGACGCACTTGCAGAGGTCCATGCGCGCGGCATGGTGCATCGCGATCTCAAGCCAGCGAACCTCTTCGTGACGACGGCGCTCGATGGCTCGCCGTTCGTGAAGGTGCTCGACTTCGGGATCTCCAAGCTCCTCACGAGCAAGAAGGAGGGGCTGGCCCTCACGCGGCCCGGACACGCCGTCGGCACGCCCGAGTACATGGCGCCGGAGCGCCTCGAGGTCGGCTCCACGATCGATCCGCGCGCGGACATCTGGAGCCTTGGCGTCATCCTGTACGAGATCCTCACCGGCATCGGGCTCTTCGCCGCGGCGAGCCTCGGCGAGATCGTCGCCAACATCCGCGGCCTTCCGATCCCTAACCTGTCCGCGCATAGAACCGACTCGCAGAAGGAGCTCGACCTCGTGCTCCTGAAGTGTCTCGCACGCAACCGAGACGCGCGCTATGCCGACGTGGGCAAGCTTGCCGCGGCGCTGGCCCCGTTCGGGCCGCCCGGGAGCGTTGCATTCGCGGAGCACATCGTGCGGACCATGGAGCGCGCACGCGGCGTGCCGTTCCTCGAGAACACCGGCGACATCGACGAATCCGTGCCGAGCTTGCGCGATCTGGCGGCCGCCGCCGCCGTGGCTGAGCAAAGGCTCTTGCCCGACGAGACACTCGCCGAGATCGACGCGGGACCGCGCTCGCACAAACCCGCGCTTCCGCGTGCGGCGTGGTCGGTGCAGCGAACCGCGGCTGTGGTGCTTGTCCTGTTCGCCATGGGCATGTTCCTGTTTGCGCTCTCACGCGGCCGTACGCCCGACCCGGCCGCGGCCGTTCTGTCTGGCACCACAGCATCCGGCGCCGCAGCAAGCGCGCCGACCACACTCGCCGTCACGAGGAAGAATGACGACGACCCAGATGGTCTCGACCACGGCGAAGTGGTCAGCGCGTCACCAGAGGCGTCCGCACCCTCGGTGCCCAGCGCTCCGCCGTCCGGCTCCACCCCGCCGGCCCCCATCGCGGTCGGTCTCAGGCCTCGTTCACGACCGCAACCCGGAGTTCGCCTCGCGCTCGAGCGTCCGCTCGCGGCAGGCACCACGCTCTTCTGCGACGGTGCCGAGCTCTCGATCGCGCCGAAGCGCCCGGCGCGCGTCGCAGCCGGGACCCATCTCGTGAAGGCGTTGTCGGCGGGACGTACGGTGTGGGCGAGCAAGATCAACGTGCAGGACGGCCAGCTCGTGATCCTGCGCATACCCGAGTCCTACGCCGCGCCGCAGGAGTGAGCGTCAGTTGTTGTTCGTGGCCTTCTGACCGATGCTCGCTTGCGCCGCCGCGAGGCGCGCGATGGGCACGCGGAACGGTGAGCAGCTCACGTAGTCCAGTCCCGCCTTCTTGAAGAAGCGGATGCTCTCCGGATCGCCGCCGTGCTCTCCGCAGACGCCGAGCTTGATCTTCGGGCGCTGCTTCCGGCCACGCTCCACGGCGATCAGCACCAGCTCACCCACACCATTCTGATCGAGCGAGACGAACGGATCCTTGGGAAGGATGCCCGACTCGACGTAGGCGGGAAGGAACTTGCCAGCGTCGTCGCGTGAGAGGCCCATCGTGCACTGCGTGAGATCGTTCGTGCCGAACGAGAAGAACTCGGCCAGCTCCGCGAGCTCACCCGCGCGGATCGCAGCGCGCGGCAGCTCGATCATGGTGCCGAACATGAAATGCGCGGGCTCCTGCCCGACGAAGACCTCCTTCGCAACGGCGTCGATGATCTCCTTCATCTTGGAGAGCTCCTCGCGCGTCATCGCGAGGGGGATCATGATCTCCGGGAAGACCTCGACGCCCTCCTTCTTCACGGAGAGCACCGCCTCCAGGATGGCGCGCGCCTGCATCGCGTAGATCTCCGGGAACGTGACGGCCAGGCGGCAGCCGCGGTGCCCGAGCATGGGGTTGAACTCGTGCAGGTCCTTGATCTTCTGCTCCAGGCGCAGCGCGGGGACGTTCATGTCCTTCGCCAGATCGAAGATCTGCTTGTCGGTGGTGGGCAGGAACTCGTGCAGCGGCGGGTCGAGCAGGCGAATGGTCACGGGCAGTCCGCGCATCTCCTTGAAGATGCCGATGAAGTCCTCGCGCTGGACGGGGAGCAGCTTCGCGAGCGCACGCTCACGCTGGGCGCGGTCGTCGGAGAGGATCATCTCGCGCATGGCAGCGATGCGATCCTCGTCGAAGAACATGTGCTCGGTGCGGCACAGGCCAATGCCCTCTGCTCCGAACGAGCGGGCAATGCGCGCGTCGAGCGGGGTGTCGGCGTTCGCGCGGACCGTCATGGTGCGCGCCGCGTCCGCCCAGACCATGAGCTCACCGAACTCACCGGAGAGCGCGGCGGGCGCGGTGGGGACGGCGCCCTCGTAGATGTTGCCGCTGGAGCCGTCGATCGTGATCATGTCGCCCTTCTTGAGCGTCACGGTCTCCGTCTGGCGTCCGGCGTCGTCGTACAACGTGATCGCCATGGTCTGGTCGGCGTAGCTCACGTGGATCGCGGAGCAACCCGCGACGCAGGCCTTGCCCATGCCGCGCGCAACGACGGCCGCGTGACTGGTCATGCCGCCGCGTGCGGTGAGGATGCCACGCGCCGCCTTCATGCCGTGGATGTCCTCCGGCGAGGTCTCCACGCGCACCAGGATGACGGCGGCGCCCTGGCCCGCCCTGCGCTCTGCCTCATCCGCGCTGAAGACGATCTGTCCCTGCGCGGCGCCGGGGCTCGCGGACAGGCCGTGCGCAAGGAGGCGCTTCGGTGCCTTCGGATCGAGCGTGGGGTGCAGTAGCTGGTCGAGCGACGCGGGATCGACGCGGAGCACTGCCTCCTCCTTCGTGATGAGGCCCTCCTTCACCATCTCGACCGCGGTGCGAACGGACGCCTGGCCTGTGCGCTTCCCGCTACGGCACTGCAGCATGTACAGCGTGGTCTCCTGGATCGTGAACTCCAGGTCCTGCATGTCGCGGAAATGCGACTCGAGCTTGTTCGCGATGTCCGCGAGCGTCTTGTACGCAGCCGGCATCTTCTTCTCGAGCGAATCACCTCTGGGCGATCCGTCATCCATGAGTGGCATGGGCGTGCGGATGCCGGCGACGACGTCCTCACCCTGGGCGTTCGGCAGCCACTCGCCATAGAGGCGCTTCTCACCCGTGGATGGGTTGCGGGTGAACGCCACGCCGGTGGCGGAGGTGTCGCCCATGTTGCCGAACACCATTGCCTGTATGTTGCACGCAGTTCCCCAGGCGTCCGGGATGTCGTGCATGCGGCGATACGTGATGGCGCGCTGGTTGTTCCACGACTCGAAGACGGCGCTGATCGCGCCCCACAGCTGCTCCATCGGGTCCGTCGGGAACTCGCGCCCGCCGCCGTGCTTCTTCACGACGGCCTTGAACGCGACCACGAGCTCCTGAAGGGCCTCCGCGCCGATCTCGGAGTCGGGCACGGCGCGCTTCAGCTCCTCGCTGTTCAGGCGCGTGGTGTCCATGCCGCGCTGCTTCGCGACCTTCTGGCGCGCCTCCTCCAGCGGGTTCTCGAAGTGCTCGCGCGAGATGCCCATCGCCACGTCCGAGTACATGGTGATGAAGCGGCGGTATGCGTCGAACGCGAAGCGCGGGTTCTTGGTCTTCTCGGTGAGCGCCTTCACAGTGGCGTCGTTCAGACCAAGGTTCAGGATCGTGTCCATCATGCCGGGCATGGACGCGCGCGCGCCCGAGCGAACGCTGACGAGCAGCGGGTTTTTCTCGTCGCCAAACTTCATTCCCACGCCCGCTTCGATCTTGGCGAGCGCGAGCTTCACCTCGTCCTTGATCGCCTGCGGGATGTCACTTCCTTTGTGGAACTCGTGACAGACCTCGGTCGAGAGCGTGAAGCCCGGCGGCACCGGCAGCCCCAGACTCGTCATCTCCGCCAGCCCGGCGCCCTTCCCGCCAAGGATGTCCTTGCGCTTCGGATCTCCGTCTGCCTTACCCTGACCGAACGAGAAGACGTACGCCATGCCGCGGAATCTAGGCGCTGGTGAGCCCCGCGCAAACGGAAATCATGGAGGGTCGGTCACGACGCTATTCGCTCACGATGAGCTCGCCACCGCAAGGCACGTCCACGGCGCGCGTGTGCTTCCTGTCGCTCACCGCGATCGTGTGCATCCCGCACTTCACGACGAACGAGCGCGCACCGTTCCCGAGCAGGAGCTTCCCGTCCAGATAGATGCGATGGATGCTCGCGTTGCCACGGACCGCGAGCCACGAAGGCGCGTTGGGCATCGCGGCGGTCTTCTTCTCGGGTGCCGGCACCGCGATCTCCGGCTCGGGCTCGGGCGCGGGAGCCGCCGCGACCGGCACATCCGTCACGGCGATCGGAGCGACCGTGCTGGCAGACACATCCATCCCCCGCAACGTCCCGAAGACAGCAACGCCGGCGAGCGCCGCGAGCAGCACCACGGCCACACCAGCCCTGGGGAAGGCCGCGCGCGGCGGAGCCAGCTCGAACGGAGCTTCGATCTCGAAGGGAACGAAGGAGGTGGGGGTGAGGGTCGGGGTCGGGGTCGAGGTCGGGGTCGGGGTCGAGGTCGAGGTCGGGGTCGAGGTCGGGGTCGAGGTCGGGGTCGAGGTGTCTCCCGGCGTCGATTTGCGGTCGAACACGATCCAGGGGGTGGACGGCTGACGGAGCAGGTAGCGGACGTCCGACATCATCCGTTCGCGGCTCTGCTCCGAGAAACTCGCCTGTTCTGGCGCGTTCTCTCCTGGCCGGCGTCGTGGCGACGAAGGGGATTCGGTCATCTCCGAGGCCTGACCTGCAAGGTCCCCGCCAAGATCGTGTAGAAGGAGGGACGTGGCGAAACCTCCCAAAAAAGCGGCCCCGGAGCCCCCCGAGCCGCGCCCCGTCGACGGCGCGGCGCACGGCGACGACACACGCTTCGACCGCACGCTTCGCCCTCAGACCTTCGACGACTACGTCGGCCAGGAGAAGCACAAGGAGAACCTCCGCGTCTTCGTGACCGCGGCGAAGCGTCGCGGTGAGCCGCTCGATCACCTCCTCTTGTGTGGTCCTCCTGGTCTTGGCAAGACCACGCTCGCGCAGATCCTTGCTCACGAGATGGGCGTCGCGCTGCATATGACGAACGGCCCCGTCGTGGAGCACAAGGGCGCGCTCGCCGGGCTGCTCACCAAGCTCGGCCCGAACGACATCCTCTTCATCGACGAGATTCATCGCCTGAATCCCATCGTGGAGGAGAGCCTCTATCCCGCGCTCGAGGACTTCCGCATCGACATCATGACGGGGGAGGGGGCGTTCGCGTCTTCGATCCAGATCGACGTCGCGCCGTTCACGCTCGTCGGCGCCACCACGCGCACCGGCCTCCTCACGGCGCCGCTCTTCTCGCGGTTCGGGCATGTCATGCGGCTCGACTTCTATCCGGTGCCGGAGCTCGCGCGCATCGTGCTGCGGAGCGCGTCGCTGCTCGGCGTCACCATCGAGGAGGCCGCCGCCACCGAGATCGGCAAGCGCGCACGTGGCACGCCGCGCATCGCGAACCGCCTTCTCCGTCGCGTCCGCGACTTTGCGGATGTCCTGGGCGACGGAACGATCGACACCGCCGGCGTTCGCGACGCGTGCAAGCGGCTCGAGGTCGACGACGCCGGCTTCGACGAGATGGACCGCCGCCTCCTCAAGATCATCATCGAGGACTACGAGGGTGGGCCCGTGGGCGTGGAGACACTCGCCGCCGCCCTGGGCGAGCCCCGGGACACCATCGAGGACGTCTACGAGCCGTACTTGCTGCAGCAGGGCTTCATCGGTCGCACGCCGCGTGGTCGCGTGGCCACGCGCAAGGCATACGAGCACCTCGGGAAGTCACCGCAGGGGGGCGCCGCGCAGGGCGGCCTCTTCTAGGCAGTGGATAGCTAGTGAACGCGAAGGAGATCGATTCGCTGCTCCGTGAGCGCCGGCCGGACGTGGTGCGCTACGCCGCGCGCCTCTGCATCTCACCTGCCGACGCCGAGGAGGCGACGCAGGAAGCCCTGCTCGCGCTCTCCCGGTACATCGGCAGCCTGCGCGAAATCGCAGCGCTCTCGTCGTGGCTCTTTCGCGCGGTCCGCACGCACTGCACGCGCCTCGCGCGGCGCTCGCTCAAGCACGTGCTGACGGACGACACCGAGCCGCTCGCGCTCGAAGGGCCAAACCCCGAAGAGCAGCTCGTGGACCGCCGCCTGCGCGAGCGCCTCTCGCACATCCTCGAGGGCCTCGCGCCCGAGCTGCGCGACGTGCTCATCCACCGCGACATCCTCGGCGAGAGCACGAACGACACCGCCGCGCATCTCGGGCTCACGGTAGAGGCCATGAAGTCGCGGCTGCATCGCGCTCGCGCGGCCGTGAAGGCGGAGCTCCTCCGCTCCTTCCGCGAGGACGCACGGGTAACAAAAAAAGCGGACCCCGAGTCGATTTTCGAAATCCTCCGGCCCCGGTAGCGGCTCCTTGGTGGCATGAACACCATCAAGGTTCACGGTCACCCGCTCTCCAGCTGCACGCGCAAGGTCCTCATCACGCTCGCCGAGAAGAAGTGCGCGCACACGTTCGTCACGGTCGACCTGTTCACGGGCGAACAGAAGGGGGAGCCGCATCTTTCGCGTCATCCGTTCGGTGTCGTCCCGGTCCTCGAGGACGGGGAGTTCCTCCTGTACGAGTCGCGTGCGATCATCCGCTACCTGGACGTGACGCTGCCCGGCCCGCGCCTCACGCCGACGAACGCGAAGGACGCGGCGCGCATGGAGCAGTGGCTCTCCGTGGACCAGTCGTACGTCGCGCCACACACGCGTGCGCTCGCCGTGGAGCGCATCCTGAAGAAGCACCAGGGCAACGCGCCGGACCCCATGGCGGAGAGCGCGGCGGAGGCGGCACTGACGAAGGCGTTCGCCGTCCACGATCGCGCGCTTGCATCGTCGCAGTGGCTCGCGGGGGATGCGTTCTCGCTCGCCGACGCATCGCTTGCGCCGTACGTCGCGAGCCTGCCGATCATCGGCGCACCTCACGTCACCGCGAATCTCCCGCACCTCGAGGCGTGGTGGAAACGCGCGCTCGGCCGCGATTCCGTGGCGTCGGTGGTGCGAGCCGGCTGAAGGTTACTTGCCGTTAATAACCGCTCTCGTGTTATTTTCGTCGGCCCATGAAGACACTCGCTCTTGGTGCCGTCGCAATCCTGATGTTGGCGCTCTGCTCCTGCAAGGTGAAGGGGGATGCCGTTGGCGGTGACGCCGCTGCCGGCACCACGGCCGCGTCCACGGACATCAGCTTCGTGAAGTCCGTTCCGAAGGCCGGCACGAAGCTCACGGCGACCAACAAGATGACCATGAAGTTCACCTTCGGTGGCAAGGTCTTCCGCCAGACGGAGGAGCAGACCACCACCGTGGAGGTGCAGGCCTCCGACGAGTTCCGCGTGACCAAGGCCGCGCTCGACGTGAAGGAGCTGTTCTCGACCAAGCAAGAGGGCACAGGTGACGAGAAGAAATCCGTCAACCCGCTCGCGGGCTCGCGCTTCGTCGTGAGCCGTGCGGATGACGGCAAGCTCTCTGCGCAGGACTCCGGTGGCGCCAAGGTCGGCGCAACGCAGCTGAAGGAGCTCCACGATCACTACGCCGACGTCTTCGAGAAGGACAAGGCCGCCGAGTTCCTGCCGAACCGCGCGCTGAAGGTCGGCGAGAAGCTCGTTCCGTCGACGGACTCGGTGCTCGACATGATCGGCATCAAGGACGACGGCAAGACCACGGTCGACGGCGTGGAGTTCATCCTGAAGTCCGCCACCGCGGACCAGGCCGAGTTCGGCGTGAGCTTCACCTTCACACAGAAGATCGACGGCGGTCTGCGCCTCCGCGCGAAGCTCGAAGGCACCATCGGCGTGAACCCGAAGGGCAGCCGCATCACCACCGTGTCGCTCAAGGGGCCGCTCACCATCCTCGATGGCAAGGGCGACGACAAGGGCAGCGGCGACCTGAGCCTCAACGGCACTGAAACATGAGCGAGCCAGCCTGACCTGAGCCAGCTGAAGAACTTGCCCAAACCGATTGGACGGGGGGCGTTGCTTTTACCTGAAATCCGTATAGATTTAGAGCTGGATGAGCGCCGGTCCCGTTCTGGTGGTCGACGACGACACCGTGAGTCGTCATGTGCTCGGGCAGGCGCTTGCCGCCGCGAAGCTCGACTATGTCAGCGTGGGATCGGGAGCAGAGGCGCTCGCGCAGATCGAGAAGGTCCATCCGTCGATCGTATTGCTCGATCTCGTGATGCCGCCGCCGGACGGCTATCAGGTCCTCCGGATCCTGCGAGCGCGCGCAGAGACACGCGACCTTCCGGTCGTGGTGCTCACGGCGATCGACGCTGACGACGAGGTCGCGAAGGCCTTCGAGGCAGGCGCCGACGACTTCGTGCGCAAGCCCTTCAAGCCCGTGGAGCTCGTCGCGCGCGTTCGCGGCCAGCTGCGCCTGCGCACTGCAATGGAGACGCTCGCGCAGAAGGAGCGCGACGCGCAGGTCGTCCTCGAGCTCACGCAGGCGCTCGCGTCGAACCTGGATTTCCGCGGCATCCTCTTCACCGTCGTGCAGCGCATCGCGGAGGTCGGGCACATCGACCGCGTGTCCATCGTCCTGGTCCGCGAGACCGGCAATGTCGGTTACGTCGTGGCCGCGAGCGACGACGAGCAGCTCCGCGACCTGCCGATCGACCTGGGGAGGTACCCCGAGATCCAGCAGGTGCTCACCAGCGGCGCGCCGCTCATCATCCCGGACGCCACGAAGCATCCGCTCTTCGACATTGTGCGGGCTGAGCAGGCGGGTCGGGAGAACGGCGAGAACCCGATCGCGTTCAGCTCCATGTGCGTCCTGCCGATCCTGTACGAGAAGAAGCCGCTCGGCGTCATCTTCCTGCGCGCGCGCGCCGCCTATGGCTTCGGTGAGCGCGAGGTCGATCTGTGCCGCACCATCTCTGGCGCCATGGCGATCGCGCTGCGGAATGCCCGCGTGCTGCAGTCACTTCGCGATCAGACGCAGCAGGTCACGGTCGCACGCTTCGAGGCAGAGCGCCGCCTGCGCTCGCTGCAGCGCTACGCGGATTTCTTCGAGAGCTCGGCGGACGGTATCGTCGTGATCGACGCGGAGGGGCACCTGCTCTTCTCCAACCCCACCGCGCGCAAGATCACGGGCTACGAGGAAGAGGAGCTCCGCGGGCGCCGGCTGCTGGACGTCTTCTTCAACGGCGGCGACGGTGACCTGGGCCCGATCCTCAAGGAGAGCTTTGCGCGCGGCGAGTACCCGCAAGGCATGGATGTGCGCGTGGAGCGCAAGCTGGACGGCGCGAAGCTGGTGCTCAGCATGAACTTCTCCAGCGTCCTCCGCGAAGAGGGCGCCATCCTCTGCACGTTCCGCGACGTGACGCAGGAGCGCGCGGTCGAGGCCGAGCTCCTTAAGACGAAGGACTTCCTCCAGCGCGTCATCGACTCCTCCGTGGACGCGATCATCAGCGCGGACATGGAGGGCCGCGTGGTGTTCTTCAATCGCGCAGCGGAGCGAATCTACCGTCGCGAGGCGAAGGACGTCGTTGGCCTCGACGTTCGCGAGCTCTATCCGAAGGGCACAGCGGAGCGTCACATGCGGCTCATCCGCGACGGCAAGGGCCGCGTCGAGGGGCTTCGCACGGAGATCCTGGACGGCAGCGGTGCGGCGGTGCCTGTGAGCTTTGCGGGCGCGCTCATCTACGATCGCGACGTTCCTGTCGGCAGTGTCGGCATCTTCACCGACCTTCGCGAGAAGATGCGCATGGAGCAGAGCCTGAAGCAGGCGCAAGACCAGCTGATCGATCAGGAGCGCCAGGCCGTCATCGCGGAGCTCGCAGGCGCGGCCGCGCACGAGCTGAACCAGCCGCTCACGTCGGTCCTGAATTACGCCACGCTGCTCCGTCGCCTCCTCACCGAGGGCTCGCAGGGTGAGCGCGCCGCCGCCGTGATCGAGCAGGAGACGGAGCGCATGGCGGAGATCGTCCGCAAGATCGGCAAGATCACCAAGTACGAAACGAAGAGCTACGTGGGGAAGCAGAAGATCCTCGACCTGGACAAGGCGAGCGAAGATTCGACGAAGACATCAGAACCCGCGCCGGAGCCCAACACCTGATGGCAGAGACCGACGCAACACCCGAAGAGAAGGCGAGCGAGAAGAGCGCCGAAGAGCGCGCCTCGGGCGAGCACACGCGCCGCGCCTCTGGAGAGCACCAGCAGGTCAGCGAGTCGCATACGCCCGTCCAGTCCAGCATGCCGGTGAGCCGCGAGGTGCGCATCTCCGCCGGGCGCCTCGGCCTCGCGAGCGTGCCAGGGACGTGGCTCGACAGACTCCTCGTTGCGACGATCGACCTCCCCGTCTCCGAAGGCGAGGAGGCAGTGGTCCTCGCGATGCTTCGCGCGCTCTCCGACATCCTGCCCGCGTGCGGCGTGGGCGCTTGCCTGGTATCAGCCCCTCCTGCGAACGGGCTCAACGCGGAGCGCAAGAGCACGCGCGATCTCAGCGGCGCGGAGCAGAAGGTCTACAAGGTCACGCCGCCTGGTGAGGACCACCGCGCCGTCGGCATGGATCCCACGCGGCTCTTCCCGGGCTATGCGTTCGAGTTCTCGCTCGGCGCCGAGCCCAACGGCACCACGCTGCACGTCGCCGGCGACGACCCGAATCTCATGGAGGCCGACTCCGCCACCAGGCATGTGCTCGAGCGCGCCGCGCAGGGCATGGGCCGCGGCCTGCTCTTCGCGCGTTCGCACGGGAAGGCGAACGAAGACGCCACGAACCTGCGCGTGCTCATGGGGCACATGGTGCAGGCGGAGAAGCTCGCTTCGCTGGGCCAGATCGCTGCGGGCGTCGTGCACGAGCTGAACAACCCGCTCACCTCGATCGTCGCGTACACCGACCTCTTGCTCCGCAAGATGACATCGACCCCCTCGGATCCGGCCGATGTCGAGCGCCTGCGCCGCATCAGTGAGTCCGCCACGCGCATGCTCCGTTTCACGCGTGATCTGGTCACGTACTCACGGCCCTCGCAGCAGCGGACCGAGCCCGTGCGCGTGTCCACGGTGATCGATCGCGCGCTCGCGTTCTGCGAGCACGTCATCGCAGAGGCGGGGGCAGAGGTGTCGCGCGACTTCGTCACCGTGCCTGACGTCTCCGGCATGTCGGAGCAGCTGGCGCAGGTCTTCGTGAACCTTGTCACGAACGCCTGTCATGCCATGCCCGCGACCGCCGGACGCCTCCACGTCACCACGTCCATGCTCGACGAGCGTGTGAAGGTCACCGTCGAGGACAACGGCCACGGCATCCCCGTGGAGAACCTCACCAACATCTTCACGCCCTTCTTCACGACGAAGAGCGAAGGCCGCGGCACGGGCCTGGGCCTGTCGATCGTGCGAAACATCGTCGAGCAGCACAAGGGAGAAATCTGGGCCGAGCCAGGCGAAGACGGAACGGGAACCCGCTTCGTGATCCTCCTGCGCCCAGTAGGCTAACGCCGAAGGTCGAAGTCGAGGTCGAGGTCGAGGTTCAGGTCGTCGTCGAGGTCGAGGTCGAGGTTCAGGTCGTCGTCGAAGTCGAGGTCGTCGTCGTCGAAGTCGATGTTCAGGTCGTCGTCGAAGTCGAGGTCGTCGTCGAAGTCGCCGTCGAAGTCGTCGTCGAAGTCGAGGTCGATGTCGAAGTCGCCGCCGTCGTCGGCCACTCGAACTTGTCGATCAGCTCCGGATCCCCCGTCGCCAGCATGTCGTCCTTGCCGATGACCCACGCCTCGATCTTCCCGCTCGGGTGCACGCACAGCCTCACGAAATGCTTGAACCCCGGATGACCCAGGACCGTGAACGCTTGCTGGTGCTCCAGGCCCAGCACCGTCACGGCCACAAGGAAGAGGCCAAAGAGGAACGACCCCGCGAATGCGTAGGCGATCAGCACCACGGTGTCTTGTGCAAGGTGTGGCACCACGCGCGGGATCGCCATGCGCAGCAGCATCGGAAGAAAGCCCAGCGCCACGCCGAACGGGAGTGACACGGCCGCGATCTTCTTCGGGTGCCGACCTTGCGCCGCGCCCACGCCGAAGAGCAACATCCAGATGAGGCCGCTCATCACGAGCGACGCGAGCGCCAGCGCCGTGCCGCTTCGCTCCGCCGCACCCATCGCCAGGAATCCGAAGAGCCCGAACGCGATGTGCACCATCAGACCGGCTCGACCCGCCATGAGCTTCAGTGGGACCTGCCACACCAGCTGCTTGGTCATCTTCGCGTCGGGCCAGACGCGTGCGGGGTCGCCATCGGGGTACGGCGCGATACGTGTACCATGCAAGAATGCACCGCCGCCGCCGGCGATGACGTGGATGCTCTTGTCGCCGACCGCGCGCCGCTCGTAGTGGTGGTAGTCCCCTGCAAGGAAGAAGACACGGTCGTCCAGGAAGGAGAGCCGGCAGGCCGCAAGCATGTCCGCACCGGGTGCGTGCCGCTCGCCGTACGCTATCGCAGGGTCGCCGGCCGCGAAGAGCACGCGCATCTCTGGGTGCCTCTGGCGGTGCTTCTTGAAGAAGCTTCGCTGGCGGAAGTCCACGCGCCCGAGCTGACGGTCCGCGCCCCAGAGCTCGAGCCCGCGCGCAAGCGGCAGCACGAAATAGCTGGCCTCCTGCACGGGCTCGTAGCCACGCAGCGCGAGACGCCTCCGGCGACGGATTGCGACGCCCCGGAAGAACGCCCGTACGGACTTGAAGATGCGCGGCAGGAATCCGACCGCCGCGCCCACCTCGTCCAGGTGGAGCCCGCGCGCCACGAGACCCAGCTTGCGGCCGCGCCGCCGCGCGATCCGCTGCGCCAGCCGAGAGCGCTGGTCCTTGTGATCGGTCCGCAGCGGCTCGTCGACACGCTTGCGAAAGAGGCGGCCGAAGCCGTCGAGTCCGTCGTACCAGTCGTGGTTGCCTGGGACGCCGAGCAGGACGCGCCGCTCGCCGCTCGACCGCAGCTCGCGCAGCGACTCGTTCCACGGAAGAATGAGGCGCGCGTGGATCTCGTCCGCGGTCGCGACCGGATAGGCGATGTCCCCGCCAAAGAGGAGCACGTCCCCACGAGGCAGCACCCGGCCATCCACCTGGTACACGTCCGAGACCATGCGGCCCACGGCGGCGGAGACATCACGGTCGTCGCCCGTGTCCGCGGCGAAATCGATCCACACGGGACGACCGAGCGCCTCGACCAGGGAAGGCGCGGGCTGGATCTCCAGCGTCCGGCAGGCCGACGCGAGCAGGTCCGCCGGTGGGTTCGGCCGCATCCAGTCGCGCGAGTCGACCGACTCTGCCGCGATCGCACGGGACACGAAATTCCGCATGTGGCCGTAAAGGGACGTGACTCCGTACCAGCGCACCCCGTACGGAGCCCGCGCGCCCTGCTTGAAGACCAGCGGCGCCGGGCGGTCCCCCCGGGGTTTCAAGGGCACCGGTACGATGGACGTCCGCACCGAAACCGGAAGGGCTTCGTCGTCTCCGACGCTCTCGGCAGGCGGACGGGGCGGCCGCTGCTCGCGCTGCTCGCGCTGGTCCACTATGGGAGAAGCATACCCCGAAATCTGAGCGATGACGCGTTACGCTCAGTAGTGTAGTCTCGGCATCTCCCGGAAGACATGCAGAAACTACCTTCTTGCCTTGCCCTGGCTGGAGCGCTTTTGGCGTTCACTGTGGCGTCCTTGGTGGCGCCCTCCGTCTCTGCCGTGAACCCGAACGTTCGCGGGCGGATCATCGGCCACGAGAAGCTGTTCCCAGACGTCTACGTCGAGGCAGCCAAGACGGATGCACACCGCTGGACCTGGCGCGAGCCGTCCCCCGCGGTCGACTCCAAGTTCTTCAATCTGTCAGGGAATCCTTCGCACGATCTCTGCATCGCGGCGATGTCCTCTGGTGGCGGCGCACCGCAGGAAAAGGCCATGTTGATGAGCCTCACGGGCGGGCGCATCTACCCCACCACGATCGTCGTGGCGCCCGGGCAGAAGCTCCAGTTCAAGAACTTCGACCCGTTCAACCACCGCATCTACGGGGTGGGTATTGCCACCTTCAAGCCGGAGAACCAGAGCGCTGGTGGCGTCCGTGAATGGGTCGCACCGACGGGCGCTGGCAAGTTCGAGTTCCGCGACGAGCTCTCCCCGAGCGTGCGGACCTGGGTCATCGTCGATTCGCAAGCCGTCCAGATCACCTATCCGGGCCGCGACAACGCGTTCGCGTTCACGCTCGCAAACGGTGACTACGTCCTGAAGGCCTTCTTCGACGGAAAGCCCGTCGGGCAGCCCGTGCCGGTGGCGGCGAAAGACCGCCTGACGGAGCTCAAGGAGCCCCTGAGCGTGACGCCAGCCCCAGCCCCTGCAGGCGGTGGCGCAGGTGGCGGCGGCGTGGATGGGGGCGCTCCCCGATGATGATCCTGTCCCGCATCTGGTACGTCCTGCTCTCGCTCGTCGTGGGCGCGGCGGTGTACGTGGTGTCGCTCGCGGTCGGTCAGTACGATCGGCGTGCGGCGCTCGCCATGACGGAGACGTTGAAGGGCGACAGCCAGGTCGTGAGCTGGGCGCTTCAGATCGACGCGCGTCGTCGCCTCGACAACCTCCTGCGCGTCAGCGCTGACGACGCCAGCCGCAAGGTCCTGAAGAACGCCAACGGCAAGGACTCGATCCCGACGTTCGCAAAGGAAGACGGTCGCAAGGCGCTCACGGCCTTCAACGACAACCTGCCGCCCGAGTACAAGAACGACGCGCTCTTCTTCGTCGACCGCGACGGCCGTGTCGTCTCGCAGGTCGGGTACGACACGGCGAACGCGTCCACGGGCTTCGAGCTCGGCGGCTATCCCGCAGTGTTCGACGCGCTCCACGGCAACCTCCGCGACGACACGTGGATCTGGGACGGCAAGGTCGCGCGCGTGGTCACCCGCCCGATCGAGGACGAGATCGGCCAGCCTCCGCTGGGCGCCGTCGTGGCCATTCGCTGGATCGACGCGGGCTTCGCGAAGGAGATCGCAAAGCGCACGCGCACGAACGTCGCGTTCTTCTCCGGCGCGCAGAAGCCCATCACGGGCACGCTCGGCCAAGGTGAGGAGTTCGACGAGGGGAACTTCGCGCTACTCGGCCCGGAGATCGCGAAGCTCTTCGATCCCGCTGGCGACAAGGGCTACAAGGACACCGGTCGCACCGACGTGTCGCGGCTGTCGGTGTCCGGAAGCGAGAAGGCGGGCGCCATCTTCGTGCGGCTCCCCGGCGATGCATGGGAGATGAAGGAGAACGGCGCGGGCTTCGCCGTGGTGCGTCCGCGGGTCTCCATCGGCGGGCCCATGGGCTTCGTCACTGGCGCAGACGACAAGGACAAGGCGAGCGTCAAGCTGTGGCTCGTCATCTCCGTGGTCGTGGGCGGCTCGCTCTTCGGCTTCCTGTTCTCGTTCATCGAGCACTCGCGCCCTCAGAAGGAGATGGTCGTTCAGGCGCAGGCGCTCCGCGCCGGCAAGATCGATGCGTTGCAGTTGCCGCGCTTCTCCGGCGGTCTCCGCGCGGTCGCCGTGGACATCAACGCGGGTATGGAGCGCGTCGTCGAGAAGGCGGGCGGTCAGGCCAAGCGTCCCGCGAACCTGGAGTCTATCCTTGGCCCCGTCCCCGCAAACCCGGCCATGAGCGCGTTCTCGTTCCCGCTCGCGGACTCCAGCGCAGGCTCGGGGCAGATCCCGAACGTTCCTCAGTCGGGCGGCTCGTCACCCGGTGGCTTCGGTCCTCCTCCTCCCATGCGACAAGATGGGCTCAACGGGCCGCGTCCGCCCATGCCTCATCCTCATGGGCAGCCCCATCAGGCACCCAATCCACATTCTCCCCCGGGCTCCGGTCCTGGTCAGCGGCCCGGTGGACCTCCGCCCCTTGGCGGACCCATGCCTGGTTCGCCCGGGGGTCCTCCCGGGTTCCCGGGTACCGGCACGCAACCCCAGCGCGCGGCGCCCACGCCTGCCGCAGGTGCTCCGGCGCCCTCGGCAGGCCGGATGCCTCCGATCACCGGCAGCGTGCCCGTCCCGATGCCCTCGGGAAATGCGTCGCCGCTCTTCAACCCCATGGCGCCGCTCGCGCCCGACGCCGACCGCGAAGAAGCAACGATGGTGGGCGAGCCTCCCGCAGCCCTGCTCGCGGCAGCGACCGGCCAGTATGGCGCGGCCAAGCCCGGTGACGAGAACTCCGAGTGGCTCACCGTCTACGACGACTTCATCCGCACCAAGCGCCAGTGCGGTGAGGCGGTCGACGGCCTGACGTTCGAGAAGTTCCAGCAGACGTTGCGCAAGAACCGCGACACGCTGATCCAGAAGCACGGCTGCAAGCGCGTGAAGTTCTCGGTCTACGTGAAGGACGGTCGCGCGTCGCTGAAGGCCACCCCCGTCCGCGACTGACGCTCTTCACGTCGTCGTCCGCGGCGGTGCGTCCTTGGGCAGGCTGGTCTGGTGCGCGTCGCTGACGCGATGCGCCATGTGCGATAGCTGATGAACTTTTCGACAGGGGAAGGTAGGTTCAGCGCGTGCCCATGCGCTTGCCGCTTCGTTCGCTCACGGTCGTCTCTCTCCTCGCAACGTCGCTGTTTGCGGCAGGCTCTGCTCACGCCACGAACGTGACGGAGTTTCCGGACAACGGCTCGGAGCAGTTCTCGCGCGGTGGCGCCTGGGTCGCTCGCGCTTCGGATCCGCTCGCGGTCTTCTACAACCCAGCCGGTCTTGCAGGACAGCCCACGCGGCTCACGCTGCAGAGCAACGTCATCTTCCAGCACTCGTGCTACCAGCGCGTGCGCTCGCTCTTCGACACCTCTCAGGCGGACCCGCTCCTTGCGGGCGGCGGCAACACGTTCCAGAAGTACTGCGCGGAGGACGAGCCGAGCTTCGATCCGCAGATGGCGTTCACCTATCGCGTGAACGATCGCCTTGGCCTTGGCGTCGGTGTCATCGGCCCCAGCGCCGCGGGCGCCGCGCACTGGCCCGATTTCGTGAAGGGTCCGAACGGCGACATGGTGCCGTCGCCCACGCGCTACATGCTCGTGAAGAAGGAAGGTCTTGTCGTCTTCCCGCAGATCGGCGCTGGCTACGAGGTCATCGACGGCCTGCGCCTTGGCGCTGCGTTCCAGTGGGGCATCGCAAAGTTCAAGCTCGCCAACTCGTCGCTCGGCCTCAATGGTGACAAGCTCGGCCCGGGCAACGACGTACGTGCGGATCTCCAGGTCGCGGACTACTTCATCCCCGGCTTCACCGCTGGCGCCCTCTACAGCCCGACCGAGGAGATCGACATCGCGGGTTGGTACAAGTGGAGCGACGCCGTGAAGGCGCGGGGCGACGTCGGCACGCAGGTCAACTTCTACACGGCCAAGAACGCCAAGGGCGACAGCTCGGGCGTGACCCATGGCGACACGATCTTCAGCGACTGCGGCACCGGCCTCGCCGCGGACCAGACGAACAACCCGTGCGGCAAGGGCGACAACGCCACCGTGAAGCTCGCGATCCCCATGGAGGCCAAGCTGGGCTTCCGCTACCACAAGCTCCGCGTCCACAAGGCGCACACGCGCGACCCGCTCCTCACGGACAAGTTCGACGCCGAGATCGATCTCACCTGGGCGAACAACAGCGCGGCCGATTCGACGCAGGTGCGGTTCGCGGGCGACTCGAACGGCAACGGCATCCTGCCCGTCTCCGGCATCCAGGGCGCGTACCTGCCCCCGAATGCGGACGTGCCCAATGGCTACAAGGACGTGTTCGGCGTGCGTGTCGGCGGTGACTACAACGCCATGCCCGACCGCCTCGCCATCCGCGCGGGCGGCTTCTTCCAGTCGCGCGGCCAGGACAAGCAGTTCCAGAACGTGCAGTTCGCGGCCTCGCAGAACTTCGGCCTCACGCTCGGCGCCACGTATCGCCTTCGGTTCGGCGGCTACGACGAGGACAACACGAAGACGAACGCGCTCGAGTTCTCGCTCGGCTACGGCCACATCTTCTATGCCGACCAGGACAACAAGAACCCTCAGGCCGAGGGCTTCTCCGGAACCGCGGGCACGTCCTGCAACCCGGCCGCGGACAACGTCACGGGCAACACCTGCCCGAACGGGCGCACGCGCTACCGCACGAACTACCCGATCAACCTCGGGACGATCACGAACCAGATCAATGTGATCAACGTCGGCGTCTCCTACCGCTTCTAGTGAGCGCCGCAGACCCATTTTTCGGTGGAGTCTGGTGAAGCGGGGGATGCAGAACGGGCCTGTTTGGGCTTATGATTCTGGGCCATGAGCCAAGACGTCCGCAAAACGATCATCATCGGATCCGGCCCCGCGGGGCACACCGCAGCCATCTACGCGTCGCGCGCGAACCTGAAGCCCCTCATGTTCGAGGGCCTGAGCCGCGGCGGCATTCCCGGCGGCCAGCTGATGATCACCAACGACGTCGAGAACTACCCGGGCTTCCCCTCGAAGATCGCCGGGCCGGAGCTCATGGCCGCGTTCCGCGAGCAGTCGATCCACCAGGGCGCTGAGATCCGCACCGAAGACGTCAACAAGGTCGACCTCACGAAGCACCCGTTCACCGTGTGGGCCGGCGACGACAACCTGGAATACAAGTCCCAGACCGTCATCATCGCCACCGGCGCGCAGGCGAAGTGGCTCAACATCCCGAGCGAGGACGCGCTGAAGGGCAAGGGCGTCAGCGCCTGCGCCGTGTGTGACGGCGCGTTCTTCCGGAATCAGGACGTGGTCGTGGTCGGCGGCGGCGACACCGCGATGGAAGAGTCGATGTACCTCTCAGGTCTCTGCAAGACGGTCACGCTCGTGCACCGTCGCGAGGAGTTCCGTGCCAGCAAGGCGATGATCGATCGCGTCCTCAGGAACCAGAAGATCAAGATCATCTACAACTCTGCCGTGGACGAGATCCTCGACGTGTCCAAGGGCGAGGTGACGGGCGCGCGGCTCGTGAACCTCAAGACCAAGGAAAAGACGGACATCGCCATCACCGGGCTCTTTGTGGCGATCGGCCACACGCCGAACACCGACCTCTTCACCGGCGTGCTCGACATGCACGATAACGGCTACCTGAAGACCAAGCCGGGCACCACCCAGACCAACATCCCGGGCGTCTTCGCCTCGGGCGATGTCCAGGACTTCGTCTACCGCCAGGCCGTCACGGCCGCCGGCACTGGCTGCATGGCCGCTCTCGAAGCAGAGCGCTGGCTGGCAGCAAACAGCTCGCACTGACTCGAAGTTGCTCTTTTCCGCGCGGGTTCTTGTAAACTGGGTGCGGAATGGGGCTCACGCTCGTCGTTTATCCCGCGGGGCGCTTCGATTCGTTGCGCAAGTTTCCGCTGAACGGCGAGCCCCTGACGCTCGGTGCAGGGCCGGACTCGGCCATCGAGATCGACGCGCCCAACGTCCGGAAGCTGCACGCAAAGCTGTCATGTCGTGGCGGCGAGTGGTTCCTCCAGGGGGACGAGGAATGTAGCGTTGGCGAGGTGCCGATCGCCGAAGACAGCTTCCGCGTCGTCCGCATCGGTGATCCAATCCGCGTTGGCGACGTTCTCATGGAGCTGCGGCACACATCCGACGAATCGGATGACGCCGACAGCGAGGAGTTCCTGCGGCCGCCGCCCTGGCCCACCGTCCGCGTCACCGAGGGACCGAGCGTCGGTCACGTCCTTGCGCTGAAGGAAGAGGGGCGCGTGTACGTCGTGGGCCGCGGCCCCAAGGCCGACCTCAAGGTCGAGGACCGCAACGTGTCCCGCGATCACCTGGAGGTCGTCCGCAAGAAGGAAGGCATCGTCGTGATGGACCGCACGAGCACGCGCGGCTCGTGGCTCGGCTACACGCGCCTCGTCCCTCAGCGTCGTGCGCGCTGGGACAATCGCCGCATGCTCAGGCTCGGCGTCTCGGTCCTTGTCGTGGACGAGCCCGCGGAGCGCGTCGCGGAGTTCAGCCGGCGAGCGCCCGATGTCCCCGGGCCCATCTCGGTGGGCCGCCTCAGCAACACAGTGCTCTCCTACGAGGACGAGGGTCGCGATGCGACGGCCAGCGGCATCATGATGGCGCCTTCGGCCGTCCCGTCGTCGCCACAGGCGATGGGCGGCATGCCTCTCCGCCAGCGCAGCGCCCCTCCGCCTGGACGATCCGCCTTTCGGACGGTCCTCAAGGTATTCGCATTGTTGCTCCTGGCGGCCGTGATTGCCGCGATCATCGCGCTGGTTGCGCTGCTTGCGCGTTGAGGCTTCGGCGGTGATGGAATAGTCTTGGCCCCAAAGTGACACAGCCCAACGTCAAGAACTCGATCGACACGTTCGCACGCGAGGAGCAACTCGCGCGCGTGCCGTTCTTCGATGGTCTGACACAGGACGCGCTCACGCTGGTCGCTGCGGCGACGACGGAAGAGGCGCATCCGCTGGGCACCAAGATCTTCGGCTACGGCGATCCTGGCGACAAGCTGTTCATCATCATGGAAGGCAAGATCCGCATCTCGCGCGAGGTCTCGGGCATGGGCGAAGAGGCCCTTGCGGTGCTCGCGACGGGCGAGGTCTTCGGCGAGCTCTCGCTCCTCGACGAGTCCACGCGCTCCGCGGATGCGTACGCGCACGAGCGCTGCCGCCTGATCGTGATGACGAAGGACGCCTTCGACGAGCTGCTCTTCCTGCACAAGGATCTGGCATACGAGGTCCTCTGGGCGTGCGTTCGCCTGCTTGCGGCGCGCCTGCGCGAGACGAACGACAAGCTGACCTTCCTCTCCACGAGCGGGCGCTTCGGCTGATGAGGCGCGGGCCGCTCGGGCCGCTCGGGCCGCTCGCACTCATGATCGCAGCGTGCGGGGCACCGGCAGCGGTTGCCGCGGTGGGAACGTCGCCGGGAGGGACGACACCGACGACGACACCGACTTCAACTTCGACCTCGACACCGACTTCGACTTCGACCTCGACCTCGACCTCGACTTCGACTTCGACCCCGACCTCGACTTCGACTTCGACTTCGACTTCGACTTCGACCTCGACTTCGACCTCGACCTTGCCCTCGACCTCGACCTCGCGCCTTCCGCGTCTTCGCGCCAGCACGATGGCGGAGAAGCTTCGCGAGGCTGGTCTCGATCCCTCGAAGCTTCCTCGTCTCGACAAGATCGAGCGCTCGAAGATGAGCAAGGTGATGAACACCTTCACCGCGTCGCTGGGGATCAAGTGCAAGGACTGCCACGTGGACGATTTCAGGGCGTGGACGCCTCGGAAGCGGATCGCGTCGCATATGTGGAATGACCTCGTGCTGGGGCTCTCTCCCGCCGGTCAGGACGGCGACATGGGCCCGCTCTATTGCGACTCGTGTCATCAAGGGAAGACGACGATCGCCGATCGCACCGACCCGCAGGCGCTGCGCACCGCCATGCACGACGTGTACGTCGTCGGGCTCACGCGCAACGATGGCAAGCCGAACGGCTGCCCGACATGCCACGGAGAGCCATTCGAACCAAGGATCCTGGCGACCTGGTCGAAGTGAGCGCATGCCGCACGCGCGGATGGGGAGAAGATGTGGAGAACTCTCGGGTCGGCCATGGTCGTCCTTCCAGCGGGGAACGTTTGGGGAGGGGACGAAAGGCCACGGGACACACGTCGTCTGACGCAAGGAAAACACTCGTAGATACGGATCGTTGTAAAACAATCGTTCAAACTTACTTGACGCTAGAACGTGCGTTCAGTACTGTTCTACACGCATGCAAGGCCTCACTCAGCGTCAGCAGATGGTGCTCGATTTCATTCGGCAGTCCATTACCGATCGGGGCTACCCCCCGACGCTTCGTGAGATCGGAGCCCGCATGGGCATCCGGTCTACGAACGGGGTGAACGATCACCTTCGTGCGCTGGAGCGCAAGGGCTACCTCACGCGCGAGGACATGAAGTCGCGCGCCCTGCGCCCGACCGCCATGGGGACCGTGAACGGCCTGCCGCCGGGCTCACCATCGAACGAGCTCACGCCCGCGGCGACCGTCGATGATGACCTCGTCGAGGTGCGCGTCCTCGGGCGCGTCGCCGCCGGCCTGCCCATCTACGCCGAAGAGAATGTCATCGACACGGTCAAGATCGACCGCGGCCTCCTCAAGGGCGGTCGCGAGGTCTTCGGTCTTCGTGTTCATGGTGACTCCATGATCGACGCCGGCATCCTCAACGGCGACTACATCTTCGTGAAGAAGCAGCTCACGGCCAACCGCGGCGACATCGTCGTGGCCCTCATTGGGGACGAGGCCACCGTGAAGTACTACTACCCGGAAAAGGACTACGTCCGCTTCCAGCCCGCCAACAAGACCATGGCTCCCATCCTGGTCCGCGCGATGGACTTCCGCCCGACCATGCTCCTCGGAATCGTCGTCGGCGTCTTCCGGCGTTTCTAGGGGCTTCCGCTGATAGTCGAGCGACGTGCTGCGCACGAGGGGTTGGTCTGCGACGCCCGAACGGACGAGGCGAAGCGTTTGTCTGGGTGGTCGGTCAATCCCGTGCTTGCAGAAGCGCTCAAAGAATTGTTTACTGCCCGAAGCATGCGAAGGCTCGTGGTTGTGTCGATGATGTTGGGCCTCCTCGCCCTCACGCAAGCGGGCTGTGGAAGCGTGTATTATGCAGCGAGCATGAACTCCGCGTCGGCGCGCGTCGAGCAGGCTCGCTCCGTGGGCGCCGAGCGCCACGCACCCTACGAGTTCTACTACGCGCAGGAGCATCTCCGGCAGGCGCAGGTGGAAGCGAGCGAGGCAAGCTACGGCGATGCCGTCAGCTACGCGGAGACCGCCGAGGAGTACGCCCAGAAGGCGATCGAGATCTCGGCCGGCAAGACGGGGACCAAGTGAACGGAATCCGCTGGTTTCGATCCAGAACCCGGATCGCACGGACCTTTCTCGTCGCCGGCTTGAGTCTCGGGCTGGTCGTTCTCTCGAACGGCTGCGCCACTGCGCCGATCCTTCGCGGCCGCATCGACGGCCTCGAGAAGATCGTGAAGGACGCAGACGCGAGCGGCGCAAAGAAGTGCGCCCCGCGTGAGCTCGCCCTTGCGCAGAGCCACCTGCGCTTCGCCACGACCGAGCTCGACCAGGGCGAGCTTACCAACGCCGAGAAGCACCTCGTCATCGCGGAGCCCAACGCGCGCGCCGCCCTCGAGCTGTCGCCGCGTGACAAGTGCACGGACGACGTCGTGGTGGTCGCAAAGGAAGGCGATCGCGACGGCGACGGCATCCTCGACTCGTTCGATCAGTGCCCCGACAACCCCGAGACCTACAACGGCTACGAGGATCTCGACGGCTGCCCGGATGATCCCGACACCGACAAGGACGGCATCCCCGACTCCAAGGATGCGTGCATGATGGAGCCCGAGGACATCGACGGCTACCTCGACGCAGACGGCTGCCCCGAGCCCGACAACGATCTCGACGGCATCCTGGACTCCGCGGACAAGTGCCCGCTCCAGCCGGAAGATCCCGACGGTTTCCAGGACGAGGACGGCTGCCCCGACAACGACAACGACAACGACACCGTCGCCGACGTCGACGACTTCTGCCCGAACACCCCCGGTCAGCCGGGCGGCGCGCGTCCGGGCTGCCCTGGCCTCATCTCCATCAGCGCGAAGGAGATCCGGATCACCCAGCAGATCCAGTTCGACTTCGACAAGGCCACCATCAAGCCGGTCAGCTATCCCATCCTGGACGCCGTCCGCGACGCCCTCCGCGACAACCCGAACATCAAGATCGATGTCCAGGGCCACACCGACAACAAGGGCAACGCGAACTACAACCAGAAGCTCTCGCAGTCGCGCGCAGACTCCGTACGTGCGTACCTCGTTTCGCACGGCATCGACGTTGGCCGGCTCACCTCGAAGGGCTTCGGCATGTCCCAGCCGCTCGTGCCGAACAACACCGAAGCGAACCGGACACTGAACCGCCGCGTCCAGTTCATCCGAACCGAAGGCGCGCCAGGCAAGTGATCCCGCTACAAGCAGCGGGTGGTGGCAACTAGAGAGCGTCGCAAAAGCATCGCAGGACCGTTGGGTTCTGCGATCTTTTCGCGCTGGTCTCGGAAAATGTTGTAAGGGCATTGCATCCTTGCAACGGAGACCGCTGTGAAGATCCGAAACGGCTTGTTTTTTCTCATCATCGCGCTCCTCGGCGTCGGCATCCTGCTGGCACCGCGAGAGGCGTTCGCGCAGAACAAAGACGCCGCTGCCAAGGCCCTCTCCAAGAAGGCCATGGACGAGGACTACCTGGCCACGGACTTCGCTGCCGCCCAGGCAAAGCTCGAGAAGGCGATCGCCGCGTGCGGCGCCGACAAGTGCTCTGCGCCGGTGCGCGCGGAGCTGCGTCGCAACCTGGGTGTCGTGGCCATCGGCGGCATGAACGACTCCGTGAAGGGCACGGCGATGTTCGTGGAGGCCCTCAAGGCTGACCCGAACATCCAGCTCGATCCGGATCTGAAGACCAAGGAGATCGAGGCCGCGTGGGCCGCTGCGAAGAAGCAGGCTGGCGGCGGTGGCGCGGCAACGCCCACGGACCCCAACGCCGGCGGACAGCCTTCCGGCGACTTCACGCACACGCCGATCGCAGAGCAGACCTACCGCACGCCCGTGCCGGTCTATGCAGAATACAAGGGTGAGGAGAAGCTGGTTCGCGTCGTCGCCAAGTACAAGGGCCTCGGCATGAGCGAGTTCAAGGTCGTCGAGCTCAAGAAGATGGGCGAGACCGGCGGCTTCGGCGGCCTCATCCCCTGCGTCGACGTCCAGGTCGGCGCCATGCAGTACTACCTGCAAGGCTTCAACGATCAGAACGATCCGGTCGCCGTCGGCGGCAACCCGAAGAACACGTACAAGGTCACGATCAAGCGCGAGAAGATCGAAGGGGAAGCGCCGCACCTCCCCGGTGAGGCCGCGCCCGCCGCTTGCGCCGACACCGGCGACTGCCCGCCCGACTTCCCTGGCTGCAAGAAGAAGGTCGACGAGACCCACGGCAAGGACAACGGCGAGACCTGCGAAGAAGACGCCGACTGCAAGGGCAAGCTCTGCGAGAAGAAGAAGAACGAGAGCGAGGGCGTCTGCGCGGAGAACGTGCAGAAGAAGGCGCCCAAGATGTTCGTGGGCGTCAACATCTCCTTCGACGTCGGCTTCGTCGGCTCCGGAGACGACGTGTGTAAACTACACCCGAAGGACGCGGGCGATCCGGACAAGACCTCCGCGACCCCCATCAACTCCGGCGGCTACTACTGCGTCCGCGACGACGGCTCCGACTACCCGCTCCGCTCGGGCGACGGCTCGGAGAACACCAAGATCCAGCTCAACACGCCCGCGCGCCAGACCGACCACGTCGGCGGTGGGAGCGCGCCTGGAAACCTTCGCCTCATGGCGGCGTTCGACTACGCAGTGACGCCGAACATCCTCGCAGGCGTTCGCGCTGGTGCAGCGCTTCTCGGCTATCCGGGCAGCGCCGCAGGCCAAGACGGCAAGCGCTTTGGCATTGCCCCGCTCCACCTCGAGGCGCGCGGTACCTACGTCCTCGGCAAGGACGGCGTCGCGGCGCAAGGCATCCAGCCGTACCTGTTCCTGGGCGGCGGCGTATCCACGTTCGAGACCCAGGTCTCCGTCAGCGTGGTCGAGACCGGCAATCCCACGGCGCGGAAGGTGACCGCCTGGCAGATCACTGGCCCCGGCTTCATCACCGTCGGCGGCGGCGTTCGTTACGCGTTGCCGTCGAAGATTGTCCTCCTTGGCGGCCTGCGCACGAACTTCGCGTTCGGCAACGCGTTCGTGCCGAGTGTCGGTCCTGACATCGGCGTGATGTACGGCTTCTGATATTCAGGCCATAATCCAAGGTCCAATGGGCGAAGGCCAGGGCCTCGTGCTTCAAGTCGGCCGCTACGGTCTCTTCGGACCGATGGCAGCGGGCGGTATGGCGGAGGTCCACTTCGGTCGCATGGTGGCCGAGGGCGGGTTCCAGAAGACGATCGCGATCAAGCGGCTCTTGCCCCACGTGGCGCAGAACCCCGAGTGCCGCACGATGATCTACGAGGAGGCGCGCCTCGCCGCGCGCATCCGGCACCCGAACGTGGTGCAGCCGCTCGACGTGATCACCACCGACGACGAGGTGCTCCTCGCCATGGAGTACGTCCACGGTGAGGCGCTCTCGAAGCTGATCATGCGCGCGCGGAAGCGCGGCGAGAACGTGCCGCCCTCCGTCGGTATGGCGATCGTCTGCGAGATGCTGCAGGGACTGCATGCCGCGCACGAGGCGAAGGACGAGCAGGGCGAGCCGCTCAACATCGTCCACCGCGACGTGTCGCCGCAGAACGTGATCGTGGGCGCGGACGGCGTGGCGCGCGTGATCGACTTCGGCATCGCGAAGGCGACGACCAGCTCCGACCTCACGGCCGTGGGGCACGTGAAGGGGAAGCTCCCGTACCTGGCGCCGGAGATGTTCGGCGGGGCACCCGCCACGCGCTCGTCGGACATCTATGCAGCAGGCTGCGTTGCGTGGGAGCTCCTGGTGGGGCGCCGACTGTTCGAGGGCGACACCGATCAGGCGGTCGCAGCGACCATTCTGCGCGCGCCCGTAGATCCTCCGAGCGCGTTCGTGGAGAGTGTTCCGCCCGAGCTCGACGCGATCATCCTGAGATGTGTGGACCGCGATCCGCAGCAGCGGTGGCCCACCGCGCGAGAGATGGCGCTCGAGATCGAGCGCGTGATGCCGCTCGCTCGCGCAACGCTCGTGGGCGAGTGGGTGGAGCACCTTGCAGGGCCCGAGCTCGCGAAGAGGGCCGCGCGCATCGCCGAGATCGAGCGCACACGCTTCGAGTTCACACCGCCGCCCGTGTCGATGCGGCGAAGCATCCCACCGGGTGAGGGCACGCCGCTCTCTGCTCGCCCATACCAGCCGCCACCCACGCCGCCGCCCTACCACCCGCCTCCTTCGGCGATGTTCGCTCCCGAGCCCGAGGCCGGGCCTGCGACGCCGCCCCAGAGCCTGAAGCCGCCGTCGTGGAAGGCGGAGCTCAAGCCGCCGAAGGCAGGTGAGCTGAAAAAACCGGAGCTCGAGATCCCCAACGTCAACTGGCTGCCGTCGCAGCACGGGGACTTCAAGGCGATCACGATCACGAAGCCGCGCAGGGTGAGCGGCACCGCGTTCGCGCTGTTCTTCTTGCTCCTGGCTGCGGCGGGCTTCCTCTTCGCGTTGCCCACCATCGTGCGCGATGGCTACGTGAAGAGCGCGGCCGCGCAGGGCATCAAGCTCACCATCGGGCAGACCGACGTGACCAGGAGCCGCGTGAAGCTCCTTGACGTCGAGGTGAGCATGCCCGAGCTGCCGTGGGTGTCGGCAAAGGCGAACGCAGTCGACGTGGACCTCTCCGGGCTCGATACGCAGGCGATCACCGTGCGCGGGCTGGACGTGGTGGTGACAGGCGCGCTCGCGGATCTGCAGAACGCGCTCACGCGATGGCGTGCGGCCCACGATACGGGCGCCGTCGACACGGACCAGCGGCGCCGGCCCAAGGTCTCCGTCGAGGGCGCGCGCATCACGTGGCTCGGTGCGTTCGGCCCGACAACCACCGTGGTCGCCGAGAACGTGTCGCTCGAGGCGTTCGGCGAGCAGGAGTCCACACGCGCGACCTCCCCCATCGTCACGCTGCAGACCGCGGCGGGCGCGCACGTGGGTCCCGTCCGCGTGGACTACGAGCGTACGCCGCTTGCCACACGGGTCTGGCTCCGCCTGGATCCATCCGGCGCAAAATCGCAGAGCGCAGTCCTCACTGTCGACCCATCAGGCCCGGCCACGATCGAGGTGAACATCCCACGTACGCGCGCTGACGAGCTGTGGCTCTCGCCTTCGTACGGCGTCGCGTCGCTGTCGCTCACGATGCAGGCGCGCGTGTACCCAGGCGGCAAGAGCGACGGGCGCGTGGACGGCATCGTCTGGACCACGCAGAACCAGGAGGTGCACTTCAACGTGGCGCTGTCGCCCACGGAGCCCGGCGGGCCGCTGGTCGTCACGCAGGGCACCGCGGACATCTCCGGACAGAAGCTCCGGCCTGGAGGCGCGGTCGTCTTTGGTCCGCTGGGGCTCGACATCTCGCTCTTCGCCAGCTGCGAGCGCGGCGGGGACACCAATGCGTTCGAGGTGACGCTCGAGACCAAGGACGTGTCCACCACGAGCAAGATCGGCATCGCAAAGGATGTTCGCTGCGGAAAGGGAGGGAAGTGAGCCCCTTGCGCCCCCAGCGAGGACGACTGTCCGCGGCGGCCGCGAAGGTGCGGCCAGGCGTCTTCGCCGAGCTCCAGAAGAAGGTCGACGAGCGCGTGCAGGCGCACAAGCCGCTGGTGGGCCTTCACATCGGTGACACGCACCTCTCCCCGCCGGCAGCCGCGCGCCACGCGTCGCTGGCCACGGAGTTGGATGTAGATCACATGTATCGGTACGGAGCGACCGCGGGTCAGCTCGAGCTGCGCGCGGAGCTCGGGTCGCAGCTCGGCGTCGCGCGCGGCGTTCCAGGGCTTTCCCCCGACCACGTGCTCCTTGGCGCGGGCGGCACGCATGCGCTCTTCTGCGTGGCCAAGGCGGTGCTCGATCCGGGCGACGAGGTCATCGCGTTTGCTCCGTACTGGCCGCTCGCGCACGGCATCTTCACGTCCGTCGGAGCCGTCGTGGTGGAGCTCCCCGTTTCGCAGCGCGCATACACCGAGCCGGGGCTCGATCTGCGCGCCATGCTCGAGGCGGTGCGGACGCCGCGGACGCGCGCCATCTACTTCGTGTCGCCGAACAACCCGGACGGGAAGATCCTTGGCAAGCACGACCTCGAGGTGATCCTGGCCTTCGCGGAGGAGCACGACCTGTTCGTGTTCGCGGACGAGGTCTACGCGGACATCTCCTACACCGAGCGCCCCGTGTCGTTCGGTTCGCTGCCGGGCGCCATGTCGCGCTCGGCGCTCGTCTACTCGTTCTCGAAGAGCCACGCGCTCGCGGGCGCACGCGTTGGCTACATTGCGGCCAGCACCGAGATCGTCGCGGCGGCGCGTCGCATGTCGGTGCATACCGTCTTCAACGTGCCCATCGCCTCGCAGCGCGCCGCCCTCGCGGCGTTGCGCGCAGGGCCCGCGTTTCTCGCAAGCGCGCTCGCGGCATACACGTCGGCGCAAAAGACCACGTGTGCTGCGCTCGCACGGCTCCCCGGCGTGCGGTTTCACGCGCCGGACGGCGCCACGTACGTGTTCTGCGACTTCGCGGAGCGGCTGGGCGATCGCCCGCTGTCCTTTCTCCTTTCTCGCGCTGTCGATCAGGGCGTCCTGCTCGCGCCAGGGGAGAGCTTCGGCGAGGCATTCCAGACGTACGCGCGGATCTGCTTCTCCAGCGTGCCAGAAGCCGACCTCCTTCTGGGCCTCTCCGCGCTCGAGCGCGCGCTCGGCGAACTCTGATACCATCCAGGGTCATGACGACGGAGCTCCCGGCGCAGCTGGCGCGCGGCTCCCTCTTCGCGGGGGACTTTCGTGTGGTGCGGCCGCTCAGTCAGGGCGGCATGGGCGCGGTGTACGTGGTCACCCAGCTGTCCACGGGCATGCCACGCGCGTTGAAGCTGATGCTGCCCTCGCTGGTCGCGGACCCGCGCATGCGAGAGCGATTCACGCAGGAGGCGAAGGTGGGCGCGCGCATCGAGAGCGAGCACGTCGTCTCCGTCGTTGGCGCGGGCGTGGACACCGCCACGGGCCTTCCGTGGCTCGCGATGGAGATGCTGCGCGGACAGGACCTTGCCACGCTGGTACGCCGCTCCGGTGCGCTCTCACGCGGACAGGCGCTCGGCGTCATGACGCAGCTCTCTCACGCCATAGGCGCGGCGCACGATGCGGGTGTCGTGCACCGCGATCTCAAGCCGGAGAACATCTTCGTCACGGAGAGCCGCCGCGCGGGCGGAGAGTTCACGCTCAAGGTGCTCGACTTCGGTATCGCCAAGCTGGCGGAGCTGGCGAAGACGGAGAACACGCAGGCGGTCGGCTCGCCGCTGTGGATGGCGCCGGAGCAGACGGAGGTCGGCCGCGAGATCCGACCGGCGGCGGACGTCTGGGCGCTCGGATTGATTGCATACTACATCCTCACCGGGCAGATGTTCTGGCGCGCGGCGGGCGCGGACGGAACGCTGACCGCGCTGCTCCGCGAGATCGTCCTGGACCCCATTCCCAGCGCGTCCGTCCGCGCCGCCCAGCAGGGCACCTCGCTGCCCGATGGGTTCGACGACTTCTTCGCGCATACCGTGGTGCGTGATGCGGACACGCGCTTCGCGAACGCGAAGGCAGCGTTCTCCGCGCTGTCCGCCATCTTCGCGGGGACGCAGCCGGTCTTCACGCTGGACCCGGTGACGCAAGCAGCGCCCACACCCTCCATGCCGGATCTCGCCGAGGTCGCCGCAGGCACCGACGCGACGGTCGCGCTCGCAGGTGACGGCCCCGCGCCGCCAGATGCGTCCGGCGCCGTGAAGGTTGTCTCCTCGTCGTCGGAGAAGCGCAGCACGAACACCGGCGTTGCGGTGACGAACAACGCAGACAAGGAAGGGGCACACGCCTCCGAGGCGCCGCCCAGCGACCATGGTCCTTCTGGCCTGCCGACGCCGCGCAGCAAGGTCTCCATGATGGCGCTCGGTGCCGCAGTCCTTGGTGTGGCCGCCGCGCTCGCGCTGGTCGCGTCGGGGGCGTTGAACAGGACGAGCGGCGATCATGACGTTGACACTGCAGGCACCTCGCCAACAGGCGCCGTGTCCAGCGGACAGGGCGCGGGCTCGGGGTCGGCGGAGCTCTTGTCGAAGCGGAAGGACGCGGAGGAGGGGATGGTCGCGCTCCCCGGCGGCATGTTCCCGATGGGCGCGGACGACGGTGAGCCGGACGAGAAGCCCGCGCACAACGTGCACGTCACGTCGTTCTATCTGGACCGGACCGAGGTCACGCTGGAGGCCTACATGGCGTGCGTGAAGGCGGGCAACTGCATCGAGCCGTCGCGCGAGGTCTCGCTGCCGGTGATGGGCGCGGCGGACAAGAACGCGAGCCACTCGTGCAACGTCCGCTATCTGGAGGAGCGCGCGAAGCACCCCGTGAACTGCGTGGACTGGAAGCAGGCGCAGATGTACTGCCGCGCCAACGGCAAGCGCTTGCCGAGCGAGTCCGAGTGGGAGTTCGCCGCGCGGTACACGCCCGGTGGTGGCATGCATCCCTATCCCTGGGGCATGGCCCCGCCAGACGAGTCGGTCGTGAACGCGTGCGGCCCCGAGTGCGTCGCGTTCCTGAAGCGGCAGGCGATGATCGACGGGAAGGACAAGCCCGAGCCGCTCTACAAGGAGACAGACGGCTTCGCGGAGTCCGCGCCCGTAGGGAGCTTCCCGAAGGGCAAGACCGGGATGGGTCTCTATGACATGGCGGCGAACGTGGCGGAGTGGACCGCCGACGCATTCGTTCCGTACGTGGGCGACCCGAAGGAAGAGGATCGCGGCAAGGTCGCCGTACGAGGCGGCTCGTGGGGCACGCGCGCTGGCGCCCGCTCGTTGCGCACCACGCATCGACTCAAGATCACGCCCGAGGCGCAGAGCGTGCTCATCGGCTTCCGCTGCGCGAAATGAGATCGGAGCGCGCTGCGGCGCTGCTCGCGCTGGTCACGCTTCTCCCGGCGTGCACGGACAAGGACAAGCCGAAGAGCGTGCTTCCACCCGCAGACCCGGCGGCGCTCTCGCTCTCGCGTGCGCTGGATGGCGGAGCGCTGCGTTCGCCCGGTTGCGGCAAGCCCGCCCCCGTGGCCGCGGGCGTGCTGGTGGCGACGAATGGCGGGCGGACGTTTCGTGTGCATCCGCCAAAGGTCTACGACCCAGGCACCGCGTATCCCGTGCTGTTCGCGTTCCACGGCATCGACTCGAACGGTGGCGAGCTCGCGCAGCGGTTCAAGATCCAGGACCACGTCATGGGCGAGGCGATCGTCGTCTATCCGGACGCGCGCAAGACTTCGTACGGCGTTGCGTGGGAGCTCGCAGGCGACAGGGACATCACGGCGTTCGACGAGGTGAGGAGCGCGGTCGCGCAGGGCTTCTGCGTGGACGTCTCGCGCATGTACGCCATGGGCTTCAGCTATGGCGGCAAGTTCATCAACTCGCTCGCCTGCAAGAGGCCCGGCGTGCTCAGGGCCGTGAGCTCCAGCGAAGCGAGCTGGGGCAACGCAAACGAGAGCGCCTGCAAGCCACTACCCGTGCTCGTCACGCATCGAACGACCGACCCCGACGAGCTCCTGCAGTGGGGCAGGACCGCCGCCGACACGTGGGCCCGAATCGACGGCTGCGAAGGACCCACCGCAACCGACGTCACGGACGCCGCCCACGGCTGCGTGGACTACCGCCACTGCAAGACCAGGGTGACCTTCTGCGAAGACAAATACGAGAACGCCGCTTGGCCAAAAGGAGCGAACCACACGATACGTGAAGAATACATCGATCTGATCTGGAGCTGGCTCCGCCAACAGTGACTCTGTCCGCGCCCGTGCCGCGCCCGTGCTCGTGCACGGGATCGGAGACGCAGCCAAAATCATCTGGTAAAACACCCGGCTCATGAAGCTCGCTCGCGCCGTCTCCCTTGGCTCCTTCGCGACGTTCATCCTCCTGGCTGCCGCTTGCGGCGGTGGGGACACACTCCCAGCAGAGTGTCCAAAGGTCACCCCGCTGCCTCCGCCTCCGCCGCCTCCAGTGGTCGTCAATGCGGAGCCCAAGGACGTCCTGCCCGCGACTCCCGAAGAGGCGAAGGCCTTCATGGAGAAGACGGAGAAGGATCTGCGCCACCTCTGGGTCGCGCGCGATCAGGCAGCCTGGGTCCGCCAGAACTACATCACCGACGACACCGAGGCGCTCTCCGCGACCGGCGAAGAAGAGACCGCGGCGTACATCACGCGCGCGATCAAGAGCGCGACGCGCTTCGACGCGCTCACGCTGGATCCGGAGCTGCGCCGCAAGTTCATCCTGCTCAAGCTGGCGCAGACCGTGCCCGCGCCCTCCGATGACGCCGAGCGCAAGGAGCTGGCCGACATCGAGGCGTCGATGGACTCGAGCTACGGCAAGGGCAAGTACTGTCCGCCGAAGACGACCAAGCTCGGCGTGTACATGAAGAGCAAGGACGGCAAGCCCAAGGAGTGCCTCACGCTCGACGACCTCTCCCGCGTGCTCCGATCGAGCAAGAGCTACGACGAGCTCACGGAGGCGTGGGTCGGCTGGCACGCCATCGCGCCCGCGATGAAGGACAAGTTCTCGCGCTACGTGGAGCTCGGCAACAAGGGCGCGAAGGAGATCGGCTTCAGCGATCTGGGCGCGCTCTGGCGCTCCGGCTACGACATGCCGCCCGAGGCCTTCGAGGCCGACATCGAGCGCCTCTGGAAGGACGTGAAGCCGCTCTACGACGACCTGCAATGCTACGTGCGCGGCAAGCTCGAGACGAAGTACGGCAAGGACAAGTTCAAGGAGGACGGCCTCATCCCGGCCCAGCTGCTCGGCAACATGTGGGCGCAAGAGTGGCAAAACATCTACGACCTGGTCGAGCCGTATCCGGGGCAGGGGTCGCTCGACGTCGACGCGAAGATCAAGGCGAGCAAGTACGGCAAGGACCCGAAGGAGATGGTGCGGCTCGGCGAGTCGTTCTTCACGTCGCTCGGCATGGATCCGCTCCCCGCTTCGTTCTGGGAGCGCTCGCTGTTCACGCGGCCCAAGGACCGCGACGTGGTCTGTCACGCTTCGGCGTGGGACCCCACGTGGAACAACGATCTCCGCATCAAGATGTGCATCGAGCCCACGGAGGAGGATCTGGTCACGATCCACCACGAGCTCGGGCACGACTACTACTTCCATGCATACTACAAGCTTCCCATCCTCTTCCAGGCGGGCGCGAACGACGGCTTCCACGAGGGCATCGGCGACACGCTCGCGCTGTCCGTGACGCCCACGTATCTGAAGAGCAAGGGCCTGCTCGACAACGTGCCGAAGGGCGACAAGGCCGTCATCAACGTGCAGATGAAGATGGCGCTCGACAAGGTCGCGTTCCTTCCGTTCGGCCTGCTGATCGACAAGTGGCGCTGGGACGTGATGAACGGCAAGACGCCGAAGGCGAAGTACGAGGAGTCGTGGTGGGCGCTTCGCAAGAAGTACCAGGGCGTCGCGCCGCCGGTCGCGCGGACCGAAGCGGACTTCGATCCCGCGGCGAAGTACCATGTGCCCGCGAGCGTGCCGTACATCCGCTATTTCCTCGCGCGCATCTATCAGTTCCAGTTCCATCGGGCGCTGTGCAAGGCCGCGGGCAACAAGGGACCGCTCAACGAGTGCAGCATCTACGACTCGAAGGAGGCAGGCACGAAGCTCTCGAAGATGCTCGCGCTCGGAGCAAGTCGCCCGTGGCCCGAGGCGCTGCTGGCGGTCGGCGGCGAAGATCACGCCGACGCAGGCGCCATGCTCGAGTACTTCGCCCCGCTGCGAGCATGGCTACAAACCCAGAACAAGGGCCACAAGTGCGGGTTCTGACGAAACGCTGAACCCACTCTTCTTTCCCCTTGCATCGCTGCCTTGCGGCGTCTTTTCCGGTGTTCCAGCGGTCCTTCGACGCGGCGATAAAATCACCGCCCGATCGCCCCTGGAAATTGATGACAAAGCGCGCAGCGAAGGTATCATCCGGCAACCATGAATCAGCCCCCCGGTGGAAACGGTTACCCCCCTGGTTATCCCTACGGTCAGCCTGGCCAACCCGGTCAGCAGCCTGGCTATGGGCAACCGCAACAGCAACAGCCGCAGCAGCCTGGCTACGGTCAGCCGCAGCAGCCGCAGCAGCCTGGCTACGGTCAGCCCGCGCCCGCTGCACAGCCTGGCTACGGTCAGCCCGGTCAGCAGCCCGGCGCACAGCCCGGCTACGGTCAGCCTGGTCAGCAGCCTGGTGCACAGCCTGGCTACGGCCAGCCTGGTCAGCAGCCTGGTGCACAGCCTGGCTACGGTCAGCCCGGCGCACAGCCCGGCTACGGCCAGCAGCCCGGCGGAGCTCCCCCCGCGGGTGGCTTCGGCGGACAGCCCGGCTATGGTCAGCAGCCCGGTCAGTTCGGTCAGCCCGGCGGCCAGTTCGGTCAGATGGGCGGCGCGATGGGTGGAGCCATGCAGGGCATGGGCTTCGGCGGCGGCCAGGGCGGCGGTGGTCGTCCCTCCGTTCGTAACCCGTACCTGATCCTCCTCATCCCGATCGTGCTCTGCTCGATCGTCCCGTCGATCCTCGGCAGCGTCGGCGCTGCGATCGGCGACACGATGGCCTCGATCATGAGCGGCCTCGGCTCGCTCATCTCGCTCGTCGGTCTCGTCATCACGATCATCAACATCGTGAAGATGACGAACGAGCTCAAGGCCGTCACCGGCAACCCCGGCTTCGCCTGGTGGCCGATCTTCATCCCCTGCTACAACTACTACTGGATGTGGGTCGCGGTTCCGCAGGAGATGGCCAAGGCCAAGCAGATGCGCGGCATCCAGACCCCGCCCCGCAACTTCTTTATCTACTTCCTGTTCTTCTTGTATGCGTACGCTGCCGACTTGAACGATATCGCCAAGGCGCCGTAAGCTTGGCGTAGTGTCCGAAGTTCAACCGGGAGTGTCTGGACATGGTCCGGCTGGTGAACAGCCGCCACTCGTCGTCGGTCGCTATGCGCTCTTCAAAGAGCTGGCGTCCGGCGGGATGGCGACTGTTCACCTTGGCCGTTTGCTGGGACCGGTAGGTTTCTCGAGGACGATCGCCGTCAAGCGGCTGCATCCTCAATACGCCAAGGATCCCGACTTCGTGTCGATGTTCCTGGACGAGGCGAATCTCGTATCGCGTATTCGTCACCCCAACGTCGTGCCCACGTTGGACGTCGTGAACTCCCCAGGCAGCGGTCTGCTGCTGGTGATGGAGTACGTTCATGGCGACTCGCTCTCGCGGCTGGCCCGCAAGTGCCGAGAGGCGCTCGTTCCGATCCCCCTTCGCATCATCGTCGGGATCATGTCGAACGTGCTCCTGGGTCTGCACGCCGCCCATGATGCGCGCGGCAACAGCGGCGAGCTCCTCAACATCGTCCACCGCGATGTGTCGCCCCAGAACATCCTGGTCGGCGCCGATGGCGTCGCACGCGTGCTCGACTTCGGTGTCGCGAAGGCGGCAGGCCGATCGCAGACCACGCGGGAGGGTCAGGTCAAGGGCAAGCTCGCGTACATGGCGCCCGAGCAGATCCGCGGCAAGGTCGACCGTCGCACCGACGTGTTCGCCGCGGGGATCATGCTCTGGGAGCTGCTCGTGGGCCGTCGCATGTTCGATGGCGAGAACGAGGCGCAGATCATCGGACGGATCGCGAACGGCACGCTCGACGCGCCCACCAAGTACATGCCCGGGCTTCCGCCCGACGTGAATGCGATCGTGGTGCGCGCGCTCGCACCCGTTCCGGATGGGCGCTTCGCAACCGCGAAGGAGATGGCCATAGCGCTCGAGAAGACCGTGGGCGTCGCGAGCCCGAGCGAGATCGGCGACTGGGTGGAGTCACTCTCCAAGACCGAGCTCGCGACCCGCTCCGCGTACATCGAGCACATGGAGCGCGCGTCCGCCGGCCTTCAGCCAACGCGCACGGACCCGCCGCCTGCGGCGTTTCCCGCGCGCCCACAGTCCGGTCACTTCAACGTCGGCACCCCAGGTCAGGCGAGCTACGAAGTGGAGCTCGCGGAGCTCTCGAGCCCCGGCACTGGCTCTCGAAGCGGCGCCCTTTATGGCGTGCCCCCGCAGAGCAACACGAAGGCGTGGCTGCTCGCGCTCCTGCTCCTGATTGTTGCGCTCTCAGGCGTGGGCCTCCTCATCTTTGCGATCCTGCACACCAAGAGCGAAGGCGATGGGTCGCCGGTCAACCCCTCCAGTATTCCGTCGACCCCCTCACCGCCCACGGGGATCACGCTGCCTGAGGGCGCTGGCTCAGGCGCGGGCATGCCGTTCGGCAGCGCATCCAGCAGCGCGAGCGCGTTGCCGTCCGCCGCGCCAGCCGAGAACCCGTCCGCGCAGTCGGTCACGAGCGCGTCGCCCACGGCGAGCGGTGCTCCAGGCGCGAGTGCAAGTGGCGCGAGCACCGGCTGGACAGCCGCCCCGGTGCTTCACCCCGTCTGGCCGCTACCCAGCGCCAAGAAGCCCTCGTGCGATCCACCCTTCACGCTGGATGCCCAGGGCCACCGTCACTACAAACCCGAGTGCCCGCTGGAATGATCAGCGGGCATGATTCAGCGCCTGCTGGATGAGGAGGCTTGCGGCTATCGAGACGTTCAGGGACTCGACGGCGCCCGTTCCTACGAGTGAGACGATGCCGTCGCACTGCTCGCGGACTCGGGGCAACAGGCCCTCGCGCTCGTTGCCCATCACGATGACCAGCGGACCTGACAGGTCCTTCTTTCGCACGTCGTCGCGGACACCGCCGTCGGCGCCGAGCACACGTACCCCACGGGCTCGCAGGCGCGAGAGCGTGTCGCCCAGATCCGTCGTGCGACACAGCCGCAGATGCTCTGCGCCACCCTCTGCGACACGCACCGCCTGCGGCGAGAGCGCGGGGTGAGGCGCCTGCGCGCCGAGCAGCACCGCGGGAAGGCCGAAGAAACCCGCTGTGCGGAGGATCGCGCCGGTGTTGTACGGATTCCTGACGCGGTCGAGCGCGAGCGCGCATCCCTTGGTGGAGAGCAGCAGATCTAGCAGCGCCGCCGGGGTGGTCCACGTGCGCGGTCGCGTCTCCAGACAGACACCCTCGTGATGCTCCGAGTCTGCGGCACGCGACAGCGCCCGGTCATCCATCTCCGTGTAAGATACACCCATTCGCGAAGCCCACGCGGACAGCGCCGTGAGCTCCGTGCGCAATGCAGGGCTCGCCGCGACACGAAGAATGTCCTTTGGACGCACCGTGAGCACCGCAAGCGAAGCCCGAAGCCCATACACGAGCTCCTCACCGCCACGGCCAGCTGGGGTGGCGCCGCGAGGTTCCTTCCGCGGCGGCTGGTACGAGCGCTTCGACATGATCCACGCAAAAGAGCACGAGGTCGAGGTTGGGGTCGAGGTCGAAGTCGAGGTCGAGGTCGAGGTCGAGGTCGAGGTCGAGGTCGAGTCCTCTACGCCGCTACTTGCACCAGTCACTCGTCGTGCACAGCGGATCCCCCTTCGCGCACGCGCAGCCCTTGTCCTCGCCGCTCGCCTTCTCCGGTGCCGCGGGCGTTGGTCCCGCCGCTCGCCTGCAGCTGTCCGCGGCGCGTCCTCTCACGTGATCGCGATCTGCCGACGCCACGCAGAAGAATGCGAGCGCGCGTGATTCTTCGCCCAGGCGGCGCACGGGGCCGTGGGCGATGTCCTCGAATGTGGCGTGCAGCATGGGATCCGCCTTCCAGGCCGCGGGGATCTCCTGGTAGCCCGCGCTCTCCAGCGTCGCGCGGAGCTCCTGGGCCAGCGTGGTTGCTTCGGAGAGCACCTCGACCTTGCCCTCGGGCGTGGCGTCCTGCGCGATCCACGCGCTCGCATACGCGCGGTCCGCCCGCTCACGCAGCTCGAGCAGCTTCGACAGCCACGCGAGCGAGGCATTGTCGATCCCCGCATCGCCATTGAGCCGCGCGTAACGCGACGCTCGCGACATCGACCGCACCTGCGTCCGCAGCGCGCGCGCGATCGTCACTTCGTCCGCGAAGGACGTGGTCGGCCGCGGCGAGCGCCACGCGGCGGGGAACATCGACTCGTCCGGTACGACCGGCTCTGCGGTGATGGGCTTCTTCGCGATGGGCGCGGGACGCGGCTCCTCGTCCTTCGGCGGGGCGGGTGCCACGGTCACGATCTCCGCAGGGACGACCTCACGGGCAGGAGGCCCGCCGGCCGTGCCCGCGCACGCGACGAGCGTCAGGCCCGCACCAAGCGCACCGAGAAAAGCCCCCCGAATTCGGCGTCTCACCAGCATGGAACCCGTGCGAGCGCCCATCCTTGGGATGGACGGGGCTCGTGAACCGAGGGCGCGCTGGTCAAGCGCGACGCTCCCGTTCGCCTGGCTGCGGCTTTTCCACAACCATGAGGTAGTTGAATCCTCGCAGGAAGAAGTTCCCCTCCTCCGCCGCTTTTCTGAAATTTCCCTGCTCGAGCTTCTTGTTGTGGCGGACCACGGAGATGATGTCCTTCGGCGTGAACATCTCCACCATGCTCAAGAACAGCTGGAATCCCACCGGGGCGAAGCCCTTCTTCTTCTCGAAGTAGTCGCACACGTAGAGCGCGAGGATGCCGCCCGGGACGAGCACGCGGTGTGCCTCCTTGAACGCGCGGTGCATCGCCCGGAAGTACTGTGGCTGATAGGCGGACAGCTTGCCGATGCACGCGGGGTCGGTCGAGTAGTCGATGTGATCGCCATACGGCGGATCCATGAACACCAGGTTCACGGTGTTCTTCTCGAGCGGCAGGCTGCGTGCGTCGCCCTTCTCGACGTCTGGTCGCGCCGGCGCAAGGTCGAACCCGCGCGCCTTGCGCCCCGTGTCCTTCGCGACGTCGAGCGTGGTGCCCGAGCCGCAGAACGGGTCGACGATGAGCTCGCCCGGCTTCGTGTAGCGCTGGACCATGTTCCACACGATGTACGAAGGCGTCGCGCCGACGTACTTGGAGTCGCCCTGCATGGCTTCGCCGTAGTGCTGGGAGGGGTACTCCCAGAGCGTGGTCGGCTGGAGGCGGAGCTCCGGTTTCTGCGGCCGTCTGTGCTGCATCACCTGCGTAGACCACGCCGGCGAGCCGTGCACAAGGCTCACTCACTTGCTAGAGTCCGGCGCCATGGATCGCGCGTTCATCCTCACCCTCACTGTCGGCACGGTCGTCACGTTCGCAGCCTGCTCCTCATCGTCCGGCAACGGCGGCGGGGACGGCGGGCTCGCGGAGGGCGGGGCCGACGCGTCCAGCGCGGACAGCGGCAACAACAAGGACAGCGGCAACAACAAGGACAGCGGCAACGCGCCGAACGGGCTCGCGTGGACGTCCGGCACACGCCTCCGCGCGATCCTCGACGTGGCTGACAGCGCGAAGCTCTTCATCGGCTGGCACGACAAGGCCCTCGACGTGGACTGCAGCTACGACCTGGCGGCGGACAGCATGACGCGCTGCCTTCCGATCAACGGCGGCTCCGTCTACGACGACGCGGCATGCATGAACGCAGCGGCCGCGGTCGCGAACTCGCTCGTGGCCACGGTGAAATACGTCCCCGAGCCGTACGGTCCGTTCACGTGCGGGAAGGCCCGCGATTTCTACGCGATCGGCGCCACGTACGTGCCCGCGGCCGTCTACACGAAGGGCGTGGACGGACTCTGCAACCCATCGACCGTCGACCCGAACACAACGTACTCGCACCTCGGCGCGAAGGTCCTGCCCAGCTCGTTCGTCGCAGAGACCGACGTCACGGACCCGCGGGGAACCACCGTGTCCGCCATCCAGTGGGTGGGCGACGATCAGTCGCGGCAGGATGGAACGCTCATCGACCTTGGTCGCAAGGGTGACGCGTGCTGGTCGCTCGCGAACAAGGCCGGCAGCTACTACTGCGTGCCCACGCGCGTGGCCTTTCTGGAGAACTTCTTCTCGGACGCGGCCTGCACCATGGGCGCCGCCTACTACCCGACGGACCAGCAGGGCACGTGCGCCCGGCCGCCCGCTGCGATCCTGGACGCCACCATCGGGAACGTGGACCTGACCTTCTACGAGCCCGGCGCCAAGGTCGCCATGCCCGTGCACCAAGGTACGCCCGCGAACTGCAAGCTCTATACGGACCCGACCGACGTGTACGCCAACTACTATTTGACCGGCGCTGCGCTTCCGCTCTCCAAGCTCCCGTCGCTCACCGTGAAGGAGCAGGGCTCGGGCCGCATGCAACAGCACACGCTCGTGACCGACAAGGGCACGCTCGCCACCATCCTCGACTTCTACGACTCGGAGAAGAGCACTGTCTGCCGGCAAGCGCCGGCCACGGACGGCGTCGTGCGCTGCCTGCCCATGCTCGACAAGGCGGTCTACGGCGACATCAATCTCTTCCTGGATGCGACCTGCAAGCAGCCCACGTTCCAGCGCTACGTCACGAACCCCGCGCCCACTGCCGGTGGATGGGCGCACGCGACCACCACCACGTTGGGCCAGGTCGCCGCCGTCACCATCGGCGCCAAGCTCGCCACGCCCGCTGCCGTCTACGCGCTGTCGGGCGGTGCCTGCAACGCGAGCGCGGTGGATGGCACGACGGAGTACTACGCGACCACCGTGGTGCCGCCGACCGACTTCCTGCAGATCGTGCGAATGGTCGAGTGACGGACGCGAAAGGGCTACACCGACCACGCGGATTGACAGGAGTTCCCCGAACATTTGCGTGCACCTTGCATGTTCGACACAGGCGACCGCCAGTGTATCGAGCGAAAGGAGCGCACATGCTCGGAACGCTGGAAACACTGCTCGTGATCATCACGGTGTACGCCGCTCTCTTCCTGGCACACCGCGCTTCCTCCTAGAGGAAGCGGCCTGGGTTCTTTTACGCGCTGTGACGGCCGTGCTGTATGCTCGCGCGATGCGGCACACCGCCAAGATGATGTCGCTGGTCGGCTTCGTCGCGATGGCGGGGAGCGCGACGGCGTGTGGTCCGCCTTCGGAGCCGGCCGCAACGCCCCCGCCACCGGCCGCCGTCGCGACCATGGGCAAGTACTCCGTCGCTCTCGGCCGCTCGGTGCAGGAGATCCTCGCGGGGGCGGCTCCTCCGCAATGGCTCACGTGCGCCGACGCGAAGACAGACATCCGTGCGACGCAGAAGAGCGAGCGAGACAAGTTCGCGATCCTGGGCCCTGCGCCGCAGCTCGTGATGTCGGGGCTCAAGGTGTCGCTCTCTGCCGGTGGCAAGGAGTCGAGCGGCGCATTCGTGGACGGGCGCACGCTCACCGGCCCGAACGAGAAGGTGACGTGGGTCGAGCTCACGGGACAGACCGGCAGCATGCGTGTGCCGTTCGACAATCGCGCGAAGCTGTCCGACCTCTCCGGGCCGCTGGGCCCCGATCTGCAAGGGTTCGTTTCGGGACTCGCGGGCCCGTGTCAGGCGTCGCTGCTCGAAGAGGCAGATCTGGACGCGCTGCCGTACGAGGTGAGCAAGGACGAGCGCGACGCGATCATGGCCGGGATGCGGCGCGTGAAGGACAACCTGCGCGGGTCGTGCGCCGCAGCAGCGGCAGGGCAGGGACCATGGGAGGTCCACTTCCACCACGCGGATCTGGTCTACCGGGGCGCCGGCCACATGGCGCGGGTGCGCACGCGTCTCCACATCGAGGGCACGTCGGTCTGCGCCGGGCCCATCGAGATCGAGCAGCTCATCGCGGGAGGCTGAAATCCCCGGGTTTCGTGGCGCCGCGTCCGCGTCGTCGGGCGCTCCGTCTCATCTCGTCGGTGTCGGAAGTTATCGGGTGCGTTCAGGAAACGACCGCGGCATGAAGAGCCGCCATGAAGAAGCGGCTCGCGCATCTTTCGCTCCTTGCCTTCGCCCCCCTCCTTGCTCTTCCCAGCTGCAAATCCAGCGCGGATACCGGCCCCGGAGGCCCCGCGTCCCCGGCGGCGCCGCCTGCGATCTGCAAGCCCCACGCGGACCTTCCGCAGACCGCGTACTTCCAGGAGGTCACGGCCGCGGTCGGCGTCACCGACGTCATCGGCATTCGCATCTCCTCTGCCGATCTGGATGGTGATGGGCTGCCGGACCTGGTGTTCCACGGCACGGGCCAGGCGCGCGACGATCTCACGAAGGGGACGCTGCTCCGCCGCGTGTTCATGAACAAGGGAGGCACGTTCGTCGACACCACGAAGGAGAGCGGCCTGCTCGACTCGCGCGACGGCGCCGGCACGGGCCGGCTTGGTCACATGGCAGTGTTCGCCGACGTGGACAACGACGGTGACATCGACATCTACGAGGGCGTGTATTCCGACGGCACCGCGGTCGGGCAGGCCAAGACCGACCGCAGCGAGATCTTCCTCAACGATGGGCACGCGCACTTCACGATGGCGCCGCGCAGCGGTCCGTCCGCGCGCATGCTTCCGTTCGCGGCCGCGTCGTTCGCCGACATGGACAGGGACGGCGCGATCGATCTGTTCGCCACCACGTGGTACTCGGGCAACGAGGGCGCCGGAAACTACCTCTACAAGGGCGACGGCACGGGCGCCTTCAGCGATCTCTCCAAGTCGTCCGGGCTCCTGCGGCCCGCGTCGGACGGCGGCGTCGCGGCGATGATGTCTGGTCAGAACCGTAAGCCCGCGTATGGCGCAACCACATGCGACCTGGACAACGACGGCGACCCCGACATCATCGTGAGCTCCTATGGGCGCGCCTACAACGAGCTCTGGCGGAACGACGGCGCCACCTTCAAGGAGATCGGCTACGGCACCACGTTCGCTGCCGACGACGATCTGAAGTACGCCGACAACGAGTTCTACCGCTGCTACTGCAGCATGACCGCCGGCGCGTGCGACCCCAGTGTCCCGAAGCCCGTCATCTCGTGCGACAACACCGCGTGGACGCCGGGCGTGGATGATCAGGCGCCGCGCCTTGGCGGGAACAACTTCTCGTCTGCGTGCGCTGACCTGGACAACGACGGCGACATGGATGTCATCCACGCCGGCATCAAGCACTGGCACATCGGCGAATCGGCGGACACGACGCAGATCCTGAAGAATAGCCTGGAGAGCGGAAAGCTCGGTTTTTCCCGCCTTCCGAACGGGCCGGACACGCTCCAGCGCAACCACACCATCAGCGGCTGGAACGAGGGTGACATCGTCGTTGGCGCGTTCGACTTTGACAACGATGGACGCAAAGACATCTACATTGGCTCGTCCGACTACCCTGAGACCTACGGCTCGCTCTTCCACCAGAAGGCGGATGGCGGGTTCGAGAACGTGGAGGACAAGTCCGGCGCAAAGCACTACCACGCCGTCGCGTACACCTCCGTGGACATCGATGGTGACGGCGATCTGGATCTTGTGGTCGCCACCAGCGGCGCGCGATGCGCCGGTGACGCGCACTGCCCCACGACCCCCACTGCGAAGGTCTACAAGAACGTCGTGGGCGACACGCGCAACTCGATCCGCATCCGGTTGCACGGCGCGGGCCTTGGCGCGTCGAACGCGGCGGGTGTCGGTGCGCGCGTGTCCGTCACCGCGGGCGGTGTCACCCAGGTGCAAGAGGTGAGCGGCGGCTACGGCACGTTCGGCATGCAGCACGACACGATCCTCACGTTCGGCCTTGGCGACGCATGCGCGGTCGACAAGCTCGAGGTGAAGTGGCCCAACGCGCAGGGCACCGTGCAGACGTTCGACGCCGTGCAGGCGAACTACCTCGTCGACATCGCAGAGGACACGCAGAGCACGCCCGACGCGCCGGGCGCATCTGGCAAAGGCCTCACGTACGTGGTGCCGCCCTCAGCGACGCGCTGATCTACGGCCCGATTCCCAGGAGCTCGGTGTCGGTGGTGACGTAGATGGCGCCGTCTCCGCCCATGGCGGGCTGCGCGCGAACGGGGCCGAACACGGTGACCGCGAAGCGTAGCTTGCCTGACGGCGCGATCGCGTAGAGGTGGCCGTCGTCGGAACCCACGTAGACGACTCCGTTCGCGTCGACGATGGGCGCGCTGTTCGCGCCGAGCGTGGCGTAGGTCCAGCGCAGCTTGCCGCTGGGCTCGAGCGCGAACACCTTGCCGTCGCTCGAGCTGCAAAAAATGGCTGCATCCAGCCCCGCAGCGCAGCCGCTCACCACCGGCGAGCCGAGCGCGGTGTGCCAGCGTTCCTTCCCCGTGTCGGGCGACAGCGCGTACACGGTGCCGCTCTGATCCGCGGCGATCACCGTTCCTTCGCGATCCACCAGCACGCCCGCGGTGGCCACGATGGGTGCGCCCGTGGCGAAGCTCCACCGCGCGGAGCCGGACTTGTCGAAGGCGTAGACGTGCTTGTCCGCCGAGCCGATCAGGACCAGCTCGCCGTCGGCGATGGCGGGCGAAGTGGTGGCGTTGACATCGTGTGTAGACTGCATCCAAACGGGGATGCCGGTGCCAAGGGAGAGCGCGTAGAGCGTGCCGCCTGCGGAGACGTACACGTTGCCGCTGGGGCCGATGACGGGAGAGGAGACCAGCGGCGTCCCCACCGTGCGTCCCCACGACGCCGCAGCGGTGACGGCGAACGCATAGGTCTTGCCGTCGGACTCTCCGTACACGAGCTGCCCGCCCTTGCCGATCGCGATGGACGTGCCGTTCGGAAACGGGCCCGCTTCGTTTCCACCGTCGGTACCTCCGTCGTTGCTCGCGTCATTGCTGGCGTCGCCCGCATCGCCGGCGTCTGACGAAGGTTGCGCTCCGGCATCCGTGACGCCGCCGCCCAGATCCACGCTGACGAGTCGTCCGTCGGCGGTGGCCACGTGGATGGTGCCGTCCGCGTCGACCACGGGTGACGTGCCGGCTGCCGGGAGGCTTGTGCGGAAGCGAATCGTGGTCGAGTGTGGGCCGGAGACCTGGGTGACGCCTCCGCGCTTCGGGCAGCCGCCCGCCATGGGCCACGCTGCGTTGGCGACCAGACCGGAGCGATCACCGCACGGATCGCCGGTGAGCCCGGCCTCTGCGTCGGCGCCGCCGTCGTTGTCAGCGCCCACCCCGGGCGCGTCTGTCGATGCATCGCCGCCAGGGTTCTTGCCGCCACCAGATGAATCGTCGCCGCACGCGACGTACAGCGCCGGCGCAATGAGAACCGCGAGGAAGGGAAGCCACCGGCGTCGCATGGAGAAGAGGTTAGCTGGTTTTCACCATGTCGCGGCCCATCACGATCTCTCCGTCACGGCTGCTACCCTTCGCCTCCACCACGTCGAGCATGGTGCGCACGAGCACGTCTATGCCGATGGGCCTGTAGTCCACCGAGAAGCCGCGCAGGCCGGGCAGCACGCCCATCGCGCGAAGGGCCATGTCCATCACCGGTTGCTCGTCGCGCTTGCCGTGGTGGCTTTCGTCCGCATCCTTCGGCGACACGAGCACGCTGGGCCGAAAGATCGTGTAGCGCAGGCCGGAGTCCTTCACGATGCGCTCGCACTCGCCCTTCATCTTGAGGTACGCGCCCGCGCCGCCCGCGCCCACGGAGGAGAGCAAGAGGAAGCGGGGGACGCCTGCCTCCTTCGCGGCCGAGGCGAGCGCGCGTGTGGACCCGAGGTCCGAGGACTCATACGTGTCGCCCGCGGCGAAGCGGTTCTTCATGGTGCCGACGAGGGAAATGCAGACGTCGCAACCGCGGAGCGCGTCGGTGAGCGCGGCGTGGTCGTCCAGGTCGAAGATCTTCGCCCGAGGATCCTTGCCGAGCGGGCTCTTGTCCCGCGACTGGGGCCTCACGTGAAGCACGAGCTCGTGTCCGCGAGCGGCAGCCTCAGGAACAAGCACGCGCCCGGTGGCCCCGGTGGCGCCAGCCACAAAAATTCGCATCGGAAAGCAGCGTAACCCGTAACCGTTTCCGTTCTCCCTTGACAAGTTATCTACCGATCGGTAGGGTTGGTGGTAACAGGGGTCCAGATGCAGACGATGGGGCACGTCAGGCAGTGGGTGAGGGATGCAGTTCACGCAAGCCGACGGCTGCGTGGGGAAGCGCCGTCGCCTGTGGCGTCGACATTCAAGACGCGGAGGCAAGCACCGAGCGCCGCGCAGCGTGAGGCCACCGTCGTGGCGATCATCAGGCGCACACCCGACGCGGTCACGCTGCGGCTGTCGACCGGGCCGATCTCGTTTCGCGCTGGGCAGTTCGTGACGCTCACAGTGCCGGTGCTCGGCCGCGTGCACAGGCGCAACTACTCCGTGTCGTGTGCAGAGGGTGCGGGCTCCGACGTCGAGATCACGGTGAAGCGCGTGCCTGGCGGCGTGGTGTCGACGTACCTCTGCGCGCACGCGAAGGTGGGTGATCGCTTCGCGGTCGAGGGACCGCATGGTTCGTTCGTGCGCCCCGTGGGGCATGTGGGCTCGCTCGTCCTGGTCGGCGCGGGCTCCGGTGTCACGCCGCTCTATTCGATCCTCCTGTCCGCGAGCGCGAGCGGCCCGGAGATCGCGCTGCTCTACGGCAACCGCAGCGCCGAGGCGACGATCTTCCGCGACGAGCTCGCCGCGCTCTCGGCCCATCAGCAAAGGCTCCACGTCCTGCACGCGCGCGAGGATCTAGCGGCCGATGTTGCGCCCCCCGCAGGAGAGCGAACGTGGATGTTCGCTGGGCGCATGGACGCACCAGTGCTCGCGCGCATGCTCGACGCCGTGCCGTTCGTGTCCGCGCCCACCACGCTCTTCTTCGTGTGCGGTCCGGAGCCCGTGCGCACCTCCGCCCGCGAGGTCCTGGCAGCGCGAGGCATACCCGCAAGCCGCATCCTGGAGGAGCGCTACAACGCGCAGGGTGATCCCAGGCGCGGGGAGAGCGCAGCGACCGAAACGCCGCCGCAGGCCGTGACCTTCAAGGCGACCGGCGGCCGCACCGTCTCGCTGACACTGCTGCCGGGCGAGACGCTGCTCGCGGGCGCCACGCGTGCGGGTCTCGCGGCGCCGTTCTCGTGCGCGATGGGCGGATGCGGCGAGTGTCGGATGCGCCTGTGCTCCGGCGAGGTCGCGATGGAGGAACCGAACTGCCTCCTCCCCGACGAGCGAGCGCGCGGCGAGATCCTTGGATGCGTGGCGCGGCCGCGCGAGGCGTGTGTGGTGGAGGTGCGAACGTGATCAAAGAGCGACTCTTATCCGTGCTGTCCCCGAAGGTGAGAAACCAGGTCGAGTCCTACGTGGACGCCGCGCGCGTCATCACGAGCATCAACGATCCGCGTGTGCTCGCGGCGCTCGGGCCGTCTGGCGCTCGCGGGCTGCTTCTTCAGCGCGGCAAGCAAGGCGTGGTCACGCACGCGCGTGCCTCCTACGAGGCCACGTTCGACTGGCAGTACAAGAGCGACCATGAGACCTCCACGGAGATGCACGATCTCTACGTCCGCGCCAAGCAGGGACAGTGGGATGGCGACAGCCTTCCGTGGCACATCGACGTGGACCCCGAGAGCCCCGAGGTCCCGGTGCTCCCGGAGTCGTTCATCGCACCAGAGCGGCTGGACGCGCTCGGCATTCACCTGTCCGAGCGCGAGAAGCGCCAGGTGCTCCACAGCCTTGCCGCGTGGATGCTGAGCCAGTTCCTGCACGGCGAGCAGGGCGCGCTCTTCGCGGCCGCGCAGGTCACCGCGTCCATTCCCGTGTTCGACGGCAAGCTGTACGGCTCCACGCAGGTAGTGGACGAGGGACGTCACGTGGAGGTGTTCCACCGCTACCTGACGGAGAAGATGTGCAAGCTCTATCAGGTGAACGACAACCTCTTCACCATCATCGATGCGCTCATGACGGACTCGCGCTGGGACATGAAGTTCCTGGGCATGCAGATCATGGTGGAGGGCCTGGCGCTGGGCGCGTTCGGTACGCTCTACCGGGAGTCGAAGGAGCCACTGCTTCGTGAGCTCTTGAAGCAGGTGATCCTGGATGAAGCTCGCCACGTCCATTACGGCGTGATCGCGCTCAAGGATCACATCGCGCGCGAGCTGTCGCCACGGGAGCGCGCGGAGCGCGAGTCGTGGGCGTTCGAGGTGGCCGTGCTCATGAAGAACCGCTTTCTGGCGTTCGAGGTCTACGAGGAGCACTTTGTGGGTCGCATGAGCCGCGCGGACTGGACGAGCTTCGTGTCCGAGTCGCCGGGGATGCGCCGCTTCCGCACCGTGATGTTCGAGCGACTCATGCCGAACCTGCGCACGATCGGCCTGCTCTCGCCCGCGATCATTCCGCACTACGAGCAGGCAGGGCTGTTGCCATTCGCGCACGGCAAGAGCGCCTGCGAGCTATCGGGCCAGGACATGGTGAAGGAGCTCGACTCGGCGGCGTGAGCCAGCGGTGCGCTACCGGCGCCGGATCCGCAGCGCGTAGCCGATGGCGAACAGGCCCACGGCCGCCAGCGCGAACGCGAGCAGCACCGCGAGCCACATCGGCAGCGGGCCGCTCGATCTCGACGTGGTGGTGGGCTCGCTACGTGACGACGACAGCGGCTGCGAGATCGGCGCGCGCAAACCCGATGAAGGGACGGACGCGGACGAAGGACCGGAAGGGGCTGCGCGTGGCGACGGAATCGCCCCGGCAGAAGGCGGCAGGGCAAAGGGCAGCTGCGCCCCGAGCGCCAGCGTCTTGTTCGGGTTGGGCGTGGCCGTGGAGACGGGGATGGCGGGCGCGTGCATCATCGCCATCGTCTTGTCGAGCGCTGGCTTCCCCGGATTGCGAATGGTGGGCGGCGCGACGGAGCTGTAGGTTCGATCTTCGCGGACTGCGCTGCGGATCGCGGACCATGCCTCCTTGCAGTCCTGGTACCGCGTGCGCGCGTCCAGCGCCGTTGCCCGCGCGAATGCAGCCTCCACCGCGTTGCCCACGGTGAGACCGAGCTTCCGTGGCGTGGGCTCCGCAAAGCGGGGATCCAGCGCACGCATCATGCCTTCCACCAGGTTCTTCGCGGGCCGGACCTTCGCGCAGGTGAGCATCTCCATCGCGACGACCGCGAGCGAGTACACGTCGCTCCATGGACCCACGGGTCCGAGCTTCTTGGAGAACTGCTCCGGTGCGCCGTACGAGGGCGAGGCGATGAAGACGTGGCTTCCGGTCTCCGCTCCGGCCGGCGCGTCCATGATGCCGTCAGGATCGACGATCTTTGCGAGCCCGAAATCGAGCACCTTGAGGCGGGTGCCGGTCCGCGTGCGCGCGAGGAACAGGTTGCCGGGCTTGACGTCGCGGTGAACGACACCCTGCGTGTGCGCAAAGCCGAGCGCCAGCGCCGCGGAGTCCAGCATCTCCACCATCTCGATCAGCGACATGCCTCCGCGCCCGTCGTCGCGACGGTAGGCGAGCTCGGTGGTCAGCGGCCAGCCCTCGAGCCATTCGAGCACCATGTACGGCACGAGCATTCCACCGCGCGCTGTGAGCGTGCCGCTCGAGATGCTGCGCACGATGTCCAGGTTTCCCTGCGACAGGCGATAGGCGATCTTCGTCTCGTCGCGGAAGCGCTTCACGAACCCATCCGCAAGGCGCGGGTCCTGCGCCTTCACCTTCAGGCACTTGATGGCGACCGGCTCGTCCATGCCAAGGTGGACCCCGCGATAGACGTAGCCGAACCCACCCTCGTCGACGAGCTCGTCGAAACGAAGTTGATCCACCACGTGACCCACGAGCCCCAGCGCGTCGCCGGACATAGCCTGCAAGCATACGCCTACGAGACCAGCCAAGGGGGTTTTCGACCATGCGTAGGCGGGGGTGGTCTTGTGGTCTTTTGGGGCTGTGGGCTGTGGGGCTGTGGCATTGTGGCGGTCATGCGGTTTCGCATGCGCGAAGGACTTGAAGGCATAGAGGGTTATCCCGCCCCGGCGCAGCGCGTGTTGCGTCGCGTGACGGTGTACGCGGGGTCGCGAAACGGGAACAACCCCGCGTACGCAGAGGCGGCCGCGCTGCTCGGCGCCGAGCTCGCGGGTCGCGGCATCGGCGTCATCTACGGTGGTGGCAAGACGGGCCTCATGGGCGCGCTCTCGGACGCGGTGATCGCCGCGGGCGGCGAGCTCGTCGGCATCATGCCGCGATGGCTGGTGGACAAGGAGGTCGCGCATCCGGGCGTCACGGACTTCCGCATCACCGACAGCATGCACGAGCGCAAGAAGATGATGGCGGACATGGCGGATGCATTCATTGCGCTGCCCGGCGGCTTCGGCACGATGGACGAGCTGTTCGAGGTGCTCACGTGGGCGCAGATCGGCCTGCACGACAAGCCGATCGGCATGCTCGACGTGGCCGGGTACTTCGCGCCGTTCGTGACGTTCGCACGGCACGTGGCGGAAGAGGGCTTCATCGCGCGCGAGCACGAGAGCCTTTATGTGGTGGAGTCGGAGCCAGACACGCTGGTCTCCAGGCTGGCCGCGTTCGCGCCACCGCCCATGGGAGATCCCACCATGGATCGACGAGGCCCAGGACCCACCGGGGGAGCGCCGTGAGCGCCACGACCATGGCTCCGTGGGAAGAGCGAGACCTTGCGCTTGTCGCGCACGTCCGCGACGTGATGCAGGGACGCGAGCCGTCGCATGATTACTTGCATGTTGCACGTGTTGCGGCCCACGGAATCCGCATCGCGAAGGAGGTTCACGCGGACGTCGATGTCGTGCGCACCGCCGCGCTCCTTCACGAGCTCGTGACCTTCAAGAAGAACGATCCACGCTCGGCCACTGCAGGCGACGTGTGCGCAGAGGCCGCGCTCGCGCTGCTGCTGGAACGCGGAGCCGACCCAACCTTCGCGCGCCGCGTGGCCGATGCGATCCGTGACCACGCGTTCTCGAAGGGGCAAGCGCCGTCCACCCTCGAGTCAGCCATCCTTCAAGACGCGGACCGCCTGGATGCCATCGGGGCCATCGGCATCGCCCGCTGCTTCGCCACCTCCGCAGACATGAAGAGCGCCTTCTACGAAGAGCAAGAGCCCTTCGCCAAAACGCGTCCGCTGGACGACAAAGCCTACGCGCTAGATCACTTCGAAAAGAAGCTCCTCCTCCTCGAATCAAGAATGCACACCGCCCCAGCAAAGGCCGAAGCCCACACCCGCAGCACGTTTCTCAGGACCTTCCTGGATCAGCTGCGCACCGAACTTTTATCGCGGTGAAGCCTGGCCGGCGTTGGGGTCGACGATCTCGAGCTCGTCGTCGCCGTCGGGCTCCCTGCGCACTTCTGAACGTGCGAGCATGAGCGAAGTGCGGGACCTGACGACGAAGAGCGAGAAGGACGAGCCCGGCGTCACCGCCGAGCTCAAGATACACGGCAAGATCCTCGCGGGCTTCATCGGCCTCCTGTGGTTCGTGCAGTTCGTGAACATGCTGACGGGCGGCGCGCTCGTCGGGCTCGGCGTGCATCCGCGCTCGGTCGCGGGCCTCGTGGGCATCCTCTTCGCGCCGTTCATCCACGTGAACCTCGCGCACATCATGAGCAACACGCTGCCTCTCGCGGTGCTCGGCTGGTTCGTGATGCTGCGGCGCAAGCGCGACCTCTTCTACGTGAGCGCGCTCTCGGCGCTCGTCGGCGGCCTCGGCACGTGGCTCATCGGCGCGCCCGACTCCGTCCACGTCGGCGCGAGCGTCCTCGTCTTCGGCTACCTCGGCTACCTGCTCGTGCGCGGCGTGCTGGAGCGCAAGGTCTGGCCGATCCTCGGCAGCCTCGCCGTGTTCCTCCTTTACGGCGGCGCGCTGTTCGGCGTCCTGCCGGGCACCCCAGGCGTGTCGTGGCAGGGGCACCTCTTCGGGCTCGCGGGCGGCGTACTCGCGGCGCGCCTCCTCACGAAGAAGGGCAGCGCGCAGCGCGAAGGAGAGAAGAGGAGGCCCACCGCCGCGAAGAAGAAGGAGCCGGCGAAGCTCCGTCTCGGCGCGAGCGAGGGCGGAGCGTCCCCGCGCTCGACCTCGTCGTCGCCGTCCGCCGAAGACGACGACACCGATGCGGAGCTCGAGGAGCTCAGGAAGAAGCTCTCCTCATGAGCCGCCGTCCAGCAAGAGGTCACCAAGCTGAACGTGCGTGGCGTCGTCGGGAAGCTCGGAGAATCGATGGTGCAGCTGATCGGCCCGAAGCTCGACGGCGCGGCGGTGGGGCGCTGAGTCCGCAGGCGACGCCGTTCAAGTGAAGGGCATTTTTGATTTTGGTTCCCCGGCGGGGAACGTTCGCATGATCTCGTGGAGCTCTGCGTCGGAGAGGACCAGGTCGCCGGCTTCTGCGTTTTCTGCCAGGTGGGCGTCGTCGAGGGACTTGGGGATGGTGAAGAGCGATGGGCGGCGAACCAGGAAGCGCAGGGCCACTGCGCGGGCCGAGGTGCCGTGTGCCTTTCCGATCTTGGCGAGCACGTCGAGCCGCCACGAGCCTGCCTGTCCGAAGTCGCCTGTGCCGAACGGGCTGTAGCCCACGACCGCGATGCGGTTGCGCTCGCAGAAGGGGAGCAGCACGTGTTCGATGTCGCGCTCGAGCAGGTTGTAGAGCACCTGGTTGCAGACGATCTTGCCCGGCCCGACCATCTCGATCGCGCGCTCCAGATCGACCACGTCGAAGTTCGATACGCCCCACGCGCGAATCTTTCCCTCCGTCTGCAGCGTCTCCATCGCCTTGAACGTGTCCTCGAGCGGCATGCTCTCAGGCCAGTGAAGAAGGTAGAGATCCAGGTGGTCGGTGCGCAGCCGCCCAAGTGAGCGCTCGCACGCCAGGATGGTCCCAGCGTACGTACCGTGGCTCGGGAGGAGCTTTGACGTGAGGAACACCTGGCCGCGATGGCCGACGATCGCCTCACCGACGATCTCCTCGACCACGCCGCGGCCGTAGAGCTCCGCGGTGTCGACGTGGGTCATTCCAAGGTCGATCGCCTTGTGGATGGAGGCGACCGCGCGCGCACGCGGCGCCTGTTCCATGTTCCACGTGCCGATGCCGATGACGGGAACGAGATCGTGGAGCGGACCGAAATGGCGCTTCTGCATGCGCTACGCCTCGAACTCGAACGAGAGCAGCCTCGATGTGTCGGAGACGAGCCGCCCGTCGAGCTGCTGGATCAGATCGAGGCAGAGCTCGCGGCACAGACCGGTCATCCACTCGCTCGTGTGCGCCTCTCGCGTGATGCTGACGCTGAGCGTGGCGCCGCTGGCACTCAGCTGGAGCTCGGCCGGGCAGTTCGCGGCGCCGAGCGCCTCTGCGGCGACCATGCCGACGCGCCGCGCAGCCAGGCTTCCCACGCTGCGGTCCGCGCATGCGCCGAACTTTTGTCCAAGGGCCTGACAGAGATCGCTCAGGTAGCGGGGCAGAAGTACGTGCGTGGTCTCCGCGCCCGTGTAGCTCAGGTTGATGGCCAGCATGCGGCGATCCATCGCGGAGAGTACCTGGCGCGCCTCGTCCGAGATCGCAACGGACAGCTCTGCGTGGAGGATGCTCGACACGAGCTGCAGGTCATTCCGGATGCGGTGAACGAGTGCCCGCGTGTCTTCCACGGTTCGAAAGGCTACCATCAGCGCGTCGTTTCCATGGCAGAAGAAGCAGCCACCTCGCCGTGCTTTCCGCGCATGCAGATGCCGCTCCCGGCCGTCGCGGACCCGGAGGGCGCGCGCCTTCCGGAGGCGCTGCCCATGGTGGTGGACGGCCACGTGCACCTGTTTCCGGATCGGATGTTCCGTGCGATCTGGCGCTGGTTCGACGCATACGGATGGCCTGTTCGGTACAAGCTCGACGCGCCGGAGGTGCTGCGCTTCCTCTTCTCGCGTGGGGTCGCGCGCGTGGTGGGCTTGCACTACGCGCACGCTCCTGGCCTTGCGCGCATGATGAACGCGTACATGGCGGAGCTCGTCCGCGCGGAGCCGCGGCTCACGGGGGTTGCCACGGTCCTGCCAGGTGAGCCCGATGCGGTTGCGATCCTGGAAGAAGGATTCGCCCTGGGCCTTCGCGGCGTGAAGCTCCACTGCCACGTGCAGTGCTTCTCTCCCGACGACGAGAAGGCGCTCTTTCCGATCTACGAGCTCTGCGAGCGAAGGAACAAGCCGCTCGTGATCCACGCGGGGCGCGAACCCGCGAGTGACGCGCTCAAGTGCAATCCGCGCGAGCTCTGTAGCGTGGAGCGCACAGAGCGCGTGCTTACCGCGTTTCCGAAGCTCCGCATGGTGGTCCCGCACCTGGGCGCGGACGAGTTCGACGGCTACGAGCGCCTGCTCGAGCGCCACGAGAACCTCTACCTGGACACGACAATGATGCTCGCGGACTACTTCCCGGAGCTCCCGTCGTTCGTGCGACTGCTCGCGGCGCGCCCGGATCGCATCTACTACGGCACTGACTTTCCGAACCTGCCGTACGCGTGGGACCGCGAGATCGTCCGCATCGCGAAGAGCATTCCGGATGCAGTCTTGCCGCAGGTCCTCGGGATGACCGCGCTGTCGATCTTCGACGCCTGAGCCGGAGCGGGGGCTACTTGGGGCCCGGCTGCGCGCACGTGTGGTTGATGCACGTGGTGCCCGTGGATGCATTGCAGCAGTCGGCGGCGACGTTGCAATGATCGCCGTCCTGTCCGCATGCGCCCTTCGACGCGCAGACCAGGCCGCCGTCGGGGCCGGAGCCGTCGCAGAAGCCGCCGCAGCACTCGGTGCCGGAGCCGCAGCCCTGGCCGTCACCCTTGCAGGGGTCGAGCGCCCAGAAGCCGCGCATGTTGATCTGCGTCACGTCCTGGCCGGGCAGAAGGAACGCCGCGTGGCTAGGGTCGACGCCGGGCGTGGGGTTCAGATCGATCGCCGCGACCCAGAGCTGCTTCGTGGATGCGGCCGCGCCGATCGACGTGTTGCCGTACGTGCGGCGGCTCGTGAAGACGACCCAGAAATACCCGCCCGAGGGAACGGGCGCAAACGTGGGCTCGTAGTTGAACGCGAGATCGCGTGTGCCCGCGGCGAACAGATAGCCGTCACCATCGACCTTGCCCAGGCGGGTCTCCTGGTTGGGCGTCGCGGTGTTCGCGAGGTAGAGGTCGCCGGGTCCGTAGCGCGTATCGATATTGCCGCGGTGATAGACGATCCACTTCGCGTCGGGAGAGACGCTCGGCCACTGGATGGGCTGGCCTGCGCCCTGCGCGATGAGCTGCGTGCTCGCGCCAGCCTTCGCGTTCTTCAGATCGAAATCGAAGACGTTGAGGGAGCCGGGGGCCGCGCCCGTGAGGGCGACGTAGGCGAGCTTGGTGCCGTCTGCTGCAAAGCTGGGCGAGCCGAGATGCAGACCATCGAGTCCGCTGTTCGCGACCTTCGTGCCGTCGCCAGTGTTGTACATGCCGTCTTCGGCGCCTGGCGGACCGGGGACCGCTGTGTTGCCGTTCTCGACGATGAACTTCCCGTTCGGCGAGAGCGCGGCATTCGACCACTTGCGGGCAGGCCCGGCGGCCGCGCCCTTCGGGTAAATCTGGGTGTTGTTGAGGAGGTCGTACGAGCCGCCGAAGCCGTCGCCGCCGCTGATGAGCGTGGACCCGTCCGCGGACACCGTGTGGCACGTCATGGTGCAGCCGGCAGCGGGCAGGACGCCCGCGCTGAAGTCGTCCGGTGCGGTGGCGCCTGGCTTGATGCGCATCACGCGGCCCTGGGCGTTGGCCCAGTAGTAGATGGTGCCGCGCATGGAGGCGGGCGCAATGGTCCAGTTGAGCGTCGTCACCTTTGTTGCCGTGGTGCCGGAGTAGCGCGACACCTCCAGGGTGGCTGCGCCGGAGGACGAGTCGACGAACTTCTGCCAGTTCGTTCCCGTGAACGCGTAGCGCGACGGCGGCGGCACGGTGGTGAACGACTCGAGCTCGAAGCCCGCGCTCTTCACGTGCACGTAGTACGTGTCCGCCGCGATGCCGTTGTTCCACTGGAGGAGCGGCGCGCCCAGGCCGCGGGGGAAGACGGTGCCGTCGTAGGGGTACGCCCACTGCACAGCAGCGTCCTTCGTGGATGCGCCCTTGAGCGCAGCGATGATCGCGGGGTCGACGTTGTTCGGGTTGTCGGTGATGTGCAGCTTGACCTGCAGGTCGCCCGTGGCCTTCTGGTTCTTGAAGCTCGCGGTGACGACGACCGCGCCGCCGACGCTGCCGCTGGCCTTGAAGAGGCCGCCCGAGATCGCTCCGACCTGCGGAGCAGTCGCCGTCCACGTGACACCAGCGCCGACATCCGCGCTGGTCCCGTCGGTGAAGTGAGCGATGGCCTTGAACTGCTGGGTGGGCTGCGCGCCGTTGTCGGAAAGGAGCGATGCCGTGGGCGGGTCGACTGTGAGGGACGAGACAGGCTTGTCGAGTCCGCCTTCTCCGCCACCGAACAGCAGGCCGCCTTCGTCACCACCGCCACCGCCGTCCGCGGTGGTCAGATCATCGAAGCCCCGATCCTTGCTGGTACCGCAGGCGCCGGCACCGATGACAAGGCCGCCGATCAGAGCGGTGGCAAGAGCGTATGACGAGAATTTTCCAGTCCCCATGGACGCGGGTTATTCCACGAAGTCGGGCCTGGTGCACGTCGAACTGGTCGAAAGTTCACCGATTGCTCCTACATCCGCGCCCCTCGCGGGGCCTGCCGACACCCGGGTTTTGCTTGCCAGCAGCCGGCCGCGTTCTTACGGTCTCCCTCACATGACCTTGACCAACGCCAGGATCCCCCGGTTTTTCCCGTCCCTGTCGCTCTCGCTGCTCATGGCCGCCCTTGCCGTCATCAGCGCGCTCTTCGTGCCCGGATGCCAGAACTACGACCAGCTGGTCGAGAAGGACGGGATCTGCGAGCAGAAGTGGGCCGACTACGAGGCCCAGCTCCAGCGCCGCTACGATCTCATCCCGAACATCGTCTCCACGGTGAAGGCCTCCAGCAAGTTCGAGGAGTCCACCCTCACGGCCGTGACGCAGGCGCGCTCGGACGCGACCAGCATCAAGGTGACCGGCGAGGACTTCACGGACCCGGCGAAGATGGCGGCGTTCCAGAAGGCGCAAGACAACCTCAAGGGATCGCTGTCGCGCCTGATGATCTCGAACGAGAAGTACCCCGAGCTCGCAAGCACCAAGGGCTATCGCGATCTCACCGTGGAGCTCGAGGGCACGGAGAACCGCATCCTCCGGTCGCGCGAGCAGTACAACGAAGCCGTGCGCGTCTACAACACGGAGCTCCGGAAGATCAGCGGCCAGGCGATCAACAGGGTGACGGGCAAGCCGTTCAAGGAGCGCGTCTACTTCTCGGCATCGAGTGAGGCGCAGGCGGCACCCAAGGTATCGTTCTGAAGGAGCGTGGTGGAGGCGACATCATGAAGCGAGCGCTCCACCCACTCCTTGCGCTCGCAGCGCTCCTCGCGGTGGCGTTCGTGGCGCTGGTGTCGCTGCCGCGCGCCGCGTTCGCGTACACGCCGCCCGCGCTGGAGGGTCCGGTCAACGACGCTGCAGGCAAGCTGACCGCGGCCGAGAAAGACGCGATCGCCTTGCGCCTCCGGGGCATCCGTGACGCGAGCGGCGTGGAGATCACGGTCTTCCTTCCGCGCTCGCTCGAGGGCCTCCCCGTCGAGGACGTGTCCTACGACACGGCGCGCGCGTGGAACCTCGGGAAGAAGGGTACCGACCGCGGCGTGCTCCTCATCATTGCGACGCAGGAGCGGAAGATCCGCATCGAGACCGGGAAGGGCGCAGGCGGCGATCTGACGGACCTCCAGTCGAACGAGATCATCCGCGAGCGCATCGCGCCCGCCATGAAGGCTGGCGATGTCGGCGGTGCGATCGAGGCAGGCATCGACGGCATCCAGACCGAGATGAAGCTCGGAGGTCCCACCGGCGCAACGTCGGGTCGCCGCGTCGCGACGCAGCCGCAGCATCCGAAGAGCGGCTCTGGGCTCGGGTTCATTGCCGTGGTGATCCTGCTCGTCGCATTCCTCTTGATCCGCTGGGTGGTCAGCCGCCTGAATGGTCGCGGCGGCGGCGGTGGTGGGGGCGGCGGCTACTATGGCGGCGGCGGCTGGGGTGGCGGCGGCGATAGTGGTGGTGGCGGCGACAGCGGTGGTGGCGGCAGCGATTGGGGCGGCGGCGGCGGTGGTGGTGGTGACTTTGGCGGCGGCGGCTCGAGCGGCGATTACTAGCTGATCCTGGCCGTTTTCGCGGTAACCTGACCTGGCCATGAGCCGCGCCAAGAGTTTCTGGGCATGGGGGTACGAGGATCGCTTCGTCACGGATGACGTGCGTGACAAGCTGCGCGCCCGCCTCTCCGCCGTGCTCGGCGTGGACGTGGCGAAGAAGCCGCTTCCGTCGTTCGACGCCACACGCGTGCGACCGCCGCGACGTGACGCGCCCACGGAGATCGCCGGCTTCAGCAACACGGACGCGCGCGTTCGCGCGGAGCACACGTTCGGAAAGAGCTACGCGGACCTGGTCCGTGGATTCGCTGGTGACTTCGGCAACGCGCCGGACCTGGTCCTCTTCCCGGAGAGCGAGGAGCACATCATCGCCGCGCTCGCCGCGTGCAGTCGCGAGAAGATCGCACTCATCCCCTTCGGCGGTGGCACGAGCGTCGTCGGCGGCGTCGAGGCCGACGTGGGCACCAGCTTCACCGCGGTAGCCTCGCTCGACATGAGCCGCTTCAACAAGGTCCTCGAGGTCGACCAGACCTCGCGCGCCGCCCGCATCCAGGCTGGCGCCAACGGCCCGCAGATCGAGGAGCAGCTCCAGAAGACGGGGCTCACGCTGCGCCACTTCCCACAGAGCTACGAGCACTCCACCCTTGGCGGCTGGATCGCGACACGTGCCGGCGGACATTTCGCCACGGGACCCACCCACATCGACGACTTCGTCGAGTCCATTCGCATGGTGACGCCAAAGGGCGTCATCGAGACGCGCAGGTTGCCCGCGAGCGGCGCGGGCCCATCGCCCGAGCGCCTGATCCTCGGCTCGGAGGGCGCGTTCGGCGTCATCACGGAGGCATGGATGCGCCTGCAGGCGCGGCCGCGTTGGCGCGCATCGGTATCTGTGCACTTTGCACGCTTCTCGGACGGCGTGCTTGCCGCACGGAAGATCGCGCAGTCGGGGCTGTTCCCCGCGAACTGCCGGCTCCTCGATCCCGGCGAGGCGATGATGCACGAGGTCGCCCCCACGAACGCCGGCGCCAGCGTGCTGCTTCTTGGCTTCGAGTCCGCGGACCATCCCGTGGAGCCATGGATGGAGCGAGCGCTGTCGATCGCCACCGACCTGGGCGGCGACTGCGCGGAGGAGCCCACCTACACCACGTCATTCTCGTCTAACTCGGCGGACCGCACCGACACGCTCGAGGACAACGAGCACGGCGCGTGGCGCAAGGCGTTCTTCGCGGCGCCGTACCTGCAGAGCGCCCTTGTCAGCATGGGCGTCATGATCGACACGTTCGAGACGGCGATCACGTGGGACAAGTTCGACGCGTTCCACGCCAACGTGTCCGAGAAGGTGAACGCGGCGCTGAAGAAGCACGCGGGCGGCGGGCTCCTCACGTCGCGTTTCTCCCACGTCTATCCGGACGGGCCCGCGCCGTACTACACCTTCGTCGGCAACGCCGGAGCCGCAGGCCTGGACGCGGGAGGCCTGGACGCGTGGCGCGCGGTGAAGGAGGCCGCGAGCTCCGCCGTCATCGAAGGCGGCGGCACCATCACACACCACCATGCCGTGGGGCGCATGCACCGACCGCACTGGGAGAAGGAGCGCGCGCCGCTCGTGGGTGCTGCCTTCGCCGCTGTGAAGACCGAGCTGGACCCAGCCGGGATCATGAACCCCGGAGCGCTCCTCCCCGCCCCGAAGTGACCATGGTGGACTCGTCAGGAGGCACCCGTCACGAGGCACCCGCCTCCGGGGCGAAGCAGGAGGCGGGGCATGGGTTCCGGCCCACGGAGGAGCAGCTCTCACTTCTCTCCCGCGTCGAGCGCCTCTGCTTCGAGGCCGGAGACTTCGCGTCGAAGTCGCCCCTCGGCGAGGTGTACCTCGACCTGGTCATGGGCGCGCTCATCGGTTCGTGCGGCTCGAATCGGTTTCACATCGTCGGATTGGAGAAGCTCGCCAAGTACGATCGGAAGCAGAGCGTTCTGCTCGTGGCGAATCACACCAGCTTCTTCGACTTCTTCACGATCACGTACATCCTCTACAAGCGCACGAAGCTCTCGAAGAACATCTTCTTCCCCACGCGCTCCACGTTCTTCTACGACCACCCGCTCGGACCTGCGGTGAACCTATCCATGAGCGCGATGCGGATGTTCCCGCCCATCATGCGCGAGGGCAGCAAGCGCGCGTTCAACATGTGGGCGATCGAGCGCTGCGTCGCCGAGCTGCGCACGCCGGGCACCATCCTGGGCATCCACCCGGAAGGCAAGCGCAACAAGAGCGGGAACGCGTACACGTTCTTGCCCGCGCAGCCCGGCGCAGGGAAGGTCGCGCTCGAGGCGCACGAGATCCCGACGATCCCGGTGTTCGTCACGGGCATGGGCAACAGCCTGCCGCGCGAGTTCGTCAAGAACTGGGCGCCGGGCGACAAGACGCCCATCGACGTCTACTTCGGCGACCCGATCGACTTCACCGACCTCTTGCCGAAGAAGCACAAGACAACGACCGCGAAGAAGGCCGCCGAGCGTTGCGTCACGGCGATCGCCGCGCTCGGAAAGGAGCAGCGCGCCCACCGGGAGGCGAATCCCTACGAGCGGGAGTGCGGCAGATGAGCGACTCCCTTGCCCCGCCGTCGATCACGGATGGCGCTCGCGTCGCGGGCCGCTACGAGATCCTGCGTCTGCTGGGGGCAGGCGGAATGGGAAGCGTGTATCTTGCACGCGACGTCGAGCTCGACGAGATGGTCGCGCTGAAGACCCTCTCGCAGGACCTCGGGAGCGACCCTGGGTCCATGGAGCGCTTCCGTCGCGAGGTGAAGCTTGCGCGCAAGGTCACGCACAAGAACGTCGCGCGGACGTACGACATAGGCGAGCACCAGGGTCTGCGCTTCCTGACCATGGAATACCTTCCGGGCGAGCCACTGTCCGTTCTTCTGTCGCGCGCGGGATCGCTGCCGCTCGTGCGTGCGCTTGCCATCGCGGGCGAGCTCGCGAACGGCCTTGCCGCAGCCCACGAGGCGGGCGTGGTCCACCGCGACCTGAAGCCGGACAACGTGATCGTGGCGGAGGACGGCCACGTGAAGATCATGGACTTCGGCATCGCGCGCGCGTTCTCGTCGGGTGATGCGAAGCTCACGGCAGGCCGGCCGCTAGGCACGCCCGCGTACATGTCACCGGAGCAGGCGGAAGGAAAGGACGCGGACCATCGCGCGGACGTGTACGCCGTGGGCGAGATCCTGTTCGAGATGGTCACGGGCCGTTGCCCATGGAGCGGCGACACCGTCTTTGCGATTGCCGCGGCACGGCTGGTTGCGCCCCCTCCTGATCCGAGAGGGATCCGGGCCGGGGTCCCCGCCAACGTCGCGGAGCTCGTGCAGAAGGCGATGGCGCGCGATCCCGCGAACCGGCACCAGAGCGCAGAGATCCTGGGCGCGGAGATCGCCGCGCTGGCCACGGGCGCAACCGCCGATGCGCAGCTGGGTCTCGGTGCTACACAGGTGGCGCTCGATCCCAGGGCCCTCGACACTGCAGTGCAGGCGCTCCGGCTCGACCTTGTGGGCACGGCGCGGAGCGCGCTTCCACCGCCCGCCTCGCTGCCGCCGTCCCCGTCGCCGTCCGCGCCGCGCGTGTCCGGGACCAAGATCATCTGCGTGCTCCCGTTCAAGAACTCAGGAAAGTCGGAGGACGACTACCTGGTGACGGCGTTCTGCGAGTCACTCACGGACACGCTCTCCATGAACGGAGAGCTCCGCGTGCCGTCCATGGCGGCGGCCCTGGCCGCACTGGGTGAGGGAGAAGACTCGCGCGTCGTCGGCAAGAAGCTCGGTGCGGACGTGGTGGCGTCGGGTGTGCTGGTGCGTGACGGCGAGCGTCTACGGATCACAGCGCGTCTCGTTGGCGTGGGTGACGGCTTCCAGATCTGGGCGAAGCGGCTGGAGGGGCCGGTGTCCGACGTGCTGCGCCTGTCCGACGAGATGGCCGATGCGATCGTCGCAGGCCTGTCGGTGAAGCGCGAGACCATGAGCCGCGATCTGCCGGAGGACCCCGTCGTACTGGACCTCTACCTGCGCGCGCAGCACGCGTACCGGCAACGGCAATCGATGCAGGCCATCTCGCTCCTGAACGAGGCGATCCAGCGTGCGCCGAACGAGCCCGCGCTGCTGGCGGCCCTTGCCCGCGCGGAGATCGTTCCGTTCAGCTTCGACCTGGACCCCGTGGCTGCGGACGAGGCAGGGCGGCTCGCGCGCGAGGCCGCAGAGAAGGCGCTTGCGCTCGCACCGCATGCGTCGCTGCCGCATTTCGCCCTTGCGGAGCTCGAGGTGGCGCACGGCAACGTGCTCACGGCGGTGCGTGAGTACGGTCTGGCGCTGGCTGCGAACCCGCGTCACGCCGAATCGCTCTACAACCTGGGGCGCATCCGCGCGCGCGCCGGTGAGGTGGACGCCGGTCTGCGGTTGATGAAGCGCGCAGAGCTGCTGGAGCCGAACCTTCCGTTCGTGCTCGGCGAGCAGGCAGCGGTGCGGGAGCTGGCGGGGCAGCACGCGCTCGTCGACGAGATGCTCGCGCAGGCCGCGCGCGATCAAGCAAACTCGTTCGAGCGATGGTTCACGGTGGCGCAGGTATGGATCTACCGCGGCGCACGGAAGGAGGCAGCGGAAGCGCTGCACCACATGGAGGGCCCGGCGTTCGATCGAGCGCGCTACCTCCTGGAGGTGCTCGTGTCGGGTGAACTCACGCCGCAGACCATGGACGCGCTCGACCGTCTGTCTCGCGTGGGCGCCGTCAGCGTTGCGCGCACCATCTTCTTCCGCAAGATGACCTGCTCGCTTGCGATGACGTGCGGGCAAGAGGAGCTTGCGATGAGCGCGTTGCGGGACGCCGACGTGGCAGGGCTATACGACGTGCTGTGGACCCGCGGCTGCAAGCTCTTGCACCCGCTGCGCACGCGTCCCGAGTTCCTCGAGATCGAGGCGCGTGTTGCATCGCGCGGCGCCGAGATCGTGGAGGCCATCCGCCAGCTGCCGCTGACCTGAAATTCGGCCCGCTCCCTGTTCCCGCGGGCCCGGAAAGGCACTAGATCTGCCGCCATGCAGATCCGAACGACGTGTGTGATTGGCGCGGGCGTGATGGGGCAGGGGATCGCTGCCCACTTCGCGAACGCAGGGCTCAAGGTCTACCTGCTGGACATCGTCCCGCCCAACCTGACAGACGTCGAGAAGAAGGACCGCGCCGCGCGAAACCGCTTCGCCGCGGGCGGCCTCGAGAAGGCCCTGAAGGCGCGCCCGGCTGCGTTCTTCCACAAGTCGAATGCGAACCTGATCACGGTGGGCAACACCGAGGACGATCTCGGCAAGGCCGCCGAGTGCGATCTCGTGATCGAGGCCGTGCTCGAGCGCATCGACGTGAAGGTCGCCCTCTTCGAGAAGCTCGAGAAGCTCGTCCCCGCGCACGCGATCGTCGCGTCGAACACCTCGGGCCTGCGGATCGAGGACATGCTCAAGGGCCGCGGCGCGGCGTTCAAGAAGAACTTCCTGGTCATGCACTTCTTCAACCCCGTTCGCTACATGAAGCTCCTCGAGCTCGTGGCCGGCCCGGACACGGACAAGGCCACGCTCGCGCAGGTCGCGAAGTTCGGTGAGGACGTGCTCGGCAAGGGCATCGTGTACGGCAAGGACACGCCGAACTTCGTGGGCAACCGTATCGGCATCCACGCCATGATGAGCACCATTCATCAGATGATCGCGGATGGCATGTCGCCCGAGGACGTGGACAACATCACGGGCACGCCCATGGCGCACCCGAAGAGCGCGAGCTTCCGCACCGCGGACATCGTCGGCCTTGATACGTTCATCCACGTGGCGGACAACTGCTACGCCGCGCTCCCGGACGACGAGGAGCGCGAGTCCTTCAAGGTGCCGCAGTTCATCCGCACCATGGCGGAAAAGAAGCTGCTCGGTGACAAGACCAAGGCCGGCTTCTACAAGCGCGGCGAGTCCAAGAAGGACATGTTCACCTACGACCCGGTGAAGAACGACTACCGCCCCAAGGGTGGTGACGAGACGATCAAGAACACCACCAAGGGCCTTGCCAAGGTGGAGGACCCGAAGGAGCGCGTTCGCAAGCTCGTCGCCGACACCACGAAGGTGGGCGAGTTCGCGTGGAAGGTGCTCTCGAAGTCGCTCGCATACTCGGCGCGCCGCATCAGCACCGGCGAGATCGCCGACGACGTGTTCGCGGTCGATGAGGCCATGAAGTGGGGTTACAACTGGGAGCTCGGACCGTTCGAGACCTGGGATGCGCTCGGCTTCACGACCACGCTCGAGCGCATGGAGAAGGACGGCATCAGCGTCCCCGCCGCCATCAAGACCATGCGCGAGAAGGGTGCGAAATCCTTCTACGACGGCGACAAGGTCTGGAACCTGGCGAAGGCGGAGTACCAGGTCCGCCCGACGGATGCGCGCTACGCCACGTTCGACATCCTGAAGAAGGGCAATGCGCCCGTCCTCAAGAACGACGGCGCGGAGGCCTGGGATCTGGGCGACGGCATCCTTGGGCTCACGTTCAAGACGAAGGCGAACAGCATCGATCCGGACGTCATCAAGATGCTCGGCGACGCGGCCGACCGCGCAGAGAAGGATTTCCGCGGCATGGTGATCGCCAACTCCGGCGAGCACTTCTGCGTGGGCGCGAACCTCTTCCTGGTGGTCATGGCGGCCGGGCAGAAGGAGTGGGGCCAGATCACGTCGATGGTGAAGGGCTATCAGAGCGCGGTGCAGCGCCTGAAGTACGCGCGCATCCCGGTGGTGGCAGCGCCGTATGGCATGACGCTCGGCGGCGGTCTCGAGCTCTGCATGGGCTCGGACGCGGTGCAGGCGGCGGCAGAGACGTACTCCGGCCTGGTGGAGGTCGCGGTGGGTCTCATCCCTGGCGGCGCGGGCACCATGAACATGCTGTGGCGCAACCTGGAGGGCATCCCCGAGGGCGCGAACGTCAACACGTACGAGTACGTGACGCAGACGTTCAAGAACATCGCGCTCGCGAAGGTGGCGACCAGCGCAGAGGAAGGAAAAGCGTTCGGCTATTTCCGCAAGACGGACGGCGTGAGCTTCGACAGGGCGCGCGTCGTCCAGGAGGCGAAGGCGCGCGCGATCGGCCTGGCTGCGGCGGGCTACCACCCGCACACGCCGAAGGCCTACGTACTGCCCGGTGAGAGCGGCATCGCCACGCTCACCATGATGGTGCAGACACTGGTCGCGGGCGGCTACGCCAGCGAGCACGACGGAAAGATCGCCACGAAGCTGGCCGAGGTCCTCTGCGGAGGCAAGGGCGGCGCGGCCCGCGAGGTCACCGAGGATCAGATCCTGGAGCTCGAGGCCGAGGCCTTCGTGAGCCTCTGCGGCGAAGCAAAGTCACAGGAGCGAATGCAGTTCATGCTGATGAACAACAAGCCTTTGCGGAACTGAAGTTTCGCTGGCACCGGCGCGCCACACGAGAGCGCCTCAATTTTCAAAGTTTTGAGAGAGGTTGTCATGCAAAACGACATTGTGATTCTGGATGCGGTTCGGTCGGCGGTGGGGCGCGCCATCAAGGGGTCGCTCGCTCAGAAGCGGCCCGATGAGCTCGCTGCCGAGGTGATTCGTGGGCTGCTGGCTCGCAATCCCGAGGTGAAGGTCGCTGACATCGAGGACCTCGTTCTTGGCTGTGCGATGCCGGAGGGTGAGCAGGGCTTGAACGTTGCGCGCATCGTCGGGCTGCTCGGCGGGCTCGATCAGGCTTCGGGCGGCGTGACCATCAATCGCTTCTGCGCCTCAGGGCTGCAGTCGATCGCGATGGCGGCCGGTGCGCTCGCCATTGGCAGCTACGAGATGGTGATCGCTGGCGGGGTGGAGTCCATGAGCATGGTGCCCATGACGGGGAACAAGCTCTCTGCCTCGCCCGAGGCCATGGAGCGTGCGGCCAGCGTCTACACGCCCATGGGCATCACGGCGGAGAACGTCGCGAACAAGTTCAACGTCTCGCGCGAGGAGCAGGACAAGTTCGCGTTCGAGAGCCACAAGAAGGCTGCCGCCGCGCGCGAGTCGAAGAAGTTCGACCAGGAGATCGTCCCGGTCACCGCCATCAAGTACAACGGCAACGAGAAGGTGACCTTCACGTTCAGCCAGGACGAGCTCATTCGCCCTGACACCACGATGGAGGGGCTCGCTGGCCTCAAGCCGGTGTTCACGATGAAGGGCTCGGTCACTGCGGGCAACTCGTCGCCGCTCTCCGATGGCGCCGCCGCCACGCTCATGACGACGCGCGCGAAGGCCGAGAAGCTTGGAAAGAAGCCTCTTGGCCTCTTCAAGGCGTTCGCGACGGTGGGCGTGGATCCGGCGATCATGGGCATCGGCCCGCTCCCGGCCGTGCAGAAGCTCCTCAAGCAGACGGGCCTCTCCATCAAGGACATCGATCTCTTCGAGATGAACGAGGCGTTTGCGAGCCAGTCCGTCTATTGCAGGAAGGAGCTCGGTCTCCCGGAGGATCGCCTCAACGTGAACGGCGGCGCAATCGCGCTCGGCCACCCGCTCGGCTGCACGGGCTCCAAGCTCGTTGCGACCGCGCTGCACGAGCTCCGTCGTCGCGGCGGCAAGTACGCCATCGTGACGATGTGCATCGGCGGCGGCCAGGGCGCTGCTGGTCTCTTCGAATCCGTGAAGTAAGAAGAACGAGATGCTCGATGTCGGGGTGGTCGGTGGTGGCACCGCTGGTTGTGCCGCGGCCGCCTTCCTGGCGCGGCAAGGCCATGCCGTCACCGTCTACGAGCGCGTTGCGAATCCAGGCCCCGTGGGCGCAGGCATCACGCTGCAACCTTCGGGGCTGGCCGTCTTGCGCGCGCTCGGCGTGGCCGACGAGGTCATCGCGCGCGGGGCGCCGTTCAAGACGCTGCTCTGCACCACCGGCACGGGCCGCACGCTGCTCTCTCTCTCCTACGACGACGCCTCTGCGCCAGCCTTTGGCCTGGGCATCCATCGGGGCGTGATCTTCGAGGCGGTCTATCGCGCCGCACGCGAGGCCGGCGCGCGCTTCGTGCTGGGCGCCACGTGCGAGGATCTGGTTCGGCCCCCGCGTGGCAAGGCCAGGCTCGCGATCATGGACGCGGACGGGCGGCCGCTCGGCATCCACCAGCTCGTGATCGTGGCGGACGGCGCGCGGAGCCAGCTGCGCGACGAGACCGTGATCCCGAAGCACGTTGCGCAGTATCCGTGGGGCGCGCTCTGGTTCGTGGGCAAGGATCCCTCGGGCGAGCTGTCGAAGGTGCTCCACCAGGTAGTGGACGGGAACCAGCGCATGATTGGCCTGCTGCCGACGGGAAAGGGCCCGCTGAGCGTGGGCGAGGACGGTGCGCACGTGAGCCTCTTCGTCAGCGTGCGCGCAACGGAGGTCGCACGCATTCGTGCGCGCGGTCTCGCCGCTTTTCAGGACGAGTACGCGCGGCTCTCCCCAACGGCGGAGCCCGTGCTCGCGCAGCTACCGCCCATGGACCAGATCGTATTCACGCAGTACCACGACGTCACGATGTACCCGTGGAACACGGGCAACGTGGTCTACATCGGTGACGCAGCGCATGCGATGAGTCCGCAGCTGGGCCAGGGATGCAACCTGGCTCTGATGGATGCGATGGTGCTCGCGGAGAAAGTTGCAACATACACCTATCTGCCGGACGCGCTGGACGCCTACTCGCGGAGTCGGCGCTCGCATCTGCAGTTCTACTCGTGGGCCACGCGCCTGCTCACGCCGTTCTTCCAGGGCGACGAGCCGTGGTTCGGCATCCTGCGCGATCTCGGTATGCCGATGATGATGCGCGTTCCATGGATGCGGCGGATGATGACGCGTTCGATGTGCGGAACGCTGACCAGCGTGCTGGGCCACGAGCTCGATCTTCCGTGAATGCAGCATGAGCAGCTCCGGGGGCGTTGACACGGGACGGTCACGCGCGAACGATCGCGTTCATGGATGGGGGAGAGCACGCGCGCCTGCTTCGTGAGGCGGATCTGTCGCCTGGCGCGCATTGGAAATGGACCGAGGTCCTCGGGCTCGCAGGCGACGGCCGCGGGGAGCCGCCTGAGTACTGGAGGCGGAACAACTGGCGCGACGCGCTCTCGCTCGAGCCGCTCGGCTGGTGCAGGTTCCCGCGCATGGCGGACTTCGGGCTGTCGCTCACCGACCGCTCGCTTCATCCCCGGATTCGCACGGCGGCGTGCGAGCTGCTCGCCGATTTTCCCACGCTCCCCGTCGTGACGCGGCTCGCGGAGATCCTGCTCGACCCCCACGAAGACATCGGCCTCCGCGACAGCGCGGCCACGCGACTCGGCGCGCGGCAGCTGGGCGTGCGCGACGAAGCCTTTCGGTGGAGCGAGGAGGCGCAAGCCGCGGCAGATGGCGCGCTCACGCAGGCGTTCGAGCGTGGAATGATCGATGAGCTTCCGCGCCTGCGTCGCGCGCTCCTGCACGTGAGCTCACCCGTGCTCACGAGCGCGCTCCTGGCTGCGCCCGTGGCAGCTGCGGCAGCTGCGGCGGATGCGTTTGCGACCCGGGGGCTCGCGGAGAAGCTGCTGGCGGGTCTGCCCGAGATCTCGTCCGCGCATGCGCCACGGATCTGCGGGCTCGTTGCCCACGTGCTCGGCGCAGACGCGGCGCCGGTGCTCGTCGCCTATGCGCAGAAAGCGCCGCTCGCTGCGCGTGCGGAGGCGTTGCTCGCGGCGCTGGCTGTGGATGAGCGCGCGGCGCGCGGCGCCGTGGAGGCATGGCTCGCCTCCATGCCCATGATGCGGACGTGGGCGGCGCGCGCTGCGTGGCATCTGGACCATCCGGGCGTGCTGCCGGTGGCCCGCGCCCTGCCCGTGGCGCGCTCGCTCGGAGTGATGCCTGCGGAGGCGCGCGCGAAGGCCGCGGCAGAGGCAGCGTGCTTGTTTCGCACCCGTGCTGCGCTCGAGCCGTTCTCCGAGGACGAGCTCCACGACCTCTGGCTCGCGTGCGCGTGGTGCGCGCGCGAAGAGGCGGGAAAGGAGCTTGTCCTCGCCACGGAGGCCGTACCGCGCGCCTTCGACCGCATGCCGGAGCTCACAGCTCCCGCGATCGACGCGCTGCTCACGCTCGGCCGCGCCGACGAGGCCGAGAAGCTGGCGGTGGAGCGGTCCGCCCAGTCGCATGCCGTCTGGTCCTTCGCCCAGCACGCTCTTCCGGACCGCGCCCTGCGCATGGTGGAGAGAATTCGCCTGCCCACCGTCGAGAGCGCTGCGGGCGAGGCGCTCGCGCAATCGCTCCTTGGCCACGATGACATGGCCCGTGCGTGCCTTGCGGCCGCGCACCCCGTCGCTCGACCCGTGGATCGCGGGACCCAGGAATTTCCAGGCCCGGACGAGCTGCATCGCGCCCAGCACGAGCCTGCGCGCCACCCATTGCTCACCGCGGTCGTCCGACGTGACGTCGCGCTCCTTCGTACCATGTGTCGCCCCACGTCCAAGGAAACGCCATGACCCATCTTCCGCATCGCATCACGTTCCTCGCATCGCAGCTCACGTTGCCGAAGGCCGATCGCACGATCGAGGCGCCGCTCGCGCACCTGATTCACGCGGCCGTGTTCCGCGCATTCGCGACGGACACACGCGTTGCCATGAAAGACCCCGATGCATTCGCCATCGCGGAGGCGAAGGACCTCTGGACGATCAACCATCCTGACGTCGAGCAGATCATCGCCGCGGAGTTCGTCCACGGCGGGCGCCATGCAGTGATGTGGCTCGAGCTCGATCTCGCGGCGGATGTTCCCGCGAAGCTCCACGTGCGCAGCCCCGATGGCGACACCCGCGTCTTCGAAGGGCCAGGCGGCTCTGTTTCTGATTCTATCAACGGCGCGTTCGCGTCGTGGCGGACCGCGCATGATCTGGGTCCGATGAGAACGCCGCTCGAAAGCGCGAGCAAGGACGCCTGGCTCGCGGCGGCGCGCCGGGGCCCGCCCGCCGACCCGGTGGACCACAACGCGGAGCTCGCGCGCGATCCCGGGGATCCAGTGGCGCTGCTCCTGCGCTACCTGGAAGAGGAGCGCCCCGCCACACCGAAGGACTTCTCTCCACTCGCGCGCATCGTGGCGCTCGCGCGCAACTTCGCTCCCGCGTACCGACAATGGAGAGGCGAGGGCGCGGATGGCGACGACGCGCTCGACGCGCTCGCGATGTGCGTGATGCTCGACCCGGCCGACGACGAGGCCCTCGAGCTCTACGGGCGCGCGCTGTCCGAGGCGGGCGCGCTCGAAGCGGGCCACAGGTTGGCGCTGCGTGCGCTCGCGGTCGCGCCGAACGTGTTCAGTCACATCACGGGCGCGCTCGAGACCGCGACGGAGCTCGTGCGCCCTGGCTACCAGCTGGCGCTCGCAGAGCGATTGCGCGCGGAGGCAAGCGAGGGGCCGTTCGCGGACTGGTTCAATACCGGAAATCCAGACGTCACATTCGTGAACCTGGCCCGGTCGAGCGCACACTTCTATGCGGGCCGCCTGGAGGAAGCGATCGCGCTGCGCGGCGAGGTCCTGGAAGGCATGGCTGGGTCATGGCCGAACCAGACGCGGATCCTCACGGAATGGAAGACGCTCAGCGAGCGCCTCACAAACTGCTACGCGCGAGAAGGCAGAGCGCGCGGCGATCTGGGCCGCGTGCTCGAGGGTCACTCACTCGCCCTGCCGACGACGGCGGGGGAGATCGCGAACGTCGTGCACACGCTCTGCGAGCTGGGTGAGCCGAAGCTCGCGCTCCTTGCGTACGCGCACGCTCGCACGGAGTCGCCACGTCGCCATCCCGTCGCGCGCCTTGCCGGTGCGCTTGCGGCGATGTCATGCGGAGAGCTGCCGCTCGCACTCGCGGAGCTGTCGACCGTGGAGCTTCGGGCCGGGCGGCAGGGGCTCGAGGTGGAAGCGAACCGCGTTCTCCGCGTGGGGGCCTCCATTACCGTGGTCGCGTGGGAGGACCAGGTCAAGTCGCTGTCGTCGCGGGGCGCGAAGCGTATCGCGTGGCTCGCGGCCCGGAGCGCGGCAGACTTCGTCCCTGGCGCCGAGAAGAGCAAGGTCATCATGAGCGCGCTGGGCGCTCGCGGGCGTCGCTCGTTCTCTCCGGCCTGGCTCGATCTTCTGGCCAGCGAGCTCTTCGGCAAGAAGGCGGCGGCGACCCGGAAGCGCCTCGATGCCGCGCTGGAGCCCGCGGCCAAGGGTGGGCTCGCGGCTGCGGACCGGCTGGTCACGGCCTTCTGGGACGTGCTGGGCAAGGTCGAGGCGGCGCGCGGCAAGGAGCTCCTCTACATAGCTGTATCATGCACGTGTCGTTACCTCGCGCTCACCACTGACGCGCCGAGCGTTCTTGCGGGCGGCTACCGTCAGGCAGCGGCCCTCGCGCTCGAGGCCAGTTCGTCCTCGGAGTTCGCGGCGGCGGAGCTCACGGCAGTGCTGGTCGCGCTGGAGAAGGCGAGTGCTGGCGTCGACCCATGGACGTTCGACACGTGGCTTCTGATGGTCGAGCGCGCGCTTCGCATCGAGGAGCAGGCGTGCGGTCGCACCGAGCCCCTGACGCGCGGCTTGCCGACCGTCCTTGCCCATCTGAGAGGAGATCTGACGATCGGCTACGAGCTCGCATATGCAGACCGCATTGCAGCGAAGGAGCCCGGCGCGGCGCTCGCGCTCTACGAGCGGTGCCTGCGCGCGGGCTGCGCGTCCAACGTCGGATATCGCCTCGCGCACGCGGCGGAGCAGTTCGCGACGGACGAGATGGTCGTCGATCTGGCGTTCGTCGGGCTCCAGGCAGTACCGGCCGCCGCCGCACTCGCCGTCACGATCGCGAAGCATGCGTTTGCCCACGGTGCGGCGACGACGGCGTTCGACGTGCTGGTCGCGCATCTCGGCCGCGGCGGCAAGACATGGCGGGAGGCTCAGGTGGCCGGGCTCACGGCAGCATGGAAGGCTTCCAAGCTGGACGTACCGATCGACTTCGACGAGGCGCAGGCGGCCGGCCTCGTGGCCTTGCAGGCAGGTGAGTTCGAGAAGGCGCGCCGCTGCTATGCATGGTGCGACGCGCTCGACCCGAACAACGCAGTCACGCTGAAGAACCTGGGCATGACCTACGCGCGTCTGGGCGACGTCACGGGGGCCCTTGCGGCCTTCGCCCTGGCCGACCGGAAGGCCGCGCCCACATGGACGGCGCACGAGCTCATGGCGTCACGAAAGTTCCCCGAGTCGATGCCCGCCCATCGCTATGCGTCGCTGTTCTACGACAACGCGACGCTCTTCATCTACGCGGCGAAATCGGCCTGGTTCGCCGGAGACGACGAATCCAAGCTCTTCGCGATCAGGCGCGCGCGCGCGCTCGACCCCGCTGCAGTCGACCTCACGTATCTGAACGGTCTGGCAGACGCGGCAGGTTCGTTCGGCATGGACGAGGAGTGTGAGGCCGCCGCGCGCGAGCTCATCGTGAAGGGCAAGGACGATCCGACGTTCCTGAGTCTTGGCCATCATCACCTGGCACTGGCGCTGCTCCGCCGTGGCGCCGCGAAGGAGGCGCTCACGCATGCGAAGGAGGCCGCGAAGCTGAATCCGCAGAAGGACAACGCTGCGGACTTCGATGCGCTCGTTGGCGCGTGCAAGAAGGGCAAGGCACCCGCACCGAAACCAATGCGCACGGCCACGCCCGCGGCGCTCTCCTTTGCCAGGCTGCGGGAGGGTGATGCAAAGGCGGCCCTCGCGCTGGTGAAGCGTGCGGACAAGGGAGACGCCGCGGTCGCGCGTCTCGCCGCCGCTCGCCATCGCGACGTCGGAGAAGAGGCGGTCGCGGTCACGCCGCGCGCGCTCGATGCCGCGTCGGAGGTCCTGGTCGCCACCGCGGGCACCACGACGGCCACGGACGGGCTCCTGCGCGCGATCGCGCTCTCGATCGTCGCGGACGCGAGATCTCCGCATTCGCCGCCGGCTCTGCTGGGCAAGCGGCTGTCGCGTGATGCGTTCCTCGAGGAGTACGTGCAGCGCGGTGGCGTCATGCGCCGTCCCATCGACTTTCTCCCCTGATCTCGCGCTCGCGCAACGCCCACGAAACAAGCGCGAAACATGACGCGCCGTACCAACGTAGGCGATGCAACCGAAGCTCGATGCAGGCGACACGGCGTGGCTCCTCGTGAGCACCGCGCTCGTGCTCTTGATGACCCCCGCGCTGGCGCTCTTCTACGGCGGCATGGTCCGGAAGAAGAACGTCCTCTCCACGATCATGCACTCGATGTCGGCGATCCCCATCCTCAGCATCAAGTGGGCGCTCTTCGGGTACTCGCTCGCGTTTGGCCCCACGTGGCACGGGGTCATCGGCAGGCTGGACCATGTCGGACTCGCGGGCCTCAATGACAAGCTCCACGGCACGGTGCCGGAGCTCGCGTTCTGCGCCTTCCAGATGATGTTCGCGGTGATCACCCCGGCGCTCATCTCGGGCGCGTTCGCGGAGCGTATGAAGTTCACGGCGTACATCGCGTTCGTGCTGCTCTGGTCCACGTTCGTGTATGACCCCGTCGCCCATTGGGTCTGGGCGGAGGGCGGCTTCCTGTACGCGATGGGCGCGCTGGATTTCGCCGGCGGCACCGTGGTCCACGCAACGGCGGGAGCGTCCGCGCTGGTGTGCGCGATCATGATCGGAAAGCGCCTCAAATATCCGGAGGAGCGCGCGCTGCCGCACAACCTGACCATGACCCTCACGGGCGCCGGCATCCTCTGGTTCGGTTGGTTCGGCTTCAACGCGGGCAGCGCGCTGTCGTCCGGCGCGCAGGCTGCGCTCGCGTTCACGACGACCCACCTGGGCGCGGCGGGCGGAGCAGTGGGGTGGATCGCGATCGAGTCGTGGCATCGCAAGAAGCCCACGGCGCTCGGTGTTGCCTCGGGTCTCGTCGCGGGCCTGGTCGCGATCACGCCCGCTGCAGGCTTCGTCTCGCCGCTCGCGGCCATCGCCATCGGCGCCATCGCGGGCGTGGTCTGCTACGGCGCGGTGCTCTTCAAGTACAAGTACAACTACGACGACTCGCTCGACGCCTTCGGCGTCCACGGCGTGGGCGGAGTGACCGGCGCGCTCCTCACGGGCGTCTTCTGCGTGGCACACAAGTATGGAGACACCGCGACAGGAGCCGACGGCCTGCTCCACGGAGGAGGCCTGAAACAGCTAGGAATCCAGGCAATCGCGTGCCTGGTCTCGGTGGTGTACGCAGTCGTGATGACCGCAATCATCCTCAAGGCGATCGACAAACTCATAGGCCTACGCGTCACCGTCGCCGACGAACGCGAAGGCCTGGACACGACCCAACACGGCGAAGAAGGCTACGCTTGAACGACGCCGCCTCGGGCCGTGGGCATCCCGGGGGGCATCGTTTTGGGCTGCGCTCCGTGCTCACGTACCGGAGTACGTTCCGCGCGGTGCTCGCCCAAAACGATGCCCGCCGGGCGCCCACGACCCGATCCGGCGCCGTTCACCGGATTGTTGCGGTCGAGGTCTCGCTCTCGCTCTCGCTCTCGCTCTCGCTCTCGCTCTCGGTCAACGGTGGGTAGAGCGGGGTTTGGAGGCCGAGGCTTTCGTCGAGGCCAAGGCGCGACTGAGCACGGAGCGGAGCGTACTTCCTGTACGCGAGCACCGCGCGGAAAGAGCAACGCCGGCCTCGGCGGAATGCTCGGCCTCCAAACCCCGCTCTACAGGATTTGTTTTGTGCAGATGGGGTGCTCTGGGTTCAGGTCCAGGTGGAGGTGGTTGCCTTCCTGGTAGACGAAGTTGAATTTTGCGGCGCAGCCCGCATCGCCATAGCGGTTTGTCGGCACCACCCCGATGTCCGCTGCGTCTCCCCAGCTGTGTCGCGAGCGAGCTGCGCACAGCCCCGGGCACGAGTCCTTGTTGCAGATGGACTGACACACCGCTCGCTGGTGCGCTGGTGAGCGGTAGCCGCTCGAGATGTTCACGGACTCACCTCCCAGCGCCGCGCGGAACGCCTCCAGCTTTGCAATGAGCGTGGGGTTCAAGAGGACGCGCTTCGAGTACGAGAGCTCCGTCTGCACCAGCTCCACCAGCTGGAAGTGCGGTGAGAGCTGCACGCTCGTGTCGTACGTCTTCTTCGCAACGGGGTCGAGCAGCGCCGCGGTGTCGATGAAGCACAGGGGCTTCGGGTAGTTCGTGGTGTCCGAGATGCTCGCGTAGCTCTGCGACAACGTGGCGTCCGGGACCGTCTGCAAGTGGATGCCCGACGGGAAGATGAGCACCGGACAGCCGTTCGCGGATGGCGGACCCGCGTCTGCTTCGCCCGGAGGATTGATGGTGCCTCCCTCGAAGACGCCCCCATCGGCGATCACGTCGTCGCCGGGCAGCGGCCCCTCTACCTCGGGTGCTCCGCTGTCCGCGTTTGCGTTCCCCTTGGGCGGATCATCGCTGCACGAAACGCACGACGCAATCACGAGCAGCGCGGCCACACGAACGAACGGCGAAGGGGAGAGGCGTCGCATGCGTCAGCTGAACTCCGCCTTGAACGCGAGCTCGATCTTGTCCTTCAGACGAAACGCGCCCAGCGGGCCCTTGATCTCAGGAATGTCCAGCGCGCGCAGTGACAGGTTCAGCGTTCCGGTGGCATGCGTCACGCCGTCCGACGTGGTGATGTGCACGTCCGCGGTTGCCGTTGCGCGGCCACATGGCAACTCGACGAGGACCTTCGCGGGAAGCGGCGCCATGACCGCGCGGTCGCTCGTCCTTGCGCCCTCGATGGTGATCTCTGCGCGGATCACCGCATCCTGACGATCGGCGCCGATCGACGACAGGAGCTTCTTCTTGATGTCCGCGCGCTCGCCCGTGCTCAAGACGTCGCGGTCCAGCGCGCCGTTCTTCCGGACGCCCACCACCGTGACTGCGTCGGCGGCAATGCGAAGGCGTGCCGTCACCTGCGCCGCTTCGATCGTGGCCGTACCGTCGGCGACGCGCCACTCGAGCTCGAGATCGTGCGCGAGGCGTGCAAGCATCCCCTCGGCGAAGGTGCGCACCGTGATGCAGCCCGTCTTGCAGGCGAGCGGGCTGCCCATCTCCGTCATGCCCCAAGGCTAGCAGAAATGGCCTAACCTCTGGCGTTGCCTTGCCCGCGCCGAAGTTACAGCCCAAGAAGGACCTCGTCGTCCGCGTCCGCCGCGTGCGCGAGACAGTGGTGGTCTGCTTTGCCGTGGGTCTCGCGCTGTCGGCCGGCACCTTTGGCGTCCTCATGTTCGAACGCACGCAGAACCCGGAGCTGTCGTCGTTCGCCAAGACGTTCTGGTTCAGCCTGTTCTCGCTCATGGGCAACGAGCCCGTGGGGACCATGCCCATCACCACCGGCGGCAAGATCGTGTCGGCGGGCATCATCTTCATTGGCCTGGTCGCGTTCGCGACCATCACTGGTACCGTGTCCGCGTTCGTATCGGAGAGGTTGCGCGTGGAAAAACCCATTGTCGACTGGCAGAAGCTCGAAGGTCACCTGATGATCTGCGGCTGGAACCGCAAGGCGGAGATCATCGTCAAGCAGTACAGGGACTCCGAGTGCACGCCGCACATGCCGGTCGTCGTCATCGCAGAGTGCGAAGGGCCGCCCCCGTTCTCGGACCAGACGCTCCGCGCGCACGTCCAGTTCCTGAACGAGGACTTCACCAAGGTGGAGGCGCTGGAGAAGGCCGGTGTCCACCGCGCCGCGAAATGCATCATCCTCAGTGACACCAGCAAAGGCCGCAAGGATCGCGACGCAGACGCGCGGACCATCCTTGCTGCCCTCACGATCGAGAAGCTCAATCACGACGTCTACACCTGCGCGGAGATCAACCGTCGCGAGTACGCGCAGCACCTGGAGATGGGCAACGTGAACGACTACGTCGTCAACGGCGAGCACAGCGCCTACCTCCTGGCGCAGGCCGCCATCACGCGCGGCGTGATGCGCATCTTCGAGGAGCTGCTCACCTACGAGAAGCATGCAAACAAGTTCCTGAAGTGCAAGGTGAGCGCCAGATGGGACGGCAAGTCGTTCGAGGAGCTGCTCGTTCACCTGAAAAAGGAGCAGGATGCGCTGCTGATCGGTGTGTCGGACAGCCGCGGCAGCGTGCGCGTGAATCCGTCGAACCTCATCCTCCACCAGGGGGACGAGCTCGTGGTCATCGCTTCCAAGGCTCCGCAGATTTGATCTGATACGCTCAGAGGCATGTCGGAAGATCAGAAGACGCTGCGTCTGGTCCCCACGGACTCCGCGCCGCAGACCGTGCCCATGTCGAGAGGCACCGATCCAGACAAGCTCGACACGCTGGCCAGCGCCGACACCATGGCGCGCGCCGATACGTTCGCGAGCGGCCCCACCCTGGCCACGTCTCCGCTGGTGAGCTCCGACCCCGGCGTGGTCACCGACGTCGAGGCGGAGATCGCGACCGCTGATCCGCTGCGCCGCTACGAGCAGAAGACGCTCCTGGGTGAGGGCGGCATGGGCGAGGTGCGACTGGTACGCGACAAGCACATCTCGCGCGACGTCGCGATGAAGGTCATGCGCTCCGCCGCCGAGCAGCGCAAGGACCTCCGCGCGCGCTTTCTCCGCGAGGCGCGCGTGCAAGGGCAGCTCGAGCACCCGGCCATCGTCCCCGTCTACGATCTCGGGCGCGACGCCACCGGCAATGCGTTCTTCACCATGCGCCGCATCAAGGGCCAGACGCTCGAGGCCGTGATCGAGCAGCTGCGCGCGGGCGGCGCGGAGGATGGCGAGTACGCACGCCACAAGCTCCTCTCCGTGTTCCTGCGGGTGTGCCTTGCGGTGGACTACGCGCACAAGAAGGGCGTCATCCATCGTGATCTCAAGCCCGGCAACATCATGGTCGGCGCCTACGGCGAGGTCTACGTGCTGGACTGGGGCCTCGCCAAGCTGCTCACGCCGGAGGAGCAAGCCACGCTCGAGGAAGAAGAGCAGGTCCGCGTCTCGAGCTCCGGAGTCAGCGCCACCGACGTGGGGCAGGTGATGGGCACGCCGGGCTACATGGCACCAGAGCAGATCCTCGCGCAGACGGCAGAGGTCGGGCCCCGCGCAGACATCTACGCGCTCGGCTCGATCCTCTTCGAGCTGCTCACGCTCGAGCCGCTCTGTGGCACTGGCAGCGCAACGGAGGTGCTCATGCGCGCGGTGAAGGGCCTGGACGCAAGCCCGCAGTCGCGCGCGCCCCATCGCGACGTCCCGCCCGAGCTCGACCAGGTGTGCGTGAAGGCGACCATGGCGGTCCCACGCGAGCGCTTCGCATCTGCGCGCCACATGCACGACGCAATCGACCGGTATCTGTCGGGCGATCGTGACTTCGCACGCCGCCGCGAGCTCGCGACCGAGCACACCGATCGCGCCCGCGAGGCCGCGCGCGGCGCGCAGGACAGCGAGGAGCAGCGCAAGGCTGCGCTCTACGATCTTGGTCGTGCGCTCGCGCTTGATCCGAACCACGCTCCGGCCATCGCCGTGCTCGTGGAGATGCTGACCGACCCGCCGAAGACCACGCCGGTCGAGGTCACGGAGAAGATCAAGGAGACGGAGCGCGCGTCCCGCAAGAGCGGCATGCTCGTGGGCGCGGGTCTCTTCTTCTTCGGGTCGGTCGCCACGTGGCTTCCGTTCGCGCTCGCGATGGGCGTTCGCAACTGGCCCATCGCCATCGGAACCGACGTCGCGTGGACCGTGGTCTCCGCCGCATGTCTCTATTTCTATTTTCGCCCGGCGGATACGCGGCTTCCGGTGGTGGCGATCCTCGCAGCCATCGCCACGGGCATGACATCCATGCTGTTCGGCCCGCTCATCGTTGTTCCGGCGGTCGCGGCTGCCGGCACGGTCTGCTACGTGATCAGCGGCCAGCGCGAACATCGCAAGCTCGCCGTCCTTGCGGGCATCCTCTCCATCGTGGTTCCGTACGCGCTGGAGCTCGCCGGAGTTCTGCCTCCTTCGCTGCGCGTGCACGACGGCGTCATCACGGTGCTGCCTCGCGTGTTCGCGTTCCACCCGCTCTGGACGCCCATCTTCCTGGTGGTGTCGCAGGTGTCGATCATCGTCATCGCCTCCATCTTCGTACGCCGCTACCGCGAGGCCTTCCTCCGCGCCGAGGAGCGCATGCACCTCACCGCGTGGCAGCTGCGTCAGCTCGTGCCCGATGCCGCCAAGGGCGCGTTCGACTCCCAGGCACCCGAGGCGCAGATGCTCCCGATGTGTGCAGGCGAACTTGTACAGCAGGTGCTGAAAAAGACGTCCCGCTCGTAATCTGCCTGAAAAATCGGCCTTTCAGCCTCCACAAAACGCTCGAGTCGCGGAACTTCCGCGCGCGCTCCCGTTCCCACACTGGACGGTCCGGAGCGTCCCGGGTCGGGGACCACGAAGCGCGAACCAAGGAGAGCACATGGCAGGTGTCGACGTCGGCAGCGGTGGCAGTAGCGGTCGCAGGACAGGCAACTTCGAGGTCAACATGATCCCGATGATCGATCTCCTGATGGTGACGATCTCCTTCCTCCTCATCACGGCCGTGTGGTCGAACATGAGCCGCCTGCAGGCAGACGCCCAGGTCCCAGGGCCGGCGCAGCCATGCGCGGGCGGATGCGAAGAGAAGGTAGAGCGGAAGCTCCACGTGATCACGACCGACGGGCAGAAATTCAAGCTGGAATGGCGCGAGGGCAAGAACGTGGTCTCCACCACAGAGGTCGACGCCACGTCCCCCGCCGCGGGCGGCAGCAGCGGCATCGCGAAGTTTCCGGCGCTCTCGGAGGCCCTCAAGAAGGAGTGGCAGACGAGCGGCACCCATCGCGCCACCGACGACGCCGCGTTCGACCGCGCCGTGATCCACGCCTCGAACGAGCTGCCGTACTCCACGCTCGTGGGCGTGATGGACGCCGCCGCCGCGCCGCGCCGCAACACCAGATCGGGCCATCAGACGGCCGCGTTCGACGTGGCCCTCGCGATCGACTGAGGCGGGAGGAAGAGCGCCGCGGCTACGTCTTCGCCGTGCGCGTCATCTCCAGCATCGTGGGGCGAAAGCCCGCGCGCGTGAACAGGCGCTGCGCGACGTCGTTCTTCACCGAGGCCAGCAGCACCACGCGCGGCGCGCCCATCTTCTCGAGCTCCTCCAGCGTTCTCTGGAGGAGCAGCTCGCCCCCGCCTTTGCCGCGCAGGTCGTCCGTGACGAAGATGTCGTGCAGCTTCGCGCATGCGTCGAGCAGCGCATTGTAGTCGCGCGCCTCCATGGTGGAGTACGTGTATCCTACAACTTCTTCCTGCGCGTCGCCTTCGCGCTGCAGGAGCACCAGGACGCACGCCTCTGGGTTCTCGATCTCCCGTGCCAGGAACCGCTCGTAGCCCTTGTCCGCGTTCGGGAGGTGCATGAAGCGATCGGGGTCGAACGACTCGTGCAGCTGCACCAGGCCGAGCGCCAGCTTGCCGACCGCATGGAGATCTTCCTTCTTCGCGCGCCGGACCTCCATCACTGCCTCCTCCGCTTCTGCAGCTCCATCTTGAACGCGACGCATGGATCCTCGTCCGTGGCGCGCGGCGTGAAGAACACGAAGTCCGCGTGAACGTCGTAGCCCTTCGGGTCCGTGCGGCCATCCGCGACCTCGAGCATGGACACGCTCACCACCTTGGCATTCGGCGCCTTTCGTGCGAGCGCCCACGGCACGCCGCGGTCCGTGCGCGTGTGGCCATTGCCGGCAATGAGCACTGCGCCGCGTGATTCGAAGGGTGCCATTGCGTTCGCCATGCCCGCGTCCCGCGCGCGCTCCGCGAGCAGCATCCCGCGCACCATCGATGACGGCAGGTGCCCGCAGTGCGCTTGCACGAGCTCGGTGTGCAGCGAGCTCTCCAGGTTCGGGTCCATGGTCTCGTCCAGCAGGAAGGCCTTCCGGTCGTCGGCATCCACCGCAGACTCGCCGTGGTGCGCGATGGCCGACGCGCGCACCTGCGGGATGCCGCCGGGCACGATGGGCAGCTTCGCCGCGAACGTCACGTCCATGATCGGTTTGTAGCCCTCCCACGGTCCCCAGCCGCGCTTCTCCCAGTTCATGGCCTCGCCAAAGTCCGCGGACGACGCATTCTGACGTTCCGTGTACTGCGCGAGCTGTGCGCCCATGTCCGTCTCGATCATCTCCAGCACCACCGCTGGGCTTCGCTTCCGCGTGATCATCGCGCCCAGCAGGCGCGCCTGCTCGGTGTGATGGTCTGCGTTGTCGTGCTTCTCGCCCAGGAGCACGTACGTCGCCTGCGCGCAGCTGTCGGCCACGATGTCCTCGGTCACCTCGCGGAACGTGGTCGCGTCGTAGAAGCGACCCACGAGCGGATGGTCCGTCGCGATGTCGGTCTTCCACGCGCGCTTGGCCAGCGGCAGCCGCCCGGGCGCGCCCGGACCCTCTTTCGGGCCGCATGCGGCAGCACAGAAGGCGAGCAAGAGCAGACAACCGGCAAGCGGGGCAATGCGGTACATTCTCATGGCGTCATGCCGGAGCTACCCGACGTCGAGCTCTACGTCGAGCACATCGCGCGCCGCACCCGCGGACAGCCGCTCACGGGCGTGCGTTTCGCGAGCCCATTCCTGCTCCGGACAGTGACCCCGTCGGTCAAGGAGCTCTCGAATCGCAAGGTCGTGGCGGTGTCACGGATGGCCAAGCGCATCGTGATCGAGCTCGAGGAGCACCACTACATCGTCATTCACCTGATGATCTCCGGCCGCTTCCGCTGGGGTGATCCCGGCGCGAAGATCCCCGGAAAGCTCGGGATGGCCGCGTTCGACTTCCCGAGCGGCTCGCTGCTCTTCACCGAAGCAAGCACGCAGAAGCGCGCCCAGCTCCACTTCTTCGCCGGCAAGGACTCGTACCGAACGCTGGATCCCGGCGGCATCGAGCCGCTCACGGCAACGCCAAAGTCGTTCTTCGAGGCGCTCACGCACGAGAGCCACACGCTCAAGCGCTCGATGACGGATCCGACGATCCTGTCGGGCATCGGGAACGCCTACTCCGACGAGATCCTGTTCGAGGCGCAGATGAGCCCGATCAAGCTCACGAAGACGCTGACGCCCGACGAAGCGCGGACGCTCCTCACCGCGACCAAGAAGATCCTCACGTGGTGGCGCGACAAGCTCATCTCGGAGTCCGACGCATTCCCGGAGAAGGTCACCGCGTTCCGCGAGGAGATGACCGTGCACGGCCGCTACGGAAAGCCATGCAGGCGCTGCGGCGATCCGGTGCAGCACATCGTCTACGCGTCGAACGAAGCGAACTACTGCGCGCGCTGCCAGACCGAGGGTCGCCTGCTGGCGGATCGGTCGCTGTCGCGCCTGCTCGGAAAGGACTTCCCGCGTTCGCTGGAGGAGCTGGAGCTACGGAAGGCAAGCGCGAGAGCCGTGGTGGAGGACCGAGCGGACGCGGTGATCGTACCGAAACCAGCCAAAAAGAAGCCCGCAACGAAGAAACCGCCTTCGATGTGAACGCGACGTGACCTTCGACTTCGACCTCGACCTCAACCTCGACCTCGACCTCGACCTCGACCTCGCCCTCGACCTCGACCTCGACCTCGACCTCAGGGCGGCGTGCTCATCACCACATTGCCTAGCTCCTTCTTCGCGTCGTTGACTTCGATGCGGCAGAAGGAGAATGCGATCGTGGTGGTGTCGTTGCGGCAGACTTGATCTCGGAGGGCGGCTTCGTCGCAGTGGCAGGGCGTGCCCAGCGGGACGCCCATGCCGCATTCGGGTTTGTCGGCCTGCTTCAGGGCGTACTGTCGCCGTGCGTGGGCCTTTTCGGTTTCTTCGGGTACGGCGCCGAGCGCGCGAAGTGCGGCGAACGCGAAGCGCTCGGTCTGGTAGGCGGGCTTGTCCTGGAGGAGCTCCTCCTTCGTGCGCGCGAGCTCGCGCGTGACCTCTTTTGCCATGTCGTCTGTCGAGCAGAGCGGCTCACGCTGGTCCGTGACCGCGCCGATCGCGATGCGTCCGCCGTCCTTGGTGCAACGGATGCTCTGCAGACAGCGATCCTTGCCCAGGCGCTTGTTCACGGCCTCCACGCAGGTGCCCTTGCCGTTCGCAACAGCGACCAGCGCGGAGTCGACGAAGAGCTGGAGCTCCGGATCCTTCGCGGGCAGCGTGGGCAGCCGATCCAGGAGCTCGCAGCCCAGCGCGGCGCCTGCCTTTGCGTCGCCGTTCGCCACCGCTCGGAGCATCACGCTCGCTGCGCGTGGTTGCTTTCCATCCGGCGCGAGCTCCTTCAGGCGCGCGGGGAGGCCGCTGCGCACCGCTGGCTTCGTGAGGTCTGTCGTCTTCACCGCTTCGAGCAGCGTCTCGGGCGGGCTGCCAACGGCGAACGGCCCGGAAGCAAGGCTGCCGACGGAGGCCGACGACGAGCCGGGATCCCCCTTGGATTTGTCGTCCTTGGGTGTGCACGCTGCCCACGCGATCGCGGCGGCAGCGATGATGATCAACTTTCGCGTGACACGCGAGGGTTCCGTGCGCACGCTCACCATGATGCACCCGGTCGTGCGGCTCGGCAAGGTCGACATCTTCACGGGTGTGAGCTCGTTCTTCGGCGGGTTCGGGTTCATCATCGTGACGCCCAGCGCGTGGGGCTGGGCGCTCGTGCCCATGACCGTCGCGGGCGTGCTCTTCGCTGGCACTGGCTCGCTCGGTGTCTGGGGCGCCACTGCGCTCTACCATCATGTCGTTGCGGGCACGCAGGGCACGCTTGGAGCCATTGGCGCGGCCGTGCTGTATGTGCTCTTGATTGCCGTCGCGATCGTGCTCGCGTTCGTGGTCGCGTGCGCGCTGGCGCAACCCATCAGCGGGTTCGCGCTCGAGGCGCTCGCGAAGAAGCAGGAGCGCGCGCTGGGGCAAGAACCGCGGGCAGTGAACGAGCCGCTCTGGGCGTCGTTCTTCCGATCGCTCCGGGTCACGCTCGTGAGCCTTGCGTGCGGGCTTCCGGTGCTTGCGCTGCTCGCGCTGATCACGGTGCTCTTCCCGCCAGCAGCGATCGTGACGGTGCCGCTCAAGTTCCTGGTCGTCTCCATGATGGTGGCCTGGGATTTCCTGGACTACCCGCTGGGCGTGCGCGGCGCGCGGGTGCGCGATCGGCTCGAGTTCGTGGGCAAGAACTTCGGCAGTGTATTCGTCTTCGGATTGCTCTCCGCGCTGGTACTGCTCATCCCGGGGATCGGGTTCATCGTACTTCCAGCGGGCGTGTGCGGTGCGACCAGGCTCCTCGTTCGCTCGGAGCGCTCCGAAAGAGACAGCGTCGCGCTCCCGCAGTACGCGGAGAACCCGCGCTTTGGTCGGTAGCCAGCAGCCAGGCTATCGCGCGATCCCGAACAGCACGTCCGGGAAGAGGTCGCGATTGTCCCCGCGCGCCACGTCCAGGAGCGCGAAGACGTCCGGAAGGGTGACACCCGGGTTGGCGGTGAAGGTCACGTTGGTCTCGTCCGCGTAGTCCGGGCTTGCGGCCTTGAGCCTCCGCAGGCACGGTCCCAGCTCCGCGAGCCTGTAGTGCCCTCCGGCTTCGTTCTTGAACGTCAGCCCCGGGCCCGACACGGTGCAGCCCGGCGCAACGTTTCCCCCACGCGCCTTGACGCCGATGCCATCCTGCACGGCCAGGATCGTGATGGCGAGCGTGGGCTTCGACGGCGCGAGGGATCGCCCGGCGAGCCTGGGAGGTGTGATGCGGATCTCTGAAAGGTCACCCGCGGGCACGCTGCCACCCGCGGAGGGAGCCACGAGGTTGAAGCCAGTGACCTCGCTCTGGCCGAGCGTGAACAAGATCTCCGTCAGCAAGCGATACGTCACGGCCGGCCCCAGCTCGACCCGTGCCCTCTCCGCGGTGTCGGGGCCTGTGCCTCCGCGCGCGTGCTTCACGGCATCGGCGAGCGGCAACAGATAGAGGTCGCTCTTTCCAGAACGCTTGTATTCTGCATCGAATCCCTGGAGCGGGTCCTTGGGCAACGGCACGAGCTTCTGACCGTCGAGGAGCAGCGAGTGCTCGTCGAGCGTGACGGTGAACCTGACGGCCGAAAGCGGCTCACCGCTCTTGATCGGCGGGAGCGACCATACTGGCGAGCGCTTCGCCTGCGCGCCCGCGTCCACCAGGGGCGCGGCCGCGTCGATGACTTTCTTCGGTGGAGCGAGGTCCGCCACCACCATGTCGTTCGTCTTGTTGCACGCGGCCAGAACACCGAGCGCCGCGCATGCGAGGAGCGATCTCACTCCGCGTCGGCAGGCAATGGCAGCGCGAGGGGTGCCGCTTGTGCGACCGCTTCTGCCATCGCCTCGGGCTTCTCGCCGGTCGATCGTGGCTGGGGTGCGTCGATGCGACCCCCGTCACGGACGTGCGCGGGCGGAACGTGGATGTCCCAGACCAGGCCCACGGCCTGGAGGACGCGAAGGATGTAGTAGGTCGGGTCGATCTCCCACCAGAAGAAGCCCTGGTTGGTCGCGCGCTGGTAGTAGTGGTGGTTGTTGTGCCAGCCCTCGCCCATGGTGACGATGGCAAGGATGAAGCTGTTCTTGCTCTCGTCGCCGGACTTGTAGCGAACGCGCCCCATCCAGTGCGTGATCGAGTTGATGGTGAACGTGCCGTGCCACAGCAGCGTGGTGGACACGAACATCCCCCACGTGAGGCCGAAGACCCCGCCGATCAGATACGACCCGACGGCCCACATGAGCGCGGGCACGTACCAGTACGTGTTGAGCCACACGAGCTCGGGATATTTCGCGAGGTCTCGGACGTTCTTCATGTCGGTCGAGTCGTTGACGGGATTCAGGATCCAGCCGACGTGCGAGCTGTAGAAGCCGTCGAGCTTCATGGAGTGAAGATCGCCCGGCTTGTCCGAGTGCTTGTGATGCATGCGGTGGTGCGACGCCCACCAGAGCACGCCCTTCTGGAACGTGGTCTCGGAGAAGAACGCGAGGACGAACTGGAACCAGCGACTGGTCTTGTAGGTGCGGTGCGAGAAGTACCGGTGGTACGCGCCCGTCACGAAGAACATCCGGAAGTAGTAGCCAGCGATCGCGATCCCGAGGCCCTTCCAGGAGAAGCCGTAGATCGCGATGAACACGACCGCCGCAAGGTGCACGCCCCAGAACGGGAGCTGACCCACAGCGCGACGAAGGAGGGTGGGGGAAGGCCCTTGGCTCATGGCCTGACCATACGGCCGCGATTGTCACGGCTCTGTCAGAATTTGTCCACACTCTATTGCGAAATGTTGGCGAAAACACGGTAGAAAGAGCCCGGACGTCACAGATCTCGTGACAAAAAAGGGGCGGCAGAGGCGATGGCCAACGAGAACGAAAAGGCGAAGGCGGGGGAAAAGGCCGCACCGTCGGAGTCGAAGCCGTCGGAGTCGAAGCCCGTTCACGCCCACTCCCACGGGCCTACGGGTCGCATCGGCGGTCTGGTCTTCTCCGCGATCGGCGTTGTCTTCGGCGACATCGGCACGAGCCCGCTCTACACATTGAGGGAGTGCCTCAGCGGTCGCGCCGGCGCTCCGGTCGAGGCGGACGTGCTCGGCGTGCTCTCTCTCATCATCTGGTCGCTGACGCTCGTCGTGACGGTGAAGTACTTGCTCTTCATCATGCGCGCGAACAACCGCGGTGAGGGCGGCATCTTCGCGCTCCTCGCGCTGCTCCCGGAGTCCGTGCGCAAGACGAAGACCGGTGGCACCGCGCTGATGGCCATCCTGGTCATCGCAGGCGCAGCGCTCCTCTATGGCGACGGCATGATCACACCAGCCATCAGCGTGCTGAGCGCGGTGGAAGGCGTGGGTGTCGCCGTAGCCCCGGACACGATCGTCAACGTCGGGCTGTTCTCGTTCGTCCTGAAGAGCGCGTTCGTGCCCGCGACGTGCGTCATCTTGTTCGGCCTCTTCTTCATCCAGAAGTACGGCACGGAGCTCGTAGGCAAGCTGTTTGGCCCCGTGATGGTGGCGTGGTTCTTTGTCATTGGTGGCCTTGGCCTGGTCCACATCACGAAGAACCCCCACATCCTGCACGCGCTGAATCCCGTGCATGGTGCATATTATTTTCAGGCGCACGGCCTCACGGGCATCGCCATCCTTGGCTCCGTCGTCCTTGCCGTGACCGGTGGGGAGGCGCTCTACGCGGACATGGGTCACTTCGGCGTGCGGCCCATCAGGATCGCGTGGATGGTCCTCGTGTTCCCGGCGCTCTCGCTCTGCTACCTGGGCCAGGGCGCGCTCGTGCTCTCCGACCCGAAGGCGCTCGACAACCCGTTCTTCGCGATGTCGCCGTCCACCGGGTTCACGTACTTCATGGTGCTCCTGGCCACGCTCGCCACGATCATCGCGTCGCAGGCGCTCATCTCGGGTGCATTCTCGCTCACCCATCAGGCCGTACAGCTCGGTTTCTTCCCGCGCGTGACCATCAAGCACACCGCGAGCGAGGCGGAGGGCCAGATCTACGTTCCGCAGATCAACTGGCTGCTCGCCGTTGTCTGCCTCATGCTCGTGATCACTTTCAAGGAGTCGAGCAAGCTGGCCGCGGCATACGGGATCGCGGTCACGGGCACGATGGGCATCACCTCCATCGCGTTCTTCTCCGTCACGAAGAACGTGTGGAAATGGCCGCTCTGGAAGAGCGCCGCCGTGACCGGCCTCTTCCTCGCGTTCGACATTCCGTTCTTCGGGTCGAACATCATGAAGTTCATGGACGGCGGCTACGTGCCCATCGCGGTGGGCGCAGTGTTCTTCACGGCCATGCTCATCTGGAAGCGCGGTCGTCGCATCCTCAACGAGCTCGTCGTGCGCAACATGACGAAGACCTCGGCGTTCGTGGAGAGCCTGGACGAGCCGCGCGCGTCCGGCGCACCATTCCGCGGAGTCGTCAGCGAGGGCAAGCTCGCACGCGCGCCCGGCGTGGGCATCTTCATGGCGTCGAACCCGGACGGGGTGCCGCCCGCGTTGGCACAGCTGGCGACGCGCATGCATGTCGTGCCCGAGCACATCGTCTTCCTCACGATCGTGTCGGAGCACGTCCCGGAGGTCGCGTCCGAGGATCGCCTCACGGGTGAGAAGCTCGGGAAGGGTGTCTACCGCGTCATCGGCAGATACGGCTTCATGGAGCGACCGGACGTCCCCGAGCTGCTCCGCGCCGCCGAGAAGCGCGGCCTCATCGACGTGAAGGAGGACGACGCGACCTACTACCTCGGCCGCGAGACGTTTCTCGCCGGACCGAAGGGCGAGATGGGAACGGTCGAAGAGAGCATCTTCGCGTATCTCGCGCGGAACGCCCCGCCAGCGACGGGGTACTTCCACATCCCGCCAGCAAGAGTGATCGAGCTGGGGACGCAGGTCGACTTGTAGAGGTCGCGGTCGCCGTCGATCTCCCCGCCGTTGCCGGTTTGGGTAAAATTATGTTTGACGAATTGTCGGTCGTGGGTCAGATTATGGCGGGCTTTTGATCCTCCTTGCTCCCATGAACCGTCTCCGGTTATACCGATGTCTTACTGCGGCGCTCCCGCTTCTGACGCTCTCGGGCGTTGCGCGGGCGCAGGCCAATGGCGATCGGGATAGGCCCGCTCCGGAGACGAGCTCGCAGCACGATCACGCGAATGATGACGTCGCGCCGCCCGTACGCGTGCGGGACGTGCAGGCGGTCTACCCCACGTCGGAGCTCACGAGCGGCAAGGACGTGCTCGTCGTTCTCGCGGTGACCGTCGACGCCAGCGGGCATGTCTCGAAGGTCGACGTGCTCGACTCCGGCGGCGCTGTGTTCGACGAAGCAGCCGCTGTCGCAGCCCGGCTCTGGCTCTTTCAGCCCGGCACGCGTGGTGGCAAGCCGCTCCCCACGCGCATCCGTGTGCCGATCCATTTCGCGCCTCCGCTCGCACCGGAGGTCACGCCGAAGGAGAGCCCCTCTCCCGACGCGCCCAAGGCCCACGAAGAAGACGTCGTGAACGTGCACGCCCGCGCGCCGCACCTGTCTCGTGGTGCCTCCGACTACGATCTGCACGTGGGCGAGCTCGCGCGCGTGCCGCGCAAGAACGCCGCGGCGCTGCTCACGCTCGCTCCCGGCATCTACCTGCAGAACGAGGGCGGCGAGGGCCACGCCGAGCAGGTCTTCCTCCGCGGCTTCGACGCGCGCGAAGGCCAGGACATCGAGTTCTCCGTCAACGGCGTCCCCATCAACGAAACGGGGAATCTGCACGCAAACGGCTACGCGGACACGCACTTCATCATCCCGGAGCTCGTCTCGTCGCTCCGCGTGGTCGAGGGGCCGTTCGATCCGCGGCAGGGCAACTACGCCGTCGCCGGCAGCGCCGACTACGAGCTCGGGCTCCAGCAGCGCGGCATCACCGCCAAGACCACCTACGGCTCGTTCAACACGCAGCGCATGCTCCTCACGTGGGGCCCCGCGAACACCAGCGAGCACACGTTCGGCGGCGGCGAGCTCTACAAGACGGACGGCTTCGGCGCGAACCGCGACGCGCAGCGTGGCAGCGCCATGGCCCAGTACGAAGGCAAGCTGGGCGACAAGGGCAGCTTCCGCGTGCTCGGCCAGGCGTACGCGTCCAGCTATCACTCCGCGGGACTCTTGCGGCAGGACGACGTGGACTCTGGCAAGAAGGGCTTCTTCTCCACGTACGACACGAACCAGGGCGGACAGAGCTCGCGCTACTCGATCTCCGGCGACATCGAGCAGAAGGTCTCCACCGGCACCATCGGCGAGCAGGTGTTCCTCATCTCGCGCGGCATGCGCGTGAAGGAGAACTTCACCGGCTACCTGCTCGACGTGCAGGAGCCCGTGCAGCAGCCCCACGCCCAGCGCGGCGATCTCATCGACCGCGACATCTCCTCGCTCACTGTCGGCAACCGTGGCTGGTACCGGCAGCGCATGACGGCGTATGGCCTTCCGCAGGACGTGGAGGTCGGCTACTTCGCGCGCTACGACAACTCGGACGGCACACAGTTCCGCAACAGCGCGGACACGCAGGCGCCGTACAAGCGCGACATCGATCTCAACGCGAAGGTCGCGGACGTGGGCATGTACGCCGATTCCAGCCTGCGGCCGCTCAAGTGGCTCACGTTCCGCGGCGGCGCGCGCGGTGAGATCCTCTCGTTCGACGTGCTGAACCGCTGCGCCGTGAAGTCCATTCGCAGCCCCGACGCATCGAACCCGCCGGGCGACGCGAGCTGCCTCTCCCAGTCCGACTTCGGCAAATACCGTGAGCCCACGCAGCGCGTGACCACCGCTGGCGGCGCGTTCCTTCCGCGCGCGAGCGTCATCCTGGGCCCGTACGAGCACTTCTCGCTCTCGGCCAGCTACGGCAAGGGCATCCGCTCCATCGACCCCATCTACGTGTCGCAGGACTCGCCCGCGCCGTTCGCCAGCGTGGACGCGTACGAGGGCGGCCTGAGCTACGCGCACTCCACGGAGGCACGCGCGCTCCTCGTGAAGTCCGTCTTCTTCCAGACGCACGTGGACAAGGATCTGGTCTTCAGCGAGACCGAGGGCCGCAACACGCTCGCGAACGGCACCACGCGCACGGGCTGGGCCGGCTCCGCGCGCTTCGCGGGCTCCTTCTTCGACACCGCGGCGAACTTCACGCTCGTGCGCTCCACCTTCGACGACACGCACCTGCTCGTGCCGTACGTGCCGGACGTCGTCGTCCGCAGCGACAACTCGCTCCACTCCGATCTCCCGCTCTCCGCGCTGGGCTCTGGCTTCCACGGCGCCATCGGCGCGGGTGCCTCGCTCGTGGGGCCGCGCGCGCTTCCGTACGGGCAGCGCAGCGACACCATCTTCACGGTCGACGCGAGCGTACAGCTGGACTGGAAGCAGTTCCAGCTGGGGCTCATGAGCACGAACCTCACCGACGCCCAGTACAAGAGCGGCGAGTTCAACTACGCGTCCGACTTCCGCTCTCAGAGCCGGCCCACGCTCGTGCCCGTTCGTCATTTCGCCGCGGGCGCGCCGCGCCAGATCTTCCTCACCTTCGCGATCAACCTGGGAGGCACGCCGTGATCGCACGCGCGTCACGCACGCTGTTGCTGCCCCTGCTCGTCGCGGTTGCCGCGCTCTCCGTGGGCGGGTCGACCGCGTGCGTGGGCTCGACCGGCGGTGGCGTGGTGACGTTCAACGCCGTCGCGCACGGGCCGAAGACAGCGAACCTCACCAGCGGCTACGCCTTCCACACAACCGCGGGGTGGGACGTCACGCTCACGCGCGCAAAGATGCAGATCGGCGCGGTGTACCTGAATCGCAGCGTGCCGCTCGCGAGCGCGCGCGAGACGTCGTGCGTGCTGCCCGGTATCTATGTGGGGGAGTTGACGGACGGCATCGTGGTCGACGTGCTGGACCCCGCGGGCCAGACATTTCCCGTGCGCGGCGAGGGCACGAAGGACCACGCGGTGACCGCGGAGATCTGGCTCGGCGCGAGCGACATCAACGCGCAGAGCGACGACACGATCCTGCTCGACGTGACCGGCCTCGCCACGAAGGGCGCCGCCACCATCCCGTTCGAAGGCACGATCACCATCGGCAAGAATCGCGCGATCCCGCCCGAAAATTCCGCGCTTCCAGGCGCAAACCCGCTGTGCGAGCAGCGCATCATCTCGCCTATCCCCGTGAGCCTGGACCTTGCGGACAACGGTACGCTGGACCTCACGATCGAGCCGCGCGCCTGGTTCGACGGCGTCGCGTTCGACAAGCTCACGGAGGCCTCCCCTGGCCATTTCCAGTTCGGCGACGACAGCGCGTCGCAGCCTGACATCAACCTCTACATGGGCTTCCGCGGAAACCAGGGAGCGTACGGCTTTGCGTTCGTCTCTGAATAGGTGCGGTGCGCTCGTGTTCTCTGGGCTCGTCGCGGTCACCGCGATGGGCGCGATGAGCGCTGCGTGCTCACCGCCGGGCAAGGCGGGCGCGATCGTCGTCACCGCGTCGGGTGAGGCGCTCGGTCAGAACGGCTTTCCGTTTCCGCCCGACACCACGGAGTCGCCTTACTTCGTGGATGGCTGGTCGGTGTCGTTCGAGCAGCTGATCGTCACGTTCGACAACATCATCGTCTCGGAGTCGCCGGACAAAAGCGCGTCGGATCAGTCGCTGACGGGCTCGGTCGTCGCCAGCCTTCACGGTCCGTTCGCGATTGATCTGCACAAGCCCGGCACGATCCCCGGCAAGGAGGACGGCACCACCGCGTTCCCGCTGGGCCGCATCACGAGCCAGAACGAGAACGGCGGCAAGGACTTCACGACCGACGCGAAGTACGCATTCGGGTTCGACGTTGTCGTCGCGCAACCGAGCGCGGTGAAGGTCAACTTCGACGCGACCACCGAGGTCGAGTACGCCGACATGGCGAAGAACGGCTACTCCGTCCTCTACGTGGGCACCGCGACCTGGATGGGCGACACATGCACGCCCGCTCACGGCGCGGACAAGACGCTCGACGCGCTACCCTCCGTCGTGAGGTTCCGCTTTGGCTTCAAGACGCGCCCGCGCTTCTCGAACTGCCAGAACCCGGACCTGGGCGACGACGCAAGGGGCGGCAACCCGCGCGGCCTCGCCATGAAGCCCAACGCCGACGTGCCCGCGCAGATGACCATCCACGCGGACCATCCATTCTGGGACGCACGGCAAGAGGACTCGCCGCTCCGCTTCGACGCGATCGCGCTGGTCGCGAAGCAGAAGAACCTCGCCGTCGTGACACTCGAAGACCTCGTGGGTGTCCCGTATCTGCCCATCTCCGTGAACGACGTCACGTTGCCCAGCCGCACGTGCGAGCCCGCGCCCAAGCCGGTCGCGAAGAGCCAGTTCTACGATCCGAAGGGCGCGACGTTCACCGACCTTGCTGCCTTCATGTCGGACCGCCAGGCGTCGCAAGGTCACCTCAACGCCGACGGCCTCTGCTACGTCGCCGCGCAGTAGTTACCCGAGAAATCGTGGGCCTTCGTGTGGTGTCGCTTCGTGATGACACGACGATGCGCAAACTCATCGCAGGGTGGGGCGCGTACGATTCAGCGCTCGTGTGGGAGTGAAGTGCGGGCGGCGCGCGCCAAAGCGGTGGCAACGAAGGTCGATCTACGTAAGCTAGTTCCATGGTGCTCTCCACTCGCTTTGGGCTCGCGTGCGCGCTTGTCGTGATCGGCGCCTCCATGGGGGCGTGCAGCTCCGACAGCACCGGAGGAGGCGACACGGGCGGCGGCAAGGACGGCGGCGGAGGTGGCGGCGGCGGCTTCGGCAACGGCGGCGGCCCCGATGGCTCCGGCGGCGGAGGCCTTCCATGCAACCCGAGCTCCACGTTCGCGGAGATCGCGGGCAACAACTGCGACGATGACGGCGACGGCAAGGTCGACAACGTTCCCGTCTGCGACAACGGCCTCTCGGCCTCGGGCGATGCCACGGCGTTCGCGCACGCGATCGGCATCTGTGACGATGCAAGCTCGAAGGGCTTCGGCCTGGTGAGCGCAACGTTCACGCGTGGCTACAAGTCGACCGACGCGCCCATGATGGAGCAGCACTCGATCCTCCCGAAGTTCGGTGACGTGATCAAGCCGCACGAGGGCAGCATGCTCGGCGTCATCAGCTCCGGCTACGCGCAGGAGTTCGACGGCCCCGGCGGCGTGGGCACCTTCAACTCAGGCAAGGACTGGTTCAACTACGGCACCGGCAACAGCGGCAAGCCTGGAACCGGCATCGCCCCGCCGGGCTTCCCCAAGAAGGCAACGGGCTGCCCGCAGAACGCCACCGTGAACGACACCGTGAACGTGAAGCTCACGTTGAAGGTCCCGCCGAACGCGAACGGCTTCAAGTTCGACCTCGACTTCTGGTCGGGTGAGTGGCCCGGCTTCGTGTGCTCGCCGTTCAACGACGCGTTCATCGCGTACGTCACCAGTCAGAACACCACCGACAACATCTCGGTCGACCCCAAGGGCAACCCGATCAGCGTGAACGCCGGCTTCGCGAACCGCTGCCAGACCACGGGCTCGGGCGTCGGCTCCGTCGGCTGCAACACAGCCTCGGGCGCGATCAAGGGCACCGCTGCGTGTGACGCCACCACCGTCGACGAGCTGAAGGGCACCGGCTTCTACAATCAGGGCATGTGGTGCAACACGGACATGGCCACAGGAGGCGCGTCCACGGGATGGCTCACGTCGTCCGCCACCGTCGTCCCCGGCGAGACGTTCACCATCGAGTTCATGATCTGGGACGCGGGTGACGGCGTGCTGGACTCCACGACGCTGCTCGACAACTTCCGCTGGACACCCGATCCGATCGGAACGGGAACTGGCCGAGGCCCCAAATAGAGGCTCAGCCAGCGATCGGGCCGTTCGCTTCCTTCCAGCCCCGGAAGCCACCCCACATCGAGATCACGTTCGTGTAGCCCATCTTCTGGAGCGCCACAGCTGCGAGCGCCGAGCGAAAGCCCCCGCCGCAGTAGAGGACGATCTCCGTCGCGGCGTCGGGGTAGGCCTTCTCGATGTCGCGCTCGATGATCCCTTTGCCAAGGTGGCGCGCACCGGGAATGTGACCGGCGTTGAACTCGCTCTCCTCGCGGACGTCGACCAGGTTGAAGGTCTCCTTCTTGTCAACGCGTGAGCGGACATCGGCGATCGAGCATTCCTTGACCTGGGTACGCGCGGCCTCGCAGAGCGCCAGAAAACGGGGCGAATGGTCCATGCGGCGAAGGGTAGCGAAGCCCGCGGGTCGATGTCGAGGGGTGACGTCAGGCGACCGCGCTGCGAAGGTCAGCGATGTCCGCCGCGGGAACGACGATGCCACGCTCCAGAAGCGGCGCGACCACACTGTTCGAGACCGCGTCCAGGAACGTCCCGTCGAACCGCGAGCAAGGCAGCGCGCCAAGGCCTTCGTTGCCGGCGCACTCGCGACCGAAGATCACGCTGAACGATCGAATGGTCGAGCCGGCGACGATGGCGAGGTACGCGCGGTCCTTGTCGGTGAGATCGGCCCAGTCCAGAAACCACCAGCCGAGCTCCGCGTGCTGTGCTTCGTCACGCAGGATGCGGGAAATGACGGCCTCGATGGTGCGCGAGCCCGCGGCGCGGCGCGACTGCTTCAACATGGGAACGGTGAGCGACTCGCCGACGCAGCACGAACGCACGACGAGCTCCGCGGCGCGAAGGAGCGCGCCTTCGCCTTCGGGCGGACGAGCGAGCTTTTCGTAGTTCACCTCGAGTGGAAGCGCGCCGCCGAGCGCCATGGCCACGCGCGACGCGAGCTCGGCGTGGAACATCTCGTCCCCTACGAAGTCACCGGCGGCCGCGATCAGATCGATGGGCGCGTGCGCCGCAAGCAGGTGCGACGCGATCTGGGCGAACGCAGCGCCGCTCGCATACTCGCTGAATGCGCTCCGCGTCCAGACGTCGCGCGCGGTGACGACGAGCTCCGGCGTCGCCTCGCGCGCGACATCGCTCCAATCGATCTCGTCGAGACCATCGCGGCGCTTGTCCAGGCGCTTGGCCCAGAGGCCGCCCATGGCTTCGAGAGTGAATTCGGTCACAGCAGTCCTTTCTCCTTCAACGTCCCGCAGAACTGGCTCGCGGTGGTGATGACCTTGCCATTGAGGTTACCAACAAGCGGGTACCCCTTGTCATCGCAAAGGCAACGGAAGTGCGCCCGCTGCGTGACGGCGTCGTCGAGGCCGGTGTACGAGAGCTCGGTGTTGAGCGCCGTCAGATCACATCCGGAGGCCGGTGGCGGACCCGCGTCGGGCGTCGTGGTCGGCGGCGCACTCGCGTCGGCCTTCGAGGCCGGCGGGTTCATCGCGTTGCACAGCTCCGCGACGGTCGTCCCGGTTCCCTTCTCGGTGATCTCGCGGACCGAATCCGTTTCGCAGAGCGGCGCGAAGTGGTCACGATGCTTGAGCGCGTCCTCGAGCGGCGTGTTCGAGAGCTCGTCGGCGAGCTCCTGCTTCGTCTCCTGATGGGCGGTAGTCCCGGAGGTGCCGCTGCACGCGATCGTGGCGGAGGTGGTAACTGCGACTGCAAGGATGGTGTAGGCTTTTCGTAGCATGCTCCCGGTGACGCAAAGGCCGCGCCAGCGAACAAATCAGCCGTATTTGGCTACGATCCGGCCCTGCGCGAACGGGTAGTTACCAGTAACGTCAGCCGATGGGCCCGTTCAGTTACCACTGGTTGCCAGCACCGCCGGCTGCTGGCATGCTCGGGTCGTCGCGAAACGATCGCGCCATCTCGGCATCTGCGCCTGGAGCGCGTGGCCAATCTCGGTCGCGTAGAGCTGGGCGCCCCTCCGGTTCGGATGGCTCGATGGGAAGCGCATGTTCACGGGGTAGAAGCCAGGAGCGCCGCGAGATCGTCGGCGGTTGGCCGCGTGTTCATGTCTACGGCCAGCGTCTTCTGCAGCATCGAGAGGACTGCGTCAGGTGCTGCCGCGTGAGCCGGCCATGTTGGCGGCGCGATGGGCTGGCGTCCCATCGCCAGGATGATTGCGGCGGGTTCGAACGGGCGGCGCGCATTCATGATCTCGAACGCGATGAGCCCAAACGAGAACACGTCGGCCGCGAACGTCAGGTTGGTTCCGCCGCTCGCGCTCTCTGGTGCCATGTAGAGCGGCGTGCCCATCTGCAGGCCGGTGCGCGTGAGCGATCCCGCTGACGCGACTGCGGCCGCGGCTCCTCCACCTCCCACCGGCACCGTTGCATCCAGGGCAGCATCCGTTCCGCCGATCGCCCCCATGGGCGCCGTCGTGCCCGAAGGATCGTCGTCGCCCGAAAGCGCGCGCGCGATCCCGAAGTCGCCGATCTTTGCACGCTCCCCCGTCACGCCGTGCGGCTCCAGCAAGATGTTGGCTGGCTTGAGATCTCGATGAACGATCCCGGCCTTGTGAAGCGCCGCGAGGCCCGCCGCGATGTCACGCAGGATAGAGAGCGCCCACGGGACGTCGCCGTAGCGACTCTGCGCATGCTCTAGCGAGCGGCCGTTTATGAGCTCCATCACGATGAACGGGGTGCGGCTGTGGTCCAAGCCAACGTCGACGACGGTGACCAGGTTCTCGTGGCGAACCGATGCCGCGGTCTCTGCCTCACGCGCGAATCGTGCGGCAGCGGTCTGCGTCATCTCTCCGCTCATCACCTTCAACGCAAAGCGCTTGTCGTCGCTGGTGCGCTGCACTTCGTGGACGGCGCCCATTGCGCCTTCGCCAAGGAGACGAACAATGCGATAGCGCTCCGCCACCAGATCGCCTTCGCGAACCGTCTTCAGTACCGGAACGAACTGGCCGGTGGTGGTGTCGGAGAATGCCTCGCGGAGCTCGCGCGATCGCGCTTCGACACGGTAGCGGAGCTCCTCGTTCAACCCTTCGATCTCGCGCCGATGCGTTTCGAGCTCGTCGATGCGTCTGGAAAGCTCGGTCCGGGACGTCTCGAGCGCGACCGTCTTTTCGCGATCGCGATTCTGGATCACGAGCACGAGCGACACGCCGAACGCCAGGAACCCGAACGGCGCGGTCTGAAAGCCAAGAAGCAAGATTCCGAAGATTGCCAGGAGGTCAGGTAGAGACAGGCCGACCAGCGCGACAAATCCGACCAGGAAGATGCGCGCCGTCCGCATGTGTCGCTGCGCGACTAGAACGCGAACGCTCACGATCGCGATGAAGACCGCGATGAGCGGCAGCGGCAGTCGCGTTGCGTAGACCGGTACCAGCGCCGTGATGTGAAGAACGACGGCCACGGCGAGAAATGCGGCCAGCGCGCTCGTCGCCACGCGGAGCACGTTCCTTCTGGTGTCGCCGAAGATCTCGCGCACGAACAGACCAAGCCCGATCGGCCACACGAAGGACGCAAATCCCGATGCAATGCGCCACCCCTCTGCCGACGGCACGACCGTCGCAGCAAGCAGCGTGGTCTCGCGCATGATGGTGATACCCACGGGAAGCAGGAGAAGACCGACCATCCGATACTCGCGGATCGCCCTGCGCGTGAACGAGCCCGCGAGCAACAGAAAGCCCGCGAGCACCAGCGTCGCCGATATGCCGAACGGAACGATCTCGTGGCGAAGCTCGCCTGCGACCATCTCGCGCTGCGAACCGACGCACGCGTGACCAGCGATGAGGGCTCCGCCCGCGTTGCTCGTGATCACGAATTCGCCGCTCTTTCCCGCGTCGTTCGGCGCCAGCGGAAAGACGGTCGGTAGTGCCGGAAGGCCGTCGACGGTCCGGTCCGCGATCACGAGCGACCGTGCGAACGGGCGGCTCAGCTGGATCGCAGGGTCAATCGCATGCAGCTCCGGAATGACGCCGCGGACGCGAAGCTCGTTGCGACCGTCTCGGTGTGGTGGCTCCTCACCGTACGAGGGCAGCGTTGTGAAAGGCTCGGCGTTCGAGCTCCCCCAACGGTATGTGACGTCGGTGAGCTCGTGGCAAGCTAGCGACGGAGAGCCGGACACGCGCACGAAACTATCACAAGCTCCTCGAGACGGAGCAGCGTGCTGCAGGTGCGCATGCGTGGGTTGCGCCTTACCAGAGGACGGCGGCCGGGCTGGCGGTGAGGCCGGCGCTCACCTTCTTGGAGAGGAGGATCGCGCCTGCCCCGCCGCCTCCGCCGCCTCCGCCCACGCCGGACGCGCCCAGGCCGGTCGTGGGTGCTGTGATTCCCGCGAATCCGTCGCCACCGTTGCCGTTGGTCATGGCCGCGCCGCCCTTGGCGGGGATGGTGGGCGTGATCGCCGACGGATCGCCGCCTGCCGCCTGCCCGCTGCTGGCGTCGGTGCCGGAGGCGCCGCCCCCGCCGTTCGCCATCAAGTACGCGCCGGCCTGCGCCGTGACCGTGGTCGCATACAGCGCGATCAGACCGCTCGACGAGGAGGGTCTCACTGGGCCGTTGCTGCACGAACACCGCCGATGGTCGTCGACACAGTTCGTCGAATCTCGACACCTGGCTGCTTCCTCTGGCAACAACGTGGCGGCACGAAGGATGCTTCAACGAAGAGGTCAGCTTACCGCAATCGTCCATTTGAACTATGTCTGGAGCCGTCCCATGAAAAGATCCTTCACCACCAAGATCGTGACCGTTGGCGTGCTCGCTGTGGCCGGCTTGGCGACTCTCCCGCCGTCCACCACGGCGGGGGCCGCGCCCGCGATGAGGGATCCGGGAAGCGCGCCGCCGACGAAGCTCGGTCCCATCATCCAGCCGCAGCCGCCTCCTCCGCCTCCGCCGCCCCCGTCCGCGACGGGCGCGCTCCTCTTTGGCACGGGCGTCAGCGACATCACCGGTCCCGCGGCGGAGGTGGTGATGATGGGGTACGCGAACAGCGACCAGATCATGGTTCGCGTGGCAGACACTGGTCACGGCGTGCCTCCGCAGAACCGCACCGCCATCTTCGATCCCTTCTTCACGACCCGGAGCCCGCAGGAAGGCACGGGCCTGGGCCTCTACGTGTCCCTCCAGATCCTCCACGGGTTGGGCGGTCGCCTCACGCTGTTACCCACCGACTCCTCCGACACCCCTGGTGCGACGTTCCTCATCACTCTTCCGCGCCTCGCGGAAGCAACGCCAGCGACCGTGGCTCCGTAGGAACGCTACCCAGCACGAAGTCGAGCTTCTGCCGCCAGTGCGACCACGTCCAGCGGTACCCTCAAAAGTGCTCTCTCACATCCCTTGGCGCCACCCCGAGCTCCCTCTCACACGCTCCTCTCATCTGCTCCACCGTCGAGAACCCGCACGCGTGCGCGATCACCTTCTGCGAGCGCCGCGTCGACGTC
>JBBRNJ010000014.1:0-134164 GCA_038230375.1 Polyangiales bacterium | reverse complement strand
GAGCGACTTCGCCGAGCTCCTTCTCCTCCAGGTTGGTGTCGAACGCAGTGATGAGCGCCACGGCCTGCGCGGCGTGCGGGCCGCGCGGCAGATACGTGAGGTACTCGCGCGATGCGGCGCGGGAGCCCTTCGCGCGCTCGAAGTAGGCGTTCTCCTCTGTGTCGAAGGCGCCGCGCACCTCGTCGGCGAAGGCGCCGTGCGGGTGCTCGGTGAGGTAGACGCTGGCGAAGCCGAGCCTGCGTCCCGGGTGCGCGGCCACGCGGAATGACCGATAGTCCGCGACGTCCTGATCGTCGGCGATGACGTGACGAAACGACGCGCAGCCCGTAGCGCACGACACTGCAAGCGCCAGGAAGAGCATGTGGGACCGCAGCGCCGTCATCCGCCGTCACCCCGGATGGGAGCGCCCGCGTCCGTGGCGAACACCGTGGGCGCAGGCGGCGCGCCCTGCTTGCAGAACTGGCACTCCGTGGGCACCTCAGGCGCGCGATCATCCATGTAGCGCGCATAGTCGTCGCACGACGACGCGTTGAGCGCGCGCAGACAGATGAGCCCGTCCTCGTGCAGCGGCTTGCACGTATCGGGAAAGCTGACGTCCGATGGCACTCCGCCGTCGCAGGCCTTCTCGCACCGATCGGTGGCGAGCGAGCAAGAGCCGCAGCGCTTGCAGTCCATGTTCTTGCGGCCCACGCCGAACTGTCTGACGTCCAAGGACTCCGCGGTGACACCGCACCCGCCGGTATCGCCGGGCGTGGGCGCCATCAGGAACGCGATGGACACGAACGCAAGCGCGCCCAGCTGCCACGCAGCCATGCCGGTTTTCACGGGTGCACGACGTGGCACGTTCTTCCAGGAGCGCGCGCTCAAGGGAACACCTCGTACGCGAACACCAGGCCGAGCTGCCCGGAGAGCACGGGATACGTGGTGACAGCCTGCTCACGCGTGCCGGCGCCGTAGAACACGTCGCCCACGACCTCCGCGGCCACGCCAAGGCCCGCGCGCACGAACACCACACCACCCGCGCCCAGCTCACCGCCCCACGTGGCCTCTGGCTGGGCGACGATCGCGGCGCCCGCGCGTCCGTAGAGCGCAGCGCGAGGCCACCGTCGGTAGAGCATGTAGCTTGGCGTCAGCACGGTCTGGCGCACGCCGCTGGTCGCGATGGACATGCGGAACGCCATCCCGTGCGACCAGCTGCCCGCACCGCCAAACGTGGCGCCCAGGCCAAGGTCCACGTACGGCGACGTCAGTGACACGGACTCCGCATCACTGCCGAGCGGCGTGGCGAGCCGATACGGATTGTTGAAGCGCAGGCCTTCGCCCACGAACGACGTCGCGAAGAGTTGCATGTATCCTGCAACTTTTTCGTCGGGCTCCACGCGGCGCGTGCGGGGAGTCAAGATCTCCGATGGGCGTGCACCCTCCGCGGTGCCCTCCTCACCAAACGCGAGCGCCTGCGCCGGCAACATCAACGCGAGCACCAGCGCCAGAACCGCCAGCGGCGCGAGGCGCCGCGTTGAGACGAGCGCGCGGATCATGCGTCGCGGTTGACCCGGACCTTCGGCTTCGCGCCGAGCAACGCGAGCTGACCGCACGCAGCCGCCACGTCATCGCCCCGGCGGCGCCGGACGAAGCACGAATACCCGGCGTCCGTGAGCACGCGCTGGAACGCCAGCACGCCGCTGTCGTCCGGCGGGCCAAGCGTGGAGTGCTCGATCGGGTTCATGGGAATGAGGTTCACCTTCACGGGCAGACCGGCGAGCAGCGCGCAGAGCTTCTTTGCCTCTGCCGGGAGATCGTTCTTGCCGCGGACCAGCGTGTACTCGATGGTGATGCGGCGCCGCGGCGGCAGCGGGTAGTCGCGGAGCGCGCGCATGAGAACGCCGATCGGATACTTCTTGTTGATGGGCATGAGGCGCGTGCGCGTCTCGTCGTCGGCCGCGTGCAAGGACACAGCAAGCCCGATGTTCCCCTGAAACTCCTCGCCCAGGCGCTTGATCTCGGGCACCAGGCCGCTGGTGGACACCGTGACGCGGCGGTTCGACAGGCCGATTCCGTCCTTGTGCATGAGCAGGTGCAGCGAGCGCGCCGTGGCTTCGTAGTTGTGGAGCGGCTCACCCATGCCCATGTACACGACGTTGCTCAGGCGCTCGTCGGGAGCAAGGCGTGCGCGGCCAAGGAGCACCTGCGCGACTATCTCGTCTGCGCCAAGGTGACGCTTCAGCCCGGCAACGCCGCTCGCGCAGAACACGCAGCCCATTGCGCAGCCCACCTGCGTGCTGATGCACTGGGTGACGCGCATCATCGTCGGCTTGTCGTCGGGACGAGCCTTGGCGCTGGCCTCACCGTTGCTGCTCTCGTCGTCCTCGTCGTCGTCCGCGGCGGAGGCGTCGGCGTCGAGGATCTCGGTCGTGTCGATGCGCCGCTTGCCCGTGACGCCCGGGATGAGCACCGTCTCCACCGTGGCGCCGTCGCGCGTCGTGACAAGGAGCTTCTTCGTGCGGTCGGTGGACACGCGCTCGTGCGTCACCGTGAGCACCGGTGTGAGGCCGTCGCCCTCGAGCTTGTTGCGGAGGTCCTGCGGAAGGTCCGACATGTCCTGCGCGCTCATGACGTTCTTCGCCATGATCCACCGGAAGATGTTGCGACCCTGGAACGCACGACCGCCCAGCTTCTGGACGATCTCCGTCCATTCCTCCGGAGTGCGCGCGAGCGGGCCGTGCATGGTTCCCACGTTACCGCTTCTCCGCGTCCTTCGCCTCTTCCCAGTATCCATCCAGCACCGCGAGCGCGAGAACCTCCTTGGACGAAGGGTCGCCCCAGCCGCCGTGGACCTCCTTGACGCGCTTCTCCACGTGCGCGAAGCGCCGCGTGAACTTGTCGATCGTGCGGCGCAGCGCCCCTTCCGCGTCCACGTCCACGTGACGCGCCAGGTTCACGAGCGCGAAAAGCGCGTCGCCGAGCTCTTCCTCGATCTCCGCCTTGTCGTCCTTCTTGATGGCCTCTGCCAGCTCGCCCACCTCCTCGTGCACCTTCTCGAGCGAGCCCTTTGCGTCCGCCCAGTCGAAGCCCACGCGCGCGACCTTCTCGCCAATGCGCTGGGAACGCGTGAGCGCAGGCAAGCTCCGCGGCACCCCCTCGAGGACGCCGCGTCCCGCCTTCTCCTTCGCCTTCAGCTTCTCCCAGTTGGAGAGGACCTCCTTGGAGTCCTTCACGGTCACGTCGCCAAAGACGTGGGGATGGCGATGGACGAGCTTCTCGACGATCGCGGACACCACGTCGTCGATGGCGAACGCCCCCTCGCGCCGACCCAGCTCCGCCTGGAAGACCACCTGGAGGAGCAGGTCGCCGAGCTCCTCGCGGATCGCAGCGCGGTCTCCGTTGTCGATCGCGTCGATGACCTCACACGCCTCCTCGAGCACGTACTTGCGCAGCGACTCGAACGACTGCTCGCGATCCCAGGGACAGCCATCCTCCGACAGAAGGCGACGCATCACGCCGACCAGCCGGGCCAGCGTGGTGCCGTCCTGTTCCGCCACGGCAGGAACGGGCCGCGGCACGTTCTCGTCGAAGCGGGCAAGACCAGACGAGGAACCGGAAGACGTGGCAGCGGACGTGACAGGCGACATCGCAGAAGACATGACCCGCTTCCTACCGCAGAACGCGGCCGATTCGAAGCTGCACCGAGCCCCCAAACCGCGTAGCATCGGCCTCGTGCAGGGTCAGCCTTGAACATGCGCACGGGCCCCAAGGGCAAGGACCGTGTGCGAGACGACGAACCGAAGGGCGGGAAGTCTTGAATGTGAGGACGGTCGCAGCAAGTACGACGTTCCAGCGCGTGTTGCTCTTCCTCGGCATCGCGGTGGTGCTCGGGCTCGCCTACCTCTTGCGTGGCGTCCTGGTCCCGCTCTTCGTCGCGTTCCTCGTGGCCTATGCGCTCGACCCCATGGTGGACCGGCTCGAGGCGCTGAAGGTGCCACGCTCGCTGGGCGCGTTCATCGTCATGCTGACCATCGCCACACTCTTCGTGGTCACGCTCGTGTATGCGGTCCCGGTGTTCCTGGACGAGCTGATCGACGCCTCGCAGGATTTCCCTTCGCAGGTGGATCGGCTGAAATCCAGGATGGAACCGTGGATGTGGCAGAACTTCCACGTGAAGATGCCGCACACGCTGAACGAGCTCGGCAAGGCATTGAACGACCGCCTGCAGTGGAACATGGCCACGTTCGTGAGCGCGGCGACCACCACCATCTTCGGCACGCTGAGCTACGTGGGGGTCGTGCTGTCGGCGCTGATCATCCCGGTCTTCGCGCTCTATCTCCTCATCGACTTCGACCGCATCGTCGCCTACGTGCGAACGCTCATCCCGCGCCGCTACGAGCGCCCGGTGTCGGACGTCGCCAAGCAGATCCACAAGACGCTCGGCGGCTACGTGCGCGGCCAGCTGACCGCCAACGTCGTGCTCGGCGCGCTCTACGCGACCGGCTTACGCGTGGTGGACATCCGCCTCGCGGTTCCGATCGGCGTGCTCACAGGGATGCTCGCGTTCGTGCCGTACATCGGGTTTGCGACGGGCCTGGTCCTGGCGCTCGCCATGGCGATCCTCGACTGGCATGGGGTCGGCACACTCGTGGGCGTGGTCGCCGTGATGGGCCTCGTCCAGGTGCTGGACGCCATGGTCGTCACGCCTCGCATCGTCGGCCGCTCCGTGGGCCTCGCCCCGCTCGAGGTGCTCGTCACGATGATGGGCGCCGCCTCCCTCTTCGGGTTCCTTGGCGTCGTACTGGCGGTGCCCCTTGGCGCCGTCGTGAAGATCCTCGTACAGCGCGGCGTGAAGGCGTACCTCCACTCCGACTTCTACAAGCGAACTCCGGCATCGCTGCCACCACCTCCGCCCTAGACCGCTCACATCTAGAGCACCGCCACCGTGACCGCGTTCGATGTGACCTCACCCAGGAACGTGCGCGGCGGCAGACGGCGATCTTGCGTGAGCAGGTACGACCCGCAAAACGCATATCCCAGCCAGACGCTGTAGCGACCGGGCGCCAGCAGCCGCGTCTGCAAGAGGTCCGCCCCCACGTCCGTACGTGGCGTCACATGCGTTCCGTCCGGGGAGGAGTCGAGCGCCTGGAAGTCGGCGTCGCCGAGCGAGTTGCGCGTCCCGCACATCTGCGGCGTGTGGTCCTCGAGCTGGTAGGTGCGACCGCTGTTGTCGTCGCGCACGAAGAGCGTGTAGTTTACATCTGTCTTCCCGCCAGAGTGGAAGGGATGCGCGACGGTCATCGGGGAGCCCATGGGCGCGGTCCACGACGCGGAGAATCCAGCTGACTCTCCGGCAGTGATCGGTGAGCGAGCGGACAGCGTGAGGAGTGGCGCTGTCGTCTCGAGCACCTCCGCACGGATCTCGCGCGGTGCGGGCGCATCATGCACGTACGCCAGGGACACCACGTTCCCGCTGGCGGCTTCGTCGCCGGGCCCGTCGATGAGCGCGACAGGCACGTCGGAGGCAGGCACAGCGCGGTCGCGCGAGCGCTTGCGACACGCGATGCCATTGCCTTCCGCAGGCGAAGGCTTTTCCGGCAACGTTCGGTGGACCCACCATCCCCCGATCGCCACGAGCGCCCCCTCTCTCACGGAGGACGGAGCATGCGCCAGCAGGCCGAGCACCAGCGCGATCCCGACAGCGTTCAATGCGTACAGCCGCATGTGCGGGGTGTTACGTTCCGGGGCTGCCGCATATTCCTCGCGGGTGCGCTCCCTGGTACCCTTCCAGTATGAGCGAAGACGTCACCCTGGTGCGCGACGGCCAGACCATGCTGGTCACCATCAACCGGCCAGAGGCCCGCAACTCCCTCACGAAGAGCGTGATCGGCACGCTCGCCAGGGGGATCAACGACGCCTCGGCGGACTCCACGGTGCGGTGCGTGGTGCTGACCGGTGCGGGCGGCCACTTCTGCGCGGGCGCGGACCTCAAGAAGACGCTCATGGAGGATCCGAACCTGCTCGACAACCTCGAGTCGTACATGGACGCGTTCCACGACGTGATCCGCGCGATCGTCCGCTGCGAGAAGCCCACCATCGCGATGCTGGACGGCTGCGCGGTTGGATTCGGCGCAGACATGGCGTTCGCATGCGATCTGCGCGTGGCCTCGACGACGGCGTACATCCAGGAGAAGTTCGTGAAGATCGGGCTCATGCCCGACGGCGGCGGGACCTTCTGGCTACCGCGCCTGGTCGGCACGGCGCGCGCGCTGAAATGGATGTATTTTGCAGAGAAAATCCACGCGGACGAGCTCTCCACGCTCGGGCTGCTCGCGAACCTGGTCCCCCCGGGCGAGCTCCACTCCGCGACGATGACCCTGGCGCGCGAGCTCGAGAAGGGGCCACCGCTCGCCTACGCCCGCATGAAGCGCGCGGTCTACGCAAACCTGGGCGACATCGACGCTGCGCTTGCACGCGAGCGTGAAGGACAGCTGGCGCTCCTGAAGAGCAGCGACGCGATGGAAGGCATCATGTCGTGGGCGCAGAAGCGCGAGCCCAACTTCACGGGCAAGTGACTCCGAAAGGACTCAGTCAGCGGACTCAGTCAGCCAGGTACCGATCGCCCAGGTCACAGGCGATGGTGACAACGGGCCCCGCCACTTCCTCCGCGACGCTCAGCGCGACGAACACGTTCGCGCCAGTGGACGGGCCCGCAAAGATGCCCTCCGTGCGCGCAAGGCGCTCCGCGGTGCCGTACGCATCCCGCTCCTTCACCTTCACGATGTCGGACACGATGCGCAGGTCCAGGACCTCCGGCACGAAACCAGCGCCCAGACCGAACACGCGGTGCGGGCCCGGCTGATCGCCGCTCAATACCGCGCAGCCCTCCGGCTCCACTGCGACAACGCGAACCCCGGGCCGCGCGCGACGCAGGACGCGGCCCACGCCAGTGATGGTGCCGCCCGTGCCTACACCGCATACGAACGCTGCGATCTCCGGGACGGACGCGAGGATCTCCTCCGCGGTGCTGGTCTCGTGCGCCGCCGGGTTCGCGCAGTTCTGGAACTGCGTGGGCGAGAACGCGCTGCGCTCCTTGGTGAGTTCTCGCGCGCGGGTGACGGCGCCTTGCATGCCCAGCTCTCTGTCGGTGAGCACGACCTCTGCACCGTACGAAAGAAGCAGCTTTCGCCGCTCGATGCTTGCGTCGTCGGGCATGACGATGGTGCAGATGTAGCCACGCACCGCGGCGATCATGGCGAGCGCGATGCCCGTGTTGCCGCTCGTTGCCTCCACGATGTGGCCGCCGCGCCGAAGCTTGCCGGTGCGCTCTGCGGCGGTGATCATCGCGAGCGCCGCGCGATCTTTCACGCTCCCGCTCGGGTTCTTGAGCTCCAGCTTCAGCAGCACGTTGCCGCGCGCGGCAAGCCGGCTCAGGCGGACGAGCGGAGTGTCGCCGATGAGGTCCGTGATCGAGTCCACGATCGCGCGCGGTTCTCGGCTCATCCTGGGGGTGTCGGCATCACGCCGTCCTTTCGCCGGCGATGTCCTGCGTGAGGAACGCGGAGAGCTCCTCGCCAGCGCCGTAGCGACCCAGGCCGATCATCATCTTGGCGACCGCGGCTTCTACGGTCATGTCGCTCCCGGAGATCGCGCCCTCTTCTTGCGCGCGCCTCCCGCCTTCGTAACCGCCCAGGTCGACCTTGCCGCGCAACGACTGCGACACCACCAGCACCGGGACCTTGCGTTCGCGCGCCTCCGCGATGGCAGGCATGAGCGAGCCCGCGAGGTGCGGCAACGTGCCCGAGCCGTACGCCTCGAGCACCAGACCACGCACGCCCGTGGCCAACGCGCCGCGCACGAGCGAGGGATCGAGCCCGGGAAACACGCGCACGGCAAGCACGCGCGCGTCCAGGCGCACGTCGAGCGGGAGCAGCTCGCCACGCGGACGCACGTGCGTCGCGCGCTCCACGCCCACGCCAAGGTCCACGAGCGGCGCGCAGTTCGGTGACGCGAACGCATCCAGCGCGCGAGCATCGCTCTTGGTGGCGCGCACGCCGCGGAAGACGCGTGAGCCGAACGCGATGGTCACCTCCGGCACGTCGAGCGTGGCCGTGAGCGCGGCGTCGATGAGGTTCTGACGCGCATCCGTCCGCGCCTCCGCGAGCGGCCTCTGCGCGCCGGTGAGCACCACGGGCGCCGGCAAGGCCCCGAGCATGAGGCCCAGCGCGCTCGCGCTGTATGCCATGGTGTCCGTGCCGTGAACCACCACCACGCCCGCGTAGTCTCCCGTGGTGAGCGCGGCGTGCACGGCGCTGGCGAGCACCGTCCAGTCCGACGGCTGCATGTCCGCCGAGTCCATGTTGCACACGAAGCGTGTCTCGATGTCGGCAACGCGCGCGAGCGACGGCACCTCTTGCGCAAGGTTGCGCGCCGCGAGCGCGGAGTCTGATGGCAGCGCGTGGCCTCGCCCGGAGGCCGGCGCGGTCATCATGATGGTGCCGCCGGTGAGGAGAAAGAGGACGCGCATCGAGGGAGTCACCTCGCAACGCAGCTTCCGGGTGTTGCCCGACTCTCAGAAGAGGCGCTGCTGCACCTTGATCGTATCACCGGCCTGAAGCGGAATGTCCGCCTGCGCGCCGTCCGTGATCGCATCCACGCTGACGACCGCTGTCACCGTCTTGGTCGGCGTGACAGCGCGCGTGAGCAGTATGTGGTTGGAGTCCGCCATGGGCGTGAACCAGCCCGCGAGCGACAGCGCCTCGACCAGCTTCATGCCCTCGACGAAGGCGAGGTTTCCCGGCCGCGACACCTGGCCGATGATGTTGATCTTCTTCGAGTTGTACGCCTTGACGATGATCGAGATTTGCGGGTCCTGGAGGATCTTCGCTTCCTTCAGCTTGTTGCGAAGCGTGAGGACGATCTCCTGCGGCTCGAGGCCGGCGACCACGATCTTGTCGACGTATGGGAAGTTGATGCTGCCGTCGGGCTGCACGCGATAGTCGGTGGGGAGATCCTTCTCACCGACCACGATGATGGTGAACAGATCGCCCGGACCCACCGTCGTGCTTGGGGTGGGCGTGGGGAGATTGCGCGGCGCGGGCGGACGCGAGCTCACGCAGCCGCCACCCATGGACGCCAGCGTCACCATCAGAACAATCAATGACCAACGCCACAGCCACAACATCGAGTTCTCCGCCGCGCTACCCTGGACTGAGGTGCCGGACCACGCCCGTTCATTTACCGCTTCGCACGAAAACGGCAAACGGTCAGAGGAAGTAGCGAACGCCGATGAAGGCTTGGAAGCGCTTCCACGACATATCGTAACGGCTGGCAGTCGTCGCACCCGGCGCGGGAGCTGCGCCACCATTGAAGTCCAGCACCTTGTTGCTGAAGTTCTGGGAGTAGTCGAGCGTGGTGTTGATTCCCAGAGACTCCAGGATGCGATACTCGCCGAAGAGGGTTGACCCCACGCGGATATCCGTGAATCCGGAGCTGATCTTCACGGGCCCGGCGCCTGTGTTCTCGTAGAAGTCGTTGTACTCGATCGCACCGATGTTGCCGGCAAGCGAGACGAGAGCCTTGTTGCCAAAGAAGTAGGCGAGGCGCGTGTAGCCGCGGTCGCTGCCGTAGTAGCCGCCACCGATGAAGCTCTTCTGGAAGTCACGTGTGTACCCGAAGGACAGCGTCGACACCGACAGCGAGACGCTGCCAGGCTCGAGATCGTTGGGCGTCGACGACAGGTAGAAGGTCGCCTCAGCCGTACCGATCACGCTGTCATACTGCTGCGTGGTCGGGCTGGCGGCGTCGAGCGAGAGCGTCGTTCCGTAGCCGACCGCAGCCAGCACCGAGAAGCGCGGCGTGAGGAGGCCCGTGAGGCCGAAGCGGGTCGTGAGGGGCGTCGAGTCCTGGAGCAGGTTGGCGGAGCGACTCTTGTTCGGATAGGTGACGAACGCGAGCGACGTATCGTGGAAGAGCGCCGTGCGCGGACGGAAGCGCCAGCGATCGCGGATGGTGATGTCGTGCTTGAAGTTGGTGAACGGCACGCCGTTCGATTTCTCGAAGAACTCGCCGGTGAACTCGTAGCCTGCGCGGATGTCCAACGTCCCAGCGCCGGGCATCACGATGACCTCGGCGCCGACATTGACGATGTTGCGGTTGAACGAATTGTCGGGGATGCCGTCGACCCCGGGCTTCAACACGCGCGAGTAGCCCGCGAAGACACCTGCTCCCACCGGCCTGCCGGGGAGGATGTCGAACCGTGTGTTGGCGTTTGCGGCGAAGTTGCGCTGGTCGGAGACCTCTTTGACGCCGATGAACTCGTAGTACGAACCTGCGAGGGCGCCGCGGAAGGCAAACTTCGGCTGCTCCACCGCGCTGCCGTCGGGCCCCTGTTGCGGGCCCACAGTGTTGAACGTGAACGATGGGGTGACGCGAATGACGCCCGCGTCCCGCACAGGCGCGGCGGGCGCCGAGTTGACGTTGCGAACATCCGTGCCGTCGGCACGGAGGAAGTAGTTGGAGTCGTAGCCGACCTCGGCGCCGATGCCGGGATGCAGCTCGACGTCACCGGTACGATAGCCTTTGCCGTCGCCAAGCCGACGATCCTTGGTCCACTCCTGCGCGGTGGCATCGCCACTGCCAACCGTGAGGACGGCGACGACAGAACCAATCACGGCCAGGGGCAGCGTGAGTCGGATCGCCAGTTCGGGTCTGCGCCGAAGGAGGGCCTTGCTGGCAGTACGCTCGCGCGGCGTTGTGGCGCCGCTTCCCGTCCGCGAATACTTCAAGCTTCCGTCTCGCTGGTTCATGTCAATTCAAGCCGCACGTGAGCTGTAGTCCCCTCCGGAGCGACCGAGCGCGTTCTTGAACAACAGAACTCCCCGTTCGCGTGCCGCGCCTTAGTGCGCAGGTCCGGCAACTGCAATCTGGAAAACTGGGTCCTGCGAAAGGCTTCTTCACAGGAGACAGTTTCCCGCGTCCACCGTTACTACAGAGTGCAGCTCGTGCAAACAGGAGGATTGCTGATCTGGCCGAAATCGGGCCCAGGCGCACCGGGCGGATAGGGCGCCTGCTCCGGCGCGATCGACGGATCAATCTGGGTCGTCACCTTGGTCTCGCCAAGGTACGCAGCTTCTTCGCCGATGCACTGATTCGCCTCTGCGGTGAGCTGCTCCGTACGCTGACGGAGCACCGTGAGGATCGTGTACTCGTGGTTCGAGAGCTCTGCGTCGTTGCGCGTAACCGCTGCTGCGAGCGACGCTTTGCGCTCCTTCGCCGAGCGACCCGCGACGTCGATCTGCGAGAGCTTGTCGTCGAGGCAGAGCGCCTTCACGACGTCGCGCTGCTGACGTGCGGTCTCGAGCTGCTTGCGCACCGCGCGCGCGGCCTGGTCCATGCGACCAAGGTGCTTGTCCGCTTCGATGAGCGACTCCTGCGGAGAGAGCTGGGTTTTCCTTTGAAAACCAACCTGCGCGTCCGCTCCGCCGCCTGCAGCCGCTGCGGGAGCTGTTCCGGGGCCGGTCTGCGCGCCGGCGGGCGACGCCAACATCCCCAGCACGACAGCGCCAGCTACCCACTTCAAGGTCTTACGCATCGTGGAGACTCCTACCCGCATGGGCTCACTGTAAACGGCATCAACTTCAAGGTCAACGATACTTGTTCAGCTATCCCGCAACACAAAACGGAGCGGCGCATCCGTAGATTCAGATGCGCCGCCGAGTTTCTCATTCAAGCCGGAAGTGTTTTTTGTTCAGCCCAGACCACGCTGCACCTCAGCTGGACCTCATCATTTCTGCTGAACGAACGTCACCGGGATGCGGAGGGTGGAGCCAGTCCCCCCGGGCGCCGCGAACTGAGCGTTTCGGACCGCGCGAGCGATGCAGGCACCGACGGATGGGTTCAGGGTGTTCTCGGTGGGGCTTGCCGAGTCCACTTCGCCCGTGGGGGCGATCTTCGCGGTGATGACCACCTTGCCCGACAGCGAGGGATCGGAGTTCAAGCCTGTCTGGTAGCAGGCCTTGAACTTGGGACGGAGACTCGCGATGACGCGGTCTGCGTCCGAAATGGCGACGGAGGCGGACGTTCCGCCAACCTGCGCATCACCGGTGGGACCCGCGACCTTGCGCTCGTTGCCGGCGGTTCCGCCGGTGCCACTGCCCGTCGTGCTTCCGGCGATGGCGCCGAGGCCGCCGTTCTTGCCACCCTGCACCGGCGCGCCGCCCGTGCCGAACTTCAGATCGCCTGCGCCAGGCGTGACGCCCGCGTTCGATGCGGCCGCGCCGCTGAGGTCGACCGGGGGGATCTCGCTTCGATCGAGCGCGCCCTTCGTGGAGGGGCCACCCGCGATCGACGCGAGCATCGCCATCTGCATCTGATCGGCCTGCTGTGAGAGTGCTGCTGCGCGCTCGTTCGAGACCGGACCAGCCTTCTGCGGAGCGGTGGGACCCGAAGGTCCTGACTTCACCGGCGTCGGATCCTTGGTGGCGGTCGTCGCGGTCGGAGCGGCGGTTGTCTCCGGCGGAACCTCCGGAGCGGGAGGCGCCGGAATGTTCTTCATCATGTCGACGAGGCCGGCGACGCTGTCATCACCCACGGGCCGATCCATCCAGTCCGAATACATGGCGCCGACAAAGCCGAAGTGCAGCAAGAAGCTGAACGCCGCGATGATCGTCAGCGACCAGTCGATCTGGCTGGCAAGCCCACCCTTCACGGCGAGCGGCAGCTGCGGACGCGGCTGGATAGGCGGCGGCGCGACGAACTGGAAGAGGAATGTGGTGTCGCCGATGACGACCTTGCCGCGCGCCTCTTCGGTGAGCTTCACCTGGTACGCGTTGTTGACCTTCTTTGCTTGCCCACGCAGCGCGCCGATGTCGGTGATGCCCGTGGCGAGCGCCACACGACCGGTCATGCCGTCGAGGAAGTTCAGGTAGTAGCCATCACCGAGCAGCTCGAAGAGCTTGAACTGCGGCGGGATGTTCGGCGTGGGAACGACGAACATGGCTTTCTCGGACTGACCGACCGTCACCGTGGTGCGCTGCTTGATGACGCGCTCCTCGACGATGCGCCCACGATGCACGAGGCCGATGCGGAGGACCTTGGGGCCCGTGTTGACCGCCATCGCCCGCATGACTGCGGTCATCTGTCCGGGACGACCACCAGGTGCTGCGCCAGGTCCTGCGGGGCCTGCTCCGGGTCCAGATCCAGCGTTCATCGTGCGGCCCCTGATTCGTGGGAGTTCTGCAACATGGCGTTCTTGTCTCGAATGGCCTGCGCATGGACCTGGATCCAGGCGCGCAGGCAAATGCGGGTCAGCACCGGGTTAGACTACCCACAGAGCTGAGGGTTTCCGAAAAAAACCAACGACGTGACGATTTTACGTAAGTCCGGAGACAAACTCACGCTTTTTCTTCGTCGGCTCCCCCGTCCCGCTCCCCCGTCCGCTCCCCCATCCGCTCCCCCATCCGCTCGCCCATCCGCTCCTCCCCGCTGGGCAGGCTCGTCTGCAGCTCCGCGACCCTCTCGAGCTTCTCCACCAGCGCGTCCTCCCCTGCGAGGGTATCGGTCGAAACCTTCTTCATGGCCTTTGCGATCGAAGCGCACCAGGTCGCACCTGCGATGCCCATGAGCACCGCGCCCAGCATGTCGGCGATGGGCCCGTGCATGATCAGCTCCGCGGGCGGAAGGTCCAGGCTGCCCAGCACCAGGCCACGGCGGAGCGCGTTCGCCCCCGACAAGAGCCCCACCGTGGACGAGACGCGCGCGCACACACGCGGAATGCGCGCCTGGCTCGCCACACGAAAATCAACCTCCGAGAGCACCGCGTTGATGAGCGCAATCCTCCCCTGCCCTCGATGAGTCAGTGCGGACTCGAGCAGGTCGCGCTCCATCTCGGCGACGGGCGTTCGCTGCGCCCACGCCAGCAGACGCGATGCCTTCGTGGCGAGATGAGAGTCGTCACCGACGCGGAGTGACTGCGCGATGCGCGCCGGATTGATCGACGTGGCGCCAATCGTGCTGCGAAGCGCCCGCAACGACGCGAGCACGCAGATGGTCGACACCAGCGCTGCGAAGAGGATCGACACTCAGGACCGGCTCATCTGAAACGGAAACGGGCGAATCAGAACGGGTCTGACTTCGTGGCTTCTTCGATGCGGTCGATGAACGGCTGGCGGAGCTCGGCGAGGGTGAGCTTCGGCTGAATCTTGCTGACGTCGACGGACGCGACCGGCTTCTGCACGCGGCCGACGATCGTGACCTCGTTGATGGTGATGACGCCCTTCTCTGCATGCGCGTCACCTGTGACCATGAAGAGGCCAAGCGCGCACGCACCAGCGAGAATCATCTTCTTCATGGTCATAGTGTAGCTCACTTTTTACCTGCGTCAGCTGCGGCGGGAGGCGTGCTGGATACCGGGGCTGCCGCGCCGCCGCCAGAGCCCTGTTTCAGCTCGTTTTGCTTGGCCTGCCCGCGCGCGATGAGATCGTCGATGTCGTCCTGCACGCCAGGTCCAGCCTTGGGCCCGCGCATGGTCTTGTAGGTCTGCAGCTCCTTGATCGCGGCGCTGATCTGGTCCGTCGCGCTCATTCCGGGGATGCTTGCAGAATACAAGTACATGAGGCCCATGTCGTAGTGGGCCACGGCGAGCGTGCTGTCGAGCGCGAGCGCCTGATCGAACTCCTTCTTCGCATCGGCCTGGCGTGAGAGGAGCCGATAGCAGTCGCCCAGGTTCAGGTGCGCGAGCGCGCTCTGCGGCGCGTACTTCACGGCGCTCTCCAGAAGGGGCTGCGCCTCCTGTCCGTTGCCCGCTTCCACCTTCATGGAGCCGAGCTGGATTAGCGCCTCTGCCATGTCGGGGCGCTTCGCCTTCGCGGCCTCGAAGTCCTTCACGGCGAACGAGCGCTGGCCGGGCATGTCGCGCTCGATGAGGCCGCGAATGAGGTGAGCCTCCGCGTTGTCCTTGTCGCGCGCGGGCGTGGTGTCTCCGAAGCCATCCAGGATGGCCTGCAGCGCGTACTTCGCGAGCTCCATCTTGCGCGCGCGATAGTGGTCGCGTGCGATGGCGACCATCGCGTCCTTGAAGTCCGGATCCAGGCGCAGCGCGTCCTGCGCGAGCTGCTGTGCAGAGCCGTGATCACCCGCGATGGACTTCACCTCGGCAAGGTAGGTCTCGATGCGCGCGGAGTTGGGGAACTTCCCCTTCTTGTCCGTGAGGAACGTGTCCGCCTCACCGGTGTGACCTGAGTTCGCGAGCGAGAGCGCGTAGGCGCCCATCGCGAACTCATAGTCCGGCTGCAGCGTGAACGCCGTGCGGTACTCCTGCTGCGCGGATGCGACGTCACCAAGGTGGTCGTACACGATGCCCAGCGAGTAGTGCGGCGCGGCGGACTTGGTGTCCTTCTGTCCGGCCGCGATGAAGCTCGCCTTCGCGGTGGGAAGGTCGCCTCTGAGCCATGCCTGCCAGCCTGCGTCGTACGACGCCTTCGCGTCACCGGACAGGTCCGACTTGGCGCCGGGGTTGTCGACGATTCCGACGTTGGCGCCGTTGTCGTCGGTGACGGTCTGCCCCGTCGCGCCGCCTTCGCCGGTCGCCGTCGGGTAGTTCACCTTCTTGTCGTCACCGCCGCACGCGGTGAGGACCGAGTGAGCGGTGAGCGCGCCGAGAAACACGAAGATGGCGGTCTTGAGCGTTCGCATGGGTGTACCTTACAGCTATTCCGTTCCGTCTTCTGTTGGCTGTCAGGGCGCTGCAGGCAGCGGAATGGCAGCGCCGTTCGGCGGAGGAACGGACGTGAGACCAGGGCGGGTCTGGACGAACTCGCCCGGTGAGTACGTCATCTTTCGCGAGGGGTCCGTCGGGTCGGCGGAGCTCGTCACGTAGGTGTTGAGCTTGTCGTCACCGAGGATGTCGGTGAAGTACGCGAGCCGCGAGATCGCTTTCTGCACGTACGTGTTTCGCACGTTGTACTTGGTGGCGAGCTTCTTTGCGGAGGCGTAGTGACGGATCATGAGCTGGTCGGCGCCGGCGAGCTCCTGGTCCTTCTTCGTGCGCCAGAACTCCTTCTTCGCCGTGCGCACTGCGTCTGCCTTCTCGGCGAGGTCGTCGCGGCCGCTGTTCTCGAGCTTCTTGAGGAACGTGTCCTCCGCCGGCGTGAAGTACTTCAGCGCAGGGGGAACGACGTTGTAGAGGCTCGTGCGGAGCGTGTCGTAGATCTGGCCGCGACGCGCATACGCGGCGGGGACCCATTCGAGCGACTGGTACGTGTGGACGATCCGGTCGAGCTCCTTGTCCCACTTGTCCGCGAGGTCGACGTTCTTCTGGAACAGGCCCTTGGGAAGGGTCTTGCCCTGCGCGTCGACGCCGCCGACGATGTCGTTCACGGCGCCCGCGTACTTGAAGCGCGACTCCGGCAGATCGTAGTTCGTGTGGATCTGCTCGTCGACGAGGATGAAGTCCGCCTCTGCCGCGTAGTCCGAGTACGGCGGCGTGTTCGCCTTGTCGGGCGACACCTTGTTGAACGCCTGCCACGCCACGATCGTGTTGTGGAACCAGAGGTGCCACGTGGGATCCTGGACCGACTGCATCATCTTGGCAATGTTGTACGCGGACTCGACCTCGTACTTGGCGCCCGACACGGACGTCTTGTTCGCCTGGAAGAACTGCGTGAGCGACTGCGTCGCCGCCGCACGCGTCTGGTTGTTCGTACCGGTGGTGCCGCCCGTCGGGTTCCACTGCTTGTGGTCGTAGTCCGCGCGCAGGTAGTCCGCGTTGACCTTCTCTTCGGGGTTCGGAGAGAGCTTCGAGAAGGTGCGGTACTCCGCCTCCATCTTGTCGCGCTGACCCATGCTCGCGAAGATCGCCATCGCGTTCTTCGCCATCACCTTGCGCTTGTCGGGCGCGAAGCGCTCGTTGGAGGCGACCTTGTCGAAGGTCTCCGCCGCGCGCTGGTAGTTGAAGAAGCCGTAGTACGTGGAGCCGAGCGCATCGTACGCGTCGTTCAGGTACTGCAGGCGCTGCGCGTACTTCTTGGCGTCCGGCCCCGTCTTGCTCTTGGCGTCGCCCTTCTGAAGCTTGTTGAGGTTGTCCTCACTGCCGTAGGCAGCGATGAACTTGTTGTAGAGCTCGATCGCCTTGTTGAAGTCGCCGATCTGCTTGTACGCATAGGCGGCGTTCATCGCGGCCTCGGGCGCCTCGTCACGACCAGGCGCCGCGGTGAGCGCGGCCTCGTAGAGACCCGCGGCCTCGCCCCAGAGCTTCTTCTTCGCCGGGTCGCCCGGGTTCTTGCACGCGCCGGAGCCTACGGGCACCTCGCACGCCTGCTCGAACTTCTTGCGCGCGTTGATGTACGCCGCCTCTTGCAACGTCGGGTTCACGAGCACGCCAGCCGCGCCGGCCTGGCTCGCGTTGAACGCGCATGTGTGGTCCTTCTCGTTCTGGGCGAGCTCGGTCGAACGCGCGCTGTCGCGCGAGAGGTTCGACATGGTGATGAGCTTCTCCCACGCCTTGAAGCCGTACTCGTCCTTGCCGCAGTGCTCCTTCCACATGGGCTCGTACCGGGCGCGAGCCTGGTCGAAGTTGCCATAGAGGAAGTACGTCTCGGCGTTGTAGAACTGGTACTCGATGCCGTGCTTCGCGGAGTCCAGCTGCGGCGGGACGCGCTGCACGAACTCGTCGCGCGCCTGGATACCGAAGAGGACGACTGGCGGAACGGGCTCGCTGATGACCTTGCGGACGGCGACGTCGTCGGAGTCGAACTTCACGGCGTCTTTTTTCTGTACGCCGCCGCTGGTCTTGTCGTCGAAGCGCTGGTACGCGAGATCGCGATCGACGTCGCTCACGTCGACGACGAAGAAGGCCGCGTTGTCGAGGTACTTGTCGTCCTCGTTGGAGTCGCGGACCTCGATGGCGGCTGCCATCGCGTCGTCGATGTCCTTCTTCACGGGCTCCTGCCACTTCGCGGGCTGGAGCTTGTGGAGCACGACCTCGATGCGGACGACCTGGCGTCGCGCGTCCGCGAGCCAGTAACGGCTCTCGTAGGCGTCGGGCGCGTTCTCGTCCTGCTTCAGGTAGCCCTGCCAGCCAAGCGCCGCGAGCTTGTACTCGCTGAGCGCACGACCAAGGAGCTCCACCTGACGGGGGAGATCGCCGGTGTCAGCGGCAGCAACCAGCTGCGCCTTGCCGTTGTTCGTGTGCGTGGCCGCGGCTTGACGAAGACCGCCGCGGACGAGCCGCTCCGCGTTCTGAAGCGCGGCGGGGTTGTCCTTGTTCGCGTCCGTCCACGGCGTGTTGCCGATGTAGTTCGCGAGGTTCGTGCGGGCCTCGAGCGCCTTCGTCGCAACGCTGTCGAACTCGGGCGTGCCCGGCTTGTTCTTCGTGGCGTTGAGCTGGTCGTAGGTCTCGGCGACGGAGTTCTGGACATCCGGCGCGGTGGGGTCGAGCGGCCACTTCTTGAGGATGGCCTGGTAGACCTCGATCGAGTTGTTGAACTGGTTCAGGCTGCGGAACTCGCCAGCGAGGCCCTTGTAGATCTCGATCGTCCAGGGCTTGTCCTGCGGGATGAGCGCGGGATCCTTCACGCGATCGATCGCGATGTGGAGCTTCTTCTCCACCATGTCGGGCGTCATCTTCGGGTCGTCGATGATGTCCGGACGGGTGATGAACGGATCGTCCACCGCGGGGCCCGTGAAGTCGGCGTTGGTGAGCGAGCCGGCGATGTACGTGTACGCCTCGCTGCGGAAGTCCGCGCCCGAGTCACCGGTGAGCTTCTGCTGCTCGTCGGTGTACGTGAGGAGGTGGACGAACTCCTTCGTGGCGGCCTCGTAGCGCTGCTGCTTGAAGAGCGCCCAGGCATACTTGTAGAGCGAGACGCCGAATAGCGGCGGCTTCTTGAACTTCATCGCCCAGAGGTAGGCGGACGACGCGCGGTTGTAGCCATAGACCGCGGCGGACTCGATCTTGGTCACGCCGGACCCCAGGTCCTGCTGATCGAACTCCCAGTTTCCGATCTGCCACCACACCTCGGCCACGTACTTCGGCTCGTCGCCGGGGAAGAGACCTGGCTGGATGACGGGCGTGCAGTCGGATGGGTAGACCTCGAGGTACTTGGTGTCGGGGCCGCCCTTCTTGAGCGAGTCGGGGCGCGGGTACTTGTTGCGCCACGCCTCCCAGTACGCCTCGTCGTGATCCTGCGGCAGCGGGTTGATGAAGTCGTGACCGGCCTTCTTCGGATCCGGATCGGCCTTCGTGGGGTACGGGAACTTGTTGTGGCAAACGAGCGAGCGCCACACCTGCTGCGATTCGTCCGTGCGGCCTGCATCGTTGTAGGCGTGGCCAAGGAAGTAGTAGATGCCCGCGAGCTCGCGGTACTGGGGCTTCTTGGGGTTCTTGGGATCGCCCGAGTACTCGGTGATGACGCGCTTGTAGAGCGCGATGGCGGGCTTCAACCCGTCCTCGAGAGGCTGCGTCGCGTCCTCGGAGCGCGCGCGTTCCTCGTAGAGGGCGGCAAGGCGATACATTGCGTCGGGCGTTGCCTCCGGGTGGGCGCGCGGACCGTCGTACGTCTTGACGAACTCCTCGAGCTTCAGGATCGCGTTGTCGCGCGCCTTCTTGAGCTCCGCCTTCTCGATGCCGATCTCGCGGTCGAGGCCTGACAGGATCTCGCGCTTCTTCGACTCGTAGTGGAGCTTGATGATCGTGGTGACGGTGTCCCGATACTCGCGCGCACCGCGCTCGTACGTGTCCATCTGCCCTTGCAGCGCCGCCAGAGCAGCGATCTGCTCGGGCGTGGGCGGCGGCGGTGGCGGTGAGGACTTCCGCTGCTGCGGAGCCTGATAGCCAGAGCCCTGCGCGCCAGGAGCCGCGCCACCATCAGCATCTGCCGTCGCCGTCGGAGCAGTCGTGACGCCTGCACCTCCGTCACCGGCGGTAGCACCAGGGGGCGCGGTGGCCGCCATCGTGGCGCCTGCGTCCTTGGCCGCGGGAGCTCCCGCGTCCTTGGCCGTCTGCGCTGACACGTCTCCCGAGGGCAACGTGGCGAGGGCCGCGAACATGGCGGCGGCAAGCGTGGGAAGGACGAACCGTTTCTTCAAGCTAGGTGTCGTGCGCTGCATAGTCATGGTCTTGATCCCCGCTCGCGTCACTTCTTGGCCGGGCCGAGGGTGTTGGTCTCGCCGGAGTCGTCGAGGACCTCACGCAGCTCCTCGTCCAGGAGCTGCTCTTCACGAGCGCGCTCCGTCTGCAGGTTGTGCACGCGGTCGAGCTCCTCCTCGCGGACCTCCCACGCCTGCTCGGTGATGCCGACGTCGGCGCGAAGCACGATGTTGCGGAGCTTCTCGCGGACGATCTCGAAGTTGCGCTTCGCGACCTCTCCAACGAGCTGCTTGGCCTCCGTGTCGTACGCGGCGAGGGTGATGTTGAAGCCGTCGATCTTCACGCGCTCCGCGTCGATCTTCTCGCGTAGCTGACCGATGCGAGAGTCGACCTCGGTCTGCAGCTGCTGAAAGGCCGCCGTGAGCTTGTCCTCTTCCGCGCGCGCCTGCTGGAGGAGCGGCGTGATGCGCGTGGCGTATCCAGATGCGCCGCCCGCTTGCCCTTGCGAGGCAAGCTGGACCTCGCGCTCGAGCGCATCGCGGAACTGAACGCGAGCAAGCGCATGCCCCTGGTAGCGCGCGTCGCCGAGGCCGACCTGCGCACGCCCGATCTCCACCTGGCGCTTCAGGTCCGCGATGGTGTCGAGATGCTTCTTGAGATCCTTCTCGTTCGCGTCGAGCTCGTCGGTGAAGCGCTTGGTCGTCGCGTCGTCGCGTGCAACGCCACGTTGTCCGTCCTCGCGCAACATGCGGCGGAGCCCGTTGACGGTGGCCTGCAGGTGATCGACCTCCAGGTTCTGGCGCGTGAGATCCTGCGAGACGGTGTTCCAGGACTTGAGGCCCGCGTAGTCGAACCCGGCGAAGTCGGCGCTGTTCGTGGGGAGGGATGCGATCTGGCCCATCAGCTCGCGACGCTGCGCCCGCACCTGGGCGATCTCGCCAGAAAGAACGGACGGCTCCTCGGAGTCGAGGCCCTTCGCGAGCTCGAGCCGGGCGCGTGCCACGCGATTGAGCAAACCGAGCGCGCGCTCCTGCCCCGCAAGCAGATCCGGGAATGCACGCGCGCGGTTCGCCGCGCTGATGATCGTGTTGAGCTTGTCGACGAGCATGTAGCTCTGACGAATGAGCGACTTGCACTGGTTGACGTCGTCGATGACGGCGAACGCCATGGGGCCGTCCTCCGCTTCGCGCGCCCAGCGGACAGCCAGCGGCGGGAGCTGGTCCTTCTGCTCCAGCGCATCCAGCGACTGCTGCGAGAGCTTGTCGTAGTAGACCCGCACGTCGGTCGTGGAGTCGAGGAACGTCTCCACCTGCGCGCGCATCGGGTCATACTGCTTCTTCACGCTCTCGTAGAGCTGCAGCGACTTCTCGAATGCACCTGCGCGAAGGAGCAGGTCGGCGCGAAGGAGCGAGCCCTCGCCAACGAGCGGACCACCGGGGTCGGCGATGCTGAGCACCTCGAGCGCGCGCTCTGCGCGTTGCACGTCCCCGAGGCGAACGTAGACCCACGCGAGCTCGTAGAGCATCGTGGAGAAGTCCTTCGAGTCGCGGGCGACCTTCTGGTACATCTCCGCGGCCGACGTGTACTGCTCCATCTCGTAGTAGAGGCGGCCCATGGCCATGAACGAGAGGTCGATGACTTCGCGGTGCTCCTCCGAGTCGGGCGCCAGGTCCGTGACCTGCTTGAAGACGTCGATCGAACCCTTGTAGTTCGCAGGTATCGCGCGACGGGTCCCATCCGGGCTCGCGGGCGTGCCCGGTGCCGTGGTCTTCATGGCCACGAGGCCCAGGAAGTACCGCGCCTGATGCGTGTAGAGCGAGCCCACGGGAACCGACTGGAACGCGCTGCTCGCGTTGTTCCAATCCTTCTTCGCGTAGTACGCCTTGCCCTTCGCGTAGAGCAGCGCGGCGTCCACCTGTGCCGGCGGCACCTGGTTCAGCGCGGAGAAGACCTCGTCGAGACCCTTGATGTCACCGACGCGAAGACACACGTCCACGAGGCGAGCGAGCGCCTTGCCGAAGTACGGCGAATAGCGCGGCTCCGTTCCGTGCGCGACGATCTCGCGGTACTCACGGCGCGCCGAGAGGTACTCGTGCGAGGCGTAGTAGGTCTCGCCGAGGAGCCACAGCGCGTCGGTGTACGACGGCGTGTTGGGGTACTCCTCCATGATCTCCGAAAAGACGACGCTGGCGCGCGCGTAGTCCTTCGTGCGGTAGAGCAGCTCCGCGTTGGTCAGGCGCTGCTCCGGCGTCATCTTCTGCGCCTTCGCGCGATCGACGGCGCCCTGGACCAGGCCCGACTCGCGATCGACGTTCGTGAGCTCCGACTGAGCAGTGCTCACGTTCGCTCCGGAGTCGGCCGACGCCGTCCCCGCGAGCGAGAAGAGGAAGATCGCGACAGCACCCGATAGGCGCAGTGCGTGACGGGCGCGCATTGTTACTTGCCTGTCCCGACGGACAAGTTCCCGCTTGCCCCACCGGGTGTAGTGCTTGCGCCACCACTTGCGCCGGGCGCTTGCGGCTGTGCGGGCGCGGCCGGCAGTGAGCTTGCGCCAAGGCCCTGCACCTTCTCGTTCCACTCGATGCTCGGGCGCTGCTCGAGCGGTGTAGTGACGCCGCCCTTCTCGAGCGACGTGGCAGTGAGCGTGAGGGTCTTGCCCTCGACCGCGGTGAAGGAGTGCGCGGACTTCACCTCGAACTTGTAGCCGCGCAGGTACGTGAAGACGCCGTAGCCGTTGCCCTGGAAATTCAGCACGACTTGCACCGTGTGATCGCCCGGGGGGATCGAGCCGCTGAAGATCGGGATCTCCTTCTGATCAGCGAGCGCGCCGGTGTCGTCCGACTTGTTGTACTGGACCGTGCCGTCGATCACGAAGAGCGCGCGGGTGAGGCGGAACGCGCTCGACATTTCGTTGTGGTAGACGACCTCGGAGCGCGAGCCAGCGGCGCCGCCCGTGAGGATCGTGTCGGAGAGCAGCGCGAGCCGGGTGTGGCTGCGACGAATCTGATCCTTCAGCTCGTCCACGCGGGCCTCGAGATCGCGCAGGCGAACCGAGTACGTGGCGCCGTCCATCGCGGGCTTCTCGACAGCTCCCTGACCGGTCGCCGTGGGCGCGGAGGGCCCGGCGACAGAGGTCGGCGCGGAGGAGGCCGCCATGGGTGCGCCAGAAGCGGCGGGCGCGGTGGCCATCGCAGATCCTGCAGGCGCGGCGCTTGTCGCTGGCTTCGCGGCGGTGGCGGGCTTCGCGGCGGCGGGCTTCGGAGGATCGGCGGCAGTGGCGAGGGTGCCAAGGGACGCTGCGCCGAGGAAGCCGAGGAAAGTGAAGGCAAGGATGGTTGCCGGACGTCGCATGCGTAGTCCCCTTTTTTCCGATCCGAATTTGATGAACGCTAGTGAGGTCTGCTGCAACCAAGCGCGGCTTGTCCGCAGGACACCGGGCGCCACTCTATGACGTCCGGTCTACTCCATGCAACCGACACTGAACACGAAGCGCATCTCTTGTTGCACCGGCTGACCGAAACGTTCCCGGGATGGGATGGCGCACGGGCGCGCAGTCCAGATGTGGTGCCATGTAGGCGACCTTGTTACTGACTTTGGTTGTGGAGTTGACGGGCCCCTGGCTACGGCGCGAGCATGGCCAGCGGAAAAAGAACTTTGAGCGCGCCTGTCCGTCCTATCTGCCAAGGAAATGCACTACCCGGTGTTCGCATCGAATGCGCAGCGCTCCATGGCTCGAAGCTCCGCCCACACCTGGACGGCGGATGAGCCTGGCGCGCCCTGGCGTGAGCGACGAAGCGCTCCTCTCTCGCTATCGCGAGGGGGACCGCAGTGCTTTCGCCGAGCTCGTGCGCCGGCATCAGACGCCGCTCTACAACTTCGCGCTCAGACAGCTGCGCGCGACGGAGCTGGCAGAGGACGTGGTGCAGGAGGCCTTCGTGCGCGTCGTCCAGGGCGTCCACGATTTCAAGCAGGAATCGCGCTTTACGACGTGGGTCTACACCATCGTGAGAAACCTCTGCATCGACCAGATGAGGAAGAACGCGCTCAGGCGGCACGCCTCGCTCGACGAGTCGAAGGACCGCGAGGGCGAAGGGCCGACGCTGCTCGATCAGACGGCGGATCCCAAGGCCGGCACCGATCGCAAGGCCACCAGCAACGAACTGGGCTTGCGCATCACCGCCGCCGTGGAGACGCTTCCAGAGGACCAGAAAGAAGTCTTCTTGATGCGCGAAGTATCGAACTTACCTTTCAAGGAGATCGCCGAGATCATCGGCGTCCCCGAGAACACGGTGAAGAGCAGGATGCGGTACGCGCTCGAGCGCCTCAAAGAAGCCCTTGGTGAGTACGAGGACATGGCGAGAGCGCTGAAGTAAGACGCGACACCAGACAACGACCAGACAACGAAGCCAGACAACGAAACCTTACAGAGAACATTCGAGAACGATCATGGACTGCGAGAAGTGCGAAGAACTGATGCTCGACGAGCTCTATGGAGAGCTTGATGACGTGACGAGCGCCCTCGTGCGCCGCCACGTCGCGGGCTGTTCGCGCTGCATCGCGATCCTGAGCGACCTTCGTGGAACGCGGGAAGCGGTGTCCGCTGCGCTCGTTCTCGAGGACGCTCCGCCCAGCCTGGAGGAGCGCATCTTCGCGGCCGAGAAGGAGGCCCGCAAGGTCGTTCCGATCCGCTCGCGCACCAGCAATGTCATCTCGATCGCCGGCCGCTGGGCCATGCGCCCGCAGACGGCGATGGCGGCGCTGTTCCTCCTCATGATCGGTTCCACGACGTTCCTCCTCAAGGGGCGTCCGCAGTCTCTGCGGTCATCCTCCGCGCCCATCACCGTCGCGCAGGAGGGCTCGCCGGTCGCGGCGCCCAACGCGGTAAGCCCGGACACGCTCGGCCCGAACGCGGCGCGCAATGCGCACGGCCCGCTCGAGCCGTCCTTCGCCACGCTTCCGCCCGCTGCGGCTCCGGCCGCGACGGCCTCGGGCGCCAGCGGCGCGACCGGCAGTACGTCGCTCGCGCTCGCGGACGACGTGCCGAAGGATCTTACGAAGAGCGATCTGGAGTCCCAGCGAACCATGGACCCGAGCGCGCGGGGCCCGGTCGGCAAGGGAGCGATGGCGCGGAGTGCACCACGCCCCACCACCGCTGCGCTCGACCGCGACGAGGAAGACAAGAAGAACTCCATCTCCAACGCGGGCGCGCCGGGTGGCGCTCCTGCTCCTGCCTCACCTCCCCCGCCCTCCGCGTATGCTGCAGCCGGTGGTGCTGGTGGCGCGAATGATGGCCGAGGCTCTGGCGCAGGCATGAGCCAGCAGGCCGCCTCCGAGTCGGCGAACGGCTATGCGAAGAAAGAGGGCCAGGGCGACGACTTTGCGCAAGGCATGACTGCCTACAGTGGCCGCCAGTTTCCGAAGGCCACGCAGTCGTTCGATCGCGCGTCGCAGGGCGGCGATCTGAACGCAAGCCTGTGGGCTGCGCGCGCCGTGCGCGACGGCCAGGGCTGTGGCACCGCAGTCGCACGCTACGACTCCGTCGGTCAGCGCGGCGGTAGCAGCTACGTCGGCGCGGACGCCACGCTCGAAGGCGCGAATTGCTACGCGGAGCTGGGCTCCACCGACGTGGCACGTGCAAAGTACACGCAGTTGCTCGCGGTGCCCTCGCATCAGGCGCGCGCGCAGGCAGCCCTCAATTCGCTGAACCAGGTCGCGGCGCGCAAGGCACCGTCGCCCGCGAAGCCGAAGGCCGCCGTGCAGGCCGCTCCGCCCGCGAACCCGCCGGCGCAGCAATCGCAGCCCCAGGCGAAGCCGCCGAATGCGGTTGACGCGAACGGCCTCTGAAGGCGTCTGTCTCGCGTCTGAGACCCCGTCTGATAGGATGGAACCATGCTCGGTAGAGAGGACGATCGCGTCAGCCAGCTCGCGCTGGCCTGGGAGCAGAAGGATCTCGCTGTCGCCGCTGTCGCGAAGGATCGTGACGCAGCGAAGGAGGCTCGTGGCCTCCGTGAGCTCGTGTGCGATCTCGTGCTGTCCGCGGCCGCTCCGCAGCGCGAGCTCCTGACGGCGCTTCACGCGCTCGGGCAACTGCTCGGTGAGAAAGGTGCAACGCCCAGCTACGTGTCGCTCACGATGGACAGCGCACGCGCGGTCCTGGCCCCGGCCGACGCAGACCGCCTTGGCCCGTCCGCACGCGCTGCCGTCGCAGAGGGCTACGTCGCCGCGCTGCGAGAAGCCAGCGCACGTGAAGCTCTCGCACAGTGGCTGCCGCCCGCAGGCATCGTCCGGCTCTCGGCCGACGCGTTCGCCGTGGCCGCGCAGCTCCCCTCACAAGAGCCTGACGACATCTCGGAGTGGGCAACCCGCATCGCGCGCCACCTGAAGGAGCGCGGCGCAAGGACCGCTCAGATCGACGGCGATCCCGACCTGCTCACCGAGCTGAAGGACACGCTGCTCCTCGCCGGCATCGACGTCGCCACACCTCCCGCCGGTCCGCAGGGCAGCGGCGGTGGTGGCGCGGGCGGCGCGGGGGAGCGCAAAAAAGGCATCCTCTCCAAGATCCTTGGATGAAGACCGCTGAGGCTCCCGCGCATCAGCTTTTCTGCTAGAGTCCGCGCCGATATGCGCCTTCGATCAGCGGCCCTTCTAGCGCTCGTGGCCTCCGCGTGCGGCTCCGAAAAAGAGCCCGTGAGTGTCGCGATCGCACCGAGCATTCTTGACCCGAGCGATCTCTTCTCGAGTGTGTCGTCGATCAAGCTGAAGGTGTTCGACACGAGCGGCGGCATCGACTGCGTCGCGCAGACCGGCATCGTCACAGGCGCCGACACCGCAACGGCGCTCGCAACGCTCGATCTCAACTCGACGGGCTGCACCCCACCCCTCCGATACTGCGGCACGCTGACCATCGCCGAGAGCGACACCGACCGCGTGTTTCAAGCACAGGGCTTCGGCTCCGATCCGGCCACACCCGTGGCGACGGGCTGCGCACGTGCGAAGATCAACCAGACCGCGCTGCCGTTGCAGATCACGATGGAGCGCTTCATCCCGCCCGCCACCTGCGGGGACGGAACGATCCAACCCACCGAGCAATGCGAGGGACCTGCATCGCCCAGCTGCGACGGCATGTGCCACTCGCCCGAATTCCTCCTCTCGAGCGGCTCCGGCGCGAACAACACCACCACGGGCAAGACCGGCGACAAGTTCGACGCCTCGTTCCTGTGGCCTGCGCAGAGCGGGACAAGCGGTAACTTCTTTGCGTTCTTCACGGACAAGACGTCGGGCGCAAACGACATCGGCTTCCGCATGCTCTCCGACAAATGGGCGTTGCCGTCCTCGCCGCCCGCAGCGGCTGGCGGGGAGCTGCTGTTGTCGAACGGCTCCGGCTTCCCGTCGACACCAGCGCCCGGAGCGCAGGGCGCAGCGCACGGCGCGTTCGTCGGCGGCAAGTACTACGTCGTCTTCCAGGACGACGACTCGGGCGGAGGTATGGGCATCGACATCCACCTGCGTTCGATGGACTCCTCCTTCGTCGCCGACCAGGGCGTGTCGATGTCGGTCGGCATCAACGGCACGAACGGCGCTGGCGAGACGAACATCCAGGCCCTTCCCGATGTCGCCGCAGGCCCTGGAAACAAGCTCTTCATCGCCTGGGAAGACCAGGCCGCGGGCGGCGTCATCAACGGCCGCACCTTCACGCCGCCCAACGTGCTGGGCAACCAGGTCAGCATCAGCACAGGAAAGAGCAACTCGAAGGTTGCGCTTGCCGCCACGCCCATGGGCTGGGTGGCGGTGTGGCAGAGCGGCGACGACGTCAAGCTGCGCCTCATCGGCTCCGACGGAACTCCGGCGGGCTCCGAGTCCACCGTGAACGACAACACCGCCGGCTTGCAGGATCATCCGCGCGTCGCGTCGCTCGCGGACGGCCGGTTCGCGGTGGCGTTCGCGGACCACCAGGCCCTCGCCACGGACATCGTGCTCCAGCGCTACAACACCGCGCAGGCCAAGCTCTCCGGTGACCAGACCCTCCGCGTGAACAACGTCATCACGGCCGGTGACCAGGCCTTCCCTGCGATCGCCGCGCTCACGGCCGCGTCGGGCTCGTTCGCGATCGCCTGGCTCGACGTCGGGTCCAATCACATCCGCGGTCGCTTCGCCGGCGGGAACACCGGCTACCTACCGAACAGCGTCGACGGCCAGGACCAGGAGTTCCAGGCAAGCCTCACCGAGGGGAAGACCCGCGCGAACCCCGTGGTGATTGGCGGCGGCGCGTCGGGCAACGTGATCTTCGGCTGGGAAGACAAGTCGAACACGGGCGCCGGCGTCGTGGGTCGGTTCTTCCCCGCCCCCCCAGCCCAGTAACGACTCGACCTGGACCCGGACCCGGACCTCGACCGGCTACTTGACCCTGAGGTTGCCGCCGTTGATTCGGTTCTCGCCGTCCATCGGGCCGCTCTTGATCTTGAGGCGTGACTCGCCCTGGTAGAGGCCGAAAAAGATCGTGTACGTGCCAGGACCGAAGTTCGGCTCCAGCGAGAACTCGTAGTCGTCCGCGATGTAGTCGCCGATCTGCCAGAGAGCGAACGGATACTTGCCGTCGATCATCTTGTGATCGCCGTTGTGGCGGCGTTTGTAGCCGTCGATGTGGATGAACGCTTCCCACTCACGGGTGACCGGCGCGAGGACCTTGTAGTAGGTCTTCATCTTGTACTTCTTGCGCGGCGTCACGGAGTCGACCAGGCGCCCGGTATCACCGTCCATCAGGTCGTAGCCGAGGCAGAGGAGCTGGTCGTCCATGTTCACGTCCAGGCGGTGCTGCGGCTTCGGCGCCTCTGCCAGGATGACCTTCGCGAGCGGGTTCTCGTTCTTCTCGTTCGGCTCGAGCGAGGAAGCAACGAGCATGATCTGGCTCGACCGCGCGTCGATCACGGGCACGTTGCCGTGGCTGGGCTGCGAGCGGAAGAGCGCGTTCAGGCGTGACAGCTCCGTGCCGGAGGCCGCGAGGAAGCGGCGGTGCCCGGGCTCCGCGGCCGCGAGCCAGGTGAATGCGCCCTGCGCATCCTTGAAGATCGGTGGCTGCCCGCCCGCGTAGTAGGCGGCCGTGCGTCCACCGACACCGAGGAGACCGAGCGGCTCGTCGGCCTTCTTCACGTTGCGGTAGCTCTCGAACACTTCCTTGGGCGAGAGCTGGTTCGCGAGCGCCGGGTAATACGAGAAGCAAAGCACCGCGGAGAGCGCGGTTGCGGAGAGCGCCATGAACGCCGCGCGGCTTCCGCGAACCAGCTGCGCCACAAGACCGAGCAACAGGAACACACCGACACCGGAGGGCAGCGCGATCGCGATGGACGGGAGCATGTGCACGCCCGCCTTCGTGAGCCCGATGTACACCGCGAGCGGCACCTGCAGGTACATGAGCGGCACCATCACGATCAGCGTGATGAGCGCAACGGAGAACGGCGTGGGCTCACCGGGGAGCAGCACGGGCTCGGGCTCGGGCTCGGGCGTGGCCTCTTTCTTCGCTTCATCCGCGGTCGCGTCGCCGTCTTCGGACTTCTTCGCGTCGGCGTTCTCGTCCTTCTTCGGCTCGTTCTTCTTCTTCTTGTCACGACCGAGCCCGGCGAAGATCACCTTCCACACGGGCGCGGGGAGGTTCGAACCCTTGCCGACCAGCTCCGCGGCGAGATCCTCGAGCGGCTCGAAGCCGCGCAGCGCGGTGGCGACTGTGGCCTCCTCGGTGGTGCGGAACGCCCAGCGCCAGACGTCGTACCAGAAGTAGATGCCAAGGATTGCGACGAGCGGGCCGAACGCCGACACCCACCACGCGTTGAGCACGATGTCGCGCGTCTGCGAGCCGATCGTGGGGAGCCACTTCGCGCCCGTTCGCTGGCCCGCCCACACGGCGAGGCCTGCGAGGCACGCGCCCGCCACGATGGCGAAGTAGATGAGCGCGAGCATGCCGTCCCACGCGTCGAGCAGCGTGCCGATGAGGCGTGCGTAGCTCTTCGTGTCGAATGGCCGGGTCTCTTCGTCGGCCGGAGTCTCGCCCGTGCCCGCTGCGCGACCGGCACCATCGGCACCATCGGCACCACCGGCAGAAGCGTTGGCCGCGTCGGGCGCATCTGAAGAGATTTCCGCATTCGGCGCGGCCGGCGGACGAGCGCGTTTGTCGCGCGCAGCCGAGAGTTCGAGCCACCACGGGCGGAAGGCCTTCAGCGCGTCGTTGTCGACCCAGGTGAGGAACGAGATACCTGCGAAGCCGACGAGCACGATGGTCCAGAGCGAGAGCGCGTGAGCCTTGAACGACTCGGGGAACGTGGTCGAGACGACCGCGTAGGCCTGGAACGCCTTCTCCGGTAGCTGGTGCATGTCGTGATGGAAGAGGCCAAGGAACGCGGCGGTGCCTACGCCAACGGCGATCGATGGGTGCGCGCCGCGCTCATAGTCACGCAGCGCAATGCCGCACACGGCCGCGAGCACTGCGGGCGCGGAGAACGCCATCAGATCGGTGCGCGCCGCGAGCCATCCATGTACGCCGAGCGCGACACCAGCAGCGACGATCAGCGCCATGCGCGCGACGCTCTCGCGCTCGACCTGGAGGCCGGGCTTGCCCTTCGGCGCGATGAACATGCGGCCGAGCGCGAACGGGACGAACGCGCTCCACGGCACCATCGCGTGGCCGATGTGCGAGACGAAGTAGTCGAACGTGGGGTACTTCGTGGGCGGGTGGACCATGGCGCCGACCCACGGGCTCATGTCCGGGACGCGCTCTTCGCTCATCACCCCGAGCGTCTTGTAGAAGACGTAGCCGGCCGCCGCGAGCGAGAGCGCGCCGAGCGCGTCCGTCACGTAGTCCGTGTGCTTCTGACCGGAGGCCATCAGCACACCCCACGACAGGCCGATCGCTGCGAGCGGGATGCCGACGCCAACGGCCGCACCGCGGCTGTAGTAGCCGCACGTGAGGCCGAGGATCGCGAGCGCGAGGTAGCCAAGGCGGCCGAGCGGCATGGGTCCTTCGTCGTCCGGGCGGCGATCGAAGAGCACGACGAGCAGCCCGCCGAAGGCCATGGACATGGCGCTCATGGTGACGATGTCACCGAGCATCGTGCGCGCCTGCACGAAGTAGAGCGGCGTGGTGGTGAGCGCCACGGCGGCGAACGCGCCCGCGCGCTTGTCGACCATGCGCGACACCCAGCCATACGTTGCGATCACGCCGAAGAGGCCGAAGAGCGCGAGCGGCAGGCGACCCGCCCATTCGCGCAGGCCGAAGAGCTGGAAGCCGATCGCCATCGCGGTGAACGGCAGCTGCGGTCGCCCGAGATCATTCAGGTGCGGGAGTGAGTTGTCCGCGCCCTCGAGCCGGAGGTGCTCCGCGCCATGCAGGTTCAGGCCCACGCGCCGGGCAAGGTCGGCCACGTTGAGCTCGTACGGATCCCAGATGCCGCTCTTGCCGAGCGGCGGCACGATGAAGAAGAAGAGGATGGGCAGGCCAACCGCGACGACCCAGGCCGGGATCGCGGGCAGCTTGCGTGAGGGCGCTCTGTCCTCTTTCTTCGCAGGCTCCGCGGGCGTCTCCTTCGCGACGCTCGTGGCATCCACCTTGGCGTCCACCTTGGCGTCATCCTTGGCGTCGGCCTTCGTGGTTTCTGCCGTGGCTTCGCTCGAATCGTCGTCCTTCATCGCGAGGACGGTGTCTAGCGCATGCACGACCGTTCGTCACGCAGCCGTATTTTCGTGTAAGAAGGCGGAAAATGGGTGCCTCCAAGAAGACCGAGAATCCTCGCCGCGCCGGGCGCGTCGCGATCGTCGGACGTCCGAACGTGGGCAAGTCCACCCTCTTGAATGCGCTCATCGGCGAGCGGATCGCCATCGTGAGCCCCCTGCCCCAGACCACGCGTGACAGCATCCTCGGGCTGCTCTCGACGGAAGGTCTGCAGATCGCCTTCGTGGACACGCCGGGCATCCACACCGCCAAGAACAAGCTCGGCGCCCGCATGAACCGCGCGTCCGAGCAGGCCGCGCAGGACGCAGATGCGCAGCTCCTGGTCGTGGAGCTTGGCGGGCGCGGCCAGGGCCTGACGGCCCCCGACAGGGACATCCTGCGCAGCCTCCCGAAGATCCCCACGCTGCTCGTCCTGAACAAGGTCGATCGCGTGCAGCCCCGCTCCGCGATCCTCCCGTTGCTCGAGTCGATCGGCAAGGACGTGGGCCCCGGCCTCACCGCCATCATCCCCGTCAGCGCGCGCTCGGGGAACGGCGTAGAGCGGATCGTCGCCGAGCTCGCGAAGATCCTGCCCCTGGGTGAGCCGCTCTTCCCCGAGGACGAGATCTCCGACCGCCCCATGCGCTTCTTCGTCGCGGAGTTCGTACGCGAACAGATCCTCCGCAACACGCGGAACGAGGTACCTCACGGCGTCGCCGTCACGGTGGAGTCGTTCGAGGAAGAGAAGAAGACGCCGCGCATCATGCTCACCGTCCACGTGGACAAGGAGACGCACAAGCCGATCCTGCTCGGCAAGCACGGCTCCATGATGAAGACCATCGCGTCGGCCGCACGCGCGCGCGTCGAGGAGCTGCTCGGCAAGCAGGTCCACATGGAGCTCTTCGTGCGCGTGACGCCGGGCTGGTACGAAAACGACGCGCTGCTGCGCTCGTTCGGCTACGACGATGCGCACGTGAGCGGCGGGAGCGGGGCGAAAGCGAACCAGAGGAAATCCCGATGACGAAGCACCGAAAGCAGCTCCCCGATCGCATGACCCCCGCGGGTGCCACGGGGCTGCCGCTGGTCGCGGTGGTCGGGCGTCCGAACGTGGGAAAATCCACGTTGTTCAACCGCCTCGCGCGGCGACGGCTCGCCATCGTTCACGACGAGCCCGGCGTCACGCGCGACCGTCACTACGCGAACACGAACGCCTTGGGCCGTGACTTCACCCTCATCGACACGGGCGGCTTCGACCCGGAGGACGAGGACCCCATGAAGGCGGGCATCGCGGAGCACGTGCGCGAAGCCGTGGCGGAAGCGGACGTGATCGTCTTCGTGTGCGATGGCTCCGCGGAGCTGACGGGCGCCGATCGCGCCGCGATCGAGCTCTTGCGCCGCACCGACAAGCCGGTGATCTACGCAGCGAACAAGGTGGACTCGCCCAAGGTGGAGGCCCAGTCGTTCGAGCTCTATCGGTTCGGTGTGGACCGCGTCATCCCGGTGTCTGCCCTGCACGGCCGTGGCATGACGGAGCTGGAAAGCGCCATCCTCGAGGTTCTCCCGGAGGCAATACCGCTCTCGTTGCAGATGGGCGCAGACCTCCCGCGCGTGGCGGTCGTGGGCCGTCCGAACGCGGGAAAATCCAGCCTGATGAACCGCCTGCTCGGCGAGTCACGCATGCTCGTGGACGAGCGCCCCGGCACGACGCGCGACGCGATCGACGCCATCGTCGAGCGCGACGGCAGGACGTTCGTCTTCATCGACACCGCCGGCATTCGCAAGAAGGGCAAGGTCACGAAGGCCGCGGACGACGTCGAGTCCGCAAGCGTCATGCACTCCGTGAAGAGCATGGAGCGCTCCCACGTGACCGTGCTGGTCGTGGACGCGAAGGACGGCGTGGCCGAGCAGGACGCGAAGATCCTGGGCCTGGCGAACGATCGCGGGCGCGGGATGATCATCGCGCTCAACAAGGGCGACCTCCTGGACAAGGTACAGATGGCAAAGGCCATCGAGGCCGCGCGCGAGAAGATCTCGTTCGCGCCGTTCGTACCCATCCTCCCCATCAGCGCGAAGACGGGCCGAGGCCTCACCGAGCTGATGGAGACGGTCGCACGGCTCTACGCCGCGTACCGATCACGCGTCGGCACCGGTGAGCTCAATCGCTTCTTCGAGCAGGTCATCGAGACCCGCTCACCGCCCACGCAGGGCGGCAAGGCACCACGGCTCTACTTCATCACACAGGCAGAGACCTCGCCCCCCACGTTCATCGTCATGGCGAGCGCGCCGGATGCGGTCCACTTCTCCTACCAGCGCTACGTGCAGAACCAGCTGCGCAAGCACTTCGGCTTCGAGGGCATCCCGATCCGTGTACTCTACAAGGAACGCCGCCGCGGCCGCAAAGACAAGGACAAGAAGGCCGCAGACGACTGAGAGCCGCCTCCGCGAGCTGTCGATGTGATCTAGTGGACGCCCCCGGACTCGATGGCGTCGGCGATCTGGCCGAGGAGAGTGAGGTCGTACACGTCCGAGGCGAGCGCGGCGATCTTGAGCATGGGTACGTCCGCGCCGAGCTTCTCCGCCAGCTTCTCCACGTGGAACGCGTCGAACGAGGCGAGCTGCCCCATGTCCTTGTGGGCGGTGCAGAGGCGCGCTGCGGCGTCGTCCTCGAGTGTGAGCTTGCGGATCGCGATGGCGCGGCGCGCGTCGTCGGGGGAGATCCCCGCGCGCTCTGGCGGCGGAAGATGGAAGCGGTTCACGATGAAGCCGCCGCGGGGCATGTTTGCCTCTGCCAGGCGCTCCGCGAAGAAGATCGCCTCGCGGATGCTGGGTGGTGATGGGGCCGCGACGAGCACGAACGAAACGTCGGCCGCGCGAAGCGACTTCTGCACCATGGCCGCGCGCTCCTTGAAGCCGCCGAAGAGATCGTTCAGCTCCGCGATGAGCTCGCTGATCGCCTCCAGGAAGCCGCCGCCCGTGATCTTGCCGATGCCGCGAAGGACTGCCGCCGCGCCCTTCGCGATGATGTTGAGAGAGAACTTGCCGGAGCTCTGGAACGCCTCCACGAACCAGCGCATGGCCGCGGAGTCGAGCGCCTCCGTGAGCCGCTCTGGCGCGTCCAGGAAGTCGAGCGCGTTGGCGGTGGGCGGTGTGTCGAGGACGATGAGGTCGTAGCGCGGGTCGTTCTTCACGGCCGCGAGCTTCTCCATGGCCATGTACTCCTGCGTGCCCGCGAGCGACGTGGAGATGTATTGATAGAGCTTGTTCTGAAGCAGCTTCTCCGCCTTCTTCGGCGTGGAGGAGTACTTCACGACGAGCTCGTCGAACGTCCGCTTCGTGTCGAGCATCATCGCGGTGAGGGAGCCGGGTAGCTGCATGCCGGCCGCCTCGAAGCGGGCCTTGTCCACCTCGCGGGCCTCGGATGACATCTCGGTGATGCCAAGGCTCTCGGCGAGGCGCTTCGCTGGGTCGATCGTGAGGCAGAGCACGCGCTTGCCACGCCGCGCCCCGAGCACCGAGATCGCAGCCGCCGTCGTGGTCTTGCCAACGCCACCGGCGCCAGCCACGATGATCACGCGCTTCTTGTCGATCAGCTCGGTGATGGCGCTCGCCACGATGGGGCCATTTCCTACCACGGTTAGCTTTACGGTGCGCGGTCGCCGTCCCAGCCTCGAACTTCCGCAGGTGAATCAGTGGGGCCTGCGGCACCGCTTGTCCAGGGCAGTCTCAGCCGTGCGGGTCTTCCATGTATTCGCCGTCGGCCAGGTTGTCGAAGCGTGTGTACTGGTTGTCGAAGCGGACCTTCGCGGTTCCCGTGGGACCGTTACGCTGCTTCGCGATGATGAGCTCCGCCACGTTGGGTTCTTCGCTCTGTTCCTTGTTGTAGTAGTCGTCGCGATAGATGAAGCAGATGTTGTCGGCGTCCTGCTCGATGGCGCCTGACTCGCGCAGGTCCGAGATGAGCGGCCTCTTCGATTTCTCCGAGCGCGTCTCCACCGCGCGATTCAGCTGCGAGAGCGCGATCACGGGGACCTTCAGCTCCTTCGCCATGGCCTTCAGGCCTCGAGAGATCTCGCTGATCTCCTGCTCGCGGGACTGCGCGCCGTCGCGGCCCTTCATGAGCTGCAAGTAGTCGACGATCACGGGGCCGAGCCTGCGCGTGCGGCGCCCGTCGCCGTCGACCACGTCGTAGTCGGACTGCAGCCGGCGCACCTTCGCCCGCAGATCCAGGAGCGTGAGCGATGGCGAGTCGTCGATCCAGATCGGCAACGTGGAGAGGAACGACGCGGCCTGCGTGAGCGCGGACCAGTCCTGCTGCGAGAGGAAACCCGTCCTCATCTTGGAGACGTCGACGCGCGCCTCGGAGAAGAGCATACGATTCGCGAGCTGCTCTCGGGGCATCTCGAGCGAGAACACCGCGCAGCCCGTGCCCTCTTCTTCCCAGCGATTGTTCGGGTCGTCGGACGCCTCGCGGCTCTTCGGGCTGGCCACGTTGACGGCCATGTTGAGGACGAGGCTGGTCTTGCCCATGCCAGGGCGCGCCGCGACGATCGTGAGGTCACCGTCGTGCAGGCCGGCAGTGAAGCCGTCGTAGCGATTGAAGCCCGTGGAGACACCGGTGATGCGGTTGCCGCGCTTCGCTGCTTCGGCGAGTGTCTGGAAGCTGCGCTTGATGGCCTCGACGAGCTTCTCGGTGGAGCTCGACTGGCTGGTGCGCGCCAGGCCGTAGATCGCCTGCTCGGTGCCGTCGATGAACTGCTGCGCCTCGCCGTAGTCGCCGTAGCCCTGCGCGGCGACGCGCTGGCACGTGAGGATCAGCTGGCGGACGCGGAACTTCTCGAAGATGGTGCGGCCGTACGCGCCCACGTTCGCGACGGCAGGCGCGGCGTTCAGGACCTCGGTGAGGTAGCCCATGCCGCCGGTCTGGGCGAGGCGCTCGCGCGACTTCAGCCAGGAGCCAACCTGCACGATATCGACGGGCGCGCCCACGGCCTTGAGCTCGACGCAGGCCTCGAAGATGCGGCGGTGGCGCTCCGAGTAAAAGTGCTCGGGCAGCAGGAAATCCTGCACCTTGTCGAACGCGACCGGATCGATGAGCACCGCGGAGAGCACGGCGGCCTCCGCGTCGAGATCGTGCGGCGGTACACGCCCCTCCACCGGGGGCGGGTTCTCCACATTTTCTCGACGAGGCTTCCACGTCTTTTCCACAGGTCACTCCTCGAAATGAAACCAGCCCTCGAAACGATACCATCGCTCCGAGGGCCAGGTTGTGGTTGCGCCGCGTCTTCACGCGGAGCTGCGACTATTTCTTGGTGACTTCGACCTTGAGCGTCGCCGTGATGTCCGCCGTGAGCTTCACGGGGATCTCGAACGTGCCGAGGGTCTTCAGCGGCTCTGCAAGGTGCATCTTCTTGCGCTCGAACGACGGGAGACCCGCCGCGTGGACCGCGTTCTCGATGTCCTTCGCAGTGACCGACCCGAAGAGGCGGTCTTCTTCGCCCACGGGGCGCGCGATCTTGACGACGAGGGCGCCGATCTTGTTCGCGAGCTCCTGGGACTCCTTCTTGTTCTTCTCCGCGCGGGCGATCGCGACGGCGCGATCGTGGTTCACGCGGTTCACCTGCGCGGTGGTCGCAGGAACAGCGAGCTCACGCGGCAGGAGGAAGTTGCGAGCGAAGCCAGGACGAACCTTGACCAGCTCACCGGACTTGCCAACGTTGTGCACGTCGGACTGCAGGATGACTTGAATGGTTGCGGGCATGACGATGTCCTCTCAGCCCGTGACCGTGAAGGGCAAGAGCGCGATGTTGCGGGCGCGCTTGATGGCAAGCGTCACCTTGCGCTGGTGGAGCGCGCAGTTGCCGCTGATGCGGCGCGGAACGACCTTGCCGCGCTCGCTCACGAAGTACTTGAGCGCCTGCGGGTCTTTGTAATCGATGAGCACGGTCTTGTCCGCGCAGTACTTGCAGACGCGCTTCTTACCGCCGCGACGGCGGCCGGGTGCATCCTGGTTCAGGTCCGGCGTGCGGCCGAAATCCTTGTCGTCGTCATAAGCCATATTCGACATGGTGGGGTTTCTTCAGGAGAAAGACCGATCAGGTCTCCTCCTCCTCCTTCTTGGGTTCCACGACGGCGACTTCGGCCTCTTCGGCGTCGTCGACAAATTCTTCCTCACCGTGATCCGGGCGGCGGCTCTTGGGGCCGTCGTTGCCAAGGTCAAGGAGGCCGAGCTGACGCTCACGCGACTCGATCTCGTCCGTCTCTGCCGGGAGCTCGAGGCGCGTGTACTTCACGTCCTCCGGATCCACGGTGAGCGCTTCGGTGTCGACGACGGCCTTGGTGAGCACCGTCTGGAACTTGAGGACCGCATCCTGGATCTTCAGGTTGCGCTCGAGCTCTGCCACGAGGCCGCCCTTGCCCACGTACTTCACGTACACGTAGACGCCCTTCTTGTGCTTCTGCACCGGGTAGGCGAGCTTGCGGCGGCCCCAGGCCTCGACCTTGACGAGCTTGCCGTTGTCGCGACCGACGACCTCGGCCACGCGGCTCTGGATCTTGTCCGCGGTGTCGGCGTCGACATCGGGGCGAAGGATGTAGATGGTCTCGTACTCCTTCGTGGGCAGTACTTGGGTAGTGGTCATGCTGTCTCCTTGGATTCCCAGGTCGAAAGACCCGGGGTAGCCCGTGCGGCAAAAGCCCACGAGCGGGGGAACGGCGTTCTAGCGAACAACCCTGCGCATCGCAAGCCCTCTCCCTGCAAACGTCCACACGTGCAGCTTCCGGTGCCGGTGCCCCGAGCCCCGCCGTCAACTCCGGTCACACCCCGATCGAGAACCTACAGTCACGCCTTTCACTGCCGTAACCGTCAGCCTGCGCGCATGGGCGGCAGACAATTTCTGCACGCGCCACAGGCCGTGAAGAAAAGTTCCGACTTCCGAGGCGCATCCGCCACAGCCACGCCGTTCGAATCGACTGCGAATCACTCGACTGTGGCAGATATTCGGCCGATCGAGGCGTCGCGCTGGGGGCTCTCCACGTTGGCCCGGGACCTGCTTTACGGCGGGCGAGGGTGACGACGACGATGGCACTACAAGGCGGAACCGACGGTTTCACGGGCTCTCTCAGCTTCCTCAACGGGCCGGGCGAAGGGCCGATGCACTCACGCCATGTGGCGGAGACGTTGCTCTCGATGGCCGGTGAGGCGCAGCTCGAGTCTCAATCGCGGGCGCTGGCACTGGCGTTCCTGGAACGTCACGACGAGGCCGTCGTTGCGTACGAGCAGGCCATCCACGAGATGAGCCGGCTTGGCCACGAGATCGCTGGCGACAGCCTGGCGATGCTTCATTTCAAGCACGGCTGCGAGCTCGCGCGCGCCGGCCGTCACACGCAGGCGCTCGCGGCGCTGGAGAACGCGATCGCGCTCGACTCCACCTGGGCGCAGGAGGCGCGTCAGGATGACGCGTGGGAGTTGCTGCTCGGGCACCCGCGCTTCAAGGATCTCACAGGAGAGATCGACCAGCAGCGCCTGCGCATCGCGGCCTCGCGTACGACCACTGCGGACGGCACTCCCTCGTCGGACTGCTTCCACCTCTACCAGGGCAACTACCAGGGAGAGCGCTCGCTGTAGTCATTTCTTCTTGGACGCGGTCTGGTTCACCGTGGTCATGGCGGCGTCCACGCCGTGATCGATGACTGCGTTGACTGCGTCCTTCGCGCGCGTGACAACGCCTGGTAGCTCCGCGCGCTCGCTCGCATCGAAGTCCGCGAGCACGTAGTCCGCCACGTCTCCCTGAAAGCCTGGCGGTGGCCTGCCGACGCCCACGCGGACGCGCACGAAGTCGGGCGTGCCCAGACGCGCGATGATGCTGCGAAGGCCGTTGTGACCGGCGTGGCCCCCCGAGACCTTCACGGCGATGCGCCCGAACGGAAGATCGAGCTCGTCGTGGACCACGATGATCTGTGACGGCTCGAGCTTCATGAACGCCTGCGCGGGCTGCACGCTGTCCCCCGACAGGTTCATGAACGTCTGCGGCAAGAGCACAGCGAGCGCATCGCCCCTGGAGAAGCGCCCACTGAACTTGTCCCGGAAATCCGGAAGACCTTTGTCGTCGCGGATGGACTCCGTCACGACGAAGCCGATGTTGTGGCGGTTTCGTTCGTACTTCTTGCCTGGATTTCCCAGGCCAATCAGAAGCCACACGACGAGAAGCGACTACTTCTTCTTCGTGTCCTTCGCGGCGGCGGCGGCAGGTGCCGCAGCCTTCGCGTCCTTCGCGCCAGCCGCGGGGGCCGCGCCGGCAGCCGGAGCTGCACCAGCCGCGGGAGCCGCGCCAGCAAGAAGGGCTGCTGCGGCCGCGTCTTCCTCGGTGCGATCCTTCTCGGGCGCCACGACGGCGACGAGGGTCTGCTCATCCGGGAGACGAGCGGTGACGCCCTCACCGAGGTTGAGGTCCTTGGTGGCAATGGCCTCGCCGAGCTCGAGGTGCGTGACGTCGACCTCCAGCTTGAGCGGGATGCGGTCCGGGAGGCAGCGCACCGGCACCATGCGGTAGACCTGACGGAGCATGCCGCCCGCGGTCACGCCGACGGCCTTGCCCTTGGTGAAGAGCGGGATCTCGACGTCGACCGGCTTGTCGAGCTTCACCTCGACGAAGTCAACGTGCGTGAGGTTCCGCTTCACCGGGTGGTAGGCGTACTCCTTGATCATCGCGAGGAAGTTCTTCTTCCCCTCGACGTCGACCTTGAGCACGTTGTTCTTGCCGCGCTCGTTGGCGAGGATCGACACGATCTGCTTGGGATCGACCGAGAGGAGCGTGGACGGCAGATCATGACCGTACGCGACCGCGGGGACCTCGCCCTTCGCGCGGATGCGGCCGGCTGCGCTCTTGCCGGTGGCGGTGCGGGACTTGGCGTTGACTTGGATCATGGCGGACGTCATGGCTCTGGCTCCTGAAATGGGGGTCGGTAGATAGCAAACGCCCGGAGAAACAGGTAGCGATTTCTCGCTGGGTCAAGGTGGCCCCCCGACCTCGACCTTGACCTAGGCGAACAGTGAGGAGACCGAATCGCTCGAGTGGATTCGCTTGATGGCCTCGCCCAGCAGCTTTGCAATGCTGACCTGCTTGATCTTGCTGCAGCCCTTCGCCTCTTCCGTCAGAGGGATCGTGTCCGTGACGACGACCTCCTCGAGGACCGACTCCTGGATTCGCGTGATCGCGGGGCCGGACAGCACGCCGTGCGTGGCACACGCGACGACGCGGTTCGCGCCCTTCTCCATGAGCGCGCGCGCGGCGCCGACCAGCGTGCCGGCGGTGTCGATCATGTCGTCGATGACGATGCAGTCGCGGCCCTTCACCTCGCCGATGAGATGCATGACCTCACTGACGTTGGCGTGCTCGCGGCGCTTGTCGATGATGGCGAGGCTCGCGTTCAGGCGCTTCGAGTACGCGCGCGCGCGCTCCACGCCGCCAGCGTCCGGGGACACGAAGACCGCCGACGAGTCGAACTTCCGCTTCAGGTAGTCGAGCATCACCGGCATCGCGTAGAGGTGATCGAACGGGATGTTGAAGAAGCCCTGGATCTGCCCAGCGTGCAAGTCGACGCTGACGACGCGCGTGACGCCTGCTGCCTGCATCAGGTCCGCGACGAGCTTGCTCGTGATGGGCGTGCGCGGCGCGACCTTGCGATCCTGGCGCCCGTAGCCGTAGTACGGGATGACGGCGGTGATGTTCTCGGCGGAGGCGCGGCGAAGCGTGTCCGCCATGATGAGCAGCTCCATCACGTGGTCGTTCACGGGGCGGCACGTGGGCTGGATGATGTACGCGTCCACGCCGCGGACGTTCTCGCCGATCTCACAGAAGGTCTCGCCGTCCGAGAAGCGCTGGATCTTGGCCTTCCCCATGGGGGCCTCCAGGTAGCCCGCGATCGCGCTCGCTAGCTCTGGATTCGCGTTACCCGTGAACAGGCTGACCTTTTTGAACACTGGGCCTCCGAGAGCAACGGCGATGGACGGGGTTCGAGCGTCCACCTACCGCCCACGGGCATAGGTGTCAACGCAGGCGGGCCATCGATCTGGGCGGGCGCGCTGGGCTCGGCGGGCTCAGGCGGTTCTGCTCAGCGGAAAGCCGCGCACTCGCCCCTGGGGCCATGCGTCGACTTGCTCATGCACGAGGAGAACGCCTGACGGGCCTTCGCGCCCTGTCCCATCTGTTGATAGGCAGCGCCGACAATGAGCCAGGTCTCCGCGTCGGTCGGGTCGACCTCGAGCGCGCGCTCGCCGGCTTCGACAGCACCCTTGTTGTCACCGCGATCGATCGCGCGCTGAGCCGCCTTCTTGTCGGCCTTCGCGTCGCCCGAAGGAGCGGGCTTGGCCTCGTCGGTCGGCTTCACGTCTTCGCTGGGCTTCGCGGCGAGCTGCTCGGTCGGCTTCTCCGCGACCGGAGCCTCCGCCTTGGGCTCCTCCACCTTTGCCGGCTCGGGCGGCGGGATCGCAGCCGCGGCGCGCACAGCGGCGGGTGGCTGCGCAGCGAGTGCCTGGGGGGCAAGCCGCTCTTGCTCGATGGCCGCGGCTGCATGCACCACGGATGACAGCGGGAGCTCCGCGGACGGGGCGTGCGTGAACGCAGCCTTGCCGAGTCCCGCGAGCGCGATGAGCGCAAACGCGGCGACGACGCGCTGGGTGACCTTGCGGAGGCGCGTCCGACGCACGAGCACCTCTGGCGAAGCCCGACGCACGTGATCGGAATGCGGCTCGTCGAGATCCAGATGCTCCGGCTCGTGGGCCCAGAGATGCGGCATGGAGGCGCGGCTCTCTCCTTCAGCAAAGAACTGCTCCGCCTCCACGTCGACCGGCGGGATGCTCGTGTCGTCCAGCAGATCTTCCGCCGCCTGCTTTGCGGTGGCGCGTGCTTCGTGTGCTTCCAAGGCGCGGGCGTCGGCTGCCTTGCGCTCCTCGCGCAGCTTCGGCCCGCTGGGTGCGGGGGCGGGGGCGGGTGCAGGGGCAACGGGACCAATCTCCACCGCGAGCGCCTCGGCGCGGCGACGCAGCTCGCCGGCGTACAGCTCCTCGAACACGCCGCTGGTACGCGACTCGCGCGTGCCGCTCTCGCGGGGCTCGCTGTCGCGCGCACTGCCAATCGGGTGCTCCGCAAGATGCGACAACGCCTTCGATGCGGTCATGGGGACCGGAGGGCGCTTGCGCGGGGACTTCTTCTTCGCCATGAGGTTCCTGGAGGTCCGGGTATCGGGATGCAATGCCACAACCCGTTGAAAGCAAACGCCGTGCTCGAAAACTACGCCGGGGATTCTGCCCCTCTTTCCACCGCCGTCAATTCATGCACGACATTTGCGTCGCATTTTTCTCCCACCCTGGCACAGGATGGATCCGCACAAGCAAATCGATCACGCGATCTGCTACGGCATCGAAAATAAGATGAAGGCACCGCCCGAGGTCATCCTTCGCACCGCAGGCGTACGCGCCGTGGAGCGCGGCCATCCCTGGATTTACAAGGACGCCGTCGCCCGCGCGCCCGAGCTAGACCACGGCGAGGTCGTGCTGATCGGCGACGACAAGAAGAAGGTCGGCGTGGGTCTGTACGACAGCGAGTCTCCCCTCGCGGTTCGAGTGTGGTCGCCCGACCCACATGTCGTTCCGTCCCGTCTTTTGCCGGGACGTCTCGATGAGTGCGTGCGCATCCGCGCCGAGCTCTTCGACCAGCAGACGAACGCATTTCGCGTCGCGCACGGCGAAGGTGATCGCGTGCCGGGCATCGTCATCGATCGCTACGACGAAGTCTGCGTCGTGAAGCCAGATGGTCGCGCAGCAGAGGCGCTCGTGCGCGATCACGTGGAGGTGCTCGTGCGTGCGCTCGCGCCGCTCGGGATGAAGACGCTCGTGCTGCGTCTCCGTGAACAGGAAGCGATCACGCTGCACGGTCCGCCCCCCGCAAAGGCGATCCGCGTGATGGAGCACGGAGTGCCGTTCGTGGTCGACGTGCTCTCTGGCCAGAAGACCGGCGCCTTCCTGGACCAGCGCGAGAACCGACGGCGCGTCGGCGATCTGGTTCGCGCGAAGGGCGGCCGCGGCGTCACGGTCCTCAACCTGTTCTCCTACGCTGGCGGCTTCTCGATCCACGCGGCGCGCGCAGGCGCGATCACGACCAGCGTCGACGTGGCAGCGGCGGCGCACAAGACCGCGATGGACTCGTTCCGCGTGGCGGACCTGGACCCGAAGGGGCACGCGTTCGCGACGGCGGACGCATTCATATTCCTGGAGCGCGCGGCGACCGAAAAGAAATCGTGGGACATCGTGATCTCTGATCCGCCGAGCTTCGCACCGAACGCGAAGTCCTTGCCGCGCGCGATCTCCGCGTACAGAAAGCTGCATGCTGCATGCGTGAATGTCCTCGCAAAGGGCGGGACCTTCTGCGCCGCGTCGTGCTCGAGCCACGTGGACGCGACCGCATTCGCGAGCACGCTCGACGACCAGGCCCTCGGGAGATCGGACCTTCGTCTTGCAGAGAGCTTCGGTCCGCCAGCGGATCACCCTACCCTCGCCGCCTGGCCCGAAGGGCGCTACCTCAAGTTCTTCGTGATGAGGTGATCGTGGAAGAGTTCGTTGTACCCAACAAGAACGGCTGGAACCTGAGCATGCGCCGCATGCGGCCAGACGGTGAGCCCGTGGGCCGCCCTGCCCTGCTCATCCCCGGCTACGGGATGAACTCCTTCATCTTCGGCTTCCATCCGACCGGGCCGTCGCTCATGGAGCATCTCGCCTCCCGCGGCATCGACACGTTCACGATCGATCTCCGTGGCATGGGCAAGAGCGAGCGCATCGGCGGCAACCCGTCCTACGGCCTTGCCGAGCTGTGCATCGCAGACGTCGGCGCAGGCATCCAGGCCGTGCTGGACAAGACCGGCGCGGACAAGGTGGATCTCATCGGCTGCAGCCTCGGCGCGGCGCTCGCCTTCGGACACCTCGCGTGCGTGCCCGACGCGAAGGTGGGCTCGCTGGTGAGCCTTGCGGGCGTGGTCACGTGGAAGAAGGTTCATCCGCTCGTGCGCGCGGCGTTCTTCTCGAAGGAGCTCGCGGGCCGCGTGCCGTTCAAGAACACCCGGGGCGCAGCGCGTGTCCTTCTGCCCGTGCTCGCGAAGCTGACGCCCTCTCTCCTCTCGATCTACCTGAACCCCAAGTCCACCGACCTCTCACGCACGGACGAGATGGTGCAGACCGTGGAGGATCCCGTGCCGCAGATCAACCGGGAGATCTCCGAGTGGATCAGACGCCGTGATTTTCTCATCCGCGACGTGAACGTATCGGCCGCGCTCGCGCAGATGACGTACCCGTACCTCTGCGTGGTGGCCGAGGGCGACGGCGTGGTGCCCAAGGAGACAGCGCGCGCCATGTACGACGAGATCGGCTCTTCGACGAAGGAGCTCTGCGTGGTGGGAGGCCCCGGGGACCCGATCGCTCATGGCGATCTGTTCCTGTGCAAGGACGCACAGACGCGCGTGTACGAGCCCGTCGCGGAGTTCCTGCTCCGTGCACACGCCGAGAGCGCTGGCGTGGCGTAGGCCATGGCGAGACCTCCGCGCGCAGCTGGGATGAGCGAGCGCTCGCGGCGCCTTTTCGCGATGCTGGGCACCGCTGTCCTCGTTCCGCTGGTGGTCGCGACGCTGCAGTCAGTGAGCGATCGACCGCGCGCGAAGGAAGCACCGCAACCGGTGCGGATCGTGGGGTGCCCCCAGGTGAAGGTGACCTCGAGCGACCTCCGGCATCACGGCTGGTTGGGCGCCGCCGCAGCGACGCTTGCATGCGATCGCATCCGCCTCCGGCTCGGCGGACGACCGGAGAGCGCGCTCCCGCCAGCTGCCTTGGTCGCGAATGCGCGAGACGCGTCGGGCACGGCCGTCTTCGAGGAGAAGGACGCGGCGGCGATGCAACGCGTGAGCGCGAACGCACGGGCCGATGCGATCCTCGAGGGCGAGCTCGATCAGGGGAAGGATTTCCAGATCACGCTCCGGCTCGTTGACAGGATCGGAAACGAGATCGGCAAGGGCAACGGCGCGCACGTCTCACTCGTGGGCGCGATCCGGATGGCAAGCGACATGCTCATGGACGAAGCGGGCCTCACCCCTCGCGCGGGCGATGCCTATCTGCTGAACGCGATGCCGGGCGCATCCACGGACGCGATCCTCGCAACGCACGATCTCGCGGTCCACGCCTTGACCGGCGACGAGGAAGAGGTCAACGACGCGTGCGACAGCGTGAGCGCGAGGGCCGACCTGGGCGCGCTCGCCGGCCTGGTGGCGAGCGTGTGCAACCCGTGGGGAGGAAGACCCGACCGCCCGATGCCAGCAACGGAGCAGCGGCTGAGGGAGGAGTTCTTCGCAGGGCACACAAGGGGCGATGCGCTCTGGCTGCCGTGGGAGGGCATAGCCAAGATTCGTCAACGCGGAGAAGACGCGAGCGCGGAGTAGCGACCTCGACCTCGACCTCGACCTCGACTTCGACCTCGACCTCGACTTCGACCTCGACCTCGACTTCGACCTCGACTTCGACCTCTACCTCGACCTCAGGAGCGATGGTCGGGCACCGACGGGAGCTAGCTCCCCTACCTGCTCGTCTCCAGCTCGTAGAACGTCAGCGGGCCTTTACGTGTATAATACATCCCCGCTCCGAGCTTCAGGAACGGCTTCTGCAGGCGCGACTCGTAGAAGGCTCCGCGGCGCGTGAACACCGCGAGGTCCGTCTTCTTCTTGTCGACCACGTCGCGGATGTCCTTCTTCGTGATCGACTCCACGTACAGAAAGCCCGCCGCCATCGCCGCGATGTTCGTGACGGCGGACGTCACGCCGTCGTTCGGGAGGTAGGGCAGCACGCCCTGGCAGATCACCAGGTCGAACCTGCTGTTCCAGTGCTCCTTCGTGATGTCCAACCGATCGAGCCCGTACTTGCGACACGCGAACGCGCTCGACTCCGTGGCCACGTAGCGGATGTGCGGCCACTTGCGTCCGAACACCTGGCGCATCTGCCCCGTGCCTGCGCCGACGTCGAGCACGGTGCGCACCTCCATCCCCCAGTACGACGCAAGCGACACGACGCCCACCGCGAGCTTCTCTTGCTCCGCGTGGCCGTAGACGCGCGTGCTGTCGGACTCGTAGTAGCGACCGTAGTAGGCGTCGTCGAACGCAGCGCGTGGCACTTGCTTCCGACGGTCGACTCCGCTGGCCCCGCTCGTCTTGCCGCTCATGTCCCGGGCGGTGGTGCGTTGCCCCAGAGGGGCTTCTGCTGGAGGAGCTTCGCGACGAGCGCGGTCCAGCCCGTCTGGTGAGACGCGCCAAGGCCGGAGCCGTCGTCGCCGTGGAAGAACTCGTAGAACAGCGGGTGCTCGTAGAAGAATGGATCGGCGAGCCTGTCCTTGCCGTCCGCGGGACGCACGCCCTCCGCGTTCGGCAGGAAGAGCGAGCACAGGCGGCGCGAGAGCTCGGACGCCACCTCCCAGAGGTTCATGTACTTTCCGGAGCCGACGGGGCACTCCACGCGGAAGTCGTCGCCGTAGTAGTGGTGATAGCGCTGCAGCGACTCGATGATCAGGAAGTTCACCGGGAACCACACCGGCCCGCGCCAGTTCGAGTTGCCGCCGAAGAGACCCGAGCGCGACTCGCCGGGCTCGTACTCCACGCGGTACTTCGCGCCCTCGAGCTCCACCTCGTACGGCGCCGCGGCGTGAGCACGTGAGAGCGCGCGCACGCCGTAGGGCGAGAGGAACTCGGTCTCGTCGAGCACGCGCGACAGGACCCGTGCGAGGCGATTGCGGCTCAGGATGGAGAGCAGACGGCGACCGCGCGTGCCGTCGCGATCGATCCACATGGCCGAGCCCGCGAGCTCCGGACGGTTCGAGATGAACCAGCGCGCGCGCTTCACGAACTCCGGGAACTTGTCCAGATCCGTGGCCTCGAGTGACTCCACCGCGAAGAGCGGAATGAGCCCCACCATGGAGCGCAGCTTCATGGGCACCGCGGCGCCTCCGGGAAGGTGCAGCACGTCGTAGAAGAAGCCGTCTTGCTCGTCCCAGAGCTTGGTCTCCGCCGCCGTGTCGTTCATGGCGTGCGAGATGAGCAGGAAGTGCTCGAAGAACTTGTTCGCCACGTCCTGGTAGCTCTTGTTCTCCTCCGCCAGCTCCAGCGCGATCGCAAGCAAGTTCAGGCAGTACATGCCCATCCACGACGTCGCGTCAGCCTGCTCCAGCTCACCGCCCTGCGGCAGCTTCGCGTTCGAGCGATCGAACACGCCAATGTTGTCGAGCCCGAGGAAGCCGCCCTGGAACACGTTGTTTCCCGCGGCGTCCTTTCGGTTCACCCACCAGGTGAAGTTCAGCATCAGCTTGTGGAAGACGCTCTCCAGGAACTGGCGGTCCGACTTGCCCGTGATGCGTCGGTCGATCTGGTAGACGCGCAGCGCGGCCCACGCGTGCACCGGCGGGTTCACGTCCGAGAAGCTCCACTCGTATGCGGGGAGCTGCCCGTTTGGATGCATGTACCATTCACGCAATAGCAGCGAGAGCTGGTTCTTCGCGAAGTCCGGATCAATCAGCGCCATGGGGATCGCGTGGAACGCCAGGTCCCACGCTGCGTACCAGGGGTACTCCCACTTGTCGGGCATGGAGAGCACCTCGCTGTTGTAGAGGTGTCGCCATTCGCGGTTGCGTCCGGCCTTCCGTTCCGCCGGCGGCGGTGGCTGACCTTCGTCACCGCGGAGCCAGCGCTCCACGTCGAAGTTGTAATACTGCTTGCACCAGAGGAGCCCGGCGAACGACTCGCGCATCACGCGACGCTCTGGCTCGTCGAGCTCCACGGGAGCCACGGACGCGTAGAACTCGTCCGCTTCGCCGCGGCGCTTCGTGAAGAGCTCCTCGACACCCGCGAACGGATCGGTCTCCTTCTTCCACGTGACGCGCGCGTAGAACGAGCGCGACTCACCGGCAGCCAGGGTCACCCGCTTGTGCACGGCCGCCTTGGTGCCGCTGCGCGCGGGGTTCACCGCGTGGCGGTCGTTCTTCACGATGTACTCGTGGAACGCGTCCTTGCTGAAGCTGGAGCGGTTCGGAACATCGTAGAGCTTGCGCTGGTTCGTGTCGTTCTCGGTGAAGAGGAGCTCCGTGTCCTCTTCCGCGTAGATGTAGAACGTGCCAAGGAACGCCTCGCGCGCGCAGATGACCTGCGCGGTCGGCAGCGGTGCCACGGCGCGGAGCTCGGGTCGCTGGGCGATCAGCGCGGCGGTCTGATCCTTCGCGGGCACCGACCACGCCCAGGTGTTGCGGAAGACGAACGTGGGCAGGACGTCGATGGTCGCGGGCTCGGCGCCGTGGTTCTTCACGGTCCACTTGCAGACGATGTCGTCCCAGTCGTGCTTCGCGTACTCGACCTCGAGCGAGAAGTAGCGCTGGTCGGCAAACACGCCCGTCTCTTGCAGCCTTGGGCTGGGCTGCTCGCGGCTTCGCTCCGCGCTCATCTTGCGGAGGGCGTCGTATGGAAACTCCGCCTGCGGGTAGACGTAGAGGCCGCGCGCGTACGCACACGTAGGCACCGCATCGACGTAATAGAAGACCTCCTTCACGTCCTCGCCGTGATTGCCCTCTGGCCCCGAGAGACCGAACAGCCGCTCCTTCAGGTACGGGTCCTTCCCGTTCCACAGCGCGACCGACACGTTGAAGAGACCGCGGTTGTCGCACAACCCCATGAGCCCGTCTTCACCCCAGCGATAGGCTCGTGAGCGGGCGTGCTCGTGCGGGAAGCTGCCCCACGCATCGCCGTTCGCCGAGTAGTCCTCGCGCACCGTCCCCCACTGACGCTCGGAGAGGTAGGTGCCGAATCTGCGCCAGCGCTTGCCGGCGGCGGCCTCGTCGAGGCGTATGTGCTCGGCCGTCTTCTGGTTCGTGGCGGTGGGCGAGCCGGTGGTGGCGCCGGTGGTGGCTGTGGTCACGGCGCGCGATGGTAGTCCAAGATCGAGTTTCTACGCCTGAACAAAAGGGCGGGAGTCTGGTAACGTCGTTGGTTGCGTGAGCGATACCAAGCGCCCCGTTTCGCATGGTCCGAATCCTCCGGCGCCCCAGCCCGGGTTCGTGCCGCAATATCCGCGCGGCCCCTACGCGGCCCCGCCGAGCGGGAACGTGCCGTCGAACGCGCCACAGCCCGCGCCTTCGGGGCCGGCCGTACCCCTGGTCCAGCAGGGCCCGCTTCCTGGTCAGACTGGTCAGATGCCTGGGGTCACTGGCCAGATGTCTCAGATGCCCAGCGGCGCGCCATCACCGCAGGTGCTGACAGTGCAGTATCCGCAGCGCGGCAGCACGCTTGTCTCGCCGCGCGGCAGCTACGAGATCACAAGGGTCATCGGCGCGGGTGAGTTCGGCGCCGTATACGAGGCCATGGGCCCGTTCGACCAGATCTACGCGGTGAAGATGGTTCGCCCCGCGAACCGGCCCTACGCAGAGGTCCACGGCGAATGGTCGCGCGAGCAGTCGCGGCTCAACGTTCTGCGCCACCCGAACATCGTCTACATCCACGACGCGTTCGAGCAGAACAACCTCTTCTACATCGCGCTGGAGCGATGCGATCACGCGCTCACGGACATGCTCGGCACCGTCATGCGCGAGGGCCTGGTCTGCGAGCTCGCCCGCCAGCTGCTGGCCGCCGTGCAGTTCCTCCACGACAACGACGTCGTCCACGACGATCTCCACGGCGGCAACGTCCTCATCTCGCACACCGACGACCGGCCCGTCGTGAAGATCAGCGACTTCGGCATCAGCCATGAGCTACGCGGCAAGCCGGCCATCAGGCCCAACGTGGTGCACCACGCGATCATGGCGCCCGAGATCCTGGCCACCGGCTACACCAGCAAGCAGAGCGACCTCTACCAGGTGGGCCTCTTGCTCTACTGGATGCTCACGGGCGAGCCCGCCATCACGAAGGATGCACCCTACAACGAACTGGTGCGCATCGTGTCGGAGGGCATTCCTCGTGGCCGCGCAGAGGCGCTGGGCACGCCGTTCGGCATGCTGATCGCGAAGATGCTGCGGCGCCGCGAGGCGTTCCGCTACACCAGCGCCCGCGAGGTCTGGGCCGACATGCGGGAGCTCCCCGCGTGGAAGAACCGCGAGCTCTTCCCGGTCAAGTAGGGCGAAGCAAGAGGAGCATGACAGCACGGCGCGTCCCTCTTCCTCCTGTCCTTGGCCACTATGAAGTGTGCGCCAAGATCGCGGGCGGAGGCATGGCCACGGTGCACCGGGGCAAGCGCATCGGCGCGGACCCGAAGGACGACGGTGCTCTCGTCGCGCTCAAGGTGATGAGCGACGAGTACTACGACAACGCCGCCTTCATCGACATGTTCCTGGACGAGGCGCGCATCCTCAAGAAGCTCGCGCACCCGAACGTGATCCACACGCACGAGTACGGCAGCGTGGGCGCGCACCGCTACATCGCGATGGAGCTGCTCCTGGGGCGGCCGCTCGTGGACGCATGGGAGATCTGCCACAAGGAGCGGACGCGTATGCCGCTCACGCTCGGCGCATGGATCTGCGCGCGTGTGGCGGAGGGCGTGCACTCCGCGCACGAGATCAAGGACGACGACGGCGAGCCGCTCTCCGTCATCCACCGCGACGTGAATCCGAGCAACGTGTTCTTGCTCTACGACGGGCGCGTGAAGCTCATCGACTTCGGGCTCGCGAAGGCCCGCCGCCGCAAGGCGACAAGCGAGGAGGGCATCGTGAAGGGGAAGATCCCCTACCTCGCGCCGGAGCAGGCGCGGCTCGGGACGCTCGACCGGCGCGTGGACGTGTACTCGCTCGGCATCACGCTCTGGGAGCTCGGCACGGGCAAGCGACTCTTCAAGCGCGATACCGATCGCGAGACCGTGGAGGCGATCCGGAAGGCGGAGGTGCCGGACGCGCGCGAGCACGTGCTCACCTACCCCGACGCGCTCTTCAAGATCCTCGAGCGCGCGCTCAAGGTCGATCCCGACGAGCGCTACGCGACCGCGGAGGACATGCGCAGGGACCTGGATGCGTTCGTGACCGAGCACGCCGAGAGCAACATGGCAGAGGCGCTCGCAACGTACATGCGTGATGCCTTCGCCGGCGAAGAAGCAAAGCAGCGCGAATGGCTCACGCGCGCCACGCAGCGCCAGCGCGACTTCACGCGAACGATCCCGCCGCCGGTCCCCGTACCGGACGCATCGACGTTGCACGAACCAACGGGTCCCGCTGGCTTCAAGCCAATGAAGCTCCCGCAGTTCACGCCAATCCCGCCAGAGTCGGCATCGCTGACGGATCTCCTGGGCGCGGACGCGAGCCAGTCGCAAGAGGCCGTCGTGATCCGCGAAGCGGCAGAGGTCCTTGGCGCGCCGACACCAAGCAAGATCGCAACCGAGACCCCGCCAGTCCCGCTCTCCACGCGCGCGATGAATCCAGACAACGCACCGCCCGCATCGTCACCGACAAGCGCCAACCCGACCTCGACCTCGACCTTCACCTCGACCTCCACCTCCACCTCCACCTCGACCTCGACCCCGACCTCCCCCCCGACCTCGACCTCCCCCGTCACCGCTCGCATCCACGTGAGCACCGGAAAGCGCGGTCGCCTTCTCGCCGTCGTCGTCGTCGCCGCGCTCGCGGGTTTGCTGGTGCTCGCGATGCTGGCGAGCCAGTCGCGGAAGACGCGCTGAGGCGCACCAACCGAGTGGTGACATGAGCAACCGACTTCACGTGGGCAATCTCTCTTTCCGCACCACGCTGGACTCCCTCCGCGTGGCCTTCGAGCCGCACGGCCAGGTGACGGACGTGCACGTCGTTACCGACCGTGAGAGCGGCCAATCGCGCGGCTTCGGCTTCGTGACGATGGGTGACAAGGACGCGGCGACGCGCGCGATCGAGGCCATGCACGGCTCGATGCTCGATGGTCGTCCCCTGCGCGTCACCGAGGCCGAGGAGCGCCGCAGTGGCGGTGGCGGCGACGGTGGCGGTGGTCGCCGCGGCGAACGCGGTCGTCGCTGAGTCGGCGTCGCTGGGGTAGACGCGAAGGCGAGGGGTTGACACGAAAGGCACGATGAAGAAGCGCGCATCACGGGCGCTCTTCTTCTTTGTTCTGATTCTTGCGTATGATTCGGGTCCTCATGCTGGACATCCCCACCCCGCGCGCGCTGCCCCAGAACGAACCCGTCCTTCACTACGCGAAGGGCTCGCCCGAGCGTGCGGAGCTGGAGGCCGCGCTCGCCACGATGCGGAGCGAATGCCCGGAGGTGCCACACGTCATCGCTGGGCGCGCCGTCCACGAGGGCGCGTTGTTCGACGTGCGGGAGCCACACGCACATGCGCGGGTGCGCGCGAAGGTGTTCGGCGCGACCAAGGGTGTGGCCCAGCGCGCGATCGACGCGGCCATTGCTGCGCAGCCTGCATGGGCTGCGATGCCGTTCGACGAGCGCGCACGGATCTTCTCGCGCGCGGCTGACCTGCTTGCGGGCCCGTGGCGCCAGATCCTCAACGCGGCGACGATGCTCGGGCAGAGCAAGACCGCATTCCAGGCGGAGATCGACGCGGCGTGCGAGCTCATCGATTTTCTGCGCTTCAATGTCGCGTTCGCTTCGCGCCTGGCGGAGCAGCCCCTCTCATCACCGGGCATGCAGAACGCGCTGGAGCTGCGCCCGCTCGAGGGATTCATCTTCGCCGTCACGCCATTCAACTTCACTGCGATCGCTGGCAACCTCCCCACGGCGCCGGCGCTGCTCGGCAACGTGGTCGTGTGGAAGCCGGCAGAGGACCAGAGCCTTGGCGCCTATCACCTGATGCGCCTGTTCGAGGCGGCGGGCCTTCCGCCCGGAGTCATCAACGTGGTGTACGGCGATGGCGCGCTGGTCGCCGCGGAGTGCCTGGCACATCCGAAGCTCGCTGGCGTGCACTTCACTGGCTCCACGAAGGTCTTCCAGTCGATCTGGAAGACGGTCGGCGAGCGCATCGCCAGCTACCGCACCTATCCGCGGCTCGTGGGCGAGACCGGCGGCAAGGACTTCGTGTACGCGCATCCGTCGGCGGACGAGTCCGCGCTCGTCACGGCGCTGGTGCGCGGCGCGTTCGAGTTCCAGGGTCAGAAATGCAGCGCGGCGTCGCGGGCCTACCTCCCGCGTTCCATGTGGGGTCGCGTGAAGGACCGGCTCATCGCGGAGACCCAGGCCCTCACCGTGGGCGACGTCACGAACTTCAGTCACTTCATGGGCGCCGTGATCAACGAGCGCGCGTACACCCGACTCGGCGGCTGGCTCGATCGCGCGAACCACGATCGCGCGTGCACCGTGCTGTATGAGGGCGCGTGGTCGAAGGCCGAGGGATGGTTCTGCGGCCCCACTCTCATAGAGGTGGAAGACCCCGCGCATCCGATCCTGGCGGAGGAGCTCTTCGGCCCCATGCTCTCCATCCACATCTACGACGATGCAAAGCCCGGCGCAGACGACGCCGTGTTGCGCCTCATCGACGAGACCAGCCCGTACGCGCTCACAGGCGCGATCTTCTCGCGTGACCGCGCGCCGATCGCGAAGGCAGCTCACGTCTTGCGGCAGGCGGCAGGCAACCTGTACGTGAACGACAAGCCCACAGGCGCCGTGGTTGGACAGCAGCCATTCGGCGGCGCGCGTGGCTCCGGCACGAACGACAAGGCGGGCGCCGCGTTCAATTTGCTGCGCTGGGCATCACCGCGGACGGTGAAGGAGACGTGGGCCGCGCCCACGCGCGTTGCCTACCCCTATCAGCTGTGACGCCTCATCCTTGACGAAGCTGGAACGCGCGCGAGCACACGAACGCGCAACATGTGCGCATCAAAAAAGTTCGCGCGTGTGCGGGAGGTCAACTGTCGATCATCATTCCGCTTACGCGTTTGGCATGATGCTCTCCAACGCAAGAGCCTTGAATTGAAGCTCGAACCGCTTAAGTCTGGGCGCATGAGTGCCGCCGTCCCGACGCGCCCTCGTGGCTCTCACGAGGAGATCGCAGGATGACGATGATCCTCGCGTTCGTCCTCGCCTACTGTGCCTTGCTCGTTCCCCAGGGAAGAGATCACACTGCGTTCGCGCTCGGCACCGCTGCCGCCATCGCCGATGCAGAGCCCATCTTCAAGGACGACAAGGACAAGAAGAAGACAGCCGCGTTCATGGTCGCCATCGCGTTCCGAGAGAGCTCCTTCCGAACCGCCATCACCGGCGACTCGGGCAAGAGCTTCGGTGCGTTCCAGATCCACCTTCCGTTCAAGAAGAAGACCGTGGAGGGCTGGTCCGGTGAGGACATCCTTGCCGACCCCGAGAAGGGCGCTCGTGTGGCGCTGCGCATGATCCGTGAGAGCGTGCGCGCGTGTCCCGCACATCCACTCGCGGTCTATGCGGAGGGCGGCGAAGGCTGCAGCTCACCGCGCGCGCAGCGCATCAGCAAGGACCGCCTCACGCTCGGCAAGTGGCTCGAGCGTCACGGTCACGTCGACCCGGAGGCGCTCGCCGCGCTCGAGGAGCAGGCGCCTACGCAGGCGACCTTCTCTCAGGTCGCGAAGGGCCCGTCCACGTCGGCCTCGCCCTGACCTCGCTCGGAGCGCGCTCCTCCCGCTATTCGCGGAACGCGCGCGGGTGATACTCGTCGCGGAGCGGGCCTTTCGGGCTCGTCTCGAGCGCGGAGAGCACCGTGTGCCTCCACACCTCGGGGATGGCGGCCTCGCCCTGGAACGCGCCAAGGAGCGCGCCGGTGATCGCGCCGTTCGTGTCCGCATCGCCGCCGCGGTTCACGACGTTTGTCAGCGCCTGCGCGAACGGCCGACCCGCTGCGAGCTCGAAGAAGGCAAGACGCAGAGCGACCCGCACGAAGCCTTGCATGCTGTGCATGTGGAGTTGCTCGGTGTAGAGCGCAGGCAACAGCTCGAAGGCCGCGCGGAGATCCGACTCGATCGCCGTCTGCGCGGTCGCGTCCTCCGGGTCTCCCGGGAGGAGCGTGCATGCCTGCTGGACGTCGGCGCGCGCGCCAGCGAAGGCCTTCTTCGCGGAGGTGGCCTCTCCACGCACCGCGGCTGCGATGGCGCCATTGAGCGCGGCGCACGCAAGGATGCACCGCGGATCCGCGTGCGTGATCTGCGAGTCCATCACCGTGGCGCGCACGCGTGCTTCTGCGTCGTTCGCGAAGAAGACGCCGATGGGCGCCGTGCGCATGAGCGAGCCGTTCCCCGCTGGGCGTCGCTCCGCGGCGAGCCACACCGAGCGCCCGGCAAGGAGCGGTGACATGCCGCCCTCGATGCGTCGCAACGCCGCGTCGGTCTGCACGCCGATGTCGAACGTCTCCTTCGCCCACGCGACATAGCGCGGCGCAACGTCCTCCGGGGAGAAGCGCCCGCACGCGCGCAGCGAGCGCCAGAGGCACACCGCCATCATCGTGTCGTCCGTCACCTGCCCGCGCTCGACTGCGAATGGACCACCCCCAGTCACTTCCACGTGAGGGCCCGTGAGCGCCGTCTCGAACGGGACGGCGGTGGGACTCGTGAACTCGAGCGTGGTCCCGAACGCATCACCCACGGCCAGACCGAGCAGCGCCCCCTGCGCGCGATCCTCGCGGCCTCCAGCAACGCGCGCGCCAGGTGCCCCGGTCGCTTCGCCATCACAGTCCAATACGCCCCGAGTGCTCATAAGAGTACTGTGTACTCTATTTGCCCGTTGTCAAGCGCGAAGCCGCAGGAAGGTGGTATGTTGAGAGGTCCCCCATGATCCGCCGACGTGCTGTGTTTGCTCCTTTCGGCCTCGTTGCGACCTTGCTCGTGGTTGTCGCGTGCAACGAAGGCGGCATGGCATCGCCGAGCAACACGCCGCACGGCTCTCGGTGCCTGATGGATACGGATTGCATGGGCGGCTACGAGTGCAACAAGGCCAAGGGCGACATCCTGGGCGAGTGCTCCCAGAAGACAATGGGCGGCCCTGGCGCGGGCGGCGGCGCCGGTGGTGGTGGTGGTGGTGGCGGCGCGAAGCCCGCTGGCTCTGGTGGCGCCGGACCTGCGTCGAGCGCAAGCAGCGGGAGTGGCAAGCCCGCGGACCCGCCGAAGGGCAACGGCAAGTCGCAGACGCCAGAGCCGCTCCCGCCGCCGAAACCGCCGAAGGACGCGAAGCCAGCGGACACGTCCACCTTCTCGCCCTGAGGCTCGCAGAGCGTAGCGGCCCGAGCCGAGTCACGGACTACTTGCCCGGCTGCCTGGCCACACCTGGTTCGACTGGAGCAGCGCCTGGTTCAGGTGAATGCGGTCGACGTCCGCCTTGAGCTTCTCGACGACGTCCGGAGGGGCGGCCGAGGTGGGCAGCGGCGTCCGCTCCATGGGGTCCGCCGCGAGATCGATCATACGTGCCTCGCCCGTCAGGCCGTGCTCGCGGTACTTCCATGGCCACGCGACCGCGCCCAGGTACTGGCCGTCGTAAGGCTGCACGAGCGGCACGAAGCGCGGGCCGGGCACAAGCACGGAACGACCGACGAAGGGAACGTCCTCGTGGATGCCGACAAGATCAAGGATGGTGGGCGCGATGTCGATCTGCGAGAACGCGCCGTCGAGCGCGCGCGGCGGCAGATGGCCGGGCCACACCATTGCGAGCGGCACGCGGAAGGATTCTTCGTAGAAGCCGCGCTCGTTCCAGTGTGATCCGTGCTCGTCGGCGGGGAAGCTGTGGTCGCCGGTGACGACGACGAGGGTGTCCTTCGCGAGATCCTTCTCCACGAGCAGCTCGAAGAACCGCGCGAGGCGCAGATCCGACGCACGAAGCGAAGCGGTGTATGCAGCGCGTGCGCTCGTGGGCTCCCCGGGCATGTCCGCGCGTCCGGGCTCCTCGTTGAACGGATAGTGGTTCGACACCGGCGCGAGCGCGACGAAGAACGGACGCGCTGGATCCCGGCGGGCGATCACGTTGCGCAGCGCCCACGCGTAGAAGTAGTCGTCCTGGAGACCCCAGCCCCAGACATGTGCCTGCTCCTCTGGTGTCACCGCGGCGGGCGCGGCGGTGTGCGTGTCCTCGAAACCCAGGCGCACGCCGAACTCGTCGATCCCGTCGAAGTGCTCCGACTCGTCACCGGCGTAGAGCGATGTCGTGTAGCCCTGCCGCCTGAGAATCGTGGGCAAGCAGTCGAGCGTCAGCGGCTCGATGTACGTCTCCTTCTTGCGGTAGCTCGGCGCGAGCGAACAGAGCGTGGAGAAGTGGCCGTGGCACGTCTGGATGGAGTTGCCGTAGAAGCGCGGTGCCGAGAGGCCGCGCGCGTAAAGGCCGTTCACGGTGGGCGTGTAGGGCTGTCCGTCCGGTGCGATCTTGCCCAGGTACTCGGCGCTGAACGACTCCATCATGATCACGACGATGTTGGGTCGCTCGGCCGCCGTTGTGGCCGGCAGCACGCCAAGGGGAGGCGCAACGACGGGGTCGCGATGCACGAGCGGATAGAGGCCAGGTGTGCGGGCGCGCGCATCCGCCATGCGCTGGTTCTTTCCGTAGTACTGCGCCATCGAGTTGCCGAAGTTGGTGACCGAGTCGCGCGAGGGGATGCTTCCGACGAACGCGAGCAGGAAGAGCACAGCGGCGGCGGCACCCCAGGCCAGGCGTGCGCGGCCTGCGAGCGTTGCAAGGACGGAGCGCTGCGCGCGCTCACGCCACACGTAGAGCGCGACCACGACGAGCTCCATCGCGACGAGCACACGCACCGGCATCGGGATCACGCCGACCATCATGGCGGCGCCGGCGTTCGAGGAGGCCTCCGCGAAGTTGTCGCGCAGGAACGCAAAGTCGAGCTGACCGCGCGCAGTGGTCTCCGCCATGTCGACGAGTGCGTGCAGCACGAGATAGACCGCGACCAGCGCCTTGCGCAGGCGGCCGCGGGTGGCGGCCTCGATCAGGATGACGGGTGCGAGGTACGGAAGAAACGTGAACAGATCGCGGCCGAGCGAGCCGAGCTTCTCGGACTCGTGGAACGTGGCGCCGCTGTAGCTCTCGAAGAGGATCAGGTATGCGGCGACGAACGCGACGCAAAGCCACGTGGCCGTCGGGATCCGGGAGAGCAGTCTTCGTGGGCGCACGGACGCCGGCCCGCGCTCCTCTGGCGCGTCGGGTGGATCGATCCGGCTGGCCGAGTGGGAGTCCTGCACGACGAAACTCTTCCGCTTCGGTTACGGGACAAACTGGTGAAGCTCAAGCGGCTTCAGGCCCGCCGGGTCGATTTTTCGAGGCCGCACCTTCGCACGTGAATCCAAGCCACTTCGGGCTCTCGCCGTAGTGCGCGGACACGTCGTCGAGCGTGAAGCCTGCGTCGCGAAGCTCTCCACGGATGTCACGGTCCAGGCGGCAACCACCGCCGACGCGGCGCCATGCCGGCGTGAGCAGGCGCTGCCACCGCGCGACGTCGGGCTCGGGTGAGAGTCCGTGCTCGATGAAGAGCAGATGTCCCTCCGGAGCGAGCACGCGCCTCATCTGCGAGAGCGCACGCGCAACATCCGTCACGCTGCAGAGCGAGTAGGTGACAAGGACCGTGTCGAACGAAGCGTCGTCGAACGGAAGCGCCTCTGCCGAACCACGGACCAGGTTCGTCTTCAGCTGTACGTCACGGGCGCGCTCGCGGGCGCGCGAGAGCAGCGGCTCCGATGGATCCACGCCGCAGAGCTCCGTCACCTTCGCGGGATCGTAGAACGCGAGGTTGAGGCCGGAGCCCACGCCCACCTCGAGCACTCGCCCACGCGCGCGGGGCACGACACGAGCGCGCTCTTCCTTGATCTCCGAGCTCCTGCAGGCCTTCTCGATCAGGTGCGGCAGTACGCGGCGCTCCCAGAAACCCATGCCCTGCGGATAGCACGGGTTTACGCCCCCAGCGCGGCGTAGTACGACCGAGCGAGGCCATGTCGCAGTTCTTTCGCTCCGACCGGCGCGCGCTGTCCGCACGCATCGTGAAGGCGCTCGCCCCGCGCGGCGTGCTCATCATCGAGAGCTACAGGCCCGAGCAGATCGCCAAAGGCACCGGCGGCCCGAAGGACCTCGACATGTTGCCGACACTCGACGAACTGAAGCAGGATTTCTCCGCGCTCGCCTTCGCTGTCCTTCGCAACGCGGCGCGCGAGGTCCACGAGGGGCGTCTGCACGCCGGGCCGAGCGCCACGGTGCAGCTCGTGGCCATCAAGCCCGGCTGAGGCGGCGCGCGGCCAGCTCCGTCACCTTCGCGCGAACGGCCGTCACGCTGGTCTCGTTGGTCTTCCGGAGGATGTGGCGCACGTGCGTCTTGTAGGTGTTCTCACTGATGTCGCGCTTATCGATCACGTCGATTCGCGAGACGTTCATCGCGATGGCCTCCACCACCATGGTCTCCACGGGGCTGAGGCGGTGTGTGCGCGCATAGTCGAGCGCCGCATCGCGAATAGGACCTGGTAGCCCCGCCGGGGCAGACGCGGTAGCGGGCGCAGCTGGGGTCGCACCGCGCGCTTCGCGTGCAAACCGCCGCAGGTGGTCGACCTCGACGGGCTTGCAGAGGTACGCGGCACGCAGCTGGAACGCGCGGTTCACGACCGCCGGCGCCAGCGTGCCGGTCAGGAGCAACGCGGGCAGTTGCGGGTACCGCGTCCGCGCGAGCTCGAGGAAGTCGAGGCCGTTGCCATCCCCGAGCTTGAAATCGAGCACGAGGCCGCACCAGCGTCGATGCAACGCCATCGCCTCGAGCGCGGCGGTGATCGATGTGACGGCGCGGACCTCGCCGTAGGAAGAGAGGACCTTCCTGATGACGCGGCGCACGGGCGCATCGTCTTCAACGATCAAGAATGGAAGCGAGTCGGACACGGCCGCAGCCGATATCACAGCGCAAGCGCCACCGATCGCCGTCCCCCCACAGGAATGATGACAGGCGTTCAGTGGCCCGAGGGCAGAGGGGGTTGCATTTGGCGAGGCGACGCGGTACTTCGTTGGGCCTCTCCAGGGCGCATAACTCAGCGGTAGAGTGCCTCCTTCACACGGAGGAAGTCGCAGGTTCAATCCCTGCTGCGCCCACCAAAATCCAGGCCGCTCGCGGGACATACTCGGGCCGAGTTGACTCAACGAAGGCGGGGCGCGTGCTCGATGGCCGTGCGCGAAGCACATCGCGGCGCGCGATCCTTGCGAGGAACGGCTGCATTTGCAATTTGCAAATGACGATCTATGCTGTGGAGGAACCGTGGACCTCCGACTCAAACCCCAGGACGTCGTGCTCGCGATGAAGCTCGCCACAGCACGTGCTCCTGACTGGAATCAGCTCCAGCTCGCGGAGGCGCTGCACATGAGCGCCAGCGAGGTGAACCACGGCCTCAAGCGCCTCGCCGCGTGCTCACTCTTCAACGCACGCGAGCGCCGGATCATCCGCGCGAGCCTCCTCGAGTTCCTCGTGTCCGGATTGCGGTACGTGTTCCCGGCGCAGCTCGGGTCCTTCGGCGAAGGCATGCCCACCGCGTCCAGCGTGGGTGTGCTCGCGAAGGAACTCCAGCTGGGGGATGATGACGGCGTGGTCTGGGCCATCAAGGGCAAGGGCCCGCGCGCACGAGGACGCATGATCGCCCCGCTCTACCGGACCGTGCCGCTCGCGGCGGCCGAGGACCCTGCCCTCTACGAGTACCTCGCGCTGGCCGACACGCTGCGGGTGGGACGAGCGCGCGAGCGCAGCATGGCCCGCGCCGAACTCGCGAAGCGCTTGGGTGAATGAACTCCTCGCGACTCAAGTCCAGGGCCGCGGTCAGCGCGGTTGCACGCGCGCTCGGGCCCGAGCGTGATCGCGTCGTCTTCGTCGGCGGCACGGTGACCGCGCCCTACAGCCTCCCGGACGGCCTGGACGTGCGCCCCACCATTGACGTGGACTGCATCGTCGTCGCCGAGCGACGCAAGGAACGCGAGCTCCTGCTCGATGTTTCGCAGGCCCGAAAGGCCCCGTCGGAAATCCGTCTCGTCGTCGAACTTGATCCACCGCTCGTACCCCGCTCGCATGAGTCCGCACGCGACGTGACGATGCTGCGCCGAGCGCGGCGAACCGTGGACGGTCACGTGCGCGATGCAGCGCCATGCCTCATAGCGAAAGGAGCGGACGATCTCGCGTCCCTCGTAGTCGTGGTAGTCGCCCTCCAAGCGCCGGATCGCTTCGGGCTCAGCCCAGGTCGCGAACGTGTACCGGACGAAGCCCTCGACGTCGCGAAATGCCGCGACCATTTCGTCCACGCGCTCAAGGGCGATCACTTCGCGGCCTGGGACGTTGTGCAGTCCGATGGAGTCCCCGGACAGTGCTGCACCTGCGAAGTTGGCGGGCGTCGCTGCGTCACCGAGAGAGCGTAGCGCCAATGTTGTTTGTTTCCGCGCTTGGATACCGCGTCGTCTGCGCGCCTGAACGCAAGCGCATCACACGGCCACGCGACCGCGGTCGAACCGGATCGAGCGCACCATCGCCTCGCCAGCCTTCGAAGCTGTTGCCTCATGCTCCAGCACGAAGACCCCGCCGTGGTCGAGGATGCCAAGAGGGTCGTCGCGCGTTGCGAGCAAGAGCGGGCCGCAATGGTCGGCGGTTGATTGAAGAGATGCCTCATGCCGCCTCGAGGTCAGCGAGCGCCCCACACGCCGCTCAGTCTCCCGTGAGGGTCACGCCGTTGCATGCGGCGACGTGCGCGGGTGCGGAAGACGAGGGTCGCGGTAGTCGTGCGCGACACTCATGCGTCGTAGCTTAGCGCTTTTCCGCGACGATTATTGTGCGCGGCTATTTCCTCTAGAGCAACGACAGCTCGTACACGACCTCCATCGCGCCGGAAACTGGCTGTCTGCCTGAGTCGCATCCGTTTGATGTGTACTTCCCGATCACCTGGGATGTGGTCACCGTGACCCACTCCGATGCGTCTGCCCAGCACGGAATGGCGCTCGAGAGACGCATCGCGTGGAGCGCGGCTTCCAGAGGGCCGGTGTCCGCGGCGGTGAGCACCTTCGTGCCTGTGGTCTTCTGGAAAATGCCCGCGTCACCCGCCTCCTCGCACAAAGTTCCACGTGAACTTCCGCGCCGGAAACGTGATGGAGAAGGCCGTGTTGGTGCCCGCTGGCGAGCAAGTCGAGCCGTCAGCGTAGTCTGGAGGGCCCCCGTAGCTTGGAACGTCCATGCCCTCGACAAGTGCCGTCTCCGGCGGAAAGAGGTCGCGTTGCAGGTCGGCGTCCGTCAGCCCGGCATCGTGTTCCGCCTGCGCATCAACGATGCCTGCACCGCTAGCGTCGCTCGCGACGTCTGGGTCGTCGTGCGTGCGCCCACAACAGGCCAGCGCCACCGAAGCACAACAAGCGCGATCGACACCGCCGCGCTGTGTGTCTTCATGTCTATCGTTTTTCGGCGAGGATGATCGTTCGCGGGCAGTCGGCGCCAAAGAAGACGCCGGGCGTCGCGACACGGCCGCTGATCTCTGCCACGCGGAAGCCTGGCGACGTCACGTTTCGGATCTTGGTCCTCCGTCATCGAGCACGCTAGCCTTCCAAACTTCGCTCCACCGCCGCGATCGGTTCCGGAGTAGTCCTGCCAGATAGTACAGTGCAGACGGCTTCTTCAGCGCGGTGAGTAGCTCGCCTAGGTTTGGCGCGCTCTGACTCTGCCGTCCGATTTCGCATATGGAATTATCGGACTTTATTACGGAGATGGTACACGCTTGCGGATTCGCTTCTGAGGGCGTTTCCGGGACGCGGGCTTGGCTTGTGGGCTTGTGGGCTTGCGGGCGTTGGGCTTGCCTTCTTTGTGTGCCAGCAACTCCGACGCTAGGGCCGATAGCAGCGCTTTCGACGCGGTTGCGGTCGGGAGTCCGAGCAACCGTTGCCAAGTTACGAGGGGGGGGTGAAGGAAATCGCTCTGCGCGTCCATGAGCGCGTGCTGGCGTGCAACGTCGAGCGCGGTGCGCTGCGGAGGAGTCAATTGTCGGCGCGCCCATGTCGACACGCGATGCGATAGTGCGGCATGGCGTGCCTCATCCTCGGCGATCGTCTTCATCATGGCGCGGACGCGGGCGTCTTCAGCAAAGTGCGCCTGGTGCATGCCGGTCAGGGCGCCAAGAGTCTCGCGCACGCAGCCCTCGACTTCGTTCTCAAGAGCGAACGCGAACAGGCTCCGTTCGCCGCTCGGCTCGACGCGGGACCAGTCCGGCTCCGCGCCGAAGCGCTTCGCCATGCGAGCTGCGATGCGCGCATGGGCAATCTCGTCGACGGCGGAGCGGCGTGCGGCGTGCACCAGCGACTTGGGCGCGCCGTGCTTCCGAAGCTCGTGTGCCATGCGCCGGAAGGCCGGGACCGAGGCCGCCTCGAGGCGCGCCATTTCCGCAAAGTAACTGCCAACCGAGCTTACCTCGCGCCAGCGGTCAGAGAGGCCCTCGGGCGGGCGCCCGCCGAAACAGCCTGGGCTGCACTGCACCGTCAGCATCGGGCTCACTGTGAGAACAGAGCAGCCGGTGAAGCCAGCACCGCAGATGCTTTGACACACTGGGTACAGGAGCGACTCGCCCGGGTAGGGAGCGCCGCCAGCATCAGCGCCAGCGTCAGCCACACTAGGCAGACCGCCTGTGAGTGCGACTGTCTTTGCACCACCATCGCCGCAGCCGCAGGGGGAACATTGAGGTCCCGAATCCGGGTCGCCCGCGTCCCCATCCTGCGAGGCGAACGTGCTGTTCGTAGTGCTCGCAGAGCAGCCGGGGAGCACGTACGGCCCCAAGAGGAGCCAAGGTAACGTCGAGAGGAAAACTTTGTGGAGCCTGTGCGCGTGCAAATGAGCCTCGTCGCTGTTGTGGATAGATCCTCTTGGATTTGCTTCGCCGCGGGAGTGTCACGCTCATCCTACCTAAGCATCGCAGTCGCTCCCAAGTCGCTGCCGAGACTCTGCCGAACGGGAACAGGTACGCGGTGCCGTACGTACAGGGTAGCGGCTCGACGTCTCGCGCCGCAAGCCCGTGGCCTCGTCAATGCCCCGCAGAGGCCAGCCAAGCCGACCCAACGCGAGCGCCTGTTGCTTCTTCTCGTCGCTCAAGACGTTGCCCATCCCGGCGGGCGTTCACCGCACCGTCGCCGCGTCAACGTCTCGCCACCTGATCCCCGAGGGTCAGGCAACTTCTCGCCAGAGTCACGGGCGCGGGCAAGTCGCATGGGTGACCGAGATCTCTTCGCTCGGATCGGCTGAGCGTACCTGTCGTGTGCCCGCCGAGAGCTGCTACGAGTGGCGGGAAACTGGTGGCGCGAGACGGACGCCGACGAGCGGGGGCCGCGGCATGAACGGTGCTTACGCTTGGCGGCGCTCCACGGATGAATCGAATTCACGGGCGAAAATCGAACGCGCATGAAAACAGAGTTGTCCATTGTGTCTATTGCGTTGGCTCTACTCGGGTGCGACGGCGCGAGTCCGCCCCACCTCACCGCACCGGCGTGCATCGACTTCGTCGAGGCGCGAATCGGCTTCGACGCGCGTTGCACGTTCACCCCCTTCCGCCACTACCGAGCCGAAGACCGAGCCTGCCTGCTCGACGAGTGCACCCAATACGCGGCGGCGCAAGGCGGCACGGATGCCGCGGCGTTCAGCGCGCGCTGCATGAGCGCGCTGAAGAACGACGTCTGCACAGACCGAGGACCGCCCGCCTGCTTGAACGGTGCGCAGCCAGAAAGGCTGGGCGCGCCGCGGCGACTCGGCGAGTATTGCGGCGACGATTCACCAGACTGCGTTTGGGGCCTCCAGTGCGACGGAGCCCGTTGTGTCACACCTCAAGGGCTCGGTGGCGAGTGCGTGAGCGACTCTGGATGCCAACTCGACCTCGCTTGTGAGAAACGAATTTGCGAACCGCGAAGGGTGCTCGGGGAGCCATGCCATCAAGCTTGGCTCCCGTTGCGCTCGGACTGCGAGCTCGACGCCGTTTGCGATGCCCAGACCGAACGCTGCGTGATCTATCGAAGCGAGTCCGACCCCGACGCATTGCTGGTCAACGCGCAGCGCCGGAGCCGTTGAGACTGCCGCACGCTGCAACGGCGTCGCGGGTCATGTTGGCGTGGCTCGCGAGGCTCACTTCTCGAAGCAGGAGATGCCGCGCCTGACCGCAGCGGCGCTCGCGGAGAAGTGATCACGAATGCGAACTCGGGGAGCAAACCAGAGCTCCCCCCCGAAGCTTCACACGGAGGAAGTCGCAGGTTCAATACCTGCTGCGCCCACCACCAATCTCCGGAAGCGCCAGAGGCGGTCGCTTCGCACGAGGCGCGGTGAAACCGAACGGCGCGAGCCGCGTATACGCGCGCATGACGAACCCCAGCTGGACGCTGCGCACAGCTCGCAGCGGGGAGCTTCTGCACGTGATTGGCATCGATGACGATGCTTGCACGCTCTACGAAGAAGCAGGCCGCGGCGTCGAACTTCCACCGCAGCACGCGTCGTTCGCCCTCGCCGAGCAGGCGCAATGGCGAGAGTCGCTGAGCGCCGGCCGGGTCGTGGTGGCCGTCACCGACGACGACGTTCCGATCGGGTTCGCCGCGCTCGGCTTCGTTGATGGTGAGCCGCACCTCCAGCAGGTCTCCGTACGTCGTGCGTGGATGGGTCGCGGCGTGGGACACGCGCTCCTGCGCCACGCGATCGCTTGGGGCAATGGGACGCTGTGGCTCACCACCTACGCCGACATCCCGTGGAACGCGCCGATGTACGCACGGCACGGATTTGTGCAGGTAGATGCTTCGCGCTGCGGGAATGAGCTGCGGCAAATCCTGACGGAGGAGCGGAGCGCGCTGCCCTCACCGGAGCACCGCGTGGCCATGGTGCGCCGGGTTTCGTGAACGGAGTTCCCGCCGAAGCTTCACACGGAGGCGGAGTCGAGCTGCTTTGCGTCTTTCGCCACCGCGGCGGCGGCTGCTTCCTTGGTCGATGCCAGGCTCACCGCCCAGTAGAAGATCGTGAGGGCGAACGCGATCACCACGATGATGTCGACCCAGTCGGGAAGTATGTTTCGCGCGCCCGTGCCGTACCGACCCACGAGGCCGAGCACCACATGGCCTCCGAGCCACGGGCCGATCCACATCGCGTTACGGATCGTGCCCCCCACACCCGTACGGGCGCGCGACGCCCCGACCGCGAACAGGACTAGCCCGAGCAGGACGGCAAGCGCGAGCTTCCAGTTCGTCTCGAACCCGCCCCAGTACATGATGAGATTCGCCGAACAGAACGCTGCCGGAAGGACCACGCGTGGCATGGGTGCGCGGTACGAGCGCGGCCGATCGCCGTCGACCCGATGAAGCGCGGCCAGCGAGACGGGAGCGAACGCATACATGATGGCCGTCGCGCCGGTGACGACGTTGACGAGCGCAGCCCAGCTCTTGAATGGTCCGAATGCAACGCACCCGATGACGGCGCCAAGGAGGATCGAGAACACGGGCACGCCCTTCTTGTTCGTGCTCGCGAGCGCGCGAGGCATCTCCCGCTCTTCGCCGAGCGCGTACGACAGACGCGCCGTCGTGCCCACGTAGACGACGCCCGTGCCAGCGGGAGAGATCACCGCATCTATGATGAGCACCTTGGCGAGCCAACCAGCGCCGATCGCGAGCGCCAGCGTGTACCAGGCGCCATAGTCCGACGGATCGGCGCCGAGCGGCTTCGACCAGCCCGTCGCGATGTCTTCCGACTTGAGGCCACCGATCATCACGAGTTGGAGTGCCGAATAGAGCACCGCGCCGATCGCCATCGCGATGAGGATCGCGCGCGAGAGGTCGCGTTTGGGATTCTTTGCCTCACCGGCCAGCTGTACCGCTTGCTCGAAGCCCTGCAACCCGAACACGACGCCACCGGTGAGCGCGGCGAAGACCCCGTGGAAGCCAAAGGGCATGAAGCCGCCGCCCGCGTGGAAATTGGACAACTCGAAGCGCGAATACGCCACGACGCCGACCGCAACGACCGGCACGGCCGTCTTCCAGATGACGACGATCGCGTTGCTCTCGGAGAGGAACTTCGCCCCGGCGAGATTCATCGCAGTGAAGAGCACCATCAGGAGCAGCGCGACGACGAGCCCCGTGCTGTTCAAGAGGCCGGCCTGGTCGCCGTCCTTGTAGATCATGTTGCAGTGTGTGTTCACCCACGTGACGCTGTTCACGTAGGTGATGGCCGCGAGCACCTCGATCGGCGCGATGAAGACGGCCTGCAGCCAGGACGCCCATCCGGCCATGAATCCGGCGATCGGGCCGTGCGAGTAGTATGGAAATCTGCCGGAGCCTCCGGCGACGGGATAGGTCGCCCCTAGCTCCGCGTACGTGAGCGCGAGGAGCGACAGCATGACCGCCGCCAGCACCCAGGAGAGCACCGATGCTGGGCCTGCGACCTTCGCCGCGTTCAGCGCGCCGAGCAACCAGCCCGAGCCGATGATCGAGCCGAGCGACACGAACATCAAGCCGTAGAGGCCAACCGATCGCCTGAGCCCGCCCTCTGTGTGGTCCTTCTCCGCCGTCCGCATGGCGTCACACTACAAGCTTTTGAGGGCCATCGGGATCATGGTTGACCTCGACGCCCCGGCCGTGCGGCTCAGTCCTGCGCAACTTTTCTACCCGCGACTGGCGTATCGAGGAGCAGCGAGGTGGTCGCCGCGCGGAGCGGCGCGCCTGCGTCGTCCCCGCCGCGAACGGCGAGAGCAAGATCGAACAGGAGGCCCCACACGATGTTGTCCGCCGCGGACAGGTAGAGCACCGTGGCATCACAGCCCTGCACCACCTTCCGGACGCCGGCCGAGCCGAGCGTCAGATCAGGGCCGGCGAAGCCGCGCGAGAACCGCGCCGCCGTGCCGCCGCCCACGGGCCACGCGGTGATGGCGCCGTCCTTTCCGATCATTCCGACCGCCGCGCAGTCTGGTCGCGCCGCGCCCCACGTGAGCACAAGGCTCGCCGTGTTTCCGTCGCGACGCGTGGTCTTCACGTTCGCTCCCTGCGCCTTCGCTGCGCGCAATGCGCCAACGACCAGCGCGACCTTTGGCGTGAGGGTATCTCGCATCACGATCACGTCGACCACCGCGCCCTCGATGCCGACCTTCCCGGCCATTGCGCCGGCGACCTGTGCCTTCGGATCCGCGACGGTGAGATCGACCTTGTCGCCGTTGACGGTGAAGCGCTTGTCGTCCACCACGAGCGACAGCACTGGCTTCATCTCCGCAGACGGCGGCGCAAGCGGAGGGGGAGCGCTCACCGAGGGCCGCGCACTTGCCGCGGAGGCGGTCGCCCCGGAGGAAGGCTTGTCGTCGCATCCTGCAACACTTGCGACAAAAAGGACGACGGCAAACCGCCTATCTAGCTTCATGCGGCGCAGCATCTCAGACTCTTCGCGTCGACTCAAACGTTCCGCGCTTGCGGCGCGCCGGCGGCCAGCGCGTGCTAGACTTCAGTTGCGTCACAGGACGAATGCAGGGCTCGCGCATTGTCAGCGAACCGGAGGTTCCGTCATGACGCCGCAGCAGCTGCTGGTCCACTTTCAAGGTCTTCACGAGAAGGCCCGAGAGGGCACGCTCAACAAGTACGAGCTCGCGGACTACGACCGCGCACGCTCCGAGCTCGCCGAGCTGATCGTCACCGCTCAGCAGCTCTCTGTGGTCACCGGCTCCGCGCGCGCGGTCCTGCGCATCGCGTGCATGCAGAGGGTCGACGTGGTGTTCGTGGGCACAACGCAGAACGCCTCGACGCTGGACCTGGGCGAGGGCGGCTTCTCCGCGCTGCTCTCACCTTCGCCGCCCATCCACGCCACGGTCACCTTCCGCATGCAGCTGAAGGACGGTGAGGTGACCGGCACGGCGCGCTGCGTCGGTCAGCAGAAGCACGGCGGCGTGATGCGAGCGAGCTTCGCCTTCGTCGACGTTCCCGAACACGAGCGCGAACGCCTGGCGATGATGATCTTCGACCACGTGCTGTCGAAGACCACGGCTCAGAAGAAGTAGAGAGGCCCCCGCGTTCGTCGCGGTGGCGAAATGTCACGCCTCCTTCGCTTTTGTCGTCAGGGTGCGCAAGGCGGTGTTGGCGTTCTCCCTTGCCCGCTGGGCCTCGCCGGACAGGCGCGCCATCTCGGCCTCGCAGCCGTTCACCTTGTCTTGCTCTGCCTCCAGCTCCTTGACGTAGCGAAGGCGTAGCGCTCCCTCGGGCCCGGTGTCCTTCAGGACCTTCAGCTGCTCGGCCAGCTTGGTTTGTTTGGCGTACGCCTCGCGCTGCATCACCTCCACGCGGGTCCGCGTGCCTTCGTACTTGGTCGCGTCGTTCCAGAGGCTGAGCACCTGCGCAAGCGCGTTGTATGTGCCCTGGTCCAGGAGGCGTCCCTCCATCCACACGCCCAGCTGGTGACCACTGACGTTCGTGAACGCGACCTTCCGCCGCTCTACCCACACCTCCGTGGCGTTGATGGTCGTGAACGACTGCGGCGCCACCGTCATCTCGAAGCGGTGGTACGACGCGGTGCTCTCGAAGGGCTTCTGCTCCGCGGCGTCGAACACGCGACCGAGGACCTTCGGGAGCTCGAACACCACACGCGCGGGCTCTGCGTGGTCGCTGTCGGCGCGGAAGGTGTGATGCACCTCGGCGCGGATCTCCTCGATCATCGCTCCCTCCCCCACCCGCAGGGCCGAGATGACGCTGCGGTGTGTCGAGTCGAAGCGACAGCGAACGGCCAGGTCCTTGGCGTAGGCCAGCTTCACCTCGGAGCCGCGCGCGGTGTATGGCATCATCGCCTCGCCGGCGTAGACGTTGTCGTCGTAAATCACGGCAGGTCCCTCCTCGAGGACCGCGCCCGACACGTTCTTGAAGGTGACGACCAGATCTGGTGACGACGGCGGACCCACGCGCCAGATGCGCTCCTTCTCTGACGGTAGCTTCGAAGCCACGAGCGGGACCATGGCAGAGCCGCCGCGCTTGAGCGACACGGGCGCGGCGACCTTGTACTCGAACAGCTCGCCGCGATCGGCGTAGGCGGCGGCCGCGCCTTCCTCCATGGCGGCGTCACCGAAGCTCCTGCCGGTGTCTGGAGCGTCCTCGTCGACGCTGAGCGCTTCCACCATTGCGAAGCTGGTCATGCCCCGCGCCGCCGGCTCAGCGGCGCCAGCCGCGGGGGGCCCGCCGTAGCTCCTGCTGCGGGCAGCTGCGCGCTCGAACTGGGTAGGTGCGGCGATGGCGCGCTCGCTCTCCTCGACGACGGCGCGTCGCACGTTCTTCGGGTTGTAGAGATCGATCACGAAGCTCACGGGCTGCCCCGTGGTGAGCACGAGCGAGATCTCCTCGAGATCCTCATCCGCAGGATTGTGGACGATCCCCCACGCCATGAGCACGGTCTCGTCCTTCGAACGAGCGATGCGATACGACACCCGCCACGTGGGCGCGGGGACCACGTAGGACACGCGCAGATCTTCCGCCTTGCCACGCACGTCGATGTGCACGCTGCGTGTCTCGCCCGCGCTCGCGGCGCGGCTCCGGTCCACGAAGAACGCGAGGTCGGCGCGCGATGCGGGGTCGAGCAGCTCGATGCTCTCGAGCGTGGCGACGTCGTGCATGGTGATGCGACCGTCACCCTCGCGCAGGAGCAGCCGCCTGCGCTCGCCGCGATCTCCCAGCGACTCCGCCTCCACGCCGATGACCTCCCCTTCCCTTCGCGCGCCGTCGACGAGCGCCGCAATGCGACGCCCCTTGATCGCGCCAAGGAGAGCGAGCATGGTTCCCCACGCGGGCAGATTCAACTTGCGACGTTCGAGCTCCGCCTCGGGATCCTCGGGCTTCTCGAACGCGAGCGCGCCGATCTGCGCGTCGCCCTTCGCCACCCAGACCGCGAGTGACTTCAGGACGTCGTTCATCTCGTCCTTCTTGAACGAGAGATCGAATGGTCCTTCGGCAGGTCCGCCGCGCTCCAGGTAGGCGACCCCGTGCTTGAACATCACCATGCGCCGAACGACGGGGCTTTCAGACATTGTCCGAGCATACACGGCTCCGCCGGCTCGTTGCCCGCGTCACGGATGCGGTGTTTGCAGCTCGTTCGCCTTCGTGAGGCAGCGCTTCGCGTAGCTCTTGAGAGGACCGTCGACGCGCCCGAAGAGCCGAGCGGCGGCGGCCGGAAGACCGCGCTCCAGGCGCTCGCGGCCCAGGAGGTATGCGAGCTGCCAGAAGGTCTCGCGCTGGTCCGGGTTGTCGTACTTGGTGATGTCGTCTTCCGTGTAGAATGCAAGTGCCCGCGTGAGCTCCGGCACGGACGCCGCGATCTTCGCGAGCCAGAGCAGCGTCTCGCCGTGTCGCAGGTGTGAGCGCTCGCGCGCGATCTCTCCGAAGATCCGGGCGGCCTCGACATGGTCACCAAGGCGGAACAGCGCCACCGCCTGCTGGTAGCCGGCGAGCTGCCGGTTGCCGACGTCATCACCCGTCTCGCCCGTGGCCACGCGTCCGAGCGCGACCTTGGCCTCCGCCCATCGCTCCTCGTCGTAGAGGCGCTTCGCGTTCTTCGCGTCCGCGGTCTGCACCCCCGCCACTTGCGGTCGCAGTGGCAGCGGCTCCTTCGGGACTCCAGGCAGCGGCCCGTCATCGCACGTGAGAGACGCCGGCAGCGAGGGCGGCGGCGCGGAACGGCTCGGAAGGAGACACGCGACCGATGACGCGAGCAGCGCCACGACAATGGTGAGGTCTCGGATGGCAGGCCGGTTCATCCTGGCTCACATCTACTGCGAGTCGCCCGGGATGGCCAAGAGAGTCCGTGGACCCTGCGCTTTGCTATGCTCGGGCGCGTGCCTACGCACCAAACGAACAGCGCCGGCATCTCGCGCCTGGCGGGAGCCACCTCGCGCAAGCTCTCGCGCGCGGGCCTCTTGCTGTACGCGCTGAGCGCCGTGGTGACCGCGGTCGGGCAAGCCGCGATGGGCGTGAGCGCCATGGGCGCCGCCGTCGTGGGCGCGGGCCCGATCTTCCAGGTGCTCGCGATGGCTGCGTTCGTTACGTCCTACGTGATCTTCTTCCGCCGCAAGCGGTCGCCGGGCATCGTGGCCATTGACGGTGACATGCTGCACGTGGAGCGCCATGGCCTCTCGCGCCACGTCGCCCTCCCGGATGTCGACAGCGCATTCGCAGTGCTCCACGACCCACCCGCATTGCCAACGGTGGAGATACTGGTTCGCGGGGGCGATGAGCTCTCGTGTCAGGTGTCGGACGAGGCCAGCGCGCACGCGCTCGTGTCGGAGCTTGGTTTCGGCCCGGGTCGGCGACGCGTCCGCATCCCGTTCGCCACGCCCCGCCGGCGGCTCCTGCATCCGCTGCTCGGCCTCATCACCTCCTGGGTCGCGGGCCTCCTCACCGCGATCCCGTTGATGCTGCTCTTCTTGCGCACCGAGAGCGGGAACTACGAGCTCGCCATGATCCTCCGCGCCGCGCTCGGCGCTCTCATCTCGCTGGTCACGGTCTTCGGCGCGTACCCTTTGCTCAAGCGGATCGCCCGTGCGCCGGAGCTGACCATCGGAGACGACGGCATCGTCTTCACCGCCGGGCGCCGCACCCGGTTCGTGCCGCGCGAGAAGATCCGGAGCGTGGATCAGCCCCACCCGAAGATGGCGACGACCATCCAGAGCGACGGCGCTCCGATCATCATCTCTGGTACGGGCATCGACGCGGACCGACGCGCCGCCGCGACCAACATCCTTCGCCACCGGCTCCAGGCACCTGCGCAGGTGAACGCCACGCACTTCGCGCGCGGAGGCAGATCACTCGTGGAGTGGCGCGAGCACCTTCGCCGCGCGATGGACCCGAGCTATCGCTCTCCTGGCACCTCGCCGGACGACGCCGAGGCCACGCTTCGCAACCCCGCGGCAACCGAAGACGAGAAGCTCGGCGCGGCCATCGCGCTCCGCGTGAGCGGCGCCGCACCGGCGCGCATCCGGATCGCTGCGGAGGGCAGCGCATACGACCCTTTTCGCGAAGCCATCGCCGCGATCGCGGACGACGCGAGCGACGATGTCGTGGAACGGAAGCTCGCACGCGCTCACGCTCCGCGCTGAGCCTTGTCACTCCGGGCTGTCGCCACAGGGAGACAATCGCGACGATCGCCTGATAAACATGCTGGATTCGCGATGACTCAGTTGCCACCGTCGATCCGCGATGACGCGCTCAACGTATGAAGGTGTGCCCATGAGGAAGCCGGTGCGAGCAACGATCAGACGGGACAAGACTGGCCCACGGGCTGCACCAGCGTCGGGCTCTCCACGCAGGAGAAGGCGCTCGAGTTCCTGCTCTTCGATCTGTCATCCTGCGTCCAGAGCGACACCGCGCCACCCGCCCCACCTCCGCCAGGCGTGAAGTAGCGTTCAGAAAACAGCAAAGTGGTGGCTTCAACGCGGGGTTCTGGGGCTAAGATGGCGCCCGTAACACCGCTTCAGGAGCACACGCGCGTGAAAAGGCTGGCCAACGTCACTCTCGCACTTCTATTTCTCGCGGGCTGCAACAGCGCAAGCCTCACGGACAAGGGCGATGCAGGAACACTCATCTGTACCGAGCACGGCGTGGCCTTCTGTGATGCAGGTCCGCCCGGTAGCGACGGCTGCCGCGGCGACCCCAACGATCCGAGCACGAAGTACCTGCCGCTCAGCACGCCCATGCCCGTCGGATGCAAGGCCAACATCGTTGGCGGCCCCAGCGATCAGGTGTGCGCGCTTCTCAATTCGTGTGTCTGCTCGACCGACGACGCGGGCTCCGTCCCGTCGTGGCAGTGTGGCACCCCGTAGCTGACGTCAAGCACCGGCTCCCTCGGGGGCCGGCGGTCACACGGGCGTGAGCCAGCCGTACTTGTCTTCTTCGCGGCCGGTCTGGATGCCGGTGATTGCGTTCTTGAGGCGCGTCGCGACGGTGATGCTCTCGGCCTTCACGCTGCCGCCATCCCAGGCGACCTCGCCGATGGAGGACACCACCGCCGCTGTGCCGGTGCCCCAGATCTCGAGCTCCTTGCCGGCCTTCGCGGCCTCCGTGATCTCGGTGAGGGAGAGCGCGCGCTCCTCGACGTCGATGCCCCAGGCACGAAGCAACGTGAGCGAGCTGTCGCGCGTGACACCGGCGAGGATGCTACCGCTGAGCGGCGGTGTGGTGACGTGATCGCCAATGCGGACGAACACGTTCATGGTGCCCGCCTCTTCGACGTGCTCGTGATGATTGGCGTCCAGCCAGAGGACCTGGTCGAAGCCGCGCGAACGTGCGCGCTCGGCGGCGCGGAGGCTTGCTGCATAGTTGCCGCCGGTCTTCACCCAGCCCACACCACCGACGCACGCGCGCACGTACTCCTTCTCCGCCCAGAGGCGGAGCGGGCGCGCGCCGGCGCCGAAGTAAGACCCGACGGGAGAGAGGATGACGGAGAACGTGTGCGCATGGGACGGGCGCACACCGAGGAACTCCTCGCTGCCGAAGAGCGTGGGCCGAACGTAGATGGAGCCGGGGTCGCCGGGGTGCCAGCTGGCGTCCTCACGCGTGAGCGCGCGGACCGCCGCGATGAACACGTCTTGCGGAACCGGAGGCATGCAGAACGCCTCTGCGCTCTTCGCGAAGCGACGCGCATGTGCGTCCGCGCGGAACAGACGGAGCACGCCGTCCGCGCCCTTGAAGACCTTCAGGCCCTCGAAGACGGAGAGCCCGTACTGCACGGCGCCGCTCGCCACGTCGGACTTGGTGGAGCCAAAGGGGAGGATGCGCGCCGACGACCAGGCGCGGCCGTCGTGCGTGGCCTCGAGCTCATGGTCGGTGAAGTATCGGCCGAAGCCGAGGTCGGTGCTGTCGGGCTTGGGTCGCGGCGCTCTCGTCCGCTCGACCTTGACCTGAAAACCCACTTCTTTGGGAGCAGCCGGCGCGACGGAGAGACTATCCATTCCTCCATCCCTAGCGCCGGTGTGCCCGACGTCAACGGGCTTCGGACCAGGCGCACCCGCATTCGTTCACTCACGCCGCATTGCATCAAACGGCGCCAAGAACCGCTGAGGCCATGCTGGTGCGTGGTTGGCGTGGACAACCGTGAAAAACAGCCGCATCCTTGATGGTGAGATGTTCGACGCGCCGCCGGATACCCCGCCCCCGATGGCGCTTCGCGCGGGTGAGCTTCTGCGTCAACGCGGCGTCCCGTACGAGGATCCGGAGCCCTCGCCCAGGGAGAGCGGCGTGTATCCCGTCCTCGCACGTGCCGCCACGCACCTCGAGAAAGCCGGCTCTGGACCTGTCGCGGCGCCCGTGTCGATCGACGACGACGCAACACCCATGAGCGAGCCGCCGAGATCGCTCGCGCCGGACAACCTCGCGCGGGTGCTCGAGGCATTGCGCGCGCGGACATGAGTGCTGCGCCGATCGTCCAGACAGGCGCGCCCGTCCTGCGATCGCGCGCGGAGGACGTTCCCCTGGAGCGGATCGCCACGCCGGAGTTCCAGGCGCTGATCCAGACCATGGTGGAGACCATGCGCGAGGCGCCCGGTGTGGGGCTCGCGGCGCCGCAGATCGGGATCCCGTGGCGCCTCATCGTGCTCGAGGATCGCGCGGACCTCGTGAAGAAGCTCTCGTCCGGGGAGCAGAAGGAACGGGAGCGCACGCCGTTCTCCACGCGCGTCTTCGTGAACCCCATGATGAAGATCCTCGGCGACGAGAAGGTCACGTTCTTCGAGGGCTGCCTGAGCGTGAACGGCTTCGTGGCGATGGTCGACCGCTACCGAGAGGTGGAGGTCACGGGGCTCGACGAGCACGGCGAGCCGCAGTCCTTCCATGCGGTGGGCTGGCCGGCGCGCATCTTCCAGCACGAGATCGACCATCTCGACGGCACGCTCTACATCGATCGGATGCTGACCCGCTCGTTCGCGACCGCGGAGCAATCGCAGGCGCTCTTCGCGGGGAAATCGATCGCGGAGATCCGCGAGATGCTCGGCGTCTGAACCGACTCCAGAAGCTCCGATCAGTTCAGGTCGAGCGCGAGCTTCTTCAGCGCCGCGAGGGGAACGATGTCCCCTGCGCGCTCGTGCGTGGACTGGAGGATCACGTGGGGCGCCGCGCCGGCCTCGTAGGCCTCCTTCCATCGCGAGGCGCAGAGGCACCACTGGTCGCCCGGCTTGAGGCCCAGAAACCCGTACTCGGGACGCGGCGTGGACAGATCGTTCCCCTGCTGCTTCGAGAACTCCAGGAACTCGGCGGTGACGCGCGTGCAGACGGTGTGTGAGCCGCGATCGTTCTCGTCCGTGTTGCAGCACCCGTCACGGAAGAAGCCCGTCATCGGATTGGTGCTGCAGCTCTTGAGTTGACCACCCAGGATGTTCTTTGCTTCGTCCATGCCGGCTGCACTCTACCCTGTCAGGCGCGCAGCTTGTAGCGCTGGATTTTCCCGGTGGCGGTCACTTCTTCTTGGGCGGGGTCGCGGGACCGCCGGGCGGGTCGCAAGGAGTGTTCTTCGTGGTCGAGGCAAGGAAGCCCGCGAGGTCACCTGCGCGCTCCCGCGAGAACGTCTTCAGCACCACGTCCAGGTCCTCCTTGGCGAGCGTCTTCTGCGCGTGCGGGCAGCGCGCGTGCGGCCAGGTCGCCTTCTCGAGCGCGTCGCTCGTGGACTTTGCCTGCGCGCCCGCCTCGTCGGAGTCGCTCGCCATCAGGATCACGAGCGGTGGCTTGCGGCCCGACGCGGGCGTGGGCATCGAGGCACCCGAGCCGATGACAGCGTAGCCCGACGCCTCCAGGAAGCCCTGCGTGGCCAGCGTGCCTACAAAGTTGCCGCCGGCGCCGTAGCCCAGGACGTAGTGCTTGTGCGGTCCCTGCTCGAGCAGTGCGTCGGCCTGCCAGATGGTCTTGTCCCAGCTGCCCGCCATCTGCTTCATGGTGATGGTGTCGTCGGGATCGTGCGGCCAGCAGAACTCCGCGCCCGGCGGATTGCCCGGCAGATCGCAGAGCGCGCGGCGGCCCCGCACGAGCACCACGGCAAAGCCCTTCTCCGTGGCCTTCTTGACGACGTCCCACTCGCCGGATGGTCCGGCGCCGGTATATGCATGATGCAAGTAAATCAGGACTGCGGTCTTGTCGCCGCGCTGCTCGGGGAGCGCGAAGCATGCGTCGTCCGGACCTTGCTCGAAGCCCTCCGGGCACCATGACTCCTGGCTTGCCACGTAGGTCGCGGCCTTCGGGGGCGGCGTGCATGCGAACCCCAGCACGGCAATGCCCGACACAAGGCACAGCGAAGAGACCAGACGGCGGCGGGGGACGCGCATGTGCCTCTGACTATACCAGAACGAGAGAGCGCTCGAGCTTCTGCCATAGCTCGTCGCGCCCGGCGCCGGTCTCGGCCGACACACCCAGGATACCCTTCATGCCGGCTGCCTTTTCGAGGCGGCCCAGCGCGGGCTTTTGCTCGCTTCGCGACAGCTTGTCGAGCTTGGTGGCAACGAAGATGACCACCGGCTTGCGTGCGCGATCCACGCCGGGTTGCTCCATGTACGACACGAGCTGACGCTCCTCGTCCTCGACGCCGCGGCGCACGTCCACCAGGATGACGAGCGCGACAAGCGAGGGCCTGCGCGTGAGGTAGCCCTCGACCATGGCCTGGAACGACTTCGACTCCGAGCGCGAGAGCTTCGCGTATCCATAGCCCGGAAGATCTGTGACCTGCATCTCCAGGCCAGACGCGAGCTTCACGTGGAACAGGTTCAGGGTGCGCGTGCAGCCCGGCGACGAGCTGGTGCGAACCAGCTTGATGCGCGAGAGCAGCATGTTGAGGAGGCTTGATTTCCCGACGTTCGAGCGACCCGCGAATGCGATCTCCGGGAGCGCTGGCGCCGGCAGGGCGTCGAGCGTGGGACCTGACGCGACGAAGCTCGCCTCCACGACGTTGTACTTGCCCGCGTTCGGTTCCATGCGCTCCTCCTTACCACGGCTCGCGCTCCACCCAGCCCCTTCAGGCGGGCTTGCGACGGAGCCGCTTGCTGACGGCGGTGACGATCGCGTCGAGCTCGGGCGACCTGAGGCCCCACCCCGCGAGCGCAAAGAGACCACCGAACACGACGAGCGCGACCGCACCCGTGACGACGGGCGGCCCCGAGCCGTATAGCCAGACCACGGACCGCCCGCCGACCGCGCCGACCGCCGAAGCGAGCAACGTGCGCCCCACGGAGGACATGATCTCCGCGCCGTGCAGCGAGCCGAGCTTCCTGCGGAGCGCGTAGAGCAGCATCACCATCTGCGCGAAGCTGGAGCCTGCGACGGCAGCGCTGACGCCCACGTGGCCCCAGAGGCTCTTCAGACCAACGGCCATGGCGATGAAGACAAGCAGGTCGAGCAAGCTCACGATGACCGGCGTTCGTGTGTCACCCAGCGCGTAAAACATGGGCACCACCTGCCGCACGACGGCGACGGTGAAGAGCGAGCCACCCTGCCACACGAGCGCGCGTGCGGTCTCCGCGGTGGCGGTGGCGTCGAACGCGCCGCGCTGGAACATGGCGCGCACCGTGGGCTCGGCCAGGATGACGAGCGCGACGCTCGCGGGAACCGCGACGAACAGGGCGAGCCGCAGGCCGTACGCGAAGGTCTTCTTCATCTCCTCGTGCTCGCCCTTTGCAGCGAGCGTGGCGAGCGACGGGAGTGAGGCAGTCGAGATCGCCATCACGAAGATGCCCTGCGGAAAATCCGCCAGCCGCTGCGCCCACGAGAAGTAGCTCTGCGCGCCCTCGCCCATCTCGGACAGGAAGCGGCGCGAGAGCACCAGGTCTATGTAATATACACCTATGCCGAGGGTCATCGGCAGGAGGCGGCGGCCCATGTCCCGCACCGCGGGATCCTTGAAATCGATGATGGGCCGGCCGGCATAGCCGATGGCGCGGAGCGCTGGCCATTGCGCCACCACCTGCAACAGGCCGCCGAGCAGCGCGCCGATCGCAAGCGTCTGTGCGCCGTCGATGCCGCGTGAGGCGAGCACGGCGGGAAGCGTGAACGCGCACAGCAGGAACGCAACGTTGAGCAGACCGGGAGCGAACGCAGCGACCGCGAACTTGCGCTTCGCGTTGAGCGCCGCCATTCCCAGTGCGGCGGTGCCCATGAAGAAGATGTACGGGAACACGGTGCGCGTGAGGGCCACCACGCGCTCGAACTCCTCCGGGCGATCGTGGTAGCCACCGGCGAACAGCTCCGAGAGCGGACGCGCGCACAGCATGCCCAGCACCGTGACGAGCAGCAGCATCATCAGCGACGCACCGCGCGCGCGCGCGAAGAACGCCTGCCCCGCTTCGTCGCCGCCGTCCTCGATCTTCTTCGAGAGCACGGGCACCACCGAGCTACTCACCGCGCCCTCACCCAGGATCTGGCGAAGCGCATTCGGGATCGTGAACGCCACGAAGAACGCGTCCGTCACCGCGCGCGGGAACAGCGCGGCGAGCGCCATGTCGCGGCCGAGCCCGAGGATGCGCGATGCAAGCGTTCCCACCGCGACGATCCCCGCGCGCTTCGCGAGGCTCTTTCGCTCGGACGCGCCAGCCCCGCCTCCGCCAGCCCCGCCGCCTGCCCCACCTGAAGCCGTCATAGACGCGGGCGCTCGCCGTGGTCCTCGCCGTCCTTCTTGCACTCCGGGCATTGGCAGAGCGCGCGCAGGTAACGATACGAGTAGAGCCCGTTGTCGTGGCCGTCGAACCAGACGATCTTGATCGCGTAGTTGCCCACGGGCTCGAGCGCGTCGATCTCGAGCTGGTTTCGCTCGGGCTTGATGAACTTGATGGTGCCCGAGTGTCCCTGGCAACCCGCGCACGGGCAGTAGCCGCGCAGGACCTCGTGGGGGAGCATGCCCTTGTGCCCGTCGGCCCAGTCGATCTCCGTCGTCATTGCGCCGCGCGGCGACCGGATCTTGAGCGGACGAAACTGCAGGTCCGACACGATGGTTATGCCTTCTTTGCCGACGCCATCTTCGACTTCACGTCGTCCAGCGCAATGAGCCCCGACACGGCGCCGGGAGAAGAGACCGCCTTCGCGCCCATCAGGTGGCCCGCCTCGAGCGCGCGCGACCAGAGCTTGGTGTCCGACCAGGACGCCTGCGAGGGCGACGTGCCGGCGGACACCAGCACCGCCAGTGCGCCGGCCAGGAACGCATCACCCGCGCCCACAGCATCGATGCATCTTACACGCTTCGTGGGCGCCGTGACCTCACCGTGCTTCCCCACGGCCGCGGCGCCGTTCTCGCCGCGCGTGAGCAGCCACGTGGCGTGCTTCGCGTGGGCCTCGAGCCACGTGATGCCGCGCTTGCCCGCCAGCACATCCAGGTCCGCCTCTGACGCCTTCACCACATCCGCGCTCTTCACGAGCTCTGCGATCTCGGACTTCATCTGGTCCGGATCCGACCAGAGGTGCGCGCGCACGTTCAGGTCCAGGACCACCGTGCCCTTCGCCTTCTTCACCAGCTCCACGAACTTCAGCGTGGCCTTCTTCATGTCCGCGCCGAGCAGCGTGCTCGTGCCCAGCACACCGAACCGCGCCTTCGCGCACGCGGGCGTGATGTGCTTGTCCGTCATGCTCATGTCCGCGGTGTTCTCGCGGTAGAAGAGGAAGTTCGGCTCGCCCTTGTCGTTGCGGAACGCAAACGCAAGGCCCGTGCGCTTGGTCAGCTTCGCGAGATAGGAGACGTCAACGCCGTCGGCCTCGAGCATGGCTCGGAGCGCATCACCAAAGCGGTCCGCGCCCACCGCACCCACGACCGCAGAGGACAGGCCGAGCCGCGCAAGACCGACGGCAAGGTTCGCAGGCGCGCCACCGAGCTCCAGCTTGAAGCCGCGCGACGCCGGAAACGGTGCGGTCTTCGGGTCCGCTTCGAACGCATCGAACAGCACCTCTCCGAAGCAGGAAACATCGAGGGGGGATGTCATTGCCGTCTATGTACTACGCTTCCACACCTGCGTGCGCGACGATCGCCTCCTCCGCGACGCGCAGCAGCGTGCCCACGTGGAGGTCCGAGAGCTCGACGGGCTCGCCCGAGGTGAGTCGCTGCGCCTCCTCGATGAGCTCGGCGGGCACGAGGATCTTTCCGCCGCCGCACGACGCGCAGACCACGCCGCCCTTGTCCGGATCCACGTACGCGGGGCGGCCTGATGGCCGCGGTTTTCCGCAGCGCAAACAGCGCGAGAGCTCCAGCCCGTAGCCAACGCCCGTGAGCAACGCGAACGAGAAGCGAAGCAGCTCCGCCTGCGTGCGGCGGCCTTCCTGGAGCGCGTCGAGCAGCCTCACGAGGCTTGTCATGACCTCGGGCTCCGGCGTGCGCGTGGGGCACAGCGCGCGAACGAATCTGAGCGCCTTGCCCGCGGCCTCCAATGCGTCCAGGTCCTCCATGATGCGGGTGCGCGGCACGGTGACGCGCCCCTCCTTGAGCGTGCAGAGATCGCGTCCGCGATCGTCGTACGTGAGCAGCACGGTGGAGAGCGGCTCGAGCACGCCCTGGAATCGCCTGGACGAGCGACGAGCGCCGCGCGCGATCATGCCCAGCTTGCCGTGCTGCGCGGTGAGGAACGTGGCGATCACGTCGCTCTCGCCGTAGGGCACGCGGTGGAGGAGGAAGCCCTCCGATTCGAAGCTCTTGCCTGCGCCGACCCCGCTCCGCGCCAAGCGCCCTCAGACCTTCAGCGTGTCGTGCGTCCAGCTATTGGCGCGATCCGTCCCGGAGAGCTCGTGCGGGATGTCGCGTCCGCGCGGCTTCAGCACGATCGAGATCGCGAGCGTGAACAGGATGAGCAGCAGCACGAGCGCGATCGCGACGCCGAACCGGCGACCCTGCCCCTCACGCGCGGCTTGCACCGGCGAGGTGACGGGGAGCGGCGTGACGATCGCCACGCGACGGCTGGCCGTGTAGCGCGCGATGATGTCGCTGCCGTCTATGGAGACGGCCTGCGCGTAGGCCTTGAGGAAGCCACGGACGAAGACCTCGCCGGGGAGATCGTCGAAGTGGTCGGACTCGATCTTCTCGAGGGTGTGCGTGGGGATTCGGGTCACGCGCGAGACCTCGGAGACGGTCATCTCCTTGGCGAGGCGGCCGCGACGGAGCTTGGTGCCGACGGTCTCGTAGGTGTCCGCGCCTCGGCTGCGCTGGGACGATGGGCCTGAGGACGGGGGCGGGAAGCTGTCCGCCTTTGCGCGCGCCATCTTCGCTTCGGTCTTGATGTCGATACCGCTCACTGCTTGCCTCCTGCGAGGGATGAGAGCGCCGTCACGCACGCCTTCCCGGTGGGCGTGTCCTTCGAGAGCTCGCGACATCTTTCGAAATCCTTCTTTGCGTCGTCCGCGCGGCCGAGCTTTGCGCGGATGCGCCCGCGGGCCTCCCACGCGTCCTGGAGCGACTGACAGTCAGGGCTCTGGACGGCGAGTGAGTCGGAGAGGCTCTTCTCCGCCGTCATGAGGTCGTTCTTCTTTTCGTAGGCCAGGCCAAGCCGGTAGAACCCGACGCAGAACTGCGGCTGGGTCACGCTGTTCTTGAGGGAGTTGATGGACGCGTCGAGCTGGCCGTCGAGCAGCTGGGCCAGACCCAGGTTGCCCCACGCGAGGTAGCTCTCGGTGTACGCCGGGTCCTTGGTGAGCGGCTCCAGGACCAGGATGGCGTCGTGGTACTTCTTCTCGTTCGTGTAGATGACGCCCAGCAGGTTCTTGGCGTCGCGGAAGGAGTCGTCGGCCTTGACCGCGGCCTTGGCGCTCTTCTCGGCGTCGGCCATCCGGCAGTCCGGGTCGGTCAAGCCGCGGTCCCCGGCGCAGAACGAGAGATAGAGGGTCGCGGTGAAGTAGAGCGCCTTGGCGTTCTCCTCGTTCAACTCGACCGCCTTGCGAGCGTGGTCGAGGGCCTCGCGGGTCTGGCCGCGCTTGAAGAGGTCGACCGAGAGATCGTACTCGGTCTCGCTCTGGCGCTCCGGCGACTGGGCGCTGATGCCGCTGCCGCCTTTGGGGCTACAAGCCGCCGGCCCGATGAGCAGCACGCAGGCCACGACGGAGGCCAGGGAGGCCACGACGGAGGGTCGGCGGGGGTTCGGTCCGGTGAGGGTGGTTTTTCGCATTAACGGGGAGACGTCGTGGACCCACGAAAGGAGTCGAGAGTCGCAGGCCGCCCAAACCGCTCGGCCAGTGCCCAATCCAAAGCGGGATGGACCTATCGTCTCCATTCCGCGACGTCAACCCACGAAAGACGTGGGCTTCTTCGCAGAGCAGGTGGTCGGAGCGGGACCTTTTTGCGTCATTCCGAAGGGTTCGAAGTTCACCCTTGATGCTCCTGCGAAGCGTGAGCTGCGACAGCGTAACCTAGCGGGCGAGCTCTTCTTTCGAGCCGAGGAGCGAGTAGAGGCGGCGGAGGGCGTCGATGTCCGGGATCTCGACCCGCTCTCCGACGATCTTCACGTACTGCTGGTCGCGCAGGCGCATCACAGCTCGCTTCACGGTGTCCACGTCCAGGCCCACGCGGGTGGAGAGATCGACCGGGGAGATGGAGAGGTCCGCGGAGCCGGTGGGGCGCCCGCCCGTCAGCTTGAGGAGGGCGCTCACGATCTTCGACTGGGTGTCGCGGAGCATCATGACCTCGATCTGGTCCTCCGCGTCGCGCACGCGGCGCACGAGCTGCTCCATCATGCGCGCGCCGAGCAGCGGGTCGCGCTGCATGAGCGCCAGGAACGCGCCGCGGTCGAACGCAAGCGCGATGCCGTCCGTCAACGCGACGGCCGTGGAGCCGCGGGGAGTGGAGTCGAGGAGCGCGGACTCACCGAAGAGATCGCCCGGCCGCAGCACCGTGAGGCTGCGGTCCGCGAGGCGAACGCGCTTCAGTAACCGGACGCGTCCCTCGTGGAGGATGAAGGTCTCGCGCGAGGTCTCGCCCTCGCGGAACAGGGTCTCGCCCGAAGAGAACGGGCGGCCATAGCGGTCGATGAGGCCGTTGCGGTCCTGCTGCTCTACCTCGTCGAGGAGGGTATCTCGGCTGTTTCGCGGCTCCATCACCCTCTCACAATACGGGAAATCCGTGGTACGTGTCGAATCTGTGAGCGCGCCCGTTCCGCCCGTGCCCCCGCCAAACGCAGCCCCCCGCGCCGCCCGCGTCCAGCGCACCACCCGCGAGACGGACATCGTCGTGGAGATCGACCTGGACGGTCCCCTGGCTGCCGGCGGGACGATCGACACGCCCCTCCCCTTCTTCTCGCACATGCTCGAGCAGCTCGCGCGGCACGGCGGCTTCGGCCTCTCGATCGTGGCGAAAGGCGACACGCACATCGACGGCCACCACACCGTCGAGGACACGGGCATCGTGCTGGGCGAGGCGTTCGCGAAGGCCCTGGGCGACAAGCGTGGCATCGCCCGCTACGGCTGGGCCACCCTCCCCATGGACGAGGCGCGCGTCAGCGTCTCGCTCGACCTCTCGGGGCGGACCTACTTCGTCTGGGAGGCGGACCTGCCCAAGGCGAAGCTGGGCGAGTTCGACGTGGAGCTCGCGGAGGTCTTCTTCGAGGCCTTCGCCCGCGGAGTTGGTTGTAATCTACACGTAGTGAAGGAGGCCGGCCGCAACCTCCACCATATCGTCGAGATCACGTTCAAGGCCTTCTCGAAGGCGCTCGCGCAGGCGACCCGCAAGGATCCGCGCGCCACGGAGATACCTTCGACGAAGGGCTCCCTCTGAGAGGGAGCCTTGGCAACGAAGGGCTCGTTCGGAACGCCTAGACCTTGGTGGCGGCGATCACGACGTGTGGATACGGGAGCACGTCCGGCACGCGCACCATCCGCACCTTGAAGCCCAGGCGCACGAGCATGGCGCCCCAGTCGCGGTGGTGACGGTACGCCAGCGGCTCATCCCAGCCCACCATGAGGCGATCCATCCACTCGGTGAACTTGAGCCCCAGGTGCGGCTCCGTGGTGATGTCCTTGATGAGCAGCGTGCCGTGCGGCGTGAGCAGATCGCGAAGGCGCGCGAGCAGCGGCTCCTGCGCGTCTGCCGGAATGTGGTGCATCACGTCCAGCACGTACGCGGCGTCGAACGGGCCACCCAGGCCCATGTCGCGCGCGTCCTTCGCGAGGAAGGAGTGGTTCACGAGGCCCAGCTTGTCCGCCACGCGCTCCGCCATCTTGATGCGACGCGCATCCGGATCGATGCCGGTGATGTGGCGGTTGGGCTGCGTCTGCCCGAAGTACGCGGCGAAGAGACCGAACCCGCAGCCGATGTCGAGGATCTTGCCCTCGTCCGGGAGCAGAAGGTCCATGACGCTGAGGAGCTTCGGTCGCAGGATCGAGAAGCGGATGTTCGCGTACACGCGCTCGACCGGCGGCAGCGCGCGCGCGATGTTGCGGATGGCGGCGCTGCCGTAGATCTCGGGCGCAAGGAAGCGCGGCTCGGGGACCCGCACGCTCTCCTTGAGCGTCTGCAGGATCTTGGCCGCGCGCGAGGACGGCGGCGGCTCGCTCGAGAAGGTGGGTCGTCCCTTGGGAGGTGCTGCGGTCATGAAAAAACCCCGCGTGCTTAGGGACCAGAGTGAGTGAGAAAGGAGTGCGAAGGAGGGGACTTGAACCCCTACGGTTTTACCCGCTAGCACCTCAAGCTAGTGCGTCTGCCAATTCCGCCACCTTCGCGTGGGGAGCGCGTAGATAGCGAACGGGGGTCCGTCGCGTCAAGGAAAAGAACGAAAGGCCCGGCATTTCAGCCCGTTTCAGCCGATTTCATCGGCGGTTCGGCGGGTCAGCGGGCGCTCAGCGGCGACTCACCTGCAACAGGATCGTCAGGGCCTCGACCAGCTCCTTCACCTCGAACGGCTTGCGGACCACCCGTACGTCGCCGCGCAGCTCCGGTATGCCGTCCACGTTGCCGGTGATGAGGACCAGCGGCAGACCCGCGTCCACGAGCCTGGAGAGGAGCGCTGTGGGATCCGCGCCGAGCGGCGAGAGGTCCACCACCGCGCAGTCGTAAGCCGTGGGCGCCGTGGCCAGTGCCGAGAGGGCCTTCTCGACCTCGGCGGTCTTGCGCGCCACGGAGATCTCCGCGCCCTTCGCCGTGAGCGCGGTCTCGACCAGCTCGATCACGTCGTCGTCGTCCTCGACGAGGAGGATCTGCCGGGCGGCGAGGATCGCTGACCCCGAGAAGGACATGGGCGCCTTCGGGACGCGATCCGTGCGCGGCCACTCAAGGCGGAAGCACGCGCCCTTCTGACCCGTGGGCGTCTGCATGAGCGAGAGATCGCCGCCGGCCCCCTGCGCGAGCGACCGCGCATACCGAAGGCCGACACCCGCGCCGCCAGAGCGCGTGGTCTCTCCGCTCCAGATGTCGTCGACGCGTGATTGCGGGATCCCGTCGCCCTCGTCCTGGACGAGCACGATGACCGCGTGTGGCTCGGCGTGCGCCGTCACCGCTACGGTCGTCCCGTCAGGTGTGAACGCGAGCGCGTTCAGGCACAGGTTCGTCAGCACCTGCCCGAAGTCGGCGACGCGCGGCACGGTGCCCTTGGGCAGCGAGCGCTTCTCGAACACGACGCGGCGCTTCTGCCCGAGCGCGCTGAGGCTCTCGAGCACGTCGCTGATGGTGCTGTCGGCGGAGCCCTCGGCCGCCGCGGTCTCTGCGCCGATCGCGCGCCGGGCGATGCTCCGTGCGATCCGCGCCTGCCGCTCGATGACGGCGAGCGCGTGTTCCCGCTGCTCGTCCGGAATGTCCTTGGCCCGTGCCTCGGCGATCCAGCCAAGGAGTACCGTCAGCGCATTCGACGCGTCGTGCAGAGCTCCGCTCACATCATGATGCGGATTCGGTTTGGGGTCGTCGCCCACGGAACGGAACGTTACGCCACCTCGCCCGGTTTTTATATGGCATTCGCGGGATGCGCTGCCTCTGGCTGGTCCAGCGCGCGTACCGTGCGCATCGCCTGCTCCACCACCGGACCGAGGTCGCGCTCCGCCGGATGAAAATCGCGCCGCACGTAGTCACGGATGCCGCGACCGAAGACGCGCGTCATGATCCCCTTCTGCGGCAGGATCGCCTCCTTGGTGGCGTCCAGCGTGCCCGCGCGCGCGGCCTCTGCCTGACGCTTCTTCTTCTGCCGGCCGATGCGCATCTCGCGCAGGAGGCCCGCCGGATCGCCGTCTTGCGCGAGCAGGTGGAGCGCGCCCAGCACCCAGAAGCTGCCGAGCATCGAGCTCGCCATGGCGAGACCCGCCATCCGCAGGGCATAGCTGGAGTCCACCTTCAGGAGCACGTCGAACGCGACCGAGCGGTGCTCGATCTCCTCCACCGCGTGCCACAAGAGGAGCTCCCGCATCACGGGATGCGCGTGGTCCATCACGCCGTCCGTGAGGCCGGCCTCCGCAAGGATGGCCGTGAAGTGCTCGCATGCGGCCGTGGCGGCGAGGCTCAGCTTGTGTGGGACGACCTTCTCGATCGCACCAAAGGCGATCGCCTCATACACACGAAGGAACGTGTCGATGTCGTAGCCCTGCGCGCGCAGCACCTCGAACGCGCGCTCGTGCGCGGCAGCGTGACGGCCCTCCTGCTGCGAGAACGCGCGCACGTCGGAGAGCAGCTGCGCGTCGGCCACGGGGTCGAGCCGGTCGAGATAGCGCCGCACGCTCCGCACGAAGAATCGTTCGCCCGCGGGAAAGAGCAGGTTCGCGCCGTTCGCAACATTGGAAGCGATGCGACTTCCGAGCAACCAGCGTCGCGGCACTCCGGTGAAGTCGAACTTCGGACTGCGGACCCGGATGTCGCTGGGAGCGCCGTTCGGGGCCGGCGTGATGGACGCTCGCTCATGGCTCGCGACGGACATGCCAGAGATCATGAACTCTATTGACCGAAAGTCAACAGTGCGACATCGTGTGACGATGGGCCCCGCGCCTGAGTTCTTGCCGGAGAGAAGGGTTGGGCCGCACAATGAACTCGCGATCGGGTGACCAAGCTGCGCGCATGACCAAGAAGGACACAACTCCCCGCAGCAAGTCGAAGACGAAGGCCGCGCCGCCCGCGTCCGAGCGTGCGCCTGCATCGAAGCGCGTTCGCTTCGACGTGGAGGAGAGACGCGCGCAGCTCATCGCGCTCGGCATCCAGCGCTTCGCGCGTCACCCATACGACGACGTGTCGATCGACGAGATCGCGGATGCCGCCGGCATCTCGAAGGGGCTGCTCTATCACTACTTCCCCACGAAGCGCGCGTTCTACGTCGCGGCGCTCACGGAGTCGTCCGCGGATCTGTTGAAGCGCACGGAGCCGGATCCCACGCTGCCGCCACTGGAGCGTGCGATCGCGGGCCTCACGCGTTACATCGACTACGTCGACGAGCACGCCGCATCGTTCTCTGCGCTGATGCGCGGCGGCATCGGCTCCGATCGCGAGGTCGCGAGCATCGTCGACACCACGCGCGAGGCGTTCGTCAGCCGCATCCTCGAGAACGCGGTCACTGCGATCGGCCTCGAGGGCGCTTCACTCGACCGGCTTCGCGCGGTGCTGCGCGGATGGATCGGCTGCACGGAGGCGCTGAGCCTGGACTACCTCGAACGCAAGGTGCTGAGCCGCGACGAGGTGCGAAACGCGCTCGTGAAGCTGCTCATCTCTCACATCGACGTGTTCCGCCAGCTACAGGCGGAAGCCGGCGTCGCGCCCTAGCTTCGCGACGGCAGGCCGCAAAACCGTCCGCCGTCAGAGGCCACGCCACCGCTTGCACGGCTCCGCCAGATTTGCGTCGAGATCTATGTGTCGCCTCCCGTCGATTTTTCCGGGCGGCTGAGCTGGCCAAGGGCTCGGAGAGGCTGGGAGACGGCCCGTGTGGCCACTCCAAATTCTTTCGTTCTTCCATCCGTGCTCGGACGATCCCCGCTCCGGCTACTGGAGCGGAGAGCGGGGCCGCGGATGTACGTTTCCATCCTCCAAAAGTAAAAGACGCGTCTCAAACTTGTTGCCGCGACAAGCGTAAGATGAGAGTGTCAAAAACTGGGGGAGTTGTTGCCCCACAAAAGACACGGTCCCCGGTTCTACAGGAGGCTCGGCACATGAAGACGGTTCTTACGGTTGTGATGGCTGGTTTGCTCGCGATGGCGAGCGGTTGCGCGGCGGGCACCGAAGGCCCGGGCGACACGAACCTTTCGACCGACCAAGGCGGCACCGTCGCGCAGGATCCGAACGGCGACCAGATCCCCGCCGCCGTCGTCGACTCGCCGGTCCAGGGCCAGATCGACAACCGTGCCCACACGAACTCGTTCGATCCGGGCGTCCAGGTGGTTCCGAACCGCCCCGGCCACCATCCGTCGTCGCCTGATCCGGGACCGCAGGGTCCCGGTGGCCCCGCCCAGCTCGCGCAGTAGCTCAGTCCTCTGACAGCGTCGCGCCTTCGCCTTCGCCTTGCGCGACGGACAGCGCGCGGCGCGCGGCCTCCACCGTGATGTCGCGCGCTTCCACGATCATCTGAGCGACCTTCGCCACAAGGTCGCCCGCAGCGCCGGCAGCAAGTGCCACGGAGCGCGCGTGAAGGGCCATGTGCCCACGCTGGATGCCGTCCGTTGCAAGAGCGCGGACGGCCGCGAGATTGGACGCGAGCCCGAGCGCCGCGGCGATCGATGCGAGCTCCGCGGACGACGGTGAGCCGAGCATGCTGAGCGAGAGCCGCGCCGCAGGGTGCACCCGTAGCGTGCCCCCCACGGTGCCCAGCGCAAGCGGCAGCTCGATGCGGCCGAGCAGCATCCCGGGCTGCTCGGGATCGCGCCGCCACGTTGCCAGCGGACTGTACGTGCCGCTGCGCGATGCATATGCGTGAGCGCCCGCCTCCACTGCGCGCCAGTCGTTGCCGGTCGCGATCACGACGGCGTCCACGCCGTTCATGATCCCCTTGTTGTGGGTCGCAGCGCGATACGGGTCGAGCTCCGCGAAGCGCGACGCGTTGACGATGCCGTCGATCACCTGCTCGCCATCCATGTCGTCCGTGGCAAGGGACTCGGCCGGCACGCGACAGGTCACACGCACGCAGCGGCGATCGCAGAGGTTGGATAGGATACGCAGGCCCACCTTCGCGGACGCGAGCTCCGCCAGGCGATCGGCGATCGCCTCGGCGATGCCGTTGATCAAGTTGGCGCCCATCGCGTCCTTGCAGTCTACAAGGACATGCACCACGAGCATCTTGTCCTCGGGTGTGCCGATGATGCGAACCTCGATGTCACGCGCGCCACCGCCGCGGCTGACCAGCCCAGGGGCTGCCTTGTCCGCCTGCGCGAGGATCTCCTTGCGCGCGGCGAGGATGCGCGCGCGGGCCGCTGCTTGGTCCTTCACGTCGTAGAGCTGGATCTGGCTGATCATCAGCGAAGCGTCGACGTCTGCTCGGAAGCCGCCACCGGCGCGCACCATCTTGGCGGCATTCGATGCAGCAGCGACGACGCTGGGCTCCTCGACGACCATCGGCACGACGTAGTCCTTGCCGTTCACGCGCACGTTGAGCGCGACGCCATACGGCAGCGCGTACGTGCCAAGGACGTTCTCGACGAACTTGTCGGCGGTCTCCGCATCGAGTCCGCCGCCCGCGAGCGCGGCCTCGATCTCTTGCGGATCGGCGCCAGTGGCCTCGCACACGAGCGATCGACGCTCGTTGACGGTGACCTTGTAGAAGCCGGGAAGCCTTGAGGTGCGTGCCATTGTTTGAATCCTTCAATCGATGCTGCGAAGACCGAGCGCATCACGCTCGAACACGAACGGAGACAAGCCAAGCTCGCGCGCGCGGTCGCGCAGGGCAGGCGTAGAGCCCCGCTGACCCATGTACAGGGCGATGTCGCCGCCGCCAGCGCCCGAGCCCGTGAACACGCCCGCCGTGGCCTGGGCAAGGCCGTCGAGCTCCATGAACGACGGAAGTACGATGGGCGCGTCCGCTTCCCTGCCCAGCGCCGAGAGCCCGAAGATCTGACCACGGACCGCGCCCAGGAATCCCGCCACGTCGCCCGACGCGATCGCAGCGCAAGCGGTCACGGCCTCTCGCGACAGGTCTGCCATGAGCTGTGCGAAGCGCGCCGGTTCGCGTGCGGCGAGCGCATCCACACGCGCGCGCATGTCCTTCGTGCTGGCGCTGCGGCCGGAGAAGAACGCCTCCACCACGAGCTTCTCTGGATACGCGACCGGCTCGATCTTCGCGATGCCGTCCGTGAGCGTGTACGCGAGTAGCCCGCCGTAGACACTCGCAGCAACGTCCACGCCGCTTCCGCCGGATTGCGCCGTGGCATGCGCAGTCCGCGCCGCCGCGAAGATCTCGGCGCGTACCTCCGGCGCTCGCACGTCGTCGTGCCTTTGCCGCGCGAGCGCGCCCAGCGCCGCCACCAGCCCGGCCGCGCTTGCGCCCAGCCCCAGCTTATTGTCGCCAAGGAAGAGCGCGGATACGGATACGTGCGGTATGCACACGTTCGGATCCGCGTTTCCCGCGAGCGCGGCCCGTAGCTCGTCGCTGACATGCTCTGCGTCCTTGCGCGTGTCCGCCACGGCGCCGCGCGACACGGCGAGCACCACCGCCGGCGCGCCGTGAAGCACGGCATACGCCCCGGAGAGCAGCATCTTTCCCGGCGCAAAGGCCTTCATTTCAAGCCTCCCCCTTGGCGACGACGCGCGCCCCGTCCCCGGGCTCCGCCGAGATCACGCGCAGGACTCCGGGCGTGCCTGTGAGCGCCGCGAGGGCGGCCGCCTTGCCGTCGGGCAACACCAGCACCTTCACGTGCGGCCCCGCATCCATCGTGGCGTACGCGTACAGGCCGCGCGCCCGCAGCGTCCGCACGGTCTCGAGCACGCGGAGCGTCTCTGGCTTGAGGTAGATCACGCCAGCGGGTAGGCCCGTCGCGTGCATCGCCAGCGCGTTCTCTTCCACGAGCTCACCAAGCCGCGTGATGTTCTTCTCGAGCAGCGCGCCGCGCATCTCTTTGAACGACCGCGCCGCGAACTCGATCCAGGCCGGGTAGAACGGGCTGCGCTCCGCGACGCGCTTCATGCCGTCGCCGGAGGACACGGACTTCTGCTCTTCCGTGGTCACGCAGACCAGAACACTGAGCGGCAGATGGTCCTTCGGAGCGATCTGCGCGGCGTGTGCGGTGGCTCCGTCCGGAACCAGCTCCGCGAAGCCCGAGAAGAAGCTTCGCGCGGACGACGCAGAGGTGCGGCGCGCGAGGTCCGCGATACGTGACTGCTCCCACGACAGGCCCGCCGCCGTGACGGCCGCGAGCGTGAGCGCGCAGAAGCCCGAGGCGCTCGATGCAAGGCCGCTTGACGTGGGAAAATCGTTCTCGGAGGACACCTCCGCGAATTGCGGAGAAACTACATCTTTCCGGACCTCGTCGAGCACGAAGGCCACGCGCATGTGCGCCGGGCCGGAGAGCACGCGTCCCCCGAGCGTGACCTTGTCCTCGTGGAGGCTCGGGTCGAACGTCACGCGCGTGCGTGTGGAGAGACCAGACAGCGTGATCGAGAGGCTCGGCGTGGCGGGCACGTTGCCCTCCCCCGCCCGCTTGCCCCAGTACTTCGCGAGCGCGATGTTCGGGTGAGCCACCACCTCCGCAAATCGCCTGGCGCCCTTTGCGACGCTCTTCTCGGGGCCGCTCATGGCGAGGACTCCCCGTAGGTGACCGCGCAGGGTTCCTGGCCGACAGTGGTGACGAAGCCGGAGAAGCCGTCGTTCCTCCATGCGGAGACGATGCGCGAGGCCGTGTCCGCGCTGGGCGCGAGCGCGACAACGCTGCCGCCACCACCGGCTCCCGTGAGCTTTGCGCCGAGCGCGCCGTGATCGCGGGCGGACCCGCACATGCGCTCGATGTCCTCGCTGGACACGAACAGGCCGGCGAGGAGCATCTGGTTGAGGTCGAGGAGCTTGCCGAGGGCAGCCAGATCGCCCGCGGTGATCGCGTGCCGCGCGTTCTCTACGAGGACACGGATGCCTTCGAAGGCGCGCTCGGTGGTCTCTCGCTTCTGCTCGAACTGGCGTGCGACGACCTCCACCATGGTCTTCGTGCTCGACGCGATGCCGGTGTTGCCGATGGCGAGGATGAGCGGCGCCTTCAGCGACACGCGCTCCATGGGCTTGCCGCGACGGAAGTAGACGCAGCCACCGCTCGCGGAGACGGCGGCGTCGATGCCGGAGGGATTGCCGTGGAAGACGCGCTCCCACGCCATCACGCGGCTCGCGATCTCATCGCCGCTGGCGCGAGGCTCGAGCGCGCGTGCGACCGCCACGCCGATCGCCGCGGAGCATCCAAGACCACCGCCCGGCGGGAGGTCCGCCTCCGCAACGACGCTCACGTTTGCGATGACGGTAGCGCCCTGCGCGCGCTGCCGCGAGCGGGTCTCCTCGAGGATGTTGCGGAACGCGCGGGCGAGCGGGGGCTCGTTGTTGCGGTCCTCCTCGGTGCTGGGCATGGTCTCGTGCACGGTGATGTCCCAGCCGCGCACGTACAGCGTGGACTCTGCGGCGGGCGACGACTCTGCCCACGCACCCGTGTCGATGCCGACGGCGATCGCAGGCACGCCGTAGACGACCGCGTGCTCGCCGTTCAGGATCACCTTGCCAAGGGCGCGATGGCGGCTCATGACGCGCGCTCCGTGAGCGCGACGACGGCGCCGGAAAGGAGCTGCGCTGTCTGTGCCGGCAGCTCCAGGGACGGCAACGCGGCGCGGGCCTCACGGGAGAGCTCCTGCGCGCGCGCGATGCTCGCGGCCTTTGCGCCCGATGCCTCGATCGCCTGTGCAAGCGCACCGAGCTTCTCGTCCGAGTCGTCGCGCACGCCGAAGGTGCCGGGCATCGCCTCGCGAACGCGAGCGTCATCCATGGCCCTGAGGACCAGCCACGTCAGCTTGCCCTCGCGCAGATCGCCGTACGCAGGCTTTCCGGTGTCGTCCTTCGTGCCGAACGTGGACAGCAGGTCGTCGGTGAGCTGGAAGGCCACGCCAACGGCATCGGCGAAGCGCGCGAGACGCGAAACGCGCTCCGGGCTGGCGCCCGCGAGGATCGCGCCCAGCGCGAGAGGGCCGCGAACCGTGTACGCGCCGGTCTTGAGCCGATAGACGGTCTCGATCGGTGAGAGATCGGCGGGCGATTGCCCCTCGGCCCGCGCTCCCAACACCTCGAGCGGCGCCACGTCGAGCATCTGTCCCAGGACCACGTCGCGCTGCATGTCGCCGAAGCACGCGACGGCCGCCGCCATGTTCGACGGCTCCGCGCCCGCGAGGGCCTTCTGCGCGAGCGCGCACGCGTAGTCGCCGGCAAGGATCGACCAGGCATCCGCCTGCTTCGCTCCATAACCTTCGCGCATCATGGCAGGTACGCTCTTGCCGCCTCTGCGGATCTCATCGCCGTCCATCCAGTCGTCGTGGATGAGGAGGTAGACTTGTAGCAGCTCGAGCGACACGAGGGCTGGGACGCATCCGGCCCAGTCTTTTCCCCCGTATCCGAGGTATGCAGCAGCGGAGAGCCCAGCGCGAAAGCGCTTGCCGCCGCGAAGGGCGAGCTCCTTCACACACCCGATCGCATGTGCGAGGTCCGCGCGGATGCCACCCACGAACGCGAGCTCCGTCTCGAGCAGCTCACCGAGCGCGCGGTCCACGACCACCTTGGTGTGCGCCAGGTGGGCCTCGAAGGCAACGCGGTCGTGTCGGTCGTCGGACATGGAGATGGCAGCGAGAGGGCTTCCGGGATTTCGAGCTGTCGGCGGCCGTGCTAAGTGCTCGCCTACTACAGGCATTACGCATTCGCGCGACGGTCGGTTAGCACGCTTTCGTCGAACGGCCCGGGGCTGCCCCCGAACGGCTTTTATGTAGGGATAGGCGGTTCGGCTGTCAACGATGGTTTGTGGATATTTTGCGAAACATTCCAGATACTTTCAATTTTCTTTGAAGACTCTATGACTTCCCGATGACCGAGAACCCTGCCGAGCTCCCCCAGCGCAAAGCCGATCACCTCGCGCTCTGCGCCACCGACGAAGTGGCCTTCAAGGCGAAGGGGCCGCTGTTCGCCGACGTGCGACTCATTCACGAGGCGCTGCCAGATCTCGCCGTCGAGGACGTCTCGCTCGCGTGCACGATCCTCGGCAAGCCGCTCCGCGCGCCCATCCTGATCGCGGCGATGACCGGCGGGACCGAGCGCGCTGCGAAGGTGAACCGCGAGCTCGCGGAGATCGCAGAGCAGCGGGGCTACGCGTTCGGCGTGGGAAGCCAGCGGGCGATGCACGTGCGCAAGGAGTCTGCCTCCACGTATCGCGTGCGTGACATCGCGCCCACCACGCTGGTGCTCGGCAACGTTGGCGTCGTGCAGGCGCGCTCCATGAGCACCGAGGAGGTGCGCACGCTCGCGCACGAGATCGGCGCCGACGCGATGTGCATTCACCTGAATCCGGCGATGGAGCTGGTGCAGGCTGGCGGTGACCGTGATTTCCGCGGCGGCCTCGCCACCATCGAGCGGCTCGTGAAGGAGCTCGACCGCCCGATCATCGCAAAGGAGACGGGCTGCGGCATCTCCCGCGCGACGGGCGCGCGACTCGCCAGCGTTGGCGTGAGGCACGTGGACGTGTCCGGCGCGGGCGGGACGTCCTGGGTCGGGGTCGAGACCAAGCGCGCGGAAGCTGCAGGAGACGCGCCCGCGCGTGCGCTCGGCGAGCTCTACTGGGACTGGGGGATCCCCACGGCTGCGAGCGTGGGCATGCTTGCGCCGCTGGGCTTCGACACGCTGATCGCCACAGGCGGCGTGGCGAACGGGCTCGACATCGCGAAGGCGATCACGCTCGGCGCGAACCTGGTGGGCGTCGCGCGTGCTGCCCTCATGGCGCTCGAGTCCGGCGGTCGCGCCGGGGCCCTTGGCTTCTTCGACCGGCTGGAGCGCGAGCTCGCAACGGCGATGCTGCTCACCGGCTGCAAGGATCTCACCGCGCTGCGCACCGTGCCGAAGATCATCGCGGGCGAGCTCTCGCTATGGCTGCGAGCCTGAAGATGTTTCGTGCGCAGGCTCTCGGCATGTCGGTGCTCCTCGGCCTCTCGCTCTGCGCCGCGTGCAAGAAGACCGCTGAGCTCTCACCACAGGACGCCGCAGTAGCCTTTGCCGACGACGCTGGGGACGACGCCAGCAGCTCCCCGGATGACGGCGGGCAAAAGTCCGCAAAGGGACGCCCACGCAACCTGGGCATCGAGCACGGAACAACAGCGCTCCGCCCCAAGCTCGCGGCCTGCTACGCGACGGCGCTCGCGACGCACCCGGATGAGAAAGGCGGGACGGAGCTCACGCTCTCGATTGCAGCTGACGGTCACGTGAAGGAGGCGAAGGTGTCCGGCTCGACGCTCTCGAACGACACGCTCGACTGCTTGCGGCATACCGCGGAGACGTTCGGATTCGACGCGCTCGACAAGGACGTGATGATCATGGTGCCGCTTTATTACGCGCCCCGCCCCGATGGTGGCGGCGCTGGCAACACGGATATGTCCGACGGCGGCGCACGGCGCAGGCTGCGTGATGGCGGTCCGCTTTGAAGTCGTGTAGAAAAGAGTGATCTTGTCGGAGAAGCACGCCCTGGTCGTGGAAGACTCGCCGATGATGCGCCAGCTCATCGTGTTCGCGCTCACCCGCATTCCGAAGATGCGCGTCACGGAAGCGGACGACGGCGTCGACGGGCTGCGCAAGCTCGCCACCGGCAAGTTCGACATCATCCTGACCGACATCAACATGCCGATCATGGACGGTCTGAAGCTGGTTCGCCGCGTCCGGCTGGACCCGACCCACAAGGACGTGCCCATCGTCGTCATCACGACAGAGGCGTCGGAAGAGGATCGCGGACGGGCCATGGCGCTCGGCGCCAACGCGTACATCACCAAGCCAATCGTCGCGCAGGTGGTGATTGCAAAGGTGCGAGAGCTGCTGAAGATGCCCGAAACGGCCTAGTCGAGCCATGGCGACGCACGTCAAGATCTGCGGCGTGACCACCGTCGCCGACGCCGAGATGTGCGTAGCAAGCGGCGCCTCCTCGATCGGCCTCAACTTCATACCCGAGAGCCCACGCCACATCAGCGAGGACCTCGCCGCCAAGATCGTCGCCGCCCTACGTGACACCAACGTGCTGGTGGTAGGCGTGGTCGCAAACCTCTCGGTGCCAGACATGCTCGCGCTCCGAACACGCCTCGGCCTCGGCTGCCTACAGCTCCACGGAGACGAGCTCCCCGAAGATCTCGAACCGCTCCTACCCCACGCCTACAAAGCCATCCGCGTGAGAACCGAAGCCGACATCACACGCGCCCGAACCTTCAAAGGCGATCACCTCCTCGTAGACGCCTACGTCCCCAACAAGCTCGGAGGCACCGGCACCCTGGTCGACTTCACCCTGGTCGCCCCACTAGCCCGCGAACGAAAGCTCTCCCTCGCAGGAGGCCTCAACCCCGACAACGTCGCGCAAGCCATCACCGCCGTCCACCCGTTCTGCATCGACGTAGCCAGCGGAGTAGAGTCCGCTCCGGGAAAAAAAGATCCCACCCTCGTCCGCACCCTGATCGCCGCGCTGCGGGCCGTCGACGGTGCCAGGTAGTTTCAACCCTGGTGTAGGTTCGTGCGGCGAATGATCTCTTCGGTGAGATCGCCCTCGGGCAGGTTCTCCAGCAGCGCGTCCGCGGGGCACTGGCCCTTCGCGAGCAGCGTCTTGATACGTGCAAGATGCACGCGTTCGTCGTTGCCCTTCGTCGACTTGAACGCGCGTCGCTCGAGGCCGCCCTCGGCGATCTCCAGCAGGCGCTGCGCGAGCGGTAGGAGCGTCTTGCCGCGGAACGGCGCCGAGAGCCCCTTGTCCCAGACGTGCTGCCGGCTTGCCTCCACCTCGTCGTGGGTGAAGTCGGCTGTCAGAGCCTCGGCCTCTGCGAGCGCCTTGTCGTCGTAGTAGATCCCAAGGTAGAGCGCCGGGAGCGCGCACGCCGTGGCCCCGCCCTGCGAATCCGCGCCGCGCACCTCGATCGTCTTCTTGAGGCGGACCTCCGGGAAGAGCGTGTTCAGGTGCGTGAGCCAGTCGCTCATGAGCGGCTTGTGACCCTGGAAGCCGTCCGTGAAGAAGCTGCGGAACGTCTGGCCGGTGTTCGCGAGCATCTCGTCGCCGCGCTTGAACATGAACATCGGCGCGGAGAGCGCCCACTCGATGTAGTCGCGGTAGGTCGCCTTCTCGTTCCAGCACGAGGGCACCAGGCCGGAGCGATCCGGATCCATGTTGACCCACACCTTGGCGCGGAAGCTCTTACCGCCGAAGGGCTTGCCCTCGTAGAACGGGCTGTTCGCGAACATGGCCGTGGTGACGGCGGAGAGGCGGAGCCCGACGCGGAGCTTCCGCATCGCGTCCTTCTCGTCGATGTAGTCGTAGTTGCCCTGCACCGTGGACGTGCGCAGCATCATGTCCAGCGCAAGCGAGCCGCGCTTGGGCAGGTACTCACGCATGACGCCGTAGCGCTGCTTCGGTACGAACGTGTAGTCTGCACGCTTCGAGAACGGGTGGAACCCAAGGCCGAGCCACTTGATGCCGAGGCGCTCCGACACGGGACGGATCTCGGAGAGGTGATTGCGGAACTCGGCGCAGATCTCGTGCGACTGGAGCATGGGCGCGCCAGAGAGCTCGAACTGGCTGCCGGGCTCCAGCGTGATGGACGCACCCTTGCGGAGCAGCGCGAGCACCGGGCCGTCCTTGACCTCGGACTCGGGCACCCAGCCATAGCCGTCCTCGAGGGACTTCATCACCATGCGGACGCTGGCGGGCCCTTCGTAGGGGAGCACCGCGCCGCCCGGAAGCACGCCGAACTTCTCCATCTCGGCGCCGCAGCGGAACTCGGTCACCGGCTTCTCGGAAGAAGTGAACGGGACGAGCAGGTCCTCGTAACGGCTCACGGTGATGTCGTTTTCGACGTGGACTGCCATGGCGAAGGTGGGCCTTCTAGCGCGCTTCGCCTGCTTCACCAAGAAGCATCACAACGAGACGGCGCTGGATGAGGTGGGCGCGGGCGTAACTCCGGTGAACTCCAGACTTACGCCCGGTTGGATGCCCAGCGACCGCCTACGGTTGCGTTGCGCGCCGCGGGATCGCCGCACGCGCGGTCTTCTTGCGGTCGAAGATGCGCACGCGACGCATGAACAGATCGATCAGATAGAGCAGCGCAGCCGCGCCGACGAAGCGGGACCAGAGGTCCTGGTAGTCGCGCACCGACTCGCCCTGCGGGTCGAACACCAGCTTCGGGTCCGGGTCCGTGCGAGCGTTCGTGGCGGCGGCCAGGCGCGACAGGGTCACGGTGTCGGGCGCGAGCGCGAGGTACTCGCGCGGGTACGGGTTCGTGACGTGGCCGAAGCTCTCCGCGATCTGCGCGGTGCGCCCCTGCCCCTTGCCGTCCTCGATGGTCTTCTCGAGCGATGCGTGGAGCAGGAACGAGCCGTAGCGCTCGAGAGGAAAATCCGCCTCGTAGCGGCCCGGCGCGGTCTGGCGCATGGGGATGTTCCGCGTCTCGCCGTTCGGCTGCGGGCCCTTCACGGTGAGCTTTCCATCGAGGCCGTTCTGGAAATGATCGTCTCCGCCGATGGCGTCGATGCTGGCCTTCACGTGGCCGGTCGCGGGGTCGATCTCCGCGCGCATGTCGAGCTGCTGGCGCCGCTTCTGGCGCATGTGCTCGCGAACGAGCTGCCCCCAGAACTGGCCGTAGCCCGGCCAGCGCAGCCACTCGACTGCCCAGAGGTTCTTCACGTCGGAGGTCCATGCGAGCGACCAGCCCAGGCCCACGTGCCATCGCGCGAGGATGGGCTCCGCGAGCTCACTGGTGAGCAGCTCCTGTGCGGGCGCCGGCTTCATCTTGGTCGCGACGTAGCCGTGGAGGAACGGCGCGGAAGACAGGTCCACGCCGCGCATGAAGTCAGCGGTCGTGACGACCTTCGGCTGGAAGTACTCCTCGACTGCGGCGGAGCGGCTCACCATCTCGGTCTCGCGCGTGAAGACCTTGGGCAGGCTCTGCGGGTCGAGCACCTTGTAGAAGCGGCCGCCGCCCAGATCGCTGACCATGCGAAGCAGGCCCTCATCGACGCCGCTGCCGAGCCCGACGCTGGAGATCGTGATCCCCTCGGCGGCCATGGCCTGTACGAGGTCGCGGATGCCCTGCACTGGCGCCTGACCGTCCGTGAGCAGGATGACGTGCTTGCGCTTTGCGCGCGTCGCGGAGAGAGTCTGATAGCTCGCATCGAGGGCGCTGAAGATCTCCGTGCCGCCACCGGCCTGGATGCGCGCGATGTCGGTCTGGATGCGCGCACGATGCTTCGCGGGCGTCATTCGCACCACGCGCGTGGGCTGCGAATCGAACGCGATCACTTCGAGCAGGTCGTCACCGGACAGCGTGTCCGCCGTGGCCTTCGCTGCTGCCTTCGCCATCTCGATCGGCAGACCGCTCATCGAGCCGGAGCGATCGATCACGAGGACCATGGCGACTTGCGGCTCGTCGCGGCGCTTCTCCGCATCCATGCGGACCGGCAAAATACGCTCGATCGTGGTGTGGTACCACCCGCCAAGGCCGTAGCCGCTCTCACCGCCGGCGAAGAGGAAGCCGCCGCCAAGATCGCGCACGTAGCTCTCGATGGCGTCCTGCTGCGTGAGCGACACCGACTCCGCGGGCGCGTCCGAGAGGATGAGGAAGTCGTAGCGCTCGAGCTCGCGGATGCTGGTGGGAAGCTCGCGCGGGGAGCGCACGTCCACGTCGAACTCCTGCGCCGAGAGCGCGCTGGACAGGTAGCTTGCGCGCGCGACGTTGCCCTCCACGTAGAGCACCGTGGGCCGGCCAGGCACCGCGACGGTGACGGCGAAGCGGTTGTTCTCCTTGAAGCGGTCCTCGGGGATGTCGAGCAAGTCGAGCGCGTACGTGACCTCGCCAGCGACGCGAACGACGCTCTTGAAGGTCACGTCGTTCTCGCCGGCCTTGAGCTCCACGTTGCGAACGCCGTCCAGCCCGTTGATCGCCTCGCCCTGCTTCAGGATCGCCTTCACGGTCTGGGGACGGCTGGAGAAGACCTGCGCATGCAGGTTGAACGGTTCGCCCACGCGGACCTTGTCCGGTACGCGCAGATCGCGCAGAGCGACCTCGCCCGGGACAGGGCGGTGGTACGCGACCGTGTAGACGCGGACGTTGAAGTCCTTCGCGCGGTTCGCCTCGGCGAGCACGTCACCGTCGGTCTGGACGCCATCCGTGATCACCACGGCACGCCGCAAATATCCCTTCGGATAGAGTCCATAGGCGAGCTGCAACGCGCTCGCGATGTCGGTGCCTGCGCCCAGACCAGAGCGCGGCTTACCGTCCTTCGGCGCCTCACCGGGCTTGTCGGCTTGCGGAAGCGGCTCGTGCCTCTCGAGCGCGGGGGCCTTCTTGCCTTCGTCGGGCAGCGGCACCACGCGCGGCCTTCGCGCGAACGTGATCACCTTGATGACGGCGTCCTCGGGCTTTGCGTCGATCCCCTTCTGGATCTCCGCGCGCGCGTCCTCCAGCGCGGCGTCCGGCACGGACTCCGACACGTCCACGATGTACACCGTGGCGACCTTGCTCATGGTCGTGGTGCGCGCGAGCTTCGACAGGCCGAGCGCGAGCAGCACCACGAACCCCACGCGCAATGCGACGGAGAGGATGCGCTGGATGAGCGGCAGGTCCGCAAGGCTGCGCCCGATCATCCAGAGGAAGTACGGAGCGAGGAGCGCGATGCCCAGCAGCTTGGGCGAGCGCAGCTCGTAGATCTCACCCTTGTAGTTGTAGGAGAACTTGTCCGGCGGCGCCTGCCAGACACGTGTAACATACAACCATATCATCACGCCCGCGACGGCGAGCAGGAAGCTGCCCCACGCGAGCTTCTTGAGACGGTCCCGGGTGATGAAGCTGAAGAAGCCCATCAGACGGTGAGCCTCCGGTGGTAGGTCGCCCACTCGATGACGGTGAGGAGGATCGCGATGAGGAGGAGGTAGATCCAGATCTCGCGGCGCACGCCGACCTGGAAGCCCTCCAGCTGCCCCGCCTTCTTGCCATCCACAAAGATCTCCGGCTTCGGCTCGATGCGGCTCTCCTCCGCATCCAGAAGGTTCGCGGCGAAGCTCACCACCTGCGGTGCGTCACCGCCAGGCAGTGGATCCGTGGTCACGTCGTAGAAGCCCGAGCGCTGCCCCAGGTACACCGCGCGGCCCTCGTGCACGGGGACCATCTCCGTGAGCCCATCGGGGCGAGCGAGCTTTGCCTGCGAGAACGACACGCCCACCGGTACGCGCCACACGTCTCCCGTGCGGAAGCTCGAGATGTACTGCGCGTCCTCGTCCGAGAACCAGTTGATGCTGTTCAAGAGCAGCAGTGGCCAGGCCACGCGCAGTGGCAGATCGCTTGCGCGCACGTCGAAGCCCAGCGCCACGAAGCGGAAGCCGCTGCGGCTGCCCGCGACCAGGATGGGTCCCGCGGCCGACGCGCCGATGATCTTGTCGCCCGGCTCCGCCACGAGCTTGTGGCCCACGGCGATGTTCACGTCGTCCAGGGCGGTCCAACGGACGATCGGGTGCCTGCGGTCGATCTTGTCGAAGCCGGGCTGCTTGATCTCCGCGTCCACCTTCACGGGCGAGCCGGGCCCGCGCGGGTCCAGATAGATCGCGTTCACGCGCGCCGGTGTCATGGGGGTCACCCCGTCGAACACGACGGCGTCGACCTTGGGTGCGCTCTGCGAGTACTTCAGCGCAAAGTTGCCGGGAGAGATGTATTCTACATCCAGATATTCGTCGAGCAGCAGCGCGGCTTCCAGGTACGTGTTGCCCGCGGTCACGACGAGGACCTTCGCGCGGCGCCGCTCCGGCAAGAGCGCGAACGCGTGGTTGTCCGCGGCCAGCGCGTCCTCGGAGCCCTCGAGCGGCTTGATGTTCGCCTCTAGCTTACGGCTGGCTCCCGAGAGGTTCGGATAGAAGCGTGGGAGGCGCTCGCCCGGGCGGAGGCGCAGCTTCGTGAGGTCGACGAGGGTCTTGTCGCCGTAGAGCGAGAGCTCCACCTGCTCGTCCACGGGACCGGTGTTCTCGACCTCGAGCATCACCTCGTAGCGGCTCTTGTCCAGCGGGTAACGGCGCACGGAGAAGGCGGTGATGCCCACGTTGCGCTTCTTCTCGCCGATGGGCACGAACGTGATCTTGGCGCTGCCGGTGTGCACCACGCCTTGCGCGTCCGCGGCGGGACCAAGCGCGCCGTCCGACACGATCACGATCTCGCCGTGCTTCTCGTCGCGGAGCGCGTCCGCGGCGAACCTGAGCGCGCGTGCAAAGTCGGCGCGGGCGTCCGTGGGATGAATGTGCTCGAGCTCGTGCTCCAGCTCCAGCGTGTCGTCGCTCATGGGGCCGAGCGGCATGACAACGGCGTCCATCTGCGCGATGAGCATGCGATCCGAGCCGCCCAGGCCGCGGATCATCTTCTTCACTTCTTCTTTCGCGGCGCCAAGCCGCGTGGGCGACACGTCCGTCGCCTGCATCGACGCGCTCGCATCGATCAGCACGACCACGGTACGGCCCTCCGTGAACGTCATCGCCGCGCGCGGATCACCGAGCGCAAACGCGAGCAACGCAAGGAGGAGCAGCTGGAGCAACAACGACAAGAGGCGCTTCAGCTTGGAGAAGAGGCTGGTCGCCTCCTTGTCCTTGGTGAGGCGCTCCCACAGCTTGGAGAACGGGACGGCGACCGTGCGCCTCCGCAGCTTCAGGATGTAGAGCGCCACGACGACCGCCGACGCAGCGCCGAACGCCGCGAGCAGCTGCCCCATCGGCAAGCCGTGGAACGTCACGGGCCCACCTTCATCTCAGGAATCCCCCGCGGCGGAACACCTTCAGCACGAGCTGGTCGAAGGGCACGGACACGTCTGCGCGAATGCTGGGCACGGTATGCGAGGAGCAGAAGCGCTCGATGTCCTGCAGGTACTCCTTGTAGACCAGCTCGTACTTCTTCAACACGCCAGCGGTCACGGTGAGCTCGCGCTCGTCGCCGGTCTCGCAGTCGTAGAGGAGCACGTCGCCGTTGAGCTTGGGCTTTGCCTCGGTCTCGTCGGTGATGTGGACCACGAATGGATCGAACTTGTTGTAGCGGAGCACGTTGATGCCGCGCTCGAAGCCCTGCGGGTCGTAGAGATCGCTGATGAGGACGGCGAGCCCGCGGCGCTTGTTCTGCGCCACGAACCCTTTCATGGCATCACCAAGGTCGGTGGTGCCTTCGGCCTTCAGCTCCTTCAGAAAGCGAAAGACCTTGAAGATGCGTGCCTTGCCGCGCGTCTGCTGCATGCGCTGCGCGACGTGATCGTTCGCGCCCACGATGGCGACGCGATCAAGGTTGGCAAGGCCCACATAAGCGAGCGCCGCTGCGACGCGCTTTGCGTACTTCAGCTTCTTGCCGTCGCCGAAGGACATGGACGCGCTCTGGTCGACGATGAAGTAGATCGCGAGATCCTCCTCTTCCTCGAAGAGGCGCAAGAGGAGCTTGTCGAAGCGCTGGTAGATGTTCCAGTCCAGGTAACGGAAGTCGTCGCCGGGCTGGTAGCTGCGGTGGTCCGCGAACTCGACGCCGCTGCCGCTCTTCTTCGTGCGGCGATCTGCGCGCATGCGCCCGGCGAACACGCGACGGCTCACCAGCGCCAGGTAGTCGAGCTTGCGCTGGAAGTCGTCGTCGAAGAGCTCGTCGTCCTTCGTGGACGCAGCCTTCTTCGCGCTACCACCGCGCAGGATGTCGAGGAGGCCCAAACGCGTTCCTTACGCCACGCCGACTGCGCGGGCAGGCTCGCCGTTCTCGCGGAGGCCCGCCTTGGTCTCGGGGATCGACTTGATGATCTCCTGAATGACCTGGTCCGTCTTGATGCCCTCGGCCTCGCCCTCGAAGTTCAGGAGGACGCGGTGACGGAGCGCGGGGAGCGCGACCTTCTTCACGTCGTCGATGCTCGCGGCGAAGCGGCCCTCGAAGAGCGCGCGGATCTTGGACGCAAGGAGCACGGACTGCGCGCCACGCGGCGAGCCGCCGAAGCGCACGAAGCGCTGCACGATGTCCGGACGATCCGGACCGTCCGGGTGCGTGGCCTGGAGCAAGCGGATCGCGTAGTCCGTCACGTGCTTGGCCACGGGCACCTGTCGCACGAGCTTCTGCATCGCAAGGATGTCCTCGCGATGGAGCACCGCAGTGCGCTCGGTCATCCCCTCGCCCGTGGTGCGCTCGAGGATGGAGTGCAGCTCGTCGCGGTTGGGGAACGGCACGTGGAGCTTGAAGAGGAAGCGGTCCAGCTGCGCTTCGGGAAGTGGATACGTACCTTCCATCTCGAGCGGGTTCTGCGTGGCGAGGACGATGAACGGCTCGTCCAGGACGTAGGTCTTCTTGCCGACGCTGACGCGGTGCTCCTGCATCGCCTCCAGCAGCGCGCTCTGCGTCTTCGGCGTGGCGCGGTTGATCTCGTCGGCGAGCACGATGTTCGCGAAGATGGGGCCCTTGCGGAACTCGAATGCCTTGCCGCCACCGACGACCTCGTCGATGACGGTGGTGCCCAGGATGTCCGCGGGCATGAGGTCCGGCGTGAACTGGATGCGCGCGAACGCCAGGTGGAGCGCCTCCGAGAGCGTCTTCACGAGCATCGTCTTGCCAAGGCCGGGGACACCTTCGAGCAGCGCATGGCCACCGGCGAGCATGCACGTGAGCACGCCGTCGACGACCTCCTCGTTACCGACGATGGTCTTGCCGATCTCGGTGCGGAGCGCGCCGATCTTCTGCCGGAACGTGTCGACTTCTTCTCGCACGCCGCCGCTGACTGCTTGTTCGCTCATGGTCTCTCGTTCTTTTCGATCTACTGATCTTCGCGCGGGCGAATCAGCTGGAAGTAACGCCTGACGTAGAACCTGTAGCCACCGGGGATCTCGTCCTTGTCGAGAGCCTCCTCGGCGACGTTGTGATACTCGCGAAATACCTTCTGGTAGCCGCGCGACGCGAAGCCACGCTCCGCCGCGCCCTGGATGACCTCGCTGCGGCTTCCGCCCTGACCTGTGTCCTGGCCGGCAACCTGCGTGTCCTGGGTACCGACCCTCGGGTTCGTAGCGCCGCCCTGGACCTTGTCGTCGTGGCCGCTGCCGTAGCCGCGCGAGCCCGGCGACTGCCCAGTCCCATTCCCGCCGTTGCCAGTCCCGCTCCCATTTCCGCTGCTGCTCTTCGTGAGCATGAGGAGCTTCTCGCCATTGGGACCCATGACCCAGGTCTCACCATTGGCGCCCTGCCCAACGGAAACCCCACCCTGGCCCTGCCCTTGACCCTGGCCCTGACCTTGACCTTGACCCTGACCTTGACCCTGACCCTGACCTTGACCCTGACCCTGACCCTGACCCTGTCCCTGACCTTGGCCCTGCTGTCCGCCCTGGCCCTGCTGACCCTGACCCTGCTGACCGCCCTGACCTTGCTGACCCTGACCCTGCTGACCGCCCTGCCCCTGCTGTCCCTGGCCTTCTTGCCCCTGGCCCTGCTGACCCTGCCCTTGCTGGCCGCCCTGACCTTGTTGCCCGCCCTGACCATGCGCGCGCTGCTGGAACTGGCGCAGACGCGACATCTGTCCCTGCCCGCCCTGGCCCTGCTGACGGAGCATCTGGCGCAGCTCTTCGATCTTCTGACGAAGCTGCTCCTTCTCCTCCGCCGACATCTCTTCCTTGGCCATCCGGTTGATGTCCTCGGCGCCCTTCTCGAGATCCTGCGCGGAGAGGCCGAGATCCTTCATGAGATCTTCCGCCGCCTGCGAGAGCTCGCGGTCGAGGCGATCGAGCTGGCGGCCCGCGGCATCCTGCCGCTCTTGCTCGCGATCAAGACGTTCGAGCTCGCGCTCGCGCTTCTGGAGCAGGCTGCGCTCTTCCTCGTTCTGCGCGCCGCCGTCACCCATCTTCTGCTTCTGCTTGAGGAGCTGCTCCTTCAGCTCGGCGCGCTTCTCGTTCAGGGCCTGCTGGCGCTTCGACTGCTCGGACGCGGCGGCCTTCAGCGCGTCGCGCATCTTCTCGAGCTGTGACTTGTCGACGTTCTTGCCGTCCTCGCGCAGCTTCTTGGCCAGGTCGCGGAGCTGCTTCTCTGCGTCGACCAGGTTCTTGTTCTCGAGCGCCTCGCCCGCGGGCTTGGTCATCTCGCTCTTCTTCATCTCCTCGCCCATCTTCTTCAGGGCGTCCTCGAGCGATTTCTTGTCGGCCTCGCGGCCCTCGAGCATCTTCTCCTCGAGCGCCTGCATGCGGCGGAAGGCCTCGGTGCGATCGAGGCGCTTGTTCGCGAGGTCCTCGATGAGCTGGTTGAACTCCTGCGTGGCGGCGCGCGCCTCGTCCGTCTGGTTCTTCTGGTCCATGTCGCGGAGGAACTCGCGCATGGCATCAAGGTCGTCGGCGGTCACGTCGACCGCGTCGATGGGCTTGGTGGTGCCGAGCTGCTGGTGATGCCGCACCTCGAACAGGGAGACGAGCGCGACGCCGAGCAAGAGGCCGCCAGATGCGACCACCCAGTCGCGCGGAAGCGAGATGCGAACGGCGCGCGACGGCTCCGTGACCTGCGCGGCCGTGACAGCGTCGTCGATGGCGACGCGCATGAACGGCGTCTGCTCCGCGGGCGGAAGCGCGCCGAAGTCGAGCGCGGACGAGAGCCGATCAGAGAGATTGTGGAACCGATCGAGGGCCACCGCGCCCGCACGCGGCGCGAGCCTGCGCGCGAACGCAACGATGGACGACAGGAGCACGATCGCGAGGCTGGCGATGAGCGCGACACGTGCGCGCGGCTCCGACACGTAGCCGAGCTTTCGTAGGACCACCGTGAGGACCGCGGCTGCGAGGCCGAACGCGAGCGCAACGAAGAAGACGTGCAGGGCCCGATCCATGCGCAGACGAAACTGCGCGGAGGCGACCTTCTTGTGGATGGCCGATAGGTCGACCCTCTCCACGATCGCCACCGGCGGTTCGATGGGCGGGCCGTTTGCGGGCGCCGGAGCGGACGTTCTCTCTTGTTCTTGACCCATCGAGGCTTTGTGACGTGCGAGCGCGGCCGAAGTTCCGGAGGTTGGACGCCTTTGTGCGTCGAACCTTTGAGCAGCGTAGCAACTCCGAGCGGGCTCGGGGAGGGGCCGAGCAGCTGAGTTAAGGCAGCGGACCTCCAGCCGGGGACTCCTGAAGATACGCTCGACCCAGATCGACGATTCCCCTTTTCGCAGCACATGCGATGAAATACGCTGGCCCGGCGTGCCCACTCTCCCCAAGCCGCCCGCCATCCGGCTCACCGTGGTCGAGGAGCGGGATAGCGACATGTCGGGCTTCGTGAACGTCCGCCGGCTGGGCTTGCGCGCCACCTACCCTGACGGGACCGAGAGCAAGACGTTCCCGTATGACGTGGTCACGCGCCGGGCGCTGGATGCCGTGGTGATATGTGCAGTCTACACGGAAGGGCAACGTGACTTCGTGTACCTGCGCTCCGCTGTGAGACCGCCGCTCGCGCTGCGCCCCGCGGAGCTGGGAGAAGCCGCTGGCGACGCAGCCATGGATGGCGGAAGCCTGTGGGAGCTGCCTGCAGGTCTGGTGGAGCCCGGAGAGACGCCAGAAGATGCGGCCGTGCGCGAGACCGAAGAGGAGCTGGGGTTTCAGATCGACGTGAAGGATGTCGCCCGGCTTGGTCGGAGTCTGGCACCCGCGCCCGCCCTCATCGGCGAGTACCACCACTTCGTCATTTGCCGCGTGCGTCCAACCGAGCGCCACGAGCCCACGCTCGACGGCTCGCCGCTCGAGCACGGCGGCCAGGTCATCGTGCTGCCGGTCGACATCGCGCTCGCAAGGGCACGCGCAGGTGAGATCGTGGACGAGAAGACAGAGCTCGGATTGCGCCGGCTGGCCGACCGGCTGGACCGCTCACTCATCTCGACGGAACTGGGTGCATCGCGATGAGCAAGATCCTGGTCCTCCTCAAGCGAACGCCATACACGGAGTACGTCCTGACCGACGGGGACTCTCACGTGATGAAGCTCGTCGCCCAGCGCGATCCGAGCGTCGCACGCTGGCGAAAGTCGCACGACGATCACGAGACCACCGTGACCGAGCTGCGCGCTGCGCTCACACGGCTGGGCGAGACGGCCGTGTTCTCCGACGCGCCCACCACCATGATCGACGAGACGTTCGACCTGGTGGTGACCGTGGGCGGCGACGGCACGCTGCTCGCCGCATCCCATCAGCTCGGGCCTGACACGCGGTTGCTCGGCATCAACAGCGCGCCCCAGCACTCGGTGGGCTTCTTTTGTGGTGGTCACAAAGGCAACGTCCACGCGACCCTGAAGAAGGCGCTCACGAACAAGCTGCCATCCACGACGCTCTCGCGCATGCAGGTGTCGCTCAACAACCGGGTGCTGCACGCGCGTGTCCTCAACGAGGCGCTCTTCTGCCATGCGTCGCCCGCCGCCACGTCCAAGTACATCCTCACGGTGCGCGCCAAGCGCGGAGGCGCGCGCGAAGAGGAGCAGAAATCGAGCGGGCTTTGGATCGGCCCCGCCGCGGGCTCCACCGCCGCGCAGAGGAGCGCGGGCGGCAAGGTGCTCCCGCTCACGTCCACGCAGATCCAGTACGTGGTGCGGGAGCCGTACACGCCGCTCGGCAAGCGGCTGAGAATGATCCAGGGGCTGGTCGGCGACGGCGGCGAGATCGAATTGCGGAACAAGATGCGAACAGCGCGCCTCTATCTCGACGGCCACAAGACGGAGTTCAAGCTCGCCCTGGGAGACGTTCTCGTCATGAGCCGCTCGCCGGAGCCATTGTGCGTGCTCGGGCTCATCGGACGGCGCAAGACGACCGCTTAGTTCGACTGCGGCAGTTTGCGTCCCCCGTTCGATGAGAGTGGTTCGATGAGAGTGATCGATCTCGCGTCTGGGCCTCCACCAGACGAGCGGGGGATTCGTGCTACCTTGAGAAACGACATGAAGGTCCTTGCCCGCCTGGCTGTCCTCACCGCTGCCCTTTCTTTTGCCACCGCGTCCATGGAGGAGCGGCCCGCTGAGGCCGCCGTGTCGATCGCCGTCACGTTCGACGCGCTCGTCCTCGCCTCTCACGCGATTGTCCTGGCCACCCCGGTCGAGGAGCACGCGCAGATGGAGGATGGGAAGATCTTCACGTACACGCGGCTCCATGTGGACACGCAGGTCGCGGGCGACGCGCCCACGGGCAGTGACGTCTACGTGCGGGCGTTCGGCGGTGTCGTCGATCACATCGGTATGGTGTCCGAGGGCGAGCCCACTTTCTCCGTGGGCAAGCAGCAGCTGCTCTTCCTCCGGCACGGTGTGCCCGGCGCGTACAACGTGACGGCCGACGCGCAGGGCCAGTTCGTCACCGAGCCCATCACGACACCCACCCCGCCTGCGACCGCCAACGCCCCCGCCAACGCGACCACCAACGCCACCGCCAACACGACCGTAGGCCTCCGCTTCCGCCAGAGCCGCGCAACGGGTTTGCTCCTCCAGCCCAGGAATGCGCTTCAGGCCATCGACAGCGCGGGCGCGAGCACGGGACAGAGCATCCGCGTGACGGCGACGCCGCAGCTCGCGACGGACGTCATCTGCGGGCGCACCACCTCCGAGGTCGTGCGCGACGTCGCCGCGGCCTACCGGAGGCTGCATGCGCGTTGACGTACGCGCAGCGTCGAGACACGTGGCCGCTGCGCTCTGCATCCTTGCGGGCCTCGCGTGGTCGGCAGATGCGGACGCGTTCTGCCGCACACATACAGGAAAGCTGCCGGCGGACTTCCCCGTGGGACAGTGCTTCGACCAGGGTTTTCCGCTCTTCTGGAAGAACAGCTGCGTGGGATACAGCCTTTCGACCAAGGTCAGCGCGCAGATCTCACGTGAGGACGCGATCACGATCGCCTCGCGTGCCTTCGCTCGCTGGACAGGCACGTCGTGCTCCACGGACGGCACAGCGGGCTCGCGCGCCAGCATCGACGCGCGCGACCTTGGCGCGGTGGACTGCGCGACCAACACGTACGTCTCCGGCAAGGGAAACCAGCACGTCATCTTCTTCGCGGACGACACGTGGCCTTACGGCGACCAGAGCAATACGCTCGGCAAGACGTTCGTCACCTTCAACGCAGACACGGGTGAGATCTACGACGCGGACATGGCGATCAACACGCACGAGTACCGCGTCACCACGCAGGATCCCGTGCCGAAGGACGGCTACGACCTGGACAGCATCATCACACACGAGGCCGGCCACTTCCTGGGCCTTGCCCACTCGGACAACCACCAGGCGGTGATGTACCCAACGTACAACGCCGGCGCGACGAACATGCGCAACCTGACGATCGACGACATCACGGGCGTGTGCTCGATCTACCACCCCGACGGAAACCGCGTCGTGTTCGACAACACGGGCAACCAGCTCTCCATGGGCGACTCCTGCGATCCCACGCCGCGCGGCGGCTTCCAGTCCGCGTGCCCCACGCCGGGCAACTCCACGTGCGCCATCTCCGCGTCTGGGCTCGGGAGCACCAGCGAGCACGGCTCGCACGAGAATGTCTTCATCGGCTCCGTCTTCGCGCTTGGCCTGCTCGTCCGGCGCGCGCGACGTGAACGGAACGGACGTCGAGCCGACCCGCAGCAGGCGTGAGCACGCTGCTCGTTTCGGCTGGTGAACAGTCCGGTGACAAGGCCGCCGCCGACGTCCTGCGCCATCTGGGCGAGCGCGCATTCGGCCTGGGCGGCGACGCGTGTGCGCGCGCGGGCATGGAGCTCACGACGCACCTGCGTGATCTCACGGGCATGGGCACGTATGAAGTGGCTTCGAAGCTGCCGGCGATCGTGCGCGCGCGCGGTCGCCTCACGAAGGAGCTTCGCGCACGGAAGCCGTGGGCGGCATTGCTTGTAAACTACACGGGTTTCAACACCAGCCTCCTGGACGTGCTGCAAAAGGAGCGCGTGCCCGTGCTGTGGTACGGGGCGCCGCAGGTGTGGGCGTGGGGGCTGTTTCGCGGGAAGAGGATCGCGGCGAAGCTCGACAAGATGGCGGTCATGCTGCCATTCGAGGAGCCGCTCTGGGACAAGCTCGGCGTGAGCACGCGGTACGTGGGCCACCCCGCGACCACCATCTCGCGGGTGCCGCGTGGTGTGCTGCGTGACGCCCTGGGTCTGGCGCCGCTCGCGAAGGCCGTCGCGATCCTTCCTGGAAGTCGCCCGCACGAGGTGCGAGCGCTCCTGCCCGCACTGCTCGCCGGCTACGAGCGCGTGCGGCGTCCCACGGCGAGCGTGGAGGCGCGCGTGCTCGTCGCCCCGAGCCTGGATGCGGCAACGCGCGCGTGGGTCACCGAGACGGCCGCGGCCGCGCGCGTGCCGATCACCCAGGTGGACGCGGATGATGGCGCCGGGATGTTCATGCCCGCGTTCGACGCGGCGCTGTGCGCGTCCGGGACGGCGTCGCTGGAGGCGGCGCTTTCGCGCGCCGTGCCCGTGGTGACTTACAAGGTGTCAATGCTGACGGAGGCGCTCGCACGCGCGCTGCTCACCGTGAAGAACGTGGCACTGCCGAACGTGCTGCTCGGCGAACGCGCCTTTCCGGAGCTGCTCCAGCGCGACGTCACACCGCGCGCGGTCGCGGCCGAGCTCATGATGGTGCTCGAAGAGCGCGAGCGATTTCTGGTCGCGTGCGACCGCGTGGAGCGTACGTTGGGGGCCGGACATGACCCGGCGAAGGCCGTGGCCGAGATGCTCGACCCATGGCGAAGAAGCCCAGCAGCAGCCAGAAAAAACAGCCCGCCCCGAAGGTAGATCCCGTTGCGCGCGCGCTGGCCGCGAAGGGCGCGGGGCGCCCGGTGGAGCTCCGCGACGCCACGCCCATCCCGGAGGGGCAAGGCGTGATGCTGCTCCTTGGTCTGCTCTCCATCCTCCTCACCGGTGCGCGGCTGCTCGCAGGCAAGACCGTGGGCTTCGGCGACAGCGAGGCCCTGTACGCGAGCTACGCGTTCTACCCGCAGGCTTCGTACCTGGACCATCCCGGGTTGATCGCGCTGTTCGCGCGCGTGATCGGCGCCGGGCGCGCGCCCACACCAGCCGACGCGCACCTCATCACCACCACGCTCTCCATGTTCACGCCGTGGATCGGGTTCGCTGCGGCGCGAGCGTATGGGCAGTCGCGTCGCGCCGCCTGCATCGTGGGAATCGCGCTCACGGTGGCGCCGGTGATGGCCGTCGGGCTCTTCGCGATGACGCCTGACCTGTTGCTCGCGCCGCTCTGGCTTGCGTCGCTTGCGCTCGCGATCTCGGGACTGCGCGCAAGGGCGGCTGGAGAGACGGGCTCGCGCGTCGCCGTCGCGTTCGTGTTCGCTGGGCTCCTGGCCGGGGTCGCCGCGTCCGCCAAGGTGTCGGGGCTGTGCTTGATGCTGACGCTCGCGATCGTCTACGCGCGGACCAGGAAGGAGGCGCGCACGCCATGGGCGTGGGTCGGCCTGGCGATCGGCTGCATCGTGCTCGTGCCCATCGTCCGGTACGAGGCCGCGCACGGTTTCCCCATGCTGCACCACCGCTTCGTCGTCACGCAGCGCGGTGGCCCCGATGCAGGGCGCGCAGCCACGACGATCTTCGGACAGCTGCTCTATGTGTCACCCGTTTTCTGCATCCTCGCGATCGTGCTTGGGCGCCGTCTGTTCCTCGCGCGCAAGGATGACGCGGCCACGTCGCTCCTTGCCACGAACATGCTCGTCTCGGTCGCGGTGCTCGTTCCCGTGTGCACCTTCGCGCGCACGTCGGAGCCGCACTGGCTCGCGCCCGTGTACCTGCCCATCGCGATTTACGCGGGTACACAGGACCCGATTCGCTTCGGACGAAAGGCCGCGTACCTGGCCGCGGCGATGAGCGCGTTCGTCTACGCATGGGTCCTCTCGCCCAGCCTGTCGAAGCTCTGGCCCACCGACCCGAAGGCCGACATCACGAACGAGCTCTTCGGCTGGCCCAGCACGCTCACGTCCGTCATCGACACCGTCGAGGCCGCGCGCACGCCGCTCGATTCGAACGACGTGGTGGTCGTGGGGCTCCACTGGACGGTGTGCGGACAGCTCCGCGCTGGGCTACCTCGCGAGATCGACGTGGGCTGCACGACTCACGGCGGTGACGACTGGGATACGTGGCTCCCGCGCGATCAGTGGATGAAGCGCGGCACGGTGATCCTGGTCACCACCGACCAGCTGGGCATGGATCGCCCGGAGGAGCTGTTCCCCGACTTCGCAATGGAAGGCGACAGCCGCGTCTCCATGTTCCGGGGCGGTCGTCCGATGCGTGTATTCCACATCATCATCCTCCGCCGCCGCGCCAAAGTGTAGCGCGGGCCCGGTCGCTTGCTGCTTGCTAGAGGGACGGCGCCTGTGCGGTGAGGCCGGCGTCGCGGATGAGCGCCATGTCGTCATCGGAGCTCGGGTTGGGGGTGGTGAGGAGCTTCTCGCCGAAGAAGATCGAGTTTGCGCCGGCGAGCATGCAGAGGATCTGCGCCTCGCGCGACATGCCCTCACGGCCTGCGGACAAGCGCACGCGGGACTTCGGCATCAAGATGCGCGCGACCGCGATCATGCGCACGAGCTCCATCGGCTCCACACGCGGCATGTCCGCGAGCGGTGTTCCGGGGACCGCAACCAGCGCGTTGACGGGCACGCTCTCGGGCTGCGGCGTGAGGTTCGCGAGCGTGCGAAGCATCTCTGCGCGGTCGTCGATGCTCTCACCCATGCCGATGATGCCGCCCGAGCAGACGGTGATGCCGGCCTTGCGAACGGTCTCCAGCGTGCGAAGGCGGTCGTCGAAGGTGCGCGTCTTGATGATGCTCTTGTAGTGCTCGCGGCTGGTGTCGAGGTTGTGGTTGTAGGCGTCGAGCCCTGCGTCCGCGAGCCGCTTGGCCTGCGCTTCGTTGAGCATTCCCAGCGTCACGCAGGCCTCGAGGCCCACGTCCTTCACGCCCTTCACCATCTCGACCACGCGATCGAACGCGGGGCCTTCCTTCACCTCGCGCCACGCGGCGCCCATGCAGAAGCGCGTGGAGCCCAGCTCCTTCGCGCGACGCGCGCTCGCGATCACGTCGTTCACGTCGAGCATCTTCTCTGGCTGGACGTTGGTCTCGTAGTGCGAGGACTGCGGGCAGTACGCGCAGTCTTCCTGGCACGCGCCAGTCTTCACGCTGAGCAGGGTGCAGAGCTGCACCTCGTTGTCCTTGTGGTTCGCGATGTGGACGGCGCGCGCCTGGTCGAGGAGCGGGAGGAGCGGCTTGTCGAAGAAGGCTCGGACGTACTCGCGGGAAAACGGCGGGTTCATGTGTCGGCGGACACTAGGCGATTACCGCGAGGTTTTCAAACCAGGACGGATGGGATGTGGAGTTCGATGGTGAGGGTGAAACTTGGGGAAGGGAGGTCGAGGAGGAGGTCGACAAGGACGTCGACAGGAACATCGACATCGACGAGGACATCGACTTCGACTTCGACTTCGACTTCGACATCGACTTCGACATCGACTTCGACATCGACATCGACATCGACAACGACAACGACAACGACAACGACCTCGACCTCTCACCTCCGACCTACTCCTCGCCTGCGAGGATTCGCGTCAGCGTGTTGCGGCTGATTCCCAGCTTCTTGCAGGCCAGGGTCTTGTTCCCACCCGCTTGTTCCAGCGTGGCGTCGACATAGGCTCGCTTTGCTGCCGACAGCGTGAGGCCCAGCGCGACGCCATCGGTCTCGCGCACATCGGGCGAGGGCGCCGCTAGCTTCATGGGCGAGCGCGATGAGCTTGGCAAAAGGGCCTCTGTGACCTCGCCCTTGGGGGAGAGGACGACCGCGCTCTCGACCCAGTGCTCGAGCTCTCGGACGTTGCCCGGCCAGGTGTATCGGACGAGCGCGTCGCGGAGCTTCTTCGGGATGACAAGCTCCGGTCGCTCGTACCGCTTCGCGTAGATGGTGGAGAAGTGCGCGATGAGCTCCGTGATTTCGTCCTCGCCGCGCACGCGCAGCGGCGGCACGGCGATCTCGACGACGCGGATGCGGTAGAAGAGATCCTCCCGGAAGCGGCCCGCGCGCACCTCGGCTGCTAGGTCGCGGTGCGTCGCGCACACGATGCGGATGTCGGCGTGCAGTGTCTCTCGTCCGCCCACGCGCTCGTAGACGCGATCCTGGATCAGGCGAAGCAGCTTCTTCTGCAGCTCCAGCGGCAGCTCGCCGATCTCGTCGAAGAAGAGCGTGCCGCCGTTCGCGGTCTCCACGCGCCCCGGCACCTTGCGGTCTGCGCCCGTGAACGCGCCGCGCTCGTGACCGAAGACCTCGCTCTCGAAGAGCTGCGACGGAAGCGTGGTGCAGTCCACTGTGACGAACGGTCCCGCCTGGCGTTTGCTGTTCACGTGAATCGCACGGGAAAACAGCCCCTTTCCAGTGCCCGTCTCGCCGGAGAGCAACACTGTCGCGTCTGTCTGCGCCGCCAGCTGCACGCGCTCGTACACCTGCGTCAGCTCGGCGCTGCGCCCCACGATGCGATTGAACGGGCCGCGCAGCGTGAGCCCGCGACCTTCCTTGTCGGCCGGGCGAAGCGTGGTGAGCGAGAAGACCCGCCCCAGCTGCTCCGCGAGCGCCTCCACGTAGCGCGTGTCCTCGTCGTCGAAGCGCGCGCCCTCGCCTGCCTTGTTGAGCACCTGCAAGACGCCGCGCACGGGCCCGTCGTTGCGCTCACGGATGGGCGCCGCGACGATGGTGCGCGTGCGGAAGCCGGTGATCTTGTCGACCGATGGATCGAAGCGTACGTCCTTCGCCACGTCGTCCACGCGCACGGTCTCGCCGTTCTCGGCGACCCACGCGGCGATGCCGCGCGCCTTCTTCTGCCGCAGACCCGGCGCCTCCGGAAGCATGGCGACCTTCGTGAAGAGGTCGCCGTTCTCCGCGTCGATGAGCCAGATCGTTGCGCGCTCCGCGGACACCGCGTCCGTGATGCGCTCGCACGCGGCGCCAAGGAGCGTCTCGAAGTCGACCTCCCGCGCGAGCAACGTGGAGAGGTCGACAAGGAGTGATAGCCGCTGTTGCATCGCCCGCGGATCCGAGGATACACGGAAAGCGAGCGAGAGCGTCACGCGGCCGTCACCGTGAGCAGCCGCTCGCCCGGCTCCGCGAGGTCGATCGACATTCCTTCCTTCGCCGCGAAGGCGCGCGGGAACAGCTCCTGGGCGCGCGCCTCGATCTCCTTCACGCCCTGGTCCGTTCGCAGCGGGTCATGATGGAAGAGCGCCAGCGCGCCAACGCCCGCCGCCTTCGCGACCTCGCAGCCGGCAACGTAGGTGGAGTGACCCCATCCCACTTTGCGCGGGTACTCCTCCGGGGTGTACTGTGCGTCGTAGATGAGCAGGTCCGCGCCCGCGGCGAGCGCGACGAGCGCCGGGTCCACGCACGCGTAGTGCTCCGTGTCGGTCGCATAGACCACGCTCTTGCCGCGACACTCCACGCGGTACGCAAGAACGCCGCCGGGATGATTGAGCTTCATCGCGGTGATCTTCGCGCCGCCGTCCTGGATGCTCTGTCCAGGCGAGAGCTCCTGTGTCTCGATGCGCGCGCCCACCTCGTCCAGGCGCACCGGGAAGACCGGCGCCTGCATCTGGTGGAACAGCGCCTCACGCGCGCCCACAACGCCTGCCTTCTGGCCGATGATCTTCATCCGCGTGTCCTTCATGTAGATGGGCACGAAGAACGGGAGCCCCTGGATGTGGTCCCAGTGGTAGTGCGAGAGAAGCAATGTGACGTCGAGCGGGTCCTTGCGCGCGAGCATCTTGTTGCCAAGGTTGCGCAGCCCCGTGCCTGCGTCGAGCACCACGCGCGAGTCCCCGCAATCGAGCTCCACACAGCTCGTGTTGCCCCCGAACTCCGCCGTCTCCGGGCCCGGCGATGCGATGCTTCCACGAACGCCCCAGAACTGAATCTTCATGTTGTCCTTCGCCTCCTGCGAACGGATTCCTTCTTCAAGAGCCGGGCCATCGGGCCCGACACTTCGCCGGAGGACGCAGACGACAGCGAAAAACGTCGCGGAATTGCGTACTACCAACGGGTGACATGCGCGCCGCGAAGCGGGCGCGGGCATCGCGTCGGGCGTGCGCACGCGTCGAAACGGAGCAAGCAACGGAGCGGGGCGCGCCGTTTCGGAGCGGCGCCGTGCGATCCAAGGTAGTCTCCGATCGTGCTCAAGGTCCTTGTCGTAGATGACTCCCCCGTCGCGCGCGTGACGCTGCGCAAGCGCATCGAAGCCGTGGGTATGCAGGTGGACACGAAGGAGAGCGTCGCCGATTGCGGTGGCGTCGACGGGCGCGCCTATGGTGCCGCGCTGCTCGACTTCGACCTGGGTGACGGTACGGGCGCGGATGTCGCCCTGCGTCTGCGCGAGAACTCGCCGGACATCCCGATCGCCTTCTTCACCGCGTCGGAGGACGAGCCCGCCATGGACGCGCTCAGGGCGCTGGGGCCCGTATTCAAGAAGCCCGAGCTCGATCGCGCGATCGAATGGATCTCGCAAAAAGCACGATGACGCTTCCACGAGACTCCGAGAGCGCGAGCCCTGGCCGCGACCAGATCCGCGCCGCCTACCATCTCATCTCCGGCCGCATCCGGCGCACCCCCGTGCTTTTTGCGCCCGGCGGCGAGCTCGGGCTCACCTCACCCGTATCGTTGAAGCTGGAGCTCCTGCAGCACGCCGGCTCGTTCAAGACGCGCGGTGCGTTCACGACGCTTCTCTCGGAGACCATCCCGAAGGCGGGCGTGGCCGCCGCGTCAGGCGGAAACCACGGTGTCGCGGTCGCGTACGCAACGCGGACGCTGGGACTGTCGGCGCGCATCTTCGTTCCCGAGATCGCAAGCCCTGCGAAGGTGGCCGCCATCAAGGCCCACGGCGCGGACGTCCGCATCGGTGGCGCTCGCTATGCCGATGCGCAGGAGGCGTGCGACAGGTACGTGGCCGAGTCGGGCGCGCTGCGCGTGCACCCGTTCGACGCAGACCTCACGATCCGAGGACAGGCCACGCTCGGCCTTGAATGGGACGAGCAGACACGCGACGAGGGCGGCTTCGGGCTAGATACCGTGCTGATCGCGTGCGGCGGTGGAGGACTGGTCGCTGGAGTCGCGTCGTACTTCAAGGGCACGGGGACGCGCGTCTTCGCCGTGGAGCCGCGCGGCTCGTGTGCGCTCCACGCCGCCCTCCTTGCAGGTGGTCCCGTGGACGTGCCGGTGGAGTCGGTCGCGGCGGATTCGCTGGGTGCGCGGAACGTGGGCGCGCGTGTGTATGCGATCGCGAAGGAGACGGTCGCTGGCGTCATCCTCGTGGACGACGACGCGATCGTGGCCGCGCAGCAGCGACTGTTCACGGACCTGCGTATCGCCACCGAGCCGGGTGGTGCTGCAGCCGCTGCGGCGATCCTCTCGCGCGCCTACGTACCCGCCCGGGATGAACGCGTGGGTGTGCTTCTCTGCGGAGGCAACGTGGACCTTGGCAAGCTGGCCGCGACAGTGTCCGCGCAGACGTGACCCTCATGGCAGCTCAGCGCAGCGGTAGCCCGCGACGGCTTCGCGACCGCGCATAGCTCTCGAGCACATCGATGATCTCGCCGCCGAAGCGCGCCTTGGGGAGCTTCATGGCATCGCGGAACACGAGCTCGGGGAACGTCTGCACACGCTTGTCGCAGACCAGGCGATACGTGCGCGAGGGCTGGATTTCCCCAGCAACGTAGATCTCGTAGAGCGGCCCATAGGTGTACGCGGCACGCAGCGCCTGGAGGTCGCTTCCCTTGATGGCGATCACCTGGAGTGACGTGAAGCCGCTGGTGCCCGTGGGCTCACGCTGGACGAGCACGCTGTCGTAGAGCCGAGCAAGCGTGACAGGTCCCGGAGGAAGACCGCTCCAGAACGCGTCCTTGCCGACCAGCAGCGCGTCCGCACCCCACTCGGTCCGCACTGCGTCCCACAGGAGATCGGCCATCTCCTTGCCAGGCTTCACTTCGACGCTGTTCACTGCGAGCGTCGCGTGCAGACCGGGCGTGTACTTCCGTTCGAGCCTGTCGGCGAGCTCCGCGACGGCCTCTTCGTGCGGGACGTCAGCGTTCACGTCGATGATGCGATACCGCTCGACGCCAACGGAGCGCTCGCGCTTGTTGACGACGACGTCCGCCATGCCGAGCGTCTCGCCGTAGTGACCTGCCTGCATCACGAGACCCACGGACCCATCCTGGCGTAGCGCCGGGCGCGGCTCTCGCACAAGGTCCTCCGTGTGCGCGCCGATCACGAGGTCCACGCCGGGCACGTTCTGCGCGAGCGAGGCGTCCTCGAAGAGGCCAAGGTGCGTGAGCGCGATCATCACGTCGACCTCGCGGCGGTGCGCGCGCACCTCCCTCGTGAGGATCTCCGTGTAGTGCGGATCTTGCTGCCACACGCCGCAGTACGGCTCGCGCGTGGGCTGATCGTCCGCGCCATAGTTCTGCGTCGTGAGCCCAACAATGCCGACCCGTACGCAGCCGACGTCCACCTGGACGTAGGGCAGGAACGGCGAGTCACCGCTGCGCTTCTTGATGTTCGCGGAGAGCACGGGATGCGGCGAGCGCGTGACGTCGCGCAATACAGCGGCCTCACCGTACGAGAAGTCGTGGTTGCCGATGGTGCGCACATCAATGCCGAGCACCGCGATCATCTGCCGCGTGGCCTCGCCCATGGAGCGCAGGTCGGCGAGCGAGCCCTTCTCGTAGTCGTCGCCGGCGTCGAGCACGAGCGTGTTCGGGTTCTTGCGGCGTGCGTCGGCGATCGCACCGGCCACATATGCGTAGCGACTCTTCCCGTGGATGCGGTCGGAGTAGCGTGCCTGCAGATCGTTCATGTGCACGATGGAGAAGTGCGCGATGGGCGACGTGAGCTCCTCGTCGTTGCAGTGACCAATGCGCCGCGGTGCGCTGCTCGCGGTGGTGGGCTCTGCAAGAGCATCGGTCGACGCCGTGCTTTCGGGTGCGCCCGTCGCGATGGTGGCGATGGTGGCGTCTTCCGCGTCGGCGTGTGCCGCGGTCGCGGCCAGCTCCGGCGCGCCGCCAGGCTGCACGAGCACGCCTCCGTGGTTCAAGCACGATGCGAGTGCGATTCCGAAACCGAAGATCGTGGTGCGCGAAAACAAGAGTCCTACATTCGATCGTAGACCCTGCCGGCCAACCGGCAACTTTTCGGCCGCGCGCGCCGCGTGGCGTGGGCTGCGTCAGCGTATGCGCGTCTGCTCGCGTCAGAAGGATGCAGCGCGTTGGGCGACTTCCTTGTCCACGATGCCCTGACCCACCAGCTGCCGGAGGTGCATCTCGAACGTCTGCATCCCGTAGGGGTGGACGCCCTTTTCCATGAGCTCCTTCAAGGATGGGCTGTGCTCGGGACGCTTGATGGCTTCCCGCACGGAGCCGGAACAGACAAGGATTTCCGCTGCGAGCACCTGGCCTTGGCCGTCGCGGCGGGGCAAGAGGCGTTGCGCAACGATGCCCTGCAGGGTGCTCGCCACGCGCTCGCGCCACTCCTCGCCGCCACCGTGCGTCTTGGGCGCCAGCGAGAGCATTCGCCCAAAGGTGCGAGCGACATCCGGTGTGTGCAAGGTGGCAAGGACCAGGTGCCCGGTCTCCGCCGCCTTGAGCGCGGTGTCCATCGTCTCTTCGTCGCGGACCTCGCCAACGAGAATGACGTCCGGGTCCTGACGCATCGCCGCGCGGAGCGCCGCATCGAACGACGACGTGTCGACGCCAATCTCACGCTGGCTGACCGAGCTCTTCTCGTCCTTGTGGATGAACTCGATCGGGTCCTCGATGGTGACGATGTGGAGCGCTTGCGTGCGATTCAGGTGGGCGATCATCGCGGCGAGCGTGGAGCTCTTGCCATTACCGGCGGCACCCACGACCACCACCAGGCCGCGTTCCTTCTCACACATCGCGATCGCGGATGGCGGCACACCCAGGCTCTCGAACGTCGGGATCTGTGACGGGATCGCGCGAAGGGCGATGCCGAGCTCGCCACGCTGGCGGTACAGGTTGTAGCGAAAGCGGCAGATGCCGTCGGCGTGGTACGCGCCGTCGAGCTCGAACAGCTCCGCAATGCGCTGCTTCTGCTCGGGGCTGCGGATGACGTGCACCGCGATAGCTTCGAGGTCCGCGGGGCGCAGGGGGTCGGCGCGGAAGAACACCAGATCGCCCTGCACACGTGCGGCCGGCGGGCTGCCGACCTTCAGGTGGACGTCGCTCGCGCGCGCGGCGACCGCCTTCCCGAGCAGCTGGTTCAGGAAGTCCCGGCTCGCGTACGGGCTCTGTTCGCTCATGGGTGCTTCCCCTCCCCTGCGTCTTCTTCCGCGCGCGTGCCTTTTGCCGTGGACGATGCGCCAGCCTCTGGTGCGGCACATCCGTACGCGTCGAGCATGCGTAGCACCGACGTCGCCTGGTCTGCCCGCTCCTTCTTCTTGTCGTCTTGCGCGAGCTCGAGGAGCGTGTCGCACGCGTATCCGAGCTCCGCCCGGTCTTCCAGATCGAGCGCCTTGCGGCGACGCGCGGCGATGCGGTGCAGCGAACGCAGCGCGATGCGAGCGTCATCATCCCTGCCCTGCTTGGCGGTCTCCGCGAGGAGCGCAGCGCAGGAGAACCCGGGCGTGAACTCCATGGCAGCGAGTGACATCGCACGTGTGTCATCGGCACGGGACAGCTCGATGAGGCCGGCGGCGCCGACGTACGTGGCGAAGCGCGACACGTCGACGTCGTCGCCTTCCCTGACGCGCGCAAGGAGCTCCTTGCCGCGTGCGTCGAGCTCGTATTTCTTCTCTGGCTTCTGCGACTCGCGAGGGTGCGCGGAGTCATCGGGGTCCGAGAAGAGGCCCGCGGTGCCTGGCGGTGTCGTCTGCGCGCTGGGCTTGCCGCACGCCGAGAGCGCACCGAAGAGCGCGCCCGAGACAGCCACCACCGCGACGGCGATGATCACGCCGAGCCTGGTCGCGTTGCTCGACTTGCTCGCCCTGTTCGCGCCGTGCGCGGTCCGTTGATGACGCCTTCGCACGAGGATTCCAGGTGCGCGCCGCTACGCCGTGAAGAGGTCCAGCGAGCGCTTGCCCGCCTTCTTGTCTTCCTCGACCTTGGTGTTGAACTCTTCGACGGCGCGATTGATGTGCATGGAGCAGAACTTCGGCCCGCACATCGAGCAGAACTCGGCGGTCTTGAAGTACTCGTCGGGCAGGGTCTCGTCGTGCATGGCCTTCGCCGTTTCCGGGTCCAGTGACAGGCGGAACTGCTCGTTCCAGTCGAACTTGTAGCGCGCGCGGGAGAGCGCGTCATCGCGGTCGCGTGCGCCTGGACGGTGGCGCGCGATGTCCGCCGCGTGTGCGGCGATCTTGTAGGCGATGAGGCCCTGGCGTACGTCGTCCTCGTTGGGGAGGCCAAGGTGCTCCTTGGGCGTCACGTAGCAGAGCATGGCAGCGCCTGCGGTCCCCGCCATGGTCGCGCCTATGGCGCTCGTGATGTGGTCGTAGCCGGGCGCAATATCGGTGACGAGCGGGCCGAGCACGTAGAAGGGAGCCTCGTCGCAGAGCTCCATCTCCTTCTTCACGTTCATCTCGATCTGATCGAACGGGACGTGGCCCGGACCTTCGATCATGACCTGCACGTCCTTTGCCCAGGCGCGGCGCGTGAGGTCACCAAGCGTCTTCAGCTCGGCGAACTGAGCTTCGTCACTTGCATCATGCAAGCATCCGGGGCGGAGGCCGTCGCCCGCGCTGATGACGACGTCGTACTTCGCGCAGATCTCGAGGACCTTGTCCCAGTGCGTGAAGAACGGGTTCTGCTTGTGGTGGGTGATCATCCACTCCGCCATGATCGAGCCGCCGCGCGACACGATGCCGGTGATGCGATCCTTCACGAGCGGCAGGAACTCGACCAGGACGCCGGCGTGAATGGTGAAGTAGTCGACGCCCTGCTGCGCCTGGTGCTCGAGCATGGAGATCATGTCGTCCGCGGACATGTCCTTCACGTTCTTGCGGGCCTGCATGGTCTGGTAGATGGGCACCGTGCCAATGGGGAGGGGCGAGGCCGCGATGATCTCCCTGCGGATGCCGTCGATGTCGCCGCCTGTGGAGAGATCCATCACCGTGTCGGCGCCGTACTTCACCGAGATGGCAAGCTTGCGCAGCTCGGCCGCGACGTCGCTGGTGACGGCACTGTTGCCGATGTTCGCGTTCACCTTGCAGGAGAGCGCGATGCCAATGCCCATGGGCTCCAGGTTCAGGTGGTTGATGTTCGCGGGGATGATGAGTCGGCCGCGCGCGATCTCGCTTCGGATGACCTCTACGTCGACCTTCTCGCGCTCGGCGACGTAGCGCATCTCCTCCGTGACCACGCCCTTTCGCGCGTAGTGCATCTGCGTGACAGTGGACTGACCCAACCGCGGCTTGACCCATTCGGAACGCATGGTGCCGGGATTAGCACTTCTGCGCGCAATGGGAATGGTGGGAATGCCCGACGGCGTTCAGCCCCCGTCGTCAGTCGCGCCGCGCATCGCGCAGCGGAACCCGATGTTGTAGGCGCGCTTCTGCGGCGCATCGTGGTTCCGGAACGTGGGGCGCACGAACCCGGGGTCCGAGCCGTTCCAGGCGCCGCCACGGATGACGCGGTCGTCGCCCTTTCCGGGCCCGCGCGGCTCCACCTCTGGCGCGGAGCCGTACTGCCCATACACGTCCTGCACCCACTCCCAGACGTTGCCGGTCATGTCGTCGGCGCCATAGACGGTACGCCCGAGGGGGAACGTGCCGACGGGCGCGGTGTTCGGAAAACCGTCGTCCCCGTCGTACATCGCGCGGAGGCCCAGGCCCACGGCCTTGCCCCAGCGCTCGCACTCGGTGCCGCAGGCGTTCAGGCGCTCCTTGCTCGGGAGCTCGTCGCCCCATGGATAGCGACGTCCGTCGGAGCCGCGCGCAGCGTGCTCCCACTCCGCCTCGGTGGGGAGGCGCTTCTTCATCGTCTTGCAGAACGCGCGCGCGTTCTTCCAGTCGATGCAGTTCATCGGGTGGGTTGCCTTGTCCACGTCCCGGATGTTGCAGAGCGGGTCGAAGATCTTTCGCTCGCGCTCTCCAAGGCCGTCCCAGTCGTTGGAGGGCTGGATGGGACGGCACGCGCCGACGTCGCTGCAGGCCTTGTAGGCCGCGACCGTGACCTCCGTGCGATCGATGCAGTATGCACCCAACGTCACCTGATGCGCGGGCTTCTCGGGCGAGAGGGCCTCCTTGTCGTCCGTGCCCATGAAGAACTTGCCGGCGGGGACCTTCACCATGTCCGCGGGGCATGTCAGCTCCGTGCTCGCGGCGCTCGCGGCGTCGACTGCGCCAGCGTCGTTCACGGTGCCGTTCTGGACGAGCCCGGTGCCCTTCTCCGTGCGCGCGCGAATCACGAAGAACGCGGCGGCGCCCACGGCCCCCACGACGAAGAGCGCGACGCCCATCCACACGACGCTGGCGGTCCGGCGCGGAGGGAGCGTCTGCATTCCAGTGCCGGGGAGACCGGCCCCGGAGGACGCCGACATCGGATGCGACGACGGCGGCATGGGACGGCCCGATGGCACGGACGGTGGCGGCATCGGTGCAGTCCCTCGCACGGATGGCTGCCCGCCCGTAAATGTCGGCGCGAACTCCGGTGGCGGAAGCGGCACGGTGCCCGACAGCTTTTCCTTGCGACCGAGCGCCACGTAGAGCGCATCCCACAGCTCTGCGACGTCCTGGTAGCGCTCCTTCGGATCCACAGCGAGCGCGCGCAGCATCACGGTCTCCACGGCATCGGAGATCGAGACGCCTCTGCTTCGCGGCGTGGGCCTGCGTGTCTTGTCAATGGAGGCGTAGGCGAGCTGGCTCACGCTGTCGCCCTCGAGCGGGGCCGTGTTCGAGGACAGCTCCGTCATGACCAGGCCGAGCGCATAGACGTCCGTCCAGGGGCCGGTCGCGCCGAACGTGCGCGAGAACTGCTCTGGCGCTGCATAGGTGGGCGTGTAGCCGCCGCGATTGCCCTGTGTCTGCGAGAAGTCCTTGCTGTTCCCGACGTCGCGCACGACCTTCGCGATGCCAAAGTCCAGGAGCTTCACGGAGAACTCGCCGCGCGGATCGCCGACGATGAAGATGTTGGCTGGCTTGATGTCGCGATGCGCGATTCCGCGACGGTGCGCGAGCATCAATGCGTGCGCGACGGGCGCCAGCAGATCGACCACGGCCTCGAAGGGCCGCGCCGGCAACCTGCTCTCACGCTCTTGGCGGAGGACGCTGTCCAGCGGCAGGCCATCGAGCCATTCCAGGACCAGGTACGGGAAGAAGCGACCGTCCTGCGTGGTGATCGTGCCCACATCGCGCGCCTGACAGATGGTGGCGTCGCGCTCCGATAGCTCGGCCAGCAGCGACGCCTCCTTCACGAGCTCGGCGACGAGCGCATCGCGCGCGCCAGGGGGCAGCTGCGTGGCGATGCTGAAGACCTTCACGGCAACAGGCCGCTTCCAGGTGAGATGCATGGCCTTGTAGACCACAGCGTATCCGCCAAGGCCCACGCACTCCTCGATGCGGTACTTCTCCGCGATCGTCGTGGAGATGAGTCCAAGCGTGTCTTCGTGCATGAGTAGGTCAGTCTACTTCAGAGCGAGCGCGCGCACCGGAAACCGATTCCGTAGCTCTTCTTCTCGGGCAGATCGGAGTACCGGAACGTGGGCCTGACCCAGGATGCGACGGAGCCGTTGAACGCACCGCCGCGGATGACGCGTGTCTTCGGCTTGCCACGCTCGAGCTCCGCCTCGCTGGGTCCGGGTGGATTCATCACGCGCGGTTTGCTCGCGCTCTCCTTCGCGTAGGGCGCGTAGTAGTCGGCGGTCCACTCCCACACGTTGCCGGCCATGTCGAAGTTCCCGAACTTGGTCTGCCCCTTCGGAAACTGCTTCACGGGCGCCGTGGCGGGGAAGCCGTCGTCCTCGTTCGGGTACATCATGCCGACCGGGATCTTGGAGGCGAGCTGCCATGCGCCACACTCCTTGCCGCACGCGTTGAGCATCGTTGCGCTCGGTGCTTCGTCGCCCCACGGATAGACGCGACCGTCACTCCCGCGCGCAGCGAACTCCCATTCCGCCTCGGTGGGGAGGCGACCACCGGAGACCTCGCAGAAGGCCTTGGCCTGATCCCACGACACGCAGTTGATGGGGTGGTCGTGGTTTTCCTTCTGCTTGTTCGAATTGCAGAGGGGGTCGAGGTACTTGCTCTCCTCCGGCGTGATCTTCGGCCAGTCATTTTCCTTCGCCGCGCGCAGGCATTTGCCGCGGTCGCTGCAGGCGACGTAGGCGTCGACCGTGGTCTCGGTCGCGTCGAGGCAATAGGGCTCCAGGTGGACGGGGTGCGGCGGACGCTCGTTGTCGAGCGCGGTCTTGTCGTCCGAGCCCATGAAGAAGTCGCCGCCGGGAATCCGCACCATGCCAGCCGCGCACGAGCCGGCGTCGCCGTGGCTGGCGACCGCGACGGGATGTGCTGACGACGACGGCGGCGGCGCGGATGACGCGGATGCCATGCCGGCGCCTGTCGGGGCCTCCGAAGGAGTGCTGTCGCCGAGGAAGTGCCACGCGGCGAGTCCGCCCGCGAGCGCGAGCAGGACCGTGATGCCACCAATGATGAGGGCCGGGCCCCAGTTCTTGTTCACGGGCTCGAGCGCGGTGCTCGCGGTGGCCGGGCCGACCATCTGTGGTCCGCCGGTGATCGCGTTTGCGTGGGGTTCGGGGTGTGTCATCGCAACGCCGAACGAGGAGTCCCTGATCGTGTCGGAGGCCGGCATGCCGGGGAGCGACGACATGCGGCCGGGCATCGCGCTCATCCCGATGGCAGAGCGGAGCGCGTTCCAGAACTCACCCGCCGTCTGGTAGCGCTCCACCGGCGCGACGGCGACAGCCTTCGCGAATACCTGCTCCACGGCGTCCGTGACTGTGGCGCCGTACGTGCGCGGCGTGGGGCGGCGCTGCGGGTTGCCGGAAGAGAACGCGAGCTGGACGATGTCGTCGCCCTCCAGCCCTTCGCGGCCGGTGATGAGATCGTTCGTGAGGAGCGCGAGCGCGAAGACGTCCGTCCACGGCCCGGTGGCGCCCACCTGACGATTGAACTGCTCAGGCGAGCCGTAGAGGGGCGTGAAGCTAGTCGCGTTGCCCGCGGTCTTGCTGAACGCGCCGGCCGCCTTTTGCACGTCGGAGACCACCTTCGCGATGCCGAAGTCGAGCAGCTTGACGGAGGTCTCGTTCGCGCGCGGATGACCCAGCACGAAGACGTTGGCGGGCTTCACGTCGCGGTGTGCAATGCCCTTCGAGTGTGCGAGCGAGAGCGCGTGCGCGACGGGCTCGAGCAACCTCACCGCCTCTTCGAGGGTGCGGTGTGGCGCGCCCTCCGCGCGCTCCTTCTCGAGGACGGCCTCGAGGGTGTCGCCCTCGAGCCACTCGAGCACCATGTACGGGATGCTCTCCTTGCCGCCGATGTTCACCGTGCCGATGTCGCGCGCTTGAACGATCGCGGCGGAGCGCTCCGAGAGCTCCGCGAGCAGCGCGCCCTCGCGAATGAACTCCTCGAGCAACCGAGCGCGGTCCGCGGCGGGCACGTCGCCCAGCGCCTTGAAGACCTTCACCGCCACGGGTCGCTTCCAGAGGACGTGCGTCGCGCGGTAGACCACCGCGAACCCACCCTCGCCAACGACCGCCTCCATCGCGTACTTTTCCGCGATGGTGGTGCCTACGAGGCCGAGGGGATCCGAGCGCAACATGGAGGGCCTCAGGTTGCCACGGACCCGCACCATCTGGCGAGGATTTGCGGCGCTTCAGCTCCAGGCGATGCCGTTTGGTGCCCAGGGACGGAATCGAACCGCCGACACGGGGATTTTCAATCCCCTGCTCTACCAACTGAGCTACCTGGGCTTGGTGCTACGACGTCGCTTCCGTCGAGCGCGCGCACCATAACCAGCCCTGGGTGCATGTTGTCAAGTATGAGGAGCGAGAGGCGTCCTGGCAGGCTACGTTTTCGCGTTGTCAGTGCGTGTTCGCGAGGCTCACGCAGCCGCGGTGGACGAAGTACCAGTTGGGCTCATGCGCGGGCGGAGACGGGTCGCGGACGAGGACCCAGTGACCGTCGCGCGTGGCGTAGCGCCACTTGAGCAGCTTGCCATCCGCCACCTGCCCGACCTTGTTCGCGGGCGTTGCGGGGACGCGCCATGGGGACACGTTGCCGTAGCCGTTCTTGTCCGTGCAGCCAGAGCCGGCATAGTGCATGTGCGTGTCGGAGCCGTCACCCGGGTTCAGGTTGTGCTCGCCGTTCGTGTACGTCCGCATGAAGTGCGGCGTGTCGATCTCCTGAGGCGCGCCGCAGCGTGCGCCGCTCTGCGTCTTGCCTCCGCCAACCTCGGAGTCGCCGACCCACGCGCAGTGATCGAAGTTCTCGCCGAACAGGTAGCCCCAGCGGTACGAGACGCCGTTCGGGTTGCCCGGGCCCTTGGAGAACTGCGCGTTGCCCTGCACGTCGTCAGTCCACCCTGGATACGCGTTGCCGATCACGTAGGAGTTGGGCGCGTACGAGATCGTCGTGATGCGCGAGATGTGCTGCACGGAGAGATCTTCCGACGTCGTCCCGTCGTTCGTACCCTCGTCCGCGCCACCGCAACCGGCAAGCGAGAAAATTCCAGCGAGAATGGCGCAGGAAAAACCAGGGGATCGTGAGCGCAGCGTCATGGCGATCCCATCATCACGGACTGTTCCATGGCCCCACACGATCACACACCAACGAATTCCCGCACATTCATGCACACTGCATGGAGCAACGAAGCCCCACGCAGGGTGACGCGCGACTCAGGATCGCGACACCACCGTTGGGGGCCAGAGTCTCACGCCGTTCCGAGGCGGTGTTCTCTCGTGAAGCCGGACTCGAGGTCGCGGATCGTCACGGCCACGAGGCCGTGTTCGTCCAGGGCGTACTCTTCTTCGATGCGCGGGCCTTGCTCGCCCAGGCGGCGGACCGATACGTCGGCGAGGGTCTCGGTCTTGCCGCGAAGGCCGGCGTCGAACGGGAAGTACACGTCCCCCGACAGCATCATGTCGCCGCGCGGGCGGCCATCGTCACCGATCTCGCTGCACTCCACGAAGCGGAAGTGACCGACGTTGTGCGCGGCGCGGTAGGTGCGGCGAAAGCGGAGCGGCTCTCCCGCGCGACCTGGCAGCATCGTTGCGTGCGTGAAGATGGGGTCGAACGTGATCTCGTCGCCACCACGGGCCTCGCGGAAGACGCCGAACGTGCGCGAGAAGCGATCGGAGAGCTCGAAGCCTGCGGCCTCGTCGCAGGCGATGCCGAGGCCGATCGCGATCGCCGCAGAGGGGTACGGCGACCTGTGCACGCGGCGACCGAAGCGCTCGCGCAGCGCACGCGCCACGATCGGGAGCTCGCTCGCGCCGCCGACCACGTAGATGCCAGCCACCTCTGCGAGCGCCTTCTCCACGTCGTCTTCGGTTGCGCCTTCGAGCCGCGTCATCACGGGGAGCATGGCCTCGATCGACGCGTGGACCAGCGGCTTCGCGGCCTCGTAGAAATCGGCCACGGGCACGACGACGCTTGCGTCCTTCTCGCGGGCATCCAGCAGACCCGTCACGTCGATGGTCAGCTTGCGGGAGCTGGGGTTCAGCGCTTCCTTCGCGTCGCGACATCGCACGCGCAGCTCCTCGAGCGCGCGCGCGCCCACGTCCGCGCGACGCACCTTCGCTGCGGTGAGCACCATGTCCACCATGACGTCATCGAAGTCGTCGCCGCCGAGCTGGTTCTTGCCGGCCGTCGCGAGGATCTCGTGGCTCTTCTGCGCCATGCGGACCAGCGACGCGTCAAACGTGCCTCCGCCCAGGTCGTACACCACCACGTGCTCACGCTTCTGCGTGAAGGTGTCGCGATGACGATGCGTGTACTCGAAGCCCGCCGCCGACGGCTCGTTCAGCATGGCCACCGGCGCGAAGCCTGCGCGACGGAATGCATCCAGCGTGACGAACCGCGCGAGGCCCGTTGCGTTCGCGGGGACGGCGCAGACGGAGCGAAGCGCGGCCTCACCATCGCGCGCGAGCGCGTCACCGAGGTTCGACGCAGACGCGAGCGCGGTCCGGAGCGCGAGAAGGAAGCGGGTCAACAGGTCGCCGATCGGCAGCGTGGTCCCGCCGATGCGCACGGACGCAGCGACGGTCTCGCTCGCGCCCAGCAAGCGCTTCATGCTCCGCACCAGCGTCCACGATGGATCGCCCGATTTCGCGAGCGCGTCCCACCCGAACGCGAGCTCCCCTCCCCGCTCGGCGACGACCGAAGGGAAGAAATCGTGCGCGTCGCCGGCGTCGTCGAAGAAGCTCGTGACCGGGTAGTTGCCGCGATCCGCGCACGCGACCACGGTGCGCGTCGTGCCGAAATCGATACCTAGTCTCACGTTGGCTCCCTCCGTTTCGGGCATCCTGCCCCCGCATGGCAGCCACGTCCAGTTCCAGGCCGGAAACTGCTATAAAGAGTGGATGCGCCGCTCCGCTCACCTGCTTGCGCTCGCCGCTCTCCTCCACGCCTCGTTATGGGCTTGCTCGTCCGACAACGCCCAGAGTGACGGCATCGGCTCCCATCCGACCAACGGTGATGGCGGCGGCTCCCAGGCAGAAGGAGGAAGCGGCAACACCGGCGACGAGGGCGGCATCGCGAACAGCGATGGCGGGAGCAACGGCGGGATGGACGGCGGCGGGGGCAACACGGGGCCGTGCAAGTACACCGCGAACAAGACCGGACTCACCGCGTCCCAGCAGGCGGGCGGGCTCGCGTTCCACACCTATGCGCCCAGCAGCTACGACAAGAACGTCGCGCACACGGTCGTCGTGATCATGCACGGACAGGACTCCGACGGCACGGGCGAGCTCACGGCCCTGTGGCAACCCATCGCCGACCAGAACCAGCTCGTCCTCGTCGCGCCGAAGGGCTCGCGCGCTTCCACCGACCCCACCAACTTCCCCAACGGCGCCAACTGGGCCACGGCGGATCTCAACAAGGTGCAGGACCTCGTGACGGAGATCGACGCCTGCTACAACGTGAGCCCGAAGAAGCACATCCTGTGGGGCTTCTCCGAGGGCGCCGCGTATGGCTACCTCCTCGGCATTGGCGCCTCGACGCAGTTCTCTGGCCTGGCGATGGGTGGCCAGAACACGTCCTTCGCGCGTAGCAGCGGCTCCGATCCCAGCATGGTCGGATGGAAGATCCCCGGTGAGCCACGTGCAGGGGACGACGGACCCGAACGGCACCGCCCAGTCCGTCCAGGACCAGAAGGACTTCCAGGCCAAGGGCTGCACGTTCACGCTCTACATGCCGGTGCAGGGCCACACGATCACGCCGGCGCAGGTGGTTGCACAATACAACGATTTGAAGGGCTCCTCTTCGCCCTGAGCGGAGTAGACTGCGCCGCAGCCATGGGCGACCGAGGACACACCGTTCACTTGCTCGGCGGCGACGGCGCTGCCGTGCTCTCGGCGCTGGGTCTCAAGGTCGCAGTCCTGGGCGAGAGCGAGCGCTGGACCAGCTTCGTGCCCGTGCTGTCCGCGGCGTTCGATCCGGCGGACGCGTCGCGTGTGCTGGACGGCGTGCTGCTCCACGTCTGGTTCGACGACGACCATGGCGTCACCGTGCGCGTGTACGCGTCGGGCGCGCTGGTCGGCGAGATCTCGCTGCCCGGCAACGACGACGACGACGACGACGTCACCTCGCAGAACCTGGAGCTGCTCGAGAAGCTGGAGCACCTCGAGATCGTCAGCAAGGCGGAGCGTACAGCGCTGCTGAAGCATATGGCGGACACCGACGAGCTGCGTGCATGGACCATGGCGCATGGCGTGGAGACGGTCCTTGGTCTCCCGTTCTCGAAGCCCCTGCCCACGGACGTGTCCGAGGAGTCGCTCCTCTCGCTCCTGCCCAAGTCGGTCAAGCTGATCGACGGCGACTCCGCCGCTCCACCCTCTCGCAAGAAGTCAGCCCCTGCCTCCCTTGCCGCGCGCGGCGCCGTGGACGCGTTGACCGGCGAGCAACCGACCAAGACGTCGTGGTCGCCACAGGAGAGGCAGACCCTTGCACTGCATTGCTCCTACTGGGCAGACGTGTGGAGCATGAACAACTTCAGGCTCTACAACTGCTACAAGAAGCACCTTCACGCAGCCGACCGGCCCGACGTGGATCGCCTGTGCGACGCCGTTGGGCGTGGAGACTCCGCCGCCATCCAGAAGAGCGTGGAGAGCATCCTCGCGCGTATCTGGGGCGCAGAGGAGTGGGACAAGGTCATCCGCGATCCCAAGCTCGTGGACGGGGACGACGACGACTGGAGCGCATGGCGCGCGCGGCTTCCGCACTGAATTTGCTTGCTG